>JBBQTF010000010.1:0-97415 GCA_038234675.1 Steroidobacterales bacterium
GCGCGTCGGTATGGGTGTGAGAGACGACTTGCTCCGGCGTGCGATCGGCGACACGGTGGGTGACCGTGATCTCGTGGCTAGAGAAAGACAGTCGGGTGCCACCATAGAAGTGCCCCGGAGCGAAGCGCAAACTCATCGTCCCAACCACGCAGTGTAATTCAACAGGTATTTCCGATCCCCGTAGGTTGGTCGTGGCCCGACCCGGCGCGGCGGCGCATTTCCCAAATAACGGCCGCAATCCACGATGAGATTCCCTCTTTGGTTACCTCTTGGCCGAACGCGTTCGGTGCGGCCCTTACATTGCCCAAGAGGCGAGGCGCTGCGCAGTGTCATCACTGTGGCGGCTCCCGCCTGCAGCATGGCTAATGCCCGCAGTATCGGATTTCCCGGACGCATCTTTTGTGATCGAGCATCCCGACTTGAATGACCACATCGACCGCCTGATGCACCAACGACAGGATATCCGATCTGTTCATCCCCTGGCCTGCATTCGATTCCTTGATGAGAAGTACAAGTTGCTCGAAGGCGAGGTCACAGCTCGAGGCGTGGATACTGGTGATGGATCCCGGGTGGCCGGAATTGACGTTGCGGAGATAGTCAAACGCCTCCTCGCCACGCAGTTCGGCCAGCAGGATCCTGTCCGGACGCATCCGTAGGCACGCTTGTAAGAGCTGCTTGGGAGAGACCTGTGATTGGCCTTGCCCGTCCTTGCTGTAGTAGAGCCGAACGTGATTCGGGTGATGGTCGAGGATGAGCTCGCGAGCATCCTCGATCGTGATCAGACGCTCGTCAGAAGGAATTTCCAGTATCAAGGCCTTGGCCAGGGTGGTCTTTCCGCAGCCGGTGGGACCGGAGACCAGTATGTTTTTCCGGGCGCGTACCGCCAATCTGAGGAATTCGATAGGGTCGGGTTTCGCCAGGAGTGTGGCGAGCTCTACTTCCCCAGGATCAGGTGAGCCGGCATTGCCTATGCCGATGTGCGCGCGCGCGAAGATGCACTTGGCGTTGAGTTCCTCAAGCGTCCACACTTGGTTGGCGGGGCGGCGTATTGTGATAGCGACTGTCCCGGGCGTGGTGGCCGGAGGCAGCACAACCTGCGCGCGCTCACCGCTGGGGAGCGTCGCTGACAGGAGCGGGGACTGGGCGTCGATCTTCTGGCGCGTTGAGTTGGCAATGAGCTTGGCCAATCTCAGGCACCACTCAAAGCTCGCGCACGCAAGCGGCACGCGTTCCCAGCCCGTGCTTCGCTCAATATAGGCTTCACCCGGCCGATTGATGCACAACTCCGTGAGCTCCGCATCATCCAGAAGGTGGCGCAGCGGCACCAGCGTCAGGGTCAGAGCGGAATGTTCGGCCTCGGTAACATTAGAAATTGGCGTGTCGGTGGGTACGGCATCCGGAGTCCGCCGAGCGGCGACTGAACTCACGCGTCGACAGACTTCAGTGTCCTGGACAGCGGCCGATCAGCGCGTGTGCAGGCTGTAGACACTGCGAAAATCCAGGTCGCGCGCGACCAACACCTCGATGCGCTCGCCCTGAGGTATGCGAACGGTGGGCGGAATACTGAGGGTGCTGCGGAGAATTTCGGTGGCCACGTCACCGGCTCCGCTGGGATTGAGTATGAGCGTGCCACCCCCTTGCTGCTGCGAGCGGTTGACCACGCTTTGGATCGCACCACCAATCATCGACACCAGGATGGCCGCCCCAAAGCGGTCGGCGAAATGCCGGTCCACCGTGCCGGGAAGACCCGAGCGACCCAACTCGTCCGTACCGGGGGACGCCAGTGCGACGACGATCCCATTCGGGGTTCGGGCCTCGGTCCAAAGCACGAACACGCGGGCCGTGCCTTGTTGCACCTGACTGCGCATTTCCCCGATCAGCTTGGTGCCTCGTTCCAGCAACACCACGGTGCCGTCAGCGCTGAAGGTATCGAACGCGGTAATGCACGTGGTGAGCCCTGGAAGCGTCGAGTCAATAGCCGTCTCCAGAGTGCAATCCAGAAAGGCCCCCTTGGGAAGTAAGAGGCGCTGCGTTGGGAGCACCGCCGCCGAGGTGGAGGGCGTGACATCCGTCCGGAGCAGTCGATCGACCGCGTTCGCGTCGACACCTGCACCTTCACCTTCACTAGTGCTCCCGGTCCTCAGGCCCGAGTCGGTACGAGCGGGAAGTGTTTCGGTTAGCCGATAAGTTGACCGGTTAAAGACCACGCCATCGAGACGCCTGGCCTCTGGAGTTGGCCGGGAGGAGTCCCGCGTCTGCATCCCTGGGTTGGACAGTGCGGTCAGCGCGTTACGATCCTGCACATTGTCGTCTGGGGTGCCGTGTGCCGCCGCATCGTCAGGATTTAGGATGTCCGCGATGGCGTAGCGATGGGCGTCCGTCCCCCTGTTCTCGTGCCCGGTGGCTTTGGCCGGTTGCAAAGGGGGTAATGGGCTGTCGCTCAGCTCGGCCGTAGTTGAACCCGGGCCTCGCACGATGGTGTGAGCACCGCCGTAGGCGTGAACCCAATACCATCCCCCGATGGCCACCAGGAGTGCGGAACATCCAAGGACTCCAGGCGTGCTCAAAATCGTCGTGTGCACCGGGCTGAACCACGCTTCTGCGGCTGCATCGCGTCCTGGCACCAATGAGGATCCACCTAATTCCTCTTCATTCCCGGCCGCGGGCAACTTCCGTCCTGCTCCCAAGCGGGAGAGGAAACGATGCAGAAACCCTGGCCTTGGCATGATGGTGCTTAAGGTTTCGCAGACGGAGTATCGCGCCGGACATCCGTCGACACCGTGCCGGTGGGCAGTCGCCCGCCGGACCCATCAAATGCCTGGTTGACCACGCAACCTAAAAGCGCGCCGCGCCTTAACATAAAGCGGCGTGCAATGCGGTGAATCGTCAAACCATCGGGCGTCACGGTGAAATTGACCAGCGACTCGGATTTGTCGTCATTTTGAACATAAACGGCCGGGAACTCGACGCGGGCTGGAAAGGCCAGGTGCGTGCGAACTCCGTCGTCGAATGCGGCCGCAGGTTGCAGATACCGCGACCCGCAGTAGCCGTATTTGCGATTTATCGACCGGACGGCACCATCGAGTGCCTGGTCAAGACGTTGAGCGCCTTTATGATTTGCCGCTTGCTGAGCGGCGTCCGTTGGGTACCTGAAACGCAGCGCGTAGAGCGTGTCCGAGGCCGATGTGACCGCCGCCCGATTCGGACTCACAGCGTAGTCAAAGTAATAGGGACGACGATCGGTCAGGATGGTCAGGTTTGTGATGACACCGGCGGCTTTAGGCTTGATAAAGACGTGATTGTCCTGGGCCTCGAAGCTGACACCGTTCGCATCGCCGGCGGCCAACCCGATGTAGCGCTCTCCGGGCTCGAACTCGATGTCAATCTGGTAGCCGATGCGCCCGCTCAGGTGATAGACCGCGTTCGGACTGTAAGGCACGTCCCGGACCCGGGGATCATCAAACGTTGCAAACGTGGCTGTGGTCTCGGCGCTGGTGACACCTGCGCCCAGCGTTACTATGGGTATTGGCAGGGCAAGCCCGATCATTGCTAAGGCGGCGAACTTCACGGTCGGGATCCGGCCAGAACGCCCGATGCGGGGGACTCAATCAGCTCGGGCTCCGTTTGAATATCGAGAATTCGAAACCCCAGCGGGTTCCATTGGCGAGTCTTAAGATCGGTGGGCGATTTTCCGTACGCGTAGTGCACGGTAGCAATCCAGTGCGTGAGCGCTTCGGGACCCGTACCACCAGCGCGCGTAGCCTTAATGAATCGGACCTGAGCCACATCGGTCCCGCCCGAGGCGCGCTCAAAAAAGCTCACCGATTGCACGTTGACATGCACCGTAGTGCCATCCTTGAATTTATTGAGTGGCGACTCGGGATTGCCACTCGCCCATAGGGCGGCCCACTGCTGATTGCGTTGCGGCGAGTGAAAAGCCCCGCACTCGTTGTAGTCCTCTTCGGCGGTACCCAGGTTGAATCGTTCGCAAGTGCCGATGTAATGGGTGAGCAGGTAGCGCGTGAGCACCTCAGGGGCGGAGCCGGTGCCCGCGTAGATGGGTACGACATCGACAATCCCGGTGGAGTTGTCCACTCGAATGACGTAAGGCTCCACGCGCTTCAATGGGAGCATGAGCAGTATTGCCGTGATGGCTATAGATGCGGTGAACACCGCCACACTGGCAATGACCCATGCGGTCCGGCGGGAACGGTTCTCTTGAGTGCGGCGGTCGGCGTCCCACGAGGTCGCCTCGATGAGATATTCGGCCAGATGGGCGTCCGAGTTCATGGACGACTCACCCTGTCTTCGGGCGGCCCGGCCGGGATGGTATCCAGATTGATGGGAACCAATCGGGTCTCGCAGAGTGATGCGGTGTCGGCACAGCCTGTGCACGCCATAACGATAATTAGCGCCAACGCCGCGATTGGCTTGGGGGACTGCAAAAGATTACGCATCGCCTTATCCACGCGGCGAGGTGAGCCGGGACAGCGGTTTGGCAGAAATCCATTGGACACTTCGACTTACCACGTGGTGTGTGCTCAGAGCCATCCCGCTCGCCAGCCCCGAGGCCATCGGCATCACCTGGCGAAGAATCAGGAAGATGAGCCCGGCCGCGAAACAGACTCTTACGCCCTCAGCGATGCCAATGGCGGTGCCCAGCGCCGCCGCCTGTGCGGTGACGGTGGTCAGCAAATGCATGAACAAGCCGACGACCAGGCTCACCAGCACGGCGATCAGGGCAAAATTGGCAAGTTGCGCAATCCAGGCCTGAAAGAAACGGCGCGAGCCGTCAAAAAGCAGTGCGGCAATATAAAGCGGGCCCAACGCGAGAAGGATCGAGAGCGCAACTTTTGCCAGCGAGAGCAGAAATATGCTGTAGATCGAGGCAATTCCGACCAACAGGTAGACCACAAACCCAGCGATGAAATAGGACAAATTGTTATTAAACACTCCCCCCTTCTGGATCAGTGCCGCGGCCGCATCACCCCCTTGGTAGATCACCTGGTCCACGATCGTGACCGAATCGGGGGCCCCAATCATCGCGGCCGCCAAGGAATTCGGGGCCGTAAAGAACGTATCGACGATGAGCTCCTGGTACAGCCACAGGTGCAGCCCGATTGCAAAGACCACCGTAATCCGAGCGATGCGTTTGATACCTGCCAGTAACGGTTCATCGATCTGGCCGGTGGCCTGACAGACACCCCACACCATCACGTAGACTCCGGTCAGCACGACCATTGCAGGTTCGATTGCCGCAGCCACGCGGGTGGTCTGCTCAGAAACATACGTGCTAAGCAAATTGTTTAGCCACGCGGAAAATTCGGCGAAGAACCCCATTCCATGCCCCACTTGGGTTAAAGACCCATGGCGGGGAGAGCCCGCAGCGAGCCGATGCCGGCGTAGGCGTACTCCTGGACACGTTGGGTCCGGGCGCGCTCCGCCGCGTCGGTGATTCGGTACAGGGTCTGCAGCTTGGAGGCTTCGTTTTCCAGCATTGCGGATTCCGCCCCAATTCGAGCCTGCAGATCCAGTATGGCCTTCTGATCCGTTGCGGTCCCAATCGCCCCGATCAGCTGTTCCAGCCCGGCAAATTGCTGGCTGGTGTTGGCGAGTGCCTGGCGGGAAAGCGCCTGCAGTGCCGCCGCATTCTGGCGGCCGGCATTGACCAATTCACGCAGCGCGGGGGGCAAGGATGAGAGTTCGGCATCGGTCAGCACACTGTTCTGACGAATGAGCCCCTGCACTTCCCGCGCCAGTGCGCCGTAGGCGCTTCCCGAATGATTGAGTGCCGCCGCCAGTTGCGTCCAGTCGCTGGGTAAATAGTTGCGATTGGTGTTGCTGAGCAGATTTTCCATGCCGCGTGGGCCACTCATGGACTGCAGCGCGCTCTGCGCTTGAGTCAGCTGGTCGCGTGCCGTTTGCAGTTCTTCCCCCATCGTCTGCAGCTGCGAGAGGAGTTGCACGAGCGCGGCTGCATCCGTGACCGGGATGATCGCGGCCGCGGGACTCGCACCAAGGCTAGCCCACGCGATGCAGAGAGCTAGGACCGGGAAGGTGCTGGGGTGGCGACAGTGGCGCATGAGGATCTCCTTAACTTGCGGGCTTATGCCAGAGGCGTAACGCTTTCGTGAGCGCTCTTAAAGACTGGAAGCCAATGCTTCGGATCGGCCCCCGTGGCGCGAATGAGAGTGCCCACTTCGGCGAGGGTCGTGGCCCGGGCCGAAATCACGGCGAGTTCGGCCTCGAATCCCTTCAGGTCCAACTCGCACACGACACTGTGCTGGGACTGGCGCACGAGAAAGCGACGCGAGCCGGGCTCGAGCTGTTCACAGATCAAGCGCACTTCCCGCGCCGAGAGCCCAAAACCCTCGGCGAACTCGGTCGCTGAGCCGGCCGGGTTCGGAAAAAAGATCTTCGTGGGCGTTTGTTCAACGATTGTGCGACTCAAGGGGCTGGCCAAAACGTCACTGGCGCTTTGGGTCGAGAGGCACATGACCGCGTTGAGTTTCCGCCAGGTCTTGGGACCGTCCTTGGCAAACTGCTCAAAGACGGGATCGTCCAGCATGCGCCAGAACTCATCCATCCAGCATACGAACCGGCGACCGTCCGCAAGTTGGCGGACCAGATGGAACAGGTACAGTGTGACGGGCGTGCGCAGCTGTGGGTGATCCAGGAACTCTGTGACATCAAAACCCAGCACGGCGGTACCGGCTAGGAGCGGCGTGATCGCGTCTTTCGCATTGTCGAACGCCCACGAATAGGCACCCTGGGCGCTGGCGCACCACGGTGCGAGCCTCGCATAAATGCCCTCTGGGTCTGTAGGGTCCAAGAATTCGATGAGCCGCGAGAGTCTCCGCGCACCAGGTTCGAGCGCCAAGGTCCCGCTCAGTGCGTGATCGAGGTCAGCGCCTTCGCGTGCCGTAGGCGGTTTCGCGCGAGAGCACAGAGAACGGAGCCAGCCCTTCAGGAACTCGGTGTTCGCCGGGCTCGGCTCCAGCTGCAGTGGGTTAAATCCCGTGACCTGCCCATTCCGAAGTGGCAGATAGGTGCCTCCGAGTGCGCGAACCAGGAGCTCGAGCCCCCGGTCCTTGTCAAATACCACCTGGGTGGCGTTCTGCTTGGTTAGCATGGCGATCAAGAAGCCGATCAAAACCGTCTTGCCCGAGCCGGTGGGCCCGCACAGGAACGTGTGTCCGATGTCCCGCGGCGCCTGGGCGTTGGACGGATCGCTGGCATGGAGCGAAAAGAAAAACGGCGATCCGGCCGAGGTTTTAAAAACGGTAAGGGCTTCGCCCCAATAATTGTCGTGGGCGCGCCCTTTCGGATAGTTGTGCCACGGGCTCAGCGCGGCAAAATTTCGGCTCGTGATCGGCGCGCGCCGGGGGCGCATAGGAAAATGCCCGGGCAACTGGGCCCAATACGCGGCTTCCAAAGCTAAATCCTCGCGCGCGATCGTCATTCCGGTCTCGGCCAACAACGCGCGGGCGAGGCTCAGGCGCTCGCCCAATCCCTCTAGGACGGCGCCTGGGCCGGATTCATTGGCCACCGGGACAGGATCCGACAGAACCTGCAGCGAAAGGTGATGCTCACCCATGGCAAAGTGATTGCTGGTGAGCGCATCGAGCGCGTCGTGAAGTGCGGCCGCTTGGGAGTGCGCAAAGTCGCCTGCGTTCGCTAGCCGAACGTTCTGATGCTGCAGCAAGGCTTGGGCAGCCGGCTTGCTCAAGAAGGCGAAGGATTGGGTGAGTATCAGCGGAAATGGGGTCGTGAGCAGCGCATTGAGCGCGCCCGGCACGGTATGCGCCGGGTATTCCTTGATGCCCAGCATCGCGCCGAACTGTGTTCGGTTCGCTGTCCGATACTCGATGAGTTCCCGGCCGAACAATAACCGCGAAGTGCCCAGGCTCTCGTACAGGGGCCCACGCGGGAGCGGAACTTGACCGCGCTCGCCATTGATCAAAAACGAATAAAACTCGAGGGTCTCGGAGCAAAGGCCCCGCGCACCGAGGGGTCTTACGGACAACGGAACTGGCTCGTAGCGAGCGAGCGCTGCGCAAAGGAGCGAGGCGACCTTCGCGGTGGACTCGAGCGCCACAGCGCGCGCGGCCGCCTCATGGCCTCGATCGGCGCGACGCGGTAAGCGAGTGGTCAGAACCCGTGTCGCCATTCGAAGGGGCCTGAATACAAGGGTTAGATACAGGTCGTTTACCATCAGGGTTTCGTGTTTGAGGCGCTGGCGATACTTTTGATTGAGTTCGCGGGCGAATCCCGGCGCGAAATCCCCTTCGGGGTAGACATTCTCGCGCCGACGGATCAGGTGCGTCCAAAGGGCGACCTGCGGACTCGCAATGTTTCGCCAAAGCACGTTGAGGCGTTCGTGCCAATCGTTGAGCTCACGATCATCCGCGGATTCAAATGACACCCCGCTCAAACGGAATGTTTGGACGTAGTCCCCTTCTCGAGTACGCACAACCGCGTCGGTAAGTTGCGCGGCATAGGGAATATGCTCGGAGAGGAGTTTCTCCGTTTGCACCAACCGACGTAACGCGGCGCCCATCATCAGATCCAGAGTGCCGCTATCGCAACCCGACGGCGGCCGCGGGCATTGGGCAGCACCACGGGAAGTGGCGAATAGCCGGCGGCCTTCCATGTCCTCCCATTGGCCAACACGGCGGGTGCGTGCGTACGCATCCAGAGGAACAAAAGGTCGAAAATGCGGGCATCGCGAAGGCAAAGTGCAGCGCTGATGGCATGGATGGGCAACGCGAGGCCCAGTGTCAGCAGATTGCGTGTCAGTAGGAACGCCTCCATCGTGACCACCAGATTGACCAGCAGCGCTGTGTAGGTGACACCCCATCGCATGGGTGGGCGGGTGGCGCCCACAAACAACGGGTCGATCGTGAGACAACGAGCAGGGGTAGCCACGGCTTAAGTCCTTTAGACGCCAAACATCGAACGAATCCACCCGACGATTTGCGGAGCACCAAAGCTGATCGCGATTCCGGCGATCGCACCGATGCACCACCCCCAGGCGATCCTATTCGCCATTGCCATGACTCCTAGCCCGATCACCAGAATTACCGCGACCGGGGTCAGGATCGCGAGCAGGTTCGTCTCCAAAGCCGTCGCGCCGGTTTGAAAGGGCGACGCCTGAGCGAGCGCAAGGGTCGACCACAATAGACACGCCGAGCCCACGCTACAGAGGGCTTGGGCATGCCGGCCGCGCCAAATCACGCTGGCCTCCGGGTTGACGAAAAACCTCGGTAAAAGATTCGCATGGCAGCGCGCGTGATGTTGAAAACATAATGGTTGCGCAAGCCGGTGGCGTAGTTCCCGGTGTTGTAGCAAATGAGCGTTCGACGCAGCCTCAGGGCTGCACTAAGCACAACGTGCCGTGGTTGGTGCGCCGCGCAGTCCAGCAGCACGCGCTGGGCTACCGCAAGATTGGCGCAGGGATTGAATAAGTCCGCAATGCGAAGACGTTCTTCCGCCAATTGATCGACATTAATCTGCGCCAGGCCGACGCTGGCTCGGAGCCCCCGGGAGAGAAGGCTCCGAGTCAGCTCCAGCGCTTCGCGCTTAGAGTGCGGCTGGGCAACGGCCGGCAGCTCAATACCACGATCTTTCAGAGCCTGGGGATGATTGATGCTGACGGCGTATGGATTACCATTGGATTCGACTTCAATCAACGCCCTAAGCGTCGTGGGATGCACGAGCGGGGCGCAGGTCGCGATCAATGTAGCCAGTGTAATCGTCATCGCCCCTTCGGAGGCGCCCTTGGGCGCCGTGCATTTTGAGGACGGACATCTGACTACAGATTCTCTGTATTTGGCGAGGGGCTGTTTCTAGTGGGACGGCGCAGAAAAGAATGCCGGACTGATCGAAAAACGGCACCGGGTTGTGCGTACGGGCCCGATGATCGACCCTCGCTCGCGCTTCTTAGGCGCTGAATCTCAGGGCCCTGTGTCATCTTATGAGAATAGTGATGATCAGTGCGAACGGCGCGCGCTTTCCGCGGCAACATCTCGTGTCCCTTGCGCGATCGAATATCCAGTGACTTGGCAAGGTAACTGGCGCTGTTAAACGCGCGCCAGGCCACAGGGACCTGCCCCAGCGGGACCCTATGGCGCTCAGAGCCCGCCTTACTTTTGCTCGGGTTGCGCGGTGGCCTGAGCAGTGCTCGGATGGTGATGCATCATATGGTGTTGCATCATTTCCTTATGACACTCGTCGATTACTCGATCCGACCGTAAACACGCGGCAATTTGCTCGTGCTCAACGGCCATCTTTTCACGCTGCTCTTTCGTGGGCGCTGCTCTTGTGGCCTGTTCTGGCTCGTCCGCCAATACGCTGCCTGCTGCACAAAGGAGTGCGATCCCGCACGCGATAATGGGTCCGCGGGCGTTAGAAGTACGTCGGACATCATTCATGAACCTTTCTCCTGCCGCGGTCAGGCGGCTCATGGGAATCGTAATTACTCGAATTACAACAAAACCCGCGGACCGGTTGCCCGCTTGGCGGCGTTACGGCGCCCCAATAGATTGAAATGGACAGCCAGCGCAGCGATGTGTTCATTTTGCTGGATGAACTGCGCACACTGAGGCCCTTTTCGGGACGCCTATTCGGGAAAGCTGCGTTTAGCGTCGACGCAAGTTCACCCGGCACCAGGATGACGAACTGGCAAGCTTTACGTAACCCGCCAGGTCAGGAAGCTGCTCGATTTCGCTCGGCAGCACGGCAGCCTCTGTTACGTGCTGGTCACTGTACGAGCGCGAATAACGCCATTCACCAGGCCCGCGAGATCGTGACTCGTGCGGTCTTACCACCTCCCGTTCGCCGATCAGCCTGCTCGCAAACCGCGCCGTTCCGCCTTGCTCGCTGGCAGAGCAGCGCAACACCAGGGTGTTGCCGCAGTTTTCAACAATAGTCTGCGCTTCGCCCTGCCCATAGGTGTCCGACACCTGCGCGATGGACTGGAATCCCAATACACAGCGGCCGCCGAATTTACGCAGCCGCGCGAGCGCATCTTTTAGGCCGTCGATAGTACCCAGGGCGTCGAGTTCATCGATGATGAACCACAGTCGTTGGTCGCGGTCGGGTCCCGACATGGTTTCGAATATTGACAGGCGAAGCCACGCTGAGATCAACGATCGAAGTGCGGCGATCTGCGTGGCGGAATATGGCAAGAACAGTACCCGGTGTCCCGGCGGGCTCCTGATCCAATGGCGAAGACTTAACGGCGGCCCTTGCTGTCGGGCGACGTACGCCAGAGCGGCAATGCTGCTGGCGGCCACGGACCGGATGGACCCGAACATCCGCTCGTTGCCATTCTCAAGGAACGATTGGGCGGGAGTGTGCTGCACCAGGATCTTGAGCTCTTCATGCGAGGCCATGGTGAGCACCCGGTAGAGCTCACCTAAAGTGATCGTGTGCCTGCCCGTCCTTGCCAGCGCCCACAATTGCTGCGTCACCGCTGTAAAGAAGGTTCTCGCGTAGCCGCGCCAGGAGCGATCCTCGCCCTCCGTGTCGGGGATCAGCGCACGCGCGAGTTGTTCGACGTCGAACTCCTCGGTGAGCTCTGAGAATAAGTCCCAGCTCCTGGATCGCTTATCGAACGGATTGAGGATCAGATCGCCTCGGGCGGCCGAAAAAAAACGATCGAGATAGCCGCCGTCGGGGTCGGCGATGATCGCGCGATCGCCCCGATCGAGCGCGGACTGAAGAATTTCCCGGATGGCCGTTGACTTTCCGGTACCTGTGGTCCCAATCAGCTTGAAATGCTTGGTCTCGTCCAGCGCGGTGAGGGTCATGCCAGCCAAGGAAATCGCGTTGCGCCGGCTGGCGCCGATCGCAAATCTTGCCATCGGCGGCGTCTGGCGGATCTCGGTCCCACGCTTGAGTGTTGCCTCGCGGCGTCGCCCCGCCGCCGCAAACCCAATCACACATCCCATCACGGCGAAAAAGAAGCGTCCTGAGTGAACTATTAACTGGGGGCCGGGGCGCGATCCGACTCGGGGAAGCCACACGGTTCGGAGAATGGTTAAAAGCACAGCGGCTAGAAAAGACGTCATCAATGCGAGGAGCGGAAGCCGGCGATACTCGCGCCCTTGCGCACGGGCCAATAGGAAGGCAACCGTCATGCCGATCGTGGTGACGAAGTAGAGCAGTATTATTTCGTGCAGATGGGGGTAAGCGCGCAGCACAGATCGACCCCCAAACCTTAAGAAATACAACGCTAGTAGAACAACAGCGCCCCGGTCTGCCTGACTTTCTGGCGCTTGGCGTTATTAATTGCGATAGCCGCCCACGCGGGGGATGCCGAGAGACAACCTCCTGCGGACGTGGAACAAGCAGCTGTGTCCCAGCGCGATCATTCTTAAGTTTTGCTGATGGTCCCATCACTTCTAGCATTTGCTGCTCCACCACCTCTTGCCCAGAATCGGTCCCACGGTAGTCCTCACGTCGAACTCGTGAAACTTTAGGCACGATACGGGGTTGGGTGACTACGGAAGCGAAACACTTAACCCATTCAGGAGAACTGACATGAACACGCATAAAGGACTTGGATTCTTGGCCGCCCTTCTCATCACGGTGGGCCAGATGTACATAGTGTCCGCAGGCACGGCTACGGCCAATAATTCGACTGAGCACGGCGGGTACGACGTTGCCCTGAACGCCTAGGCCGCTTAGGAAACGCGCCAGGAGCGGTCATGAGGACACTTGGATTCAACCCTTTCGACAAGGCCCGAATGGCCTTCTCGATCTGGGCGTGGCCTGCCACCACACGGCGTACGCGGGCGATGCGCCTCTTGGAGCGCCGTGTGGCAGCCACGCGATTTGGGGTCAACTCCCCGCGGACGTTGCATCGGCTATCGGTTGACGAAAAAGAACGCGCACCAAGAACACCGACACTGCCTTAAGGCTTAACTGACCCGCAGGCCGGAAACGGGCAGCAGTGGTTTTTACAAGCATTCGGCGATAAGGTAATCGGGACCGCCTTAAGGTTCTTACCTCTTACGCTCGAACCAATGAAAAGAAGAACCCTGCTCCAAGGGCTTGGCCTGCTGCCATTCACCGCCGCTGGATGGACCGCGCACGTCGCCCGTTCCGCAGCACCCCTCGCGCCGCGCCCGAAAGTGCCGCGCGTACGGCCCTCCGATTCGGCGTGGCCGCCACCTGCGGCTTGGGAGCGCCTCAAGAGCGCCGTGGGCGGTAATCTGGTCCCGGTACACGCCCTCTTCGAATCGTGTGTCACCGATTCAGGCGGGGCCGCCTGCCGCGAAGCGCTCCAAAACATTCGTAACCCCTATTGGGTCGGGGATCAGCCCGGTGGCACCCAGGTTTCCGGCTGGCTGGATGCCTGGACCCCGGCGCCCAGCGCTTTCGCTATCCGAGCGAGGCACGCCGCCGATGTTGCTGCCGCGGTGGCCTTCGCGAGTGAAAATAATCTGCGGCTCGTGCTCAAGGGCGGCGGACACAGCTATCTGGGGACTTCCAACGCCCCCGATTCCCTGCTGATCTGGACACGAGCAATGAACAAGGTCACGTTGCACGACGCTTTTGTGGGTCAGGGATGCGAGGGCCGGCTCGCCCCCGTCCCGGCAGTCAGCAGTGAGGCAGGTGCGGTGTGGATGGATCTATACAATGCGGTCACAACGGCCGGTGGCCGCTACGTTCAGGGCGGCGGATGCACTTCGGTCGGCGTGGCCGGATTGGTTCAGAGCGGCGGGTTTGGCTCGTTCTCGAAGGCCTTTGGCACGGCGGCCGCGGGCCTGCTGGAAGCGGAGATCGTCACCGCCGATGGACGCGTGTGCATCGCGAACGCGTACACCAACCCGGACCTTTTCTGGGCAGTCAAGGGCGGGGGCGGCGGCACTTTCGGTGTCCTCACCCGGCTCTCGCTGCGCACACACGATCTGCCACAGTTTCTGGGATTCGCCGCGGGATCGGTTAAGGCCCGATCGGATGTCGCTTTCGCCAGACTGATTGCCTATTGCATCGCCTTCTATCGCGACCATCTTTTCAATCCGCACTGGGGCGAGCAACTCAAATTTGGCCCCGACAACACGCTCGAGATTTCGATGGTGAGTCAGGGCCTCGACAAGGATCAGTCGGCCAAGCTGTGGCAGCCCTTCACCGATTGGGTGAAGGCATCGCCCGCCGACTATGTGATGACCTCACCGATCCGGACCGGCGCATGGCCCGCCCGCAGTTGGTGGGACCTCAAAGACAATCCTTCCATGATTTACGACACGCGCGAAGGAGCGGTCACCGGACACGCTTGGTGGAAGGGTGATCAGGACCAGGTGGGCGCCTACCTGCACGGCTATGATTCGCTGTGGCTCCCCGCCCATCTGCTGCAATCGGATCGGCAAAAAGTCCTGTCCGATGCGCTGTTCGCGGCCAGTCGGCACAAGCAGTTCGGATTGCATCTCAACAAGGGGCTGGCCGGCGCGCCCACCGAGGCCCTTGCGGCCACGCAGGAAACAGCGACCAACCCTGCCCTGCTCGAGGCCTTCGCGCTCGTGATCATCGCCGACGGCGAAGGTCCCGCTTACCCGGGTCTGGCGAGACCAAAGATGGATATGGCCTCTGCCCATGCGGATTCCCAAGCCATTGACCGGGCAGCGGCGGAGTTGAGAAAGATTGCCCCGGCGGCGGGTTCCTACGTGTCAGAAAGCAACTATTTCAACCGCGCGTGGCAGTTCGATTATTGGGGATCGAATTATTCGCGACTCCGCGCCATAAAGGCGAAATACGATCCTGCGGGACTCTTTTTTGTCCACCACGGCGTCGGCAGTGAAGACTGGAGCGCCGACGGGTTTACACCCCTCACCTAATCGCGTGCTAAGCGCCCAGCAGAGGGCCCAGGTGGTCCTTTGCAGCGCTCATCTGTCCCTAGCCTAAGTGCCAGGCCCATCACTTCGGCGGCCCCGCGTACGGCAGCGCGCGCGGTCGAGCGAGCGCCGCCTCGATCGCGCCCTCAGGCACCGGGAGTACAAATACCTGGACAAACTTCGCACGCAGCGCGGATGACATCGCGGTATTTGCGCCGGTTTTCGCATCGGGGTACGCGTCGGCGAGCCTTCGAAACGCCTTATACAGCGATGGCGGCGACAGTTGTCCGTAACTTTGATGGTGGGTCGATTCGGATTTCATCGTCTGCAAATACCAGGTTTCAAGATCGACGTATCCGGCAATCATGCCCTCGGCCTCGGTGGGAGTCAGTTTGATCCGAAATCGCGCGTCGTGAACATATTCATCCGCGGGCAGATCAAAGGTGGCCCACGGAAATGCCAGATCGCCGGGGTCTGTGATGAGCACGCCGGCCTCGATCCTGCCGTGAAATCTTTGGATAAAACGCCACCCCCAGCGCAGATCGATGCGCTGCGAGCCACCGGGCAGGTAACTGGTGCCCCCGGCATCCGCAAGCAGCGGATCGCGGCCACGATAAATGGTGACCGTAACATTTTTCGATTCCTCGAGGGTCTCAATGCCCGAGACTTCGAGGATCAACCGATTGTAGTCATCCTTGCCGATTTCCTCGTTGTCAAAGAAGTCGTTCGCCCCTTGCGGACCGCGATAGCTGTTGACGCAGCCCAGTGCCCCATACAACTGGTTGTCAATTCCCTCCTGGCCGTCGGGACTCTTGAAGTTTCTGGAATGATTCGATCCGTCTAGGTTCATACCCAGCGCCGTGGTTCCCGTGGCCTCGTGAAAATCCAATCCGTCCGGCGCGGGAGTCGGGAACCACCCCTCAATCTCCCGTTTCAATTCCGTTTCCGACAGGCTCCGCACCGTTCCATCATCGGGGAAGAGCTTCTTGAACTGTTCCCTGGGCCCTACGTTGTAGCCGTCCGGGCATTCGGCTTTCCCATCGGCGCTTTGATAGGTGGCCCAATGCAAACTCACCAATGCGTAAGCGATTTTCCCATCGGGCGGCGCTGGGGAGCCACTTTCCGCCGCGTCGCAATGCATGGTTGCGCACGCAAAGGCGGCCGCAACACTGGCAAATACCGCACGACCGAAAGGACGTCGTAGCAATGAGGACATTGTTGCGCGTGCGTTCAAGCGGTTAGCTATCCGGTGCGGCCAAAATAGTCGTCGCGGACCCAGATCGCATTGAATCCGTTCCGCTCGCCCCGGAATTCACCATGCGAATCCGCGTTCACATCCCCTGGCTGCCGGTCACCACTGTAGGTGTACACGGGGCGATCGCGGTATGCCCAGACGTGTACGGAGCCCTCCTGGCCCGGTTCTGCAAACCGCCCGGACTTCGGATCGATGTCAACAGGGCGCCAGGTTCGGCTCGTAGTCGGCGCGCCAGGCGGCGCTAGAACATAGGGGAACGACCGCACGCATCGAGCGGCATCTCCGCCGCCGCAGAAGGCGATACGGTAGATCTGCGTCGTGGTCGGGTGATCGCAGCTTAACTGGTCGTCCGCGTCGTCGGCGCAGCGAAACGTGTAGATCGTCATGCCGCGCGCATCGGCGAGAACTTGTCCTGCCGTGGTGTCTTGCACAGTAAAGCCCGCCGGTGGATCGGGCGCCCGCTGCGTGTAGATGTTGTGCCAGCCGGGAACATCACTGCCCTCCACGCTGTAGGGATGACGATCGAGCGCGTAGCGATACAGCGCCTTGTGACGAAACGCCCATTGCCGTGTCCCATCGGCCCGCAAAAATGTGGTCCATTCGCCATGCGGGCGCCCCGCGGCGGGCGCAGCCATGGGGATCCAGGCCTCGGCACATTCGCCCTCACAGGCCGAGGTGTCCGAACCATCACGGTCAAAAACGTAAACCGACAGCTGACGGTCTGTCACGAGCAAGCGCCCCACACTCGTCGTTTTCACACCAAAGCCCGGCGGCACATCCGGCGCCGGCCCGACCGGCTCGCGGTTGGCCGGGCCGTCCCCGCCTGAGTACCTCGCCGAGCCTCCGAAGACATCGCCAGCTTTTTGATCCAGGTTCGATGTGTACAGCGGAGCCTCGTCGTACGCCCACTGCTTGATACCGTCCTTGCGTTCAATAATCGTCCAGCGGCCCATCGGTTTCGAGCCGGGTGGGACCGTGGCCGGGGGCCAGGCCGCCGTACAGGCCGGCCGCGTGTCCAGATCCGGCAATACCAGCCCGGCCGGATATGGGCTCATGAGTCCGGCATTCACCGTGGTCTTGGTGCTGGTGCAAAATGAGGATCCTGTGGGATCTCCCGCGTTGCCGTTGCGCAGATTTTTCTGAGGCCAGCGATACAACGTCCGACCGGAGGCGTCTGCGAACACCCATCCCTCAAGTTCAGTCGGCTCGATTTTAATTCCGACAGGAAGTGCGGGCGCTACACGATCCTCGCCGCCCGTATGGACCAAACTCGGGCTACAGGCTACAACGAGCAAAGCGCTGAGCACAGGAGTGCCTCGCGTCCGAAGAATGCGCACCAACGCGGGGAGGGCCTGGCGCCACTTCTCGCGGTTGTACGCGCCGGACTTTTGAGCCGTCATGTGCATTGTTGGCGCCCGTTCCTTCATCATGCTTTTTCCGCCACTCGCTCACTTGCACAGTGGCCGAACGACGGCAGCCTCTATACGAGGATCTCACTGAGCTCAGAGGTGGTTTTGTTGCTGCCGGTTCCCCATGCATTGGCCTCCACCCCCATGACTCTCATGGCGGTGTAGCCGACGCGGGTGGCCGGCGTGCCTCCGCCGTCGATATGCAGTCCGGTCTTGATGCGTCCTCCGGCGCGGCCGGCGGTGAAGGCCGGGATGCCATCGAGCGAATGTATCCGCGCCCACGCGTGGTCCGTGGACCCATAGATAAGAGTGTTGTCGAGCAAGGTACCGTCCCCTTCCTTCACCTTTGTGAACGCTTCCACGAAGTACGCCCATGACTCCATGGATCGGCGGAGAAACCACGATGCCGTGGGCTGATATCCCAGTGCGGTGTCCACCGGCTCCTCGTGGGTCGTCGTGTGATGCGGCTTCTCGTATCCTGACTTGGTGGTAGACGCCTGCGATACGGAGTAAGCCATGTTGAACACCCGTGTCTGATCGCACGCCACGGCAACCACCAGCAAATCGGTCATCAATTGGTGGCGATGAGCGACCAGGGCGGTGTCCATACCGAGTTTTGGCTCTTCGGTAATGGCAGGGGGCACATGACAGGCGGCAATGGGTTCCGGCTTAGTTAACTGGCGATCGAATTGCAATTCCAGGTCGCGGATCCCACTAAAGTATTGCTCGAGGCGCACCCTGTCTTCGCTGCCCACCACCTTTGAAAGTTTCTTGGTCTCATCGAGTACGCCCGAGAGTGCGCTCTTTCTTACCATCACCCGAGGGCTGGGCGAAAAATGGTTGGCGTTGGGATCCTGGAAATCGCCTCCGAAGAGCTTCCTGTACAGGCTCAATGGCGACCATTCGGCCGCGTTGGGAGAATTCGCATTTACATAGCTATAGCTCGTTCTGATGTCCCCCGTCGCGGTCGCGGTGAGCGTCTGAAATCGCACCGTACGACCGATTTTCCGGGAGATCGTCACATCGAGTGTCTCTCCGGGCCGATCCTCGCCGCCCATCGGCGCTGACCCTGCCCGCGTGATCACCCACCCGGAGTAATGGCAGATATTCGGCGCGGTGTCCCGGTAGGCATTAAGATTCGTATAGACGTTCACGTAATCGCGAATCGGCTCCAGCGCCTTGAGCTCCTCAGGCAGGTCATACTTGGCGCCCAGGGTTTTTGGCACGAAAACGCTCGAGTTCATCCCCAGACCCCAGAACCAGGTCCCGAAGCGAATCGGCATTGGAGCGCCCGACGCCAGTGCCGTCCCGCTGTCATTCAAAAAGCAGTTCAGCAACGGCAAGCCGACGCACACCGCTCCGCCATTTAAGATCCCGCGCAGAACGCGACGGCGAGTCAGATCAGCCAAAAACGACTTGGTCGTCATTTGTCGATGTCTCCATTACGCAATGCCACGCTTGAGCTCTCAGATCACGGTCAGTGAGTGGATGCCACGCGGTCCGATGCCGGCCGGCCACTGACCACAGAAAATCCCGGACTTAAGGCGACCGCCTTAAGCAGATCCGGCAACCGAAACCCCGCTTCGGCGAAACCCTTGGCCAGCTGCGGGAGAGCGGATTTGTCCGACGCCGGGACGGGGCTTCCAATCGCATAGCTGTACACACGACGCACCAAACACGCCGGAAGTCCCGGATGATCATGCAACGCCTGGCCGAGACCCAGAGCGTCAGTATATTCCCGGCCGTCCAGCGATCCGCTGGCGTCGATCGGCGCGCCGCGTTCCGTTTCGCGGAACTGGCCCGCCCCGTCGAAGTTTTCGAGGGCAAGGCCGATCGGATCCGTCAGTTTGTGACAACCGGCGCAGACCGGATTGGATCGGTGGGCCGTGAGGCGCTCGCGGGCGGTCTTCAAAGTTGATTTAGGATTCTCGATTATCGAAAAGTCCACGTTAGGCGGAGGACGGGGAACCGTCTGGCAGAGCAGCAATTCGCGCAGCGCCTTGCCTCGCAGCGTCGCCGAACTTCGCCCCGGATGCGCGTGCCCCGAAAGGAAACTGATCTGGGTCAGGAGCCCGACCCGAGGACTGCCTTGGGGCGAAGTGTATGGAGACCATCCGGGTGGCGCAGGCACTTGCAGCACTGCGGCCAGCGAAGGGGAAATAAATGTGTCCCTGGTGGTGAACAAATTCCGGTAGTCCTGCTTCTTGCTGATGAGCTGATCGATTATCGTTCGGAGGGTCTGCTCGCGGGCGTCTTGCAGCGTCACCCCGCTAAAGGTGGGATAGATGTGCGCATCTTTCGACAGGCTGACCAGGTCATCAAAGCCCAGCATATCGTCAAAGAACGCACGCACTCCGGTTTCGAGCCGAGAGCTCGCAAGAAGCCTGTCGACCTGACGAGCGCGACCGGCAGGGGTTTGCAGCTGGCCGGTTTCCGCGGACCGGATCAGTTCATCATCAGGCGCTGAATTCCATAGGAGCAGGCTGAGGCGCGTGGCGTAGGAGAAACTATCCAGCCGAAGGCCGCCGGGGTGCTCAGGATCAGGCTCGTAGTTATCAATCATGAATAAAAAATCGGGCGAGATCAGCATGGCATTAATGGCCACGGCGAGCCCGCCATAGAAATCGGACAGCTTTTCCGCACTCTTGTCTGCCAACTCGACGAGCCCGCCTTCCTGATCCTTGCTCAAAGGCCGGCGGTAGAGGAGCCGGCCCACGGGGCGGATGAACATCGCGGCGCAGCGCTGATCCGCCGCATGCTCACCCTTTGGAACGCACGGCAGCAGGAAATCTCTGTGCTGTGGGCCGACAATCTGGTCCGCGATGGCCATTGCGGTCCTTTGAAACTCATCGATCTGCCCGGAGGTCACACCCGCGGCCGATGCACCCGTCTCCACCAAGCCGTCGGTTCTGCGAAACGGCGTGAAGTGAGCAGCGACGGAGATGTCAGGCCCGAAAACATACGCCAGCGAATTAAAGTATTGTTCCTGAGACAACAGCCGAACTCGTGGGATCGAGGTTGATTCAATGGTCGCGACACCGACCGCCGCCTGCGGCACCGGTTCGGAAGCACCGCAAGCCGGGCGCGTCGGCGCTGCTGAGAGCATCAGCCCCCCGATTACGCTGACGATGAGGGGCCTCAAGAGGTGTCGGGGCACGCTTCCCTGCCCACTCCACGGCACTGCCATATTACTGTGTCCTCAAGACGCTGGCGTTCGCGCCGCTGTGATCGCAGCAGCGGCGCGCCGTGGAGATCGTCCTTTAAAAAAGCAATATCGTCAACCGCCATCGCCTCATGTGGGCGAGGCTCGATTCGGGAAGTGTGGGCCGGCGCACGGCAACTCGCGCCGCTTCTGCGCCGGGCGCACGGCAACTTGTGCGCTGGTAATGCGTGTATCGGCCGCATGGTGCAGAGCACGGTCACCTCGCCGCGGGGCTGCTCGGAGTCATGGCGTTCGGCGTAGCTACGGTGTCAGCAGGTGAAATCCCTCGGCAGCAAGGCTTTGATCATCTTCCTGCAGATCATGAAACCGGATGTAGACCGGATGGCCCTTATACGCCCATTGCCGCCCACCATCGTCGCGCGCAATGACGGTCCAGTCTCCCACCGTTTCGCCGATCTTTCCGATGGTGGCCACGAGCGGCGGCCACGCCGATGCGCACCCTTCAGTACAGCGGGAAATCAGGGATCCATCGCCGTCGTGAATATAGAGTCGCGCCAATCCCGGAAAGCTCTTGTACACCCAATCCCCGGAAGATTCCTGCGAGAGCGCCGTGTCTCCGGGGTGCTCCAGCTTGATGCCCGCCGGGCCATGGTCGGCCGCCAGGCCCAGCGCACTCCACAGTACCATCAGGATTAGTGCTCGCGTGCGCCGCATGATCGGGGGCCTCGTGTGCGAATTGCTCGACGATCTGCCGACCAGATCATACTCTCGCAAGACCGAAGCACAACTGGCTCATGCCACCGCCGGTAGCGCAACGGCCCGCTCGCGCTCTCATGCCGCCAGGCCGGAGCACAGGCCAGGCTCGGCGGCAGGGAGATCTTACCTGTCGGAGGGTTCTCCGCCGCTCTTGGCACTCGAGTCCCAGACCACTTTCCCCCCGACAATAGTTTTAAGGACCCTCACTTCGCGGATCTTGGCAGGCTCGATGGAAAATACGTCGTCGCTGAGCAGGACCATGTCCGCAAGTTTTCCAGCGGTGATGGATCCTTTGATTTGCTCCTGGAATTCTGCGTATGCCGAACCCATCGTGTAGGCCTCGATCGCCTCGGCCACGCTGAGCTTCTGCTCCGGAAACCAGCCACTCGGGTTCTTGCCGTCTAGGGTCGCGCGCGTCACCGCGGCGTAGAGTGTCAACATGGGATTGAGGGGGGCAACGCTCCAATCGGTGCCAAACGCCAAGCGTACTCCATGTTGCAGAAAGGTTCGAAATGCGTAGGTGCGGCTGGCGCGTTCATGTCCGATGCGAAGTTCCGCCCACCTCCCATCATCGATAGCGTGGTAAGGCTGTACCGAGGCAATCACGTTGAGCTGCTTGAAACGGCCGAAGTCTTTTTCCGCCATGTGCTGCGCATGTTCGATACGCAGCCGACGATCCGCGGCACCGTGGGCTTGCACCAATTCTGAGTACAGATCCAGAATCATCGATATGCCACGGTCCCCAATGGCATGTGTGCAGATCTGCAAACCGGCGGCATCGGCGGCCATCATGCGCTCGCGCATCAGCGACAGCGGCTGCATGCCTCCCGACAGCAAACCGTAATTGCCCGGCTGGTCGTTGAATGGCTCGAAGAAATAGGCCGTGCCTGAACCCAGCGAGCCATCGGCGTAAGCCTTGACGGCGCCCAGCCGTAAAAACGAACTGCCAAACGCATGACGAAGGCCGAGCTTGGTCTGGTCCGCCACCTGCGGAATCAGCGGCGCAGCGTAAATGCGTGTCGTCAGTTCTCCTCGTTCGCGCAATTCGGAATACACCGCGATATCGGCGTAATCTGGATTCATGTCCTGCACACTCGTCACGCCCAGAGCTGCGGCATGGGCTAGGGCACGTTGCGCGGCGTGCAGGCGCTGGTCGTGCGTCAGGGCAGGAATCACCTTGTCGAGGTAATCCATCGCGGCGTCTTTCAGCGCCCCGGTGGGATTTCCCTCCTGGTCGCGAACAATCGTGCCGCCGGGCGGATCGGGAGTAGCCTTGGTGATGCCGGCGAGCTTCAAGGCCGCCGAATTCGCCAGGCCCATGTGGCCGTCATAGCGGTTTACGAACACAGGCGTGGCGGGCGTGACCGAGTCAATCAACTCTTTGGTGGGTATCGCCGCAGGGTTCCACTTGGTTTCATCCCAGTCGCCGCCGAGCACCCATTCCCCGGGGCGTGCGGAGCGCGCTTTTTCTCCGATGCGGCGCGTAAACTCCTGGGGACTCGCCGCGTTGTTCAATTGCACATAGTCAAGTTGGGATCCGCCGCTGATAAAATGCACGTGGGCATCGTCGAAGCCCGGCACCAGTAACTTGCCCTGTGCGTCGATCATCTGGGTCTTGGAGCCCCGCCATGCCCCGACCTCCGCATTTGAACCCACCGCCACAATACGCTCGCCGAGAATGGCGACCGCCTGCGCCGACGGGTTTGATTTGTCGACGGTCCACACTTTGGCGTTGGTAATAATAAGATCCGCTGCCGGACCGGTAGCGGCGTCGCAAGGGGAGCCGAGCGGCCACATCCCGCAAGCCACAACCAGCAAGGGACCAAGAATTTTCTTCAAATCCATCGGCGCAGACTCCTTAAATTAGTCACGGTGTGCTCAGCTGCCCCCGTGGCAACGCTACTGCTTTACACACTTTACATGAAGGCGCGACGCGCTGATCGTACTTGCGGCGAGGCAGCGAGGAGACCAGGTCTCCTCCGCACCCGGTCTAATTTCGGCTAACGCTCAAAAATTCTCGGTGGAGTTAGGGCGTGTTGGCCGCTCCTGGCACGAACCCATCCAGGGGTACACGCTCGATGCGCCGGGTGGAACGGTCGAGGGCCAGCAGCAGAGCCGCGGCGATGACTGAAATGACCGAGAGAAGGAGAAAAAACACCCCATGGCTTAGGCCGCTCCACAGCGTGCCAATTGCGCCTGCGCTCAAGCTGCCACTGAAAATAATCAAGAACCAGGCGCCGACCGTAGTCGCACCGAGCCGGGGCGGGGCGAGCCGCGCAAACAGGCCAAGACCCGTGGGCAGAATGTAAAGTTCGCCGAGCGTAAAAAGGACGAAAAACACGACCAGCCAAAGCCAGCTTGCACGTTGTTGCTCGTGCATGGAGGCCACGATCGCGAGCACGAGATAGGCGCCGGCCACGATGAGTGCGCCGAGCGCCATCTTCTGCGTCGATGAGTGCTCGCGTCCGGCGGCGGCGCGGCCGCGCCAAAGCCTCAGCAGCATAGGGGTCAGCAGAAACACCAGAAGCGGGTTAAGGGACTGGAACCAGGTTCTGGGAATGCTCATCTGCCCCGCGGTTCGATCGATGCCCACATCGGCCCACAACGCCACGGTATTGCCGACCTGCTCGTAAGCGCTGCGGAACACTGTTACCGCGAGTCCTATCGCAAGCAGAACAAAAAAAGTCCCCCGATATTTTCCGGACGGCGTTGCGGGCACCCGTTTGCCTTGCCCGCGAACCTCTTGCCTGGGCAGATACTTTCCGCCCCAAACATAGACCAGCAACCCCACCACCATGCCCACCCCAGCGGCCCCAAACCCCCAGTGCCAGCCGTAGATTTCCCCGAGTGTCCCGCACACCAAGGGCGCCAGAAATCCCCCCAGGTTGATCCCCACGTAATAGACGTTGTACGCCCAGCCACGACGCGGGTCGTTGGATTGGTACAGGTCGTTGATCTGGCTGGGCAAGCTCGGCAGAAACAGCCCATTGCCGAGCGCGATCGTGGCGAGCGCCGGGTAAAACAGGGGCTCGAACATCATCATGAAATGACCCAGCGCCATGACGCTGCCGCCAAACACTACCGCCCGGCGCTTTCCGAGCCAGCGGTCGGCAATGACACCGCCGAAGACGGGCGTGAAATACGCAAAAGCGGTATAGGTTCCGTAGATGAACGAGGATTTTGCCTGCCCCATCATCAGCTGCTTGGTCATGTAGTAGACCAGCAACGCGCGCATGCCGTAGTAGGAGAATTTCTCCCACATCTCGGTCAGGAATAAAATGGCCAGCCCGCGCGGCTGGCCAAACCATGTGGGCGTTCCAGTGTTCATACCACTATCGGCACCAGCGACACCAAGGCTTTTTGAGTCCTTCGTAGCAATTACCGTCGCATGAAATGTCGTGCAATCGCAAGCGCCATTGGGTACGGCTCCGGATTATTGCGGTTGGTCAGAATAATCACGGTCAGGTGTTGCTTCGGGTAGCGCACGATGACGTTGCGAAACCCAATAGTTTCCCCAGAGTGCCACAACGTCTCGCCGGTGATGCGCCAGCCAAAACCGTAGTCGACCTGCGCATCGTCGGTCTTCGTCCACGGGGTAAATGCCAAGCGTCGCGAGGCGTCGCTCAGCAATCTGTTGTCGTAAAGCGCTTCATCCCACCTGGCCAGGTCGTCTATCGAGGAATAGACGCCTCCATCGCCGAGCACCGCACTGGTCAGGCTTTGGTCGGTGCGGCGCCAAACGCCGCTGATTTCCGTATACCCGTAGGCACGGTTGGTCACCACCGGACCGTCGCGCACATACGCCAGCGTGTGGCTCATGCCCAGCGGCCGGAAGATCCGCTCGTGCAGGAATGACTGGAAACTCTTCCCCGAGGCGCGTTCGACGATCAAGGCGAGCATCGAATAGCCGCCGTTGCTGTAGCGATAGGCGCTTCCAGGCGCGAAATAGACTCTCCGCTCGCGCTCCAGCAGGTGCAACACGTCGATGTCGCGTAACTGCTGAGCCAGGTCAGCGGGCACGCTCTCGCCGATCGTGCTGCCTGGCATGATGTCCTCGTAGTCGATCAAGCCGCCCTGATGCGTAAGCAAATGGCGGATCGTAATCGCATCGTCCGTCCCGGGAAGCGAGGGTAGCCAATGCCGGATCGGATCATCCAGTCGCAGGCGACTGTCTTCGGCGAGCAATAGGATCGCGGCGGCCGTGAACTGCTTGGTTACGGAAGCCAGCCGGTAGTTTGTTGCCGGTGTCGCCGCCGTGTTGCTCTCCAGGTCGGCAAGGCCGTAAGCGCGATGAATAAGCTTCATACCATCGCGCACGACCAGCACCGAGGCGCCGGGAACCTTGCCCTCGTAGTTGTGCATGATGGCATCGACAGCCATTTGATCTTGCATATCCTGATTCCGTTGTGTGCAAGCACCGAGTGCAATCGCCAGGAGCACGACCATGGCAAACCTTGCGCCGTCGAATCGGGCGCTGCGCACATCACTCACAGCCGCGCACCCGAGTGAAGGAAAGATCTTCGAAGTCGAAGCTGAAATCGGCCTGCGGATCAACTTTTGACATCGTGAGCGTAGCCGCCGCCCGGGGCTTGTCGGGGGCCAGTCGCAGCCACGCCTCGGCATCCACGTTGTCGTTGTCCCAGTTCACCAGCAGTCGCTCCCCGACACGCAACACTGTGCCCGCCAGCAGCGGCGACTTTGCGGCATTGAACCTTACCTTCTGGCTGCGCCCGCAGAGGGCTACCTCACCGAACCAGGGATCGCGCCAGATTCCAAGCCACGCGGGCACCTGGGTGGGCGTCACAGGTTCTCGCGAGGCGGTGCCCGCCACGTTGGGCTGAGTCTCGGCCGCCGACTCGCGCGCCAGCTCATCGGCGTAGTCATCAACGCTGCGGCCCTCTCCAGGCGCCGTGAAATGCTTGAGCAGCACTTCGCTCAGCACCGTGCGCACCTCGCTCCCTTCACCATTGGTCAATATCACAAAGCCGCTGCGCAGATCCGGCAGCAGGCTCAAAGCCGAATACATACCACCCAGAGTCCCGGTGTGCGAGACACTCCAGCTATTATCAACGTCGGTCAATCTCCAGCCGAAGCCATAGGCGTAGAAATGGCTATGGTCCCAAGCCCGCTGGCGCGGTGAAATCGGCATGGGTGTGCGCGGCGTCCACAACTCAGCTCGTTGCTCCTGCCCGAGCCAGGCCCGTTGAGACGCGCTCGGATCGAGCCAGTTCAGCGCCCAGCTCAGCATGTCGTTCAGGCTGCAGCTGACACCACCGGCCGCTGCGGAGGTCATCGTGGGTGTGAGCGCAACACTCGGATCGATGAGCACATTGTGGCCGTTGGCACGCGTGTGCGGCAGAGCGACATTGCTAGTCTCGTCGCGATTCGGCTCGCCGACCCGGCAGCGCTTAAGAGCGAGCGGTTCGAACACTTCGCGGCGCATCAACTCCTCGTAGGGCGCCCCTCCGGCGGCCGCGGCCACCTCACCGGCGACAATGTACAAAATATTGTCGTAGGCGTACTCGGATCGGAAGCTGGCCTGGGGCTTTAGGTACGCGAGTCCGGCAATGATGTCGGCCCGCGTATAACGATTGGGCTCCGGCCAGAGCATCAGATCACCGGCGCCCTCACGCAGCCCGGAGTTGTGCACCAATAGGTCGCGGACCAACAGGTGGCGGGTGACCCAGGGATCATACATGCGCAAGTTGGGCAAGAACTTGACGACCGGATCGTCCCAGTGGAGCTTGCCGCCTTGGACCAGACGGGCCAGCAGCGCCGTAGTCATCGCCTTGGTGTTGGAGCCGACCTGGAACAATGTTTCCGCTGTGACCGGCTGGCCCATTCCAGCGCTCAGTTCACCCGCGGTGCGGGTGTAGGTGACCTTGCCGTCCTCGATCACCCCGACCGCAAGGCCCGGCAGCTGATAACGAGCCATTATCGCATCGAACGCGGAGTCGTACGGGGAAGTTGCCAGTGCCAGTGTCGGAATGCACGCCAGTGCCCAGGCCAGCGCGCCCAAGTGAGATCGGCGAGCGCGTTGCGAAAAATCTTTCCCGATCATAGTAGACCGCACCGCATCAAGAGCTTGCGACCGACGCCGCCTCCCCCTCCCGAGGCCCGGAGTCATCTTTGAAAACGCAATATCGGTCGGCCTCCTGATGTGCCTTGCTGGGTTCAATGCCGCTCAGAAATCCGCGGAGAGGACCAGCTGCGCGAAGCGCGGCGCTTGGGAGCGGATCGGCTCGCCAAAATACGGATTGGTCGAGTTGGAGATGGTGTTTTGCAAACCCTGGTCTACCGCGATGGCGCGCTGCTGGTTGAGCAGGTTGTAAACGGAGAACTTCACCCGCAGCTTGCCCGCCGTGCCGAGTGGCATCAGGTAGGCAACGTTGGCATCCAGGGTGTAAGTCCAGGGCGTGTGCCCGTAACCACCGCGCGGCGAAGCCTCGTACACGCGTCCCGGGGAGGGACCGTCGCAGTTCTGCTTGCAGATAAAATAACTGACATAGTTGGTGGCGTCGTAGGGATTGCCGACCCCATATCCGGTGATCGGCGTCCCGGAGGCCAGGTCCAGATTAGCGCCGAAGTGCCAGTGCGGGGTCAGCGCGTAGGTACCGCGGGCCTTGAACTGGTGGCGGCGATCATTGGGCAGATCGCCCGAGAAGAAATTCACCCATGGATCATCAAAGTTCTCGGTGCGGCCCGCATCGTCGAATTCGGTATCGGAATTGACGGGCCCCTCGGCGTTGCCCTGACTGCGCGACCAGGTGTAAGAAGCGTTGAACTCCCACTTATCGTCCCAGGCACGGTCAATCTGAAATTCAATCGCTTCATAAGTGCGTTTGGGCTCGTTCCAGCCCCGTTGGCCAAGGTAGTTACCGTTGCTGTCGTAAAGTGCCCAGCCTTGCTTTGAGGTATCGATCGTGATCCAACCATCGTTGACGCCGGTGCAATGGGTGTCGCCCCACACTGTCACCGGTCGACCGGGGTTGGCCATGACCCAGCCGACGTAGCCGTTGCCACCGCACTGCGGGGTGGCGGTGATCTGCATATCGTCGATGGCGTTGTGGAGCTTGCGGTAGGTGCCGCTGACGCCCCACGACCATTTATCCCTGAAGACCTGTTGCAAGCCGAGAATCAGCTCATCCTGATGGACCGGTTCCATGTCCCGGCTCACACTCGAGCGCTGATCGGGCACCGTGCCGTCGCCCTGCGAGGTATCGACCGGGCCGATCTGGGGGCCAAGAATGGGCACGGCGTAGCTGGAACCGTTTCGTTGCTCAATCCGGTAGCCCCCAAACCCATAATAAGTGCGCTGATCCAGCAAGCCTCCAGCCTGCTTGATATTGATCACATTGGCTACGGGCAGGAAGTAGCGACCCAGATTGCCGAACAGCTTGGTGGTGCCATCACCGTGCATATTCCAGGAGAAGCCAAAACGCGGCGCCCACTGATCGTTCATTTTAATGTAACTGTGGCCCGACCCATCCTTGTTGTTAAAGCCGTCCAACCGTAGGCCGCCGTTGAGCAGCAAGTTAGGCGTGATCGACCAGTTGTCTTCCAGGTAATAGGCTGAGTTGATTGTCTGGAAGGTGCCCGCGATCTCATAGCGGCGCGCGCGTACGTAAGCCGTGTAGCCGGGAGGCACGACACCGCCGTTAAAAAGCGTGTCCCCGGGCGAGGCGGCGTTGATGCTGTAGGCGATCCCATTGGGCCCGGAGTAGTGGTAGCTGTAATCGGAGGTGTTCTGTTCGTGGTCAAGCCCAAAGCGCAGCAGGTGGTCGTGAATCTTCCATTCGAAGTCTGCGCGTGCCGCTTGCCGGATATCGAGGCGCTTCTCGATCGTGCCGTTGCTGGCGCAGCCGAGCGGCACGCCCGGTGAGGGCACCACGCCATCGTCATATACCAGATTGCACTCCACGTCGCTGAGCGCGCGGGTATAGGCGTTGCGTTCATTCCTCCCGTACAGCAATTTCATCGACAGATCGTTGGTGAGGTACGAGGTATAGGTCAACGCCCAGTTGGCACCGCCGGTGTCGTTATAAACGGTGTCTGTCTGCGCGCCTTTCGTGGCGGTGTCAAAGTTGTAGGCAAACACATCTCCGGTGTTCTTGTTCTTGTCGGAAAACGCCATCAGTTCGAGCAGGTTGCTCTGGTTGATGTGCCAGTCAAGCTTGCCGCCCCAGAACCCATCGCCGGACTTGTTATCCGTGATTACCGTGCCGGCGTTGTTGGTGTTCCTGGGCTCCGCATCGCGCGCCTCGTACATCAGAAAGAAGAACAACTTGTCCCTGATCAGTGCGCCCGAGGTGAACAGGTTGAGCTTGGTGAGTGAGTTTTGGTCTTTGCTCGACGTTATGTAGCGATCCCCATTGCTGCGAACATAGTCGTGGGCTGCCGCCTGCCAGGCAGCCGGCTCGGTCGTTAATTCCGCGCCGTAGTGGAAGTCGTTTCCGCCGGATCGAGTGACGGCATTGACCACACCGCCGGTGCTGCGGCCGAATTCGACCGAGTATCCGCCGGTCTTGACCTGGAATTCCTGGTAGAAGGCGAACGGCGCCTGGGAGAAGCCGTTGCGGTTGTAGAAGTCGGTGACATTCAGTCCGTTGACGTAAAAAGAGTTCTCCGCGATCGAGGATCCGCCAAAGGAAATTCCGCCAAACGAAGCGTTACCCGCATTCACCCCCGGGGCTAATACCGCCACCGACGCGATGTTCTGGTCCACCGGCAGGCGGCGCAATTCCTCGCGCGTGATATTGGTCGCCTGCTCGATTGATGTCACATCTACGGCGGTCACCACTCGGGTAGCGGTCACCTGAATGGTCTCGAGCTCGGCCGCCTCGGAGGCGAGGTTGACCGAGGTCGCATTGCCCAGGCTGACGGTAACGTTCACCGGCTTTCCGACCGCTGCGCCATCTTTGCTGGATTTCAGGACGTACTCGCCGACCGGCAGGAACGGAAAGCGGTAGTTGCCCTGTGCATCGGCGCTCACCGAGCGCGTCAGTCCGGTGGTGGCACTTACCACCGTGACTAGAGCCCCCGCCACGGTGCGGCCCACCACCGAACCGTCGTCGTTGCCCGCCTGCGCGCTGGAAAGCGCAATCAGTGCCAACCCCAGCGCGCGCGTTCCGGTCAATGCAATCTTGCGCCATATACTCTGGTTTCTGACCATGGTCGATTCCCCCTCAATGACTGTCGTCGTGCGAACTATTTCTTATCGGTCCGTGCGCCTTGCGGTGCTGGCAGGATTTGCCACTTGAAGTCGTAATCCCATTGATCGAAATACAGATTCCCATCGCTTCCCTCGGCCTCGCCGCGCTGCAGGTCGACCGTCTCGGAACGAAAGAATTTCTTTGCCGGCTGCAGTTCGCGGCCGTAGTCATCATTAAAGGCAATGCGGTACGCATCCAGACCGCCCAGATAGAAATTCGCAATCGCCGGGTCGGCGCTGTCGAGCCGGCCGAAGGTCACGTCCATCGGAATCCAGCCGTAGGGGGCGATATACAGCCATCCCCAATCGTGCAAGTTGTTGTATTCGCCGTCGGAAAAAATCATGCCTGACTGCCACCGCGTTGGAATGCCATTGAGACGCAGCAATGTCATCAGCAGCAGAGTCTGCTGGCCGCAGTCGGCGTGTCCTGCATGCAGCGCGTAGTCGCTGATGTTGGAGATCGTGGAATACTCGCGTGCGACCGCCCATGGAATTTGATCCACCGCGGCGTAGAGTTTCTGCGCAATGCGCCACGGGTTCTTCTCATCGCCCACAATCTGGCGGGAAAAGACCCGCATCGGTTCGGTGAAGACGATATGTGGCGGCCGCTCGGAGGTCAGAGCCGCGAGCTCCGGCGTCATCGTTAGCGGAACCACCTTGGCCGGGTCAATCCTGTGGTATTGGGCGAACACGGTAAGCTCATACGTGATGGAAAAGCGTGTCGGTTTCCCGGCTTGGGCCGGCGCCTGCAGATAGACGGTGCGCTGCAAGGCCGATTCAGGCGCAATCCCATGGCGCGCCGGCACGCTGGCCAGAAAGTGAATACCTTCCTGCTGGCCTGGAAGCGCCCGCGGGTAGGGAATCCAGGCGCGCACCATCTCCCCGGCCGCCACGGCGTCCGCGTGCACGATCAGGGTTTGCGTCACCCGCAAGTGGCGTGGCGCTAGGCTTGTCGTGCTCCCGGACGCCGACGCGTCGCAGACCTCGCGGTGGTGAGCATTCGCCGACTCCATGGGACCGGCGTCAAGCGGCGTCTGAGACTGGCGTCGAGCACGAGCCTCGGCGCTCAATTGGAACAGATTGCCCGGCGCGTGTTCAAAATACAGCGTGCGGCCGTCAATGACCTGATGTTCGAGAAGACCTGCCGCATTCCACCGCGCGAACTCCTCGTCATTAAGATCGACGATCTGGCGGCGCACCCGCTCCTTGGTATCATTCTCGGTAAGAGTGAAATCCAGCAGGATGCGGCGCATCCGTTCGCGTTGAAACTCGAGCGCGGTCCGCGCGTCCGCCATCCCCGGGGATGTCAACGCTTGGTTGATTTGAGCCGCCGCAGTCGCGAATTGACCGGCATCGATTTGAGTCCCCGCGCGCATGACCGCTGGCGTATCGAGCACCGGCTCGGCCCGACCCACGGAAGGGTTGAGCAGCAAAGCGCCCGACATCGCGCTCAGGCAATAGGCGCTCCAACGCGCCCACAGCATCCTCCCCCTCAACGGCGGTGTTAGCTTCACCAGAGTCCTCACATAATCCCTGGCTGGTATGTACCAGCATTACAATCCCCCGTCAATAATTTATGATCCTTGTTGTGGACGAAGGAATCATCTATTCTTCAGTTGGCAACCTCCTGCCAACAGGCTCGGAATTCGCATGGTGCCGTCGGTACTGTCGGGGCAGAGCGCACACGCCGGGGTCGGCGCAAAAAACGCAATGCGGCGGCTGATTTTCCTCGCCCTCTCCTTGGCACTCGCCCTGGCCGGCCCAACGGCGCCGGCGGCCGATTCGGCGCCCTCGACGATGCCGGGCAACGGAATGATCGGCATCAACGACGAGGCGATGCTTTCGGCGCAGTTCTGGATCGGGCGACTCGCCAACCCGGACGCCATCGTGCTGGACAAGTCTGCAATTGCGCTTAAGAACACAACGCTGGTGCGCGACGACCCGACCTTGTACGACCTGCATGCCATACCGGCCAAGCCTACGCGCAAACAGGTAGTCGAGTGGATCCAAGGCTTGTCGGTGCCCCCGACCGCGCCCCTGTACGACATGCGCGGCAAGCAAATCTCGGACGCGACGCTGAAGGCATTGCGCGCAGATCTTGATCTGGGCGCAATCGCGCCGCAACCCAGAACGCGCTACGCCCTGGTCGTCCACCGCGCTGACCTGCGCACGTTCCCCACCGCACTGCGTGTGTTCGATGAGCGCGGCGACACCGACATCGATCGCTTCCAGGAGAGCGCACTGTTCCCCGGCACACCGGTGCTCAGCGTCCATACGAGCCGCGACCGTCGCTGGCAATTCGTGATCAGCCCGCGTTACGCGGCCTGGATCGAGAGCCAGTACATTGCTGAAGGGACCGCCGCTCAAGTGTTCGGCTACGTCGACCGCGAACCCTACCGCATCGTTACCGGGGGCACCGCAACGACGGTATTCACCCCCGAGCAGCCCTCCCTCTCGCAATTACAGCTCGACATGGGTGTGCGGGTTCCACAGCTTGGCGACTGGCCCGCGACGCGCGCGGTCAACGGCCAGCACCCTTACACTTCAAACGTCATCGAACTTCCGTTGCGGAGCCGCGGCGGCGCGCTGGACTTCAGCCCTGCATTACTGCAGAAGAGTACTGATACGCAGCCCGACTACCTGCCCCTGACCCGCGCCAACGTCTTGCGTCAAGCCTTCAAGTTCCTCGGTGAACGCTACGGGTGGGGAGATTCCTACAACGCAAGGGACTGCAGCGGGTTCGTCTCCGATGTGTACCTCAGCATGGGTGTTCTGATGCCGCGCAATACGCGCGCCCAGAGCGTGAGCCCGGGCCTGGACCACCGCCTGTTCGGTCCCACCGACGATCGGGCGAGCCGTTTGGCCGCCGTGCGAGCCCTCGAGGTGGGCGATCTTGTGTACATTCCCGGCCACGTGATGATGGCCATCGGCTCGATCGACGGTGAGCCTTACGTGATTCACGACACCACGGGTCTGAGCTACCGGCGGCCCGACGGAACCGTCGCCGATGTGCAGCTCAACGCAGTTTCGGTCTCACCGCTCATACCGCTGGTGTTCAACGACACCGAACTTTACATCGACCGCATGACCAGCATCGTGCGCATTCGCCCTGACACCGAGCAGGCACCTCCGAGCCCATGAAAATAACCGATATCCAGTTCGGCATGCTGCGGGTGCCGCTCAAGACACCGTTCAAGACGGCGCTGCGCACGGTCGACGCCGTCGAAGACATCGTGGTCATGATTCATACCGACTGCGGGCGCTGCGGCTACGGTGAGGCGCCGGCGACCGCAGTAATCACCGGCGATACGCACGGCTCCATCGTTGAGGCCATCCGCACCTGCATTTTCCCGCGTTTGATCGGCGTGGACGTGGCGGACCTCAATCACATCACCCACCTGATCCAGGGGGCAATGGAAAAGAACTCGAGCGCCAAGGCGGCAGTGGAGATCGCGATCTACGACCTGTTCGGCCAACTCTACAACGCGCCCTTGTACCGCCTGCTCGGCGGCGGGGATCCGGTGATTACCACAGACATCACGATCAGCGTCGATACGATCGACAAGATGGTGGCCGACTCGATCGCGGCGGTAGATCGGGGCTTCGATTCATTAAAGATCAAGGTCGGCAAGGACATCGGCGTCGACATAGAACGGGTTAAGGCCATTTCCTCCGCGGTCGAAGGCCGCGCATTGCTGCGACTCGACGCCAACCAGGGCTGGACGGCCAAACAGGCGGTGTACGCGCTCCAGATGCTGGAGGATGCCGGGGTGCGTCTGGAGCTGGTAGAGCAGCCCGTCAAGGCTCAGGATCTTGAGGGCATGAAGTACGTCACCGAACGCGTGCACACCCCGGTCATGGCCGACGAAAGCGTGTTCGGACCCACCGAAGTGGTGGAACTGATCCGCATGCGCGCGGCCGATATCATTAACATCAAACTGATGAAAACCGGTGGTATTTCCAACGCCATCCGGATCGCCGATATCGCGGCCATGTACGGCGTGGAATGTATGATCGGGTGCATGCTCGAAAGCAGCATCAGCGTGGCGGCCGCCGTGCATGTGGCCGTGGCCAAGTCGGAAGCGATCACCAAGATTGATCTGGACGGACCGTCGCTATGCGCCTTCAATCCCGTGGACGGCGGAGTGATTTTCAACGAGTCCGAGATCAGCGTCACCGACGCGCCGGGACTCGGAATCCGCGAAATCCGTGGGCTCGAGCCGATCCTCTGAGCCAGATGCAGCCAAAAGCATGTCGCCGCTGCTGAAGATTCGGGCCGAGCGCGACCAGATGTCGGCGATCGAACGTCGTATCGCAGATTTCATCCTCACCGAATCGCACCTGCTGCGCGACTACTCGTCCCAGCAGCTTGCCAACGCGTTGAAGATCAGCCAGTCCAGCGTTGTAAAGTTTAGCCAGAAACTGGGTTTCAAGGGCTACCCGGACCTCAAGTACTCGATCGGCGAGTCCATCGCACGCGGGGACGGCGCCGAGGGGAATGGAGTGTTCGAGGCGCCTGGGCACGATCTTCAAGCGCCCCTCGGCGAGAGCCTGTGGCATAGCAAGGCGCAGGCCGAGCAGGAGACCCGCCTCATCAATCCATTGAAAACCCTGAGCGCGATTGCCGAGGCGGTTGATAGGGCCGGTAAGGTGTTCATCATCGGGATCGGGGAGGACGCGGTCCCAGCGCGCACTCTGGCGCTGCGACTGTCGTTGCTGGGAGTGCTGACCATTCATCACTCGGACGCCGCGCTCATCGCGGCCAGTATGGATACTGCAAAAGCGCACGATGTGCTGTTCGTGCTCTCCGAGCACGGGCTGCAGCCTTCGTTTTCTCAAATCAGCAGGCAGTTTCATGAGCGCCAGGGCAAAGTCATCTCGGTGACGCGCCATAGCGCAAATCCGCTGCGCGCCCACGCGACCCTTGCGCTGCTGGTCTCGGCGCATGATGAGCGTTCGCACATCGAGCCACTGCTGTATCAGTGCGCGCTGCAACATCTGTTGGATCTGATCTTTATTTTGCTGTGCGAGAGTGGAACCGGCCGCCTCGCCCTGCTCAACGGGAACCTGGAGCGGATCCAGAACGCCCTCGCGCCGTGAATTACGCCGCCGCGCCTGCCCGGCAACACCCCTTACCGCACCCTGCGGGACCTCGCCCACCTTGCGGCCGCCAATCTTTGTTCCTCGCCGCCACGATGGCACTGTTAATGTGGTCCTGTGGTCAAGACTGCGCGGCCGATAACAGGCCGGTCCAACCCTGGGACGACGCGCGTCAACTCGTCCTGGTGACCCCCCCGGATTGGAATACCAGCGATGCCATCCTGCAGACCTTCGAGCGCACCACGCACGGATGGCGCCCCGCATCCGGAAAAATTCCTGTCGTTATTGGCCGCGCCGGAACTGCGTGGGGCATCGGTCTGCATCCGGCCCAACCCGGGGCGCAAAAGCAGGAAGGCGACGGTCGAAGCCCCGCCGGCGTGTTCGCCATTGGTGGCGCATTTGGCTACGCAAAATCCGCGACTACGGGGCTTAAGTATACCGCGATGGGTATTGATGACTATTGCATCGACGTGGCCGGATCTCAGCTCTACAACCGCATCGTCAACGTGCATGACGTCGGTCGGGCCGCGGTATCGGACTCGACGGAGCCGATGCGCCGAGATCTGCACGCCAATGGCGACCAGCGCTACAAGCTCGGCTTCCTGATCGAACACAACCCGCATCGGGTGGGCGGCGCCGGCAGCTGCATCTTCGCGCATCTGAGGCAACGCGCTGATTCCTCAACCTTAGGATGCACGGCGATGAACGAGCCATCAATGGATTCGCTCCTGTCTTGGCTGCGAGCCGCGGACCACCCGATTTTTGTGCTACTGCCTCTGCAGGCATACACGCGCCTGAGTGCCAGTTGGCACTTGCCGCAGCTCCTCGCTCCGTGAAGTTGATGCCTCTTTCCTCGTTATTTGCCCGGGCGTGCGCAGTTTCGTGCCTCCTCAAGCAAATTCCGTCCGTGCCGCAAAGTCCCCTGCCCGGCCGCTTCCCATCCGGCCCACCAGCCCAAAGTCCTCACGCTTCCGCAGGTCCATCCCCGCGTTGATTAGCCTTCGCTCGCAGTAGGCGCAAGCTGTGGCTGCGAAGTCTCCCAACGTCTCATCCTGTGGGTGTGTCATAAAAACGGCTCGCGCGAGACACCCGTGGTACTCAAGGCGTAGCTGTAGCCGCCCTCCTCAAAAGCTCAGCGCCTGGCCGCCGCGAACCACGACATCGGTCTTCGGCGGGGCCAAAAATCTTACAGTTGGTTCAACATTCGTCTGACAGCGCATGCTCACTCGTTGAGGGTAAATTTCCCCCGTCGTTGCGATTAACCTCGGATCTTAGGCTGTTAGGAGACGATCAATGGAAACACCGGACTACACTTCATCCCTTGCGGGATCATCGCCAAATGCCGGCGACAATTTTGCGGATGCATCCTCACGCGTCAAAGCTAAAGCGTCAGAGCTGGGACGATCGGCCGCCGCAAAGATCGACGGCAGTCGTGACGCAGCGGCAGGAGGCTTGGACAGCGCCGCCGAAAAAATCCACGGCAGCGCAGATTCTCTTCCGGGTGGAAGGAAAGTCAGCGGGGCTGCGCACAAGGTGGCGAATACCTTGGGGTCGACCGCGGATTACATTCGCGAGCATGACGTCAATAGCATGCTCAATGATTTCTACGAGTTGGTAAAGAGAAATCCTGGTCCGGCCCTGGTGGGTGCCGCTGGCCTGGGCTTTCTAGTGGCGCGTAGCTTCTCTAAGGATTAGCTAGCGTATGGGCGCTGTGGAAAGGTCCTTCGGGAACGTTCTGGAAGATATCCTGGGCAACTTCCAGGCCATCATTCGGGCCGAAGTACGCCTTGCGAAAACTGAGGTTGAGCAGGAGCTCAAACAAGGGCAATCCGCAGCGTTTGTCCTAGCCGTCGGGGTCCTCGCCGGCGCATTCGCGATTCTGTTTACTTTGCTTGCGTGCGTCTACGCGTTGTCTCAGAAAATGCCGAATTGGGCCGCAGCGCTGGTAGTGGCACTGGCTCTCGCGGTCTGCGCCTGGGCGGGGCTGACTGCCGGGAGTAAGAAGTTTAAACAGATTCAATTAGTGCCAAAAACTACTGCGACTTTGAAGGAGTAAGGATCAAATGAGCCAAACCCCGGAACAAATAGAAACTGATATCCATAAAACGCGTGCTGAATTGCATTCAAACCTGCAAGAGCTGGAGCACAAAGTGAAATCTGCCACCGATTGGAAGCAGGTTTTCGCAAAGCATCCGGGCATCATGACCACTGCGGCGTTCGGCGTGGGTGCCTTACTTTCAACAATGGTGGGCGGCAGGAGTGGAGAGAGGTCGGGAACGCAGAACCTCTCGAACGGGACGTCGTTTCAGAAAGTCCCAGGTCTACCGTCTCGGCAAAAGCATCAAGCGGTACAGGCTTGGGACAACATCAAAAGCGCCGTTGTTGGACTGGCGGCCACGAAGGTGACCGGATATTTGGGTCAGTTAATGCCCGGGTTCGAGGGCGAGTTGCGAAAAAATGCGCCCCACGAGAGCCCACGGCCTTCGAAGCCAGAAACTCCTTTAATGTAGCTATGCGGGAATAGACCGGCCATGGTGCCCACGAGGGCGCCATGGCCGTGCCCCACTCACTCGCTGCGTTAGGGGCCTGGCCAAGCCCCACTCCGCTACTAATGCGATCGTTTTTTGTCGCACTGCAGTGATTAAATGATTAGTGCACGAAGGAGCGGGCCGTGCCTCCAAAGTTCTTGAAAACCCGCTTCGATGGGGCTATCTATATATCCAGGGGAACGGAAACAGGGGAAGGGAGAAGGGGTTATGGCCACGGGCTGGGCACCTGAAGGTGCGGTCTCGGAACAGATTGATGCCACCGTCTCCGACGCCGTCGCGCGGGCGCGCAGGGGGCTGTCATCCACCGGCCCAAGTCTCAGCCATTGTGTTGATTGCGGCACTGAGATTCCTGAGGGTCGCCGAGAGGCTCTCCCGGGCGTCCGACATTGCGTGCCTTGTCAGGAGGCGCGTGACCGCGAGGTGGCCGAGTTCAGCGGTTACAACCGCCGCGGAAGTAAAGACAGTCAATTGCGCTGATTCGCTCGTGGTGGCCGTTGCAGACTGGCCGGCTAACGCGTGTCAACGGCGGAACACGCCGATATGAAAATTGAGACAGTGCACGGCTAGGACGCTCAGCCGGTGGACGTCGGGGCACTTACGGGATTGCGCCCGTCAATTGTTCCCGCACTGCGCCGGCCGCTCCACCCCTTCGGCCGCTATCTCGAGGCCTAAGCCCTGGCACATGCCAATGATGACACGCGTGATGGCGGCGGAGCGCGGACTGGTGTCGATCCCGGCGATTAATTCACGGTCCAGTTTGATCTGGGTAAGGGCGGTGGCTCCCGCCGGGATTGGCTGTCGCATTGCGAGCCATTGACGGGAGGCAGGGGTCGATCGGCAACGGTCCTAGCGCTCCAAGCCCTGCGCTTCGTGTTCCATTGAAATAGCCGGAGCGGATTTCGCCTTTACCGGAGCGTCGCGGCTCGGAACGAGTACGGGTCCGGGCAATATTTTTGTCCCGATTTTCGCCCCCTCCTGCGCGGCGCGGTGCCTCAGCCAGGCCTCACGGGATTTCTCCTGCGCACTATCGCTCATTTGGCGCGCGTCACGATCGGCCCGCGCAGCGCGCACGTCCGTACTCAGCCGCAGGAGTCCTGCATCAGGTCGCTGACGCTCACGGTCCACTCCACCGGCTTGTTTCGCGACTTTCAATCTCTGCAGAGCCGTCTGCTGTTCCTGCCAGGCGACGCGCCTTTCGACCCGGCTCTCGATTCCGCGGCGGATGAGTGCGGTAACGGCAGTTCCTAAATGAATGCTGGGCTGCCTGTCAATCCCCTGCGCGGCAAGTGTCCGATGATCAATTCGCGCCCCGTGCCCGTTCGCTCTCAAGTGCTCGTTACTGAGCGAGGCCCAACGCTCGCGGAGCTCAACAAATTCCTCTCTCGAATGCGGCATACCGCGCCTCGCCCGGTCGGTCTCCGAGAGTTCGAGCGCTGTTTTTCCGCCCAGCCCGGTGGGGGTCACCTCGCGGGTCGTGGTGAGAACGTGGGCGTGATGGTTCCTCTGATCGCCCTGGCGGTGCGCCTTGTGGATCGCAAAATCAACGGCGACTCCGTAGCGGTTCGCCAGGTATTGTGAGAATTGGCGCACCAGGGCCAGACGCTGGGCCAGATTCAGTTCGTGCGGAATTGCGACCTCGTACTCCCGCGCCACGCGAGCGTCCTTTCGCTTCTCGGCCTCCTCCGCGGCATTCCACAGCTGCTGTCGATCGCGCGCCCAGTTGACATCCAGAATGGCCACCTTCGTGGGCAAAACGATCTCCACGTGTTCAACGCCTCGCTTACGCGTGTAGTCAAAGACCTGCCCGCTGGCCCGATCGGCAATTTTCTGGGCGGAGCGATAGGCCGCTGCCGCCGTAGCCGAGCGCCCACCGGCGCGAGCGACAGGCTTGATCGAAAGGTGATAGATCGCCATCAGCTGCTGGGTGCCGGCCGGCAACCGAGAGCCTTGATAATTCGCGTGGTCGACGCCGGATGTTTTTTCAGGGCAGCGATCGGTCGGATAGGCCGTCGCACCAGTTCGCCGCCGCAATTGGGGCAAATGCCGCGCAGGGTATTTATCGCGCAGTCGGCACAGTACGTGCATTCGAAACTGCAGATGCGCGCCGCCTCGCTCTCAGGCGGTAGTCCTTTGCCGCAGCATTCACAACAGGGGCGTAATTCCAACATGTGCCTCTCCAAAATGATTTCGAGTCCCAAACAAACATCGAACGAAGCGGCGCATCCGGCGCCACTCTGACGCGAGCTTGCGCGCTATCGGCTGTGAGCTTGTTACAGCTTGGCGCAAAGGACTCGGAAGTGCGCTCTTCGCGTCACGGGACGGAACCTCTTCGCGTCACGGGACGGGACCGGCTCGCCTCCACCCACCTCCCTCACCAGCAACAAGATTAGTACTTTCCAGAATGATGGGAGTTGGTGCTTTTTAGGTGATTCGCGCCGGTATGGTAAGGCGCTTTCTTGGCAGCACTCTTCTATCCTTCCTCTTACAGCGCTACCGCAAGGCCGACCCTGATTCCGGTGGGCAACGTGCGGATTCCGCTGTAGTCGGGAGGGCACAGTCTTGGTCGAGTACGAAAGCCAGATCCAGAAGCTCGAAGCGCGCCTGCATCAGCTCAAGGTCCGCAAGCAGCGTGTGGAGGCGCGGCGGCGGACTGCGGAATCCAGACGCTCGCGTCGCGAGGAGGCGCGCCGCACGCTCCTGGTGGGTGCCGTGGTACTGATGCGAGTCGAGGGGGGCACTCTGGACAGGGCGCTGCTTCGCCAGTGGTTGGATTCTGCACTTACTCGTTCGGACGAACGAGCATTGTTTGGGCTCTGAGCGCGATAACTTCCCAGGTAGGCCGATTTCCCTTCCGACCGGTGCCGACCGTTGCGGCTATCGCGACCCGACCAAGCCTTTTGCCGAAGCGATGAGTTTGGGCGAGTCGTACCCCACCCCGCGCCGGAACACGAGTTCCACGTCGCCAATGTCAGTCATTTTTTCCGCAGGGTTTCCGCGGATCACCACCAGATCCGCCTGCTTACCTGGCGCAAGGGTGCCGATGCGGTTGTCTTGTCCCAGAAAGCGTGCCCCGTTCAGGGTGGCGATGCGGATCACGTCGACCGCGCTGAAGCCCGCCTCGTTCAATAGTTTTAATTCACGCCAATTGCCGAAGCCGGCCATGACCCCGCCATACCCGGTGGGGTCAGTGCCGGCAAGCAGTTGCCCGCCCATCTGCACAAACTCGCGTTCAAATTGCATTTCCTTTTCGAGCACGATCGTGCCGGTATCGTCCGGGTCGTCCGCGATGCGCGCCCGGCGGCTGAGATAACTCGCCTGCGCCTCGGGGGTAAGCATCTCGAGCGTACCTTTGGCGAGCGGCGGACGGTGCTTTGCGTCCGGCTCGAATATGGCGAGCGTTGAATCGATGGCAACGTGACGCTCGACCAGCTCGCGGATCAGTTCGCGAACGGGCGGGCTGTTCACGTCGATACCCGCCGTCACCCTTTCGAGCACATCGGAATCCGGGCATTCGCCCACCTTCTTCCCCGGCACGAAGTCGGTAAAGGTGACCAGTCCATGCTCGAGGCTATCGATACCGATCTCGGCCGCCTCGCGCGCGGTGACGGCGCACAGGTGTCCCGCCACCTTGTGGCCCAGACGGTGCGCCTCCTCGATCAGCGCGGCCATCGGCTCACGGGTGAGAAACATGTAGACCTTGAACGAGGTGACGCCTTCGGCCGACCAGAATTGCACCTGGCGGCGCGCCTCGCTGGCATCCCGGACCGGGGTCTCCTGCAGGATGAGCGGCGGGCTGCCGTCCATCCAGCTGCTGGTGACGTCGATGTCCGGGCCGATGGCCGTACCCGCGTCGATGGCGCGTTTCAGGTTCAGATCGGTCATGGGCTCCGCGGTGCCGGCGGTGCGCATCGTCGTGATTCCCGCCGCCAGATAGAGTTTGGGAAAGGTGACCGCGTGGGAGGGGTACATTCGCTCGGCCTCGGCAGTTCGATCCGTCGGGTATATGAGATGCTCGTGCATCATCACCAGCCCCGGAATGACGGTGCGGCCTGGGAAGTCGAGGACCTTGTATCCGGGGGGGACCGGGGTACTGCGATCCGGACCCATCGCGGTGATTTGTCCATTCTTGATCAACACTGTTTGATCATCCACGGCCGGTGCCCCGGTGCCGTCAATGATGCGCACGTGACGCAGCGCCACTTGTGGCTCGCTCACCGCGATAAATGGCTTGATATTCTCTGGCATCGCTGCGCCATGAGTCTGCGCGTACACCGGCCCCTCCGGGGACAGGATGGCAAGGGTGGCGCTCATCAGCATCAGTGCGCTGGTGTTTCTCGTGCTGGCTCCCAGATTACTCATGGCACTCCTCGCCTTTGCGATCGACTATGGGGTCTTGCGTCGCTTTCCGAGCAAGCTTTTCAGCCGCTCATCGAGCCGTGCGGGAAGCGCGTCACCGATCTGCACCCTTCCGACATCCCTGTGTCCCGGATGCACGAGTATGTTGCACTCGAACGGTGAAAGGCGCGAGGGCACAATGAGCAGCGCGCTCTTGGCATCCTCGTGCCAGAGATTGCCCAGCGTGCGACACGCCTCGTAAGAATCGTCCACGTCAAAATTGGGCAACGCGCTGCGCGGCACGATTTGGCGCGATACGTCCCCAGGGATTTGAATCTCGCACACCACCAGGTGGGGTGGTAGCTCGCTGGCGTTAAAGTGCACCAGGTTCTCGAGCACCGCGAGAGCGTAGCTCTCGGACGCGTGAATGACTGCCCTGCCCTGCCCCGTCCAGCGGCCTCCCCAACGCGCCGCTCCGCTTCCGTCAAACGCTGGGTAGCCGGCCCTGACGATCCGATACGCGGTGAGCGCGCCCTGGTATTTTTTCTCGCTCATCGCTCCGCAAAAAGTCCCGGCGCCTTAGGCCGGTAGACCGTGGAGTCCTCGTTGGATTACTTCCTCTACTTCGCGTGCGCCCAATTCCGTCAGCGCCACTTCAATTGGCTTTCGGTGCCCAAGTTCCTGGTGCTCGCTCCACAAGAATCGCTGTGCCTTGGCCCCATCCTCCCAAACGCTCAGCGCCAGGGCGGTGATGCGGGCGAGACGTTCAGTCGTGGCGCTGTGCGCGGCACTGAGCACCTTGCTGCGTTGATAGCTCGCCCGGGGCACCACGCGATTGCGCAGCCTGGTCCGCTCACTCTCCGGAGCCACCGCACCCATGAGATGTTCGAGCGCGGCGCGCGGAAGGCCGGCCTGGATCGCTTCATCCAGATCGGCGTTGGTGCGTACCGTACGCCCTACGGCTTTGGTGCCGCCCAGCAATCGGATGATCTCTTTATGGGAGTCCATTAGCCTTATCGCCCGCCTCAGATGAGGCATCTTATAGACTCAAGTGGGTAAATGCTCCAACTCGCGCTTGGCCCGGTCGCCGGGTTCTTTGAGCGGCTCTTTACTAGGGTTACATTCGACATTTCATTCTTTAACAGGGAAGAACAGGATCGGAGTTAGAGGGGCATGAAGTATCTGGTTGATAATAAAAGCAAAAACAAAGCCGGAGCGGAGAGATGCAACGAGCGAATGTGAGAGATGCAACCGTGTATTACGAGAGATGTCACGGCACCCCGGCAGAGATGTAACGGGGGATTGTGGATAAGTGGCGCAGCGAACCAGTCCTTAACACTAAGAAAATCAACGACTTACGTCTAAACCGGCAGAGATGTAACGTCCCCCTACGGCAGGGCGCTTTCTGGCTGTTTTGCCGCAGATTTTAGGCTTGCCACACGGGGGATGGTCGTGATCGGTGGAAGAGTTGCGACGGTCCACCGGGATTTTAAAGCGGCTGATTGCCCCGCCGGACACGACTTGCCGCCTGGTGCGTCCTCTCGCTAGGACCGTGCGAGCGAAGCTCGAACGACATGTGGCTTGGATGGCATGAGCATCAGGCCGATGTTGACCACCTTCAGTTTTGCCTCTGGATACACCGCCTGGACGCGCTTGAGCGAATCGAGGAAGAAGTGACGGAATTTACGCGGCTCTGTGTAGCCGTGACCGAACTGGCCGGACAACTGTGCCCAAGTAATCACGTTGATGGAACTTAAGTGATACAGCCGATGGACCAGCCACGCATAGACATCCAGGTCCATCGGACTCTTGCGCAGGTGCCTGATGGCGCTCGTCGAGAGCGGCGCGGAACGCTCGAGGATCGAATCGAACAGCACGGAAGACAACACCAAGGAACTGCCCTGCCCTACCCCGCTTTGCTCGTCCCACCACAATCTCGCCTCTTCCGCAAAAAGCGCCTGGCGGATGTGCAGGCCCACTCTTCCGTTCGCATCCCGAATGTTTTCATCGATTGAAATCGCGCAATGAATCAGCCTGAGAAGCTGATTGGCATACACCCGCTGGCTTCCGCGATCCCCGCGTGTGACCGGCACGTCGAGGCGCCGCAGAAAATCATTCACGCTGTCGCCCAGGAAAATCTCGGGACTTCTTGTACGTATCGCCTCGCTTGCGCAGTAGATGGTGAGAAGCCGCGCCGGCACACCGTACGGAAGGCCAAAATCCTTCCGGGCGGTCGAGAGCGTTAATTCGAGCCAACCGTTTCTTCGAGTAAAGGTGCTGAGCTCCCCCTGATCCGCGTGCGGAAAGGAACACTGGATCAGGGGCACATATTGAAACGAAATCGCGTTTACATCGAGTGGCGTTACCGCCGAACCGATCGGTGCCCGATGCGGGAGGCTCGCGGGCCGCTCATTGCAATGGGGGCTGTGCTGCCGAACTTCCTGAGGAACGGGTTGCGGGAGATTCACACCCGATGGCGACCCGGAACGAGTGAGCCATCGATCCAATATCATTCCAGCCCTGGGCGGCACCGAGCCCTGCCCTGCCTTCTCGCGGCTCCGGTCCGCTCCCGCGCTGGTATTGTTGTAAATCAATTGCGCGGGCACCTCCGGGAACCGCGACACGACCGCCGCGCTCGGATAGCCATTGCGAGCTAGCGTAACCGCGGCTCGTTCCGCCGAGAACCCGAGTTCCTTATACAGGCGTATCGCCTGATCCAGGCGTTCAAGATCAGAGGTGCCTGTGGGGCTGGGCTCGGCACCAAGGGGCCGTACCTGGGAATCGGTTGGGCTCATAGGGCCACAGGTCTTACGCTCACCGCGAATTTGCGGTGGCTCGATGCACGTATTTCTGGTAGCTTTCGCCCGAAATCCGTGCAGCGCGCTTTCCTTGGGAGATCAGTGTGCCAGCGATGCGAGCGATTGACAAGCTGGAGAGCATACTCGCCAGCAGCGAGAACTTTCTTGAGAAGATGCACGAGCTGGGCGCCGAACCTCATCAGCGAAAGACCCTGCAGCGCTTGTTTTCGCCGACCGAGGCCGGAGTCATGGTAGGTCGCGATCGCACCACGCTGGCGCGCGCCGAAAGCGACATCGGTATCGTGGCGGCGCTGCGCAGCCCTGGCACCAACCGCCGGATCGGCTACACGCTCTTCGAGATTCAGTCTTTCCGCAGGCATTTCGGCACGCTCCCCGGGCGCGACCCGGCGCGCGACGCGCCGGTGGTCATTGCCTGCCAGAACTTCAAAGGCGGGGTAGGGAAGTCCACCACCTGCGTCAACCTCGCGCACTATTTGGCGCTTAAAGGTTATCGGGTGCTGATCGTCGACACGGATAGCCAGGCGACGACCACCTCGATGTTTGGATTTGTTCCGGATGCGGAAATTACCCAGGATCAAACGATCTTGCCGTATCTGACCAGCGAGCAGAAAACCCTGGAATACGCGGTCAAACCCACGTACTTCCCGGGAATTGATCTGATTCCGGCCTGCCTCGCGCTCTACGAGGCTGAAATCACCATTGTCATGCGCGTGGCGGGCCAAAACGAGACCGCCAAGCGGCTGGCCTTTTTTAGTGAGCTGAAGTTCGGTATTCAAAGCGTGGCAGATCGTTACGATGTGATTCTTGTGGATTCGCCCCCGGCACTGGGGATGATCTCGATCAACGTGCTGATGGCCGCAGACGCGCTGCTGGTGCCGTGCGCCGCCAAGATGTTCGATTTTTCCTCGACCGTGCAGTTCTTTCGCATGGTGCACAATTACATCGGCCAGCTTGATCCCGAGAAATCGTATCGATGGATCTCCGTGCTCACGACGCTGTTTGACCGGCGGTACGAAAGCCAAAAACAATTTGCGGACGTCATGCGGGCCTGCTTTGGCGAATCGGTTTTCCAGAAAGTGTTCTTTCATTCCAGCGCCGTAATCAATTCCGCTGCGCAGTTTGTAACGCCGTACGAGCAGCCCAAGCCTGACCGGGCAGTGCTGGCCATGATGGACAGTGTCTTTGAAGAAATCGAGGTCGCGTTTCTGCGCGATTGGCCTTCAAAGGCGGCGGGCCTGGTGCAGCGGGGCGTGGCATAACGGCGACTCAGTTTCGTGACGAAACTAGGATAACATACTGAAGAATATAGTAAAAAAGGCGGTAGGGGTAGTGTGCCTCGGGTCGATCAGCGAGGGAGATTTCAAACGTGGTTAGCAAAATCTTTGGCGGCGCTAATTTGAGCGATATCGCGCGTTCGGTGACCGAACGGGCCGAGCCTTCGCCCTTGGATCGTCCGACGGCCGCGCGGCCGTTGCTGGCGGCGGCTGAGCTCGCGCTTACGGGGCGCTCCGTTCCAGCGCTGGAGCGCGAGAATATTTTCGCTGTCGATCCGCGGCGGGTCCGACCGTGGAAATACCACAACCGGACGGCCGGCTGGTACACGCGCGAGAGATGCCAGGACCTGGTGGAATCGATTGCTAAGGACGGGCAACTGGAACCGGTCTTGGCGAGGAAATTAGCCGGCGACACCAATTTTGATTATGAACTGATATACGGCATGCGCCGGCGATTTGCCTGCGAACACCTCAACGCCAAACTCAAGCTGCGGGTATTGGATGCGGATGACGCGAGGGCCGCGGTGCTGATGCATATCGAAAATGCCGACCGGCAGGACATCACGCCCATGGAGCGGGCCATGTCGTTTCACAGTCAAATCGAGGGCAAGCTTTTCCCCACCCAGGACGCGCTCGCCGAGGCCATTGGCCTATCAAAAGGGCAGGTGGCGAAGATGATTAAGGCTGCCGCGCTGATGCGCATCAGTTCCATTGGGGCCTTGTTTGCCGACAAGAGCGCGGTTCCGGTGGATCAAGCTTACAAGTTGGCGGCGTACATGGAGCGCAGCGGAGCCAAAGAAGTCGTGCTAAAAGCCGCTCAAAATCTCTCCAGCAAGGGTCGGCGTGAACCTCGTGAAATACTCAAGGCGCTGTTGGGAAGCCTGGATCGGTCCAATCGATTCGAGCCCATCCAGAAGTCATTCAACGTGGGCACTACGGGGCGCGTCAATGTCTCTCGAAACCGCCGAGGAAAGGTAACCCTGGCGTTCCCCAAAGGCCTGAAGGGGTCCGACAAGGCCGACGTGTTGGCGGCCGTCGAGCGGGTATGGAAGGAAATGGGGTAGGGGGCCCTAGTTTCGTCACGAAACCACTATAACGCCTTGTTTTAAAAAGTAAATTTTGCCCTAGGGGTAGTGCAGTACAGCGTCTGGAAGCGTTCGCCGCTGCGTGGAACAATCCGTGGAACATTTTACCAAAAAAATTGTTGATTATTAATTGGTTGGCCCAATTTGAGGGACGCAGGGTCACTTTCTGCCCGTAGCCATGCATTTATAGAGCTGATGGGAACACGTTCCCATGCGAACATACTTGCGTTAAGCTGCGCGGATGGCCTCTAAGCTCACTGACAGGCAGATCGAGATGTTGTGTCGTGAGGTGCTGGCACACGAGCAGACGCCTTCCGGCCGCTCGCTGCGGCGGGCATTACGGGAGCGCTACGGCGCGGTGGGACGGACCGATCGCGTATACGCGATCTGGCGGGCCCTGACTGGCGGTAAGAATGGTTCAGGTACGGTCTCCGAGGTCGAGCGAAATCGGTGGACGGTTCGCCTAGCGGCCGCGGAAGAACGGGTGCGCCTCGCCGAGGAGCGCGAGATCAAACATCAGGACCGGTGGGCCAACGAATTGTATGATTTGCGCGAGCAGCTGCGAACGCGGCAGGGCAGCCTGGCTACCGGCGTTTCGCACGATGTCTACCGCCGTGTACATCAAGAGTTATTGCAGGTACGCGGCGAGCTCGATCGGCTCAAGCAAGAGACAGGCCGACTCTGAAGGGGCGTGGGTTGGGTCCGAGGGACTATTTTTCCACGTGCTCCAGCCAGTACGCTTCGTTCAGACCGCGCTACCCCCCGGCACTCTTCGCGTGGCTATCGTCCATGGCGGGGGCGCAGGAGCGTGTTTGGGATTGCGCCTGCGGTAGCGGTCAGGCGTCGGTCGAACTGGCGGGGCACTTCCGGGAGGTGTATGGCACGGACCTGAGTGCCGAACAGATTGCACACGCCGAGGCGCACCCCCGCGTGAACTACCGTGTAGGGCTCGCCGAGGCCAGCGGTCTACCGGATAACTTTGTCGATCTGGTGACCGTGGCTCAGGCGCTGCATTGGTTCGACCTGGAACGCTTCTACCAGGAAGCACGCCGCGTCGCCCGCCGCGGTGCCGTGATCGCCGTGTGGAGCTACGGCGTCTGTGATATTCCCGCCGCCAAGGGCAACGCCGCACTTCAGGATTTTTATTCCAATATCGTAGGCCCTTATTGGACACCGGAGCGGCGTCTCGTCGAATCGGGTTATACGACCCTTTCGTTTCCGGTTCCAGAAATTCAGCCACCGCCGTTCGTGATGCAGGTCGAATGGTCACTTGAACAACTGCTCGGCTATGTGAGCATCTGGTCGGCCTCAGCGCGCTACCTCAAAGAGCGGGGCGCGAATCCCATTCCACTGCTGCGGAACGCGCTCCGATCGCAATGGGGATCGGACGCCGATCGCTGCGTCATCCGATGGCCGCTGAGCCTTCGGACCGCGCAACTTGGGTCTTAGGCCACATCCGGTGGGGCGGGGTGAGGAGGTCCACATGGGTTACAAAATGCCCACTTCAAGACTATATTGTATCACAGTTGATACATTATTCTAATTTCTTCAAGCTGCACGGAGGCGTGCTGGAGGGGGGCAGCAGATGGTTGAAACTCGGCACGCGGGCGCGAGTGAGCTTGCCCCGTTAAGTGCTCTCGTCGCGGAATATTGGCGCTTTGAGAATATTTTCGGATTCGATTCTGAACGCATCGCGAACGCACTTACCCGGTTATTTTCTAACCCTGAACTGGGCGGCGGCTGGATCGCAACCGTGGACGGTAAGGCGGCCGGCTATTTGTTGGCCGTCTATGTTTTTAGCTTGGAGCACTTGGGCCGAACGGCGGAAATCGATGAGTTTTTTGTCGTACCTGCGGCGCGAGGGCAGGGCGCGGGCACAGCACTCCTTCGGGCAGCCGAGGCGGAATTCGTGCGGGTCGGATGTACCAATATTTCGCTCCGCGAGTTTCCCTGGGCAAGGGCAGAGAGGCCATTCCGAACACGTAACTCCACCCCTTGGGGTTACGCACCTAGGTGGCGGTAAACCAGAGTCTATAGTCAACCCGGGCTCCATCCTAGATTCCTTTGGCCCCCAGCATGGCCGTAACCACGCCCGTATCGCCATACCCGCACCGTTTGGGCCGAGTCCTCCTGGTGGGCGTGGCGCGTTTTGCCGCTCTTGGCGTCCTCCACCAAATCGGTCTTCGAATAGGTTTGCCCGTTGCCGACCACAAGCACGAAAGCATCGGCCAGGATGCGCGCCATCGTCGCCGCATCATTCTGCTCGACAGCCTTCTAATACTGTTTGTCCAGTGCCGCGAGCATCCTCCGGTCATCAGCAACGAAATGACTCGCTGCTGCCGACGCTTCCAACGCAAGGACCCCACGGCCATCGAGGCAAGCCATGGAGCCCATGGATTTCGACCTCTCGTTCATGAGCCCGCCATCGTGGGATGGCCATACCCAATCGGATCCGCAAGTCGAAAATTCATGGCAATTCCCCCCCAAGTCATACACGTGAGGTGATCACGAACCGCCCCCATGGGTCTGGGGGCGCGATACTGCTCTTGGTTTTAAAGAGCCGTCAACGAACTGGCGCTGCACTCCACGGAGGAATCGGAGCTGCTGGAGCGCGCCCGAAGAACGGTCCTGGATCCCCTTTGGAGTGGGCCGCTGTTGTACAGTGATCATTATCCAACTGCGTTGCGGGAGCGACCAATGATTCGACCTGCAATTCTGCCAATTCTCATCCTGGCGGCCTCGATCGCACGTGCGCAGTCCGTTTATATCGAGGACCTCACGTGGACTGAAGTTCGTGACGCGATCGCCGCCGGCAAAACCAGCGCCATTATCTATGCGGGCAGCACAGAGCAGAATGGTCCCCATCTGGCATTGGGTAAACACACGTTTTTCGCCCATTACGTTGCCGGGCGGGTGGCCGAAGTGCTCGGTGACGCCCTGGTCTATCCGACGATGCCCTTCGCGCCGACCGGAGATTTCGTGCTCAAGACCGGGCACCTGCGATTTCCCGGCAGTGTTTCGGTGAGCTCCGATGTGTTCCTGGGAGTGATCTCGCAGGTGGCGCTGTCGGCCATCAATGCGGGGTTCAAGCAGATATACCTGATGGGAGACCACGGCGGCGGACAAAGCGAGCTCAAGCTTGCGGCCGAGAACCTTGACGAGGAGTGGTCGGCCAAGGGAGTGCGCGTTCGGTACGTGCCTGATCCGTATTTTAAGGAGAAACTGCAGTCCGATCAGTATTTGAAGGAACACCAGATCGCCACCGATGAGCATGCCGGGACGGACGACACCAGTCAGATGATGTTTATTGACCCGAAGCACCAGTGGATTCGTACCGATAAGCTGGCGGTGAGCGACATTACGATGGAGTCCAGGACGGGCGTAATCGGCGACCCGACCAAGGCCACGGCCGCGATGGGGAAAGTGTTTATTGATTTCAAAATAAATGACGCCGTTGAGCAGATCCGAGCGCTTCGAAGTTCCAAGCCATAAGTTAATAGCTAATAGATTGTGGAAACAATTCGACCCAACCGTTACTCACCTAATAAGGAACACGGGTACCAGTCCCGTTTCAGTGTTTGTGCCGCGGCCGTCGTTGGCCACCGCAGTCAACGCATCCATATCCGCAATCACCGATTCTTATGCAAGCCTCGCGATGCTTTGCTCGCGGGCCTCGATTAGCTCAGCTGGGTCGTTCTTGAATAGGGTGAGTTCTCTCGTCTACGCGGCATTGCGCAGCCGCTACCGTGTCTTGCCCCTCTATGTGTGCTAGCGAACGGTGAGTCGCGAGGACCCAGACTATAAAGGGGCATCACGAGCAAATTTCGACAGACGCTGCCACGTAATGCCAGGATCGTCCCGGCACGTGGAAGCGTTTCGCTTAATGGTTGCGGATGAGTTCAGGAGTAATTGGAATGCGCGAATTCAAGAGCCATGCAAACGCCACGGCGTGGTGCATCACGATGCTATCGGCCGTCTTGGCAGCAGGCTGCGGCGGTGGGCGAGATCCGATCTTGGGAGTAGGCGGCATAAGCTCTGCCGTTCCGACGGTGACCGCGGTGACCCCGCTCAACACCGCCACGGGCGTTACGATCAACGATCCGGCCATCACCGCCACCTTCAGCGAGCCGATGCACCCCATCGCCGCTGGTGGTTTTACACTCACCTGCGCAGCACCCTGCGTTAACCCTACTGGAACCGTGGCGCTGGATTCCACTAACACCATTGCTACGTTCACGCCCGCAACGGCGCTCGCGCCTCTCACTCTTTACACGGCGACGGTGACCGGCCCCACGAGTCTCGCCAGCGGGATTGCCCTGGCGGCTCCTTATGTGTGGACGTTCACCACCGGACAAGCGAACCCTCCAACAGTGACTGCAGTGGCGCCGTTAAATAATGCCAGCGGAGTACCGATCAACCTTTCAGTGGTCTCTGCCCAGTTCGATCAGCCGCTGGCGCCCTTTGCCGGCACCGCCACGTTCACGCTGACCTGTGCGGCGCCCTGCACGAGTCCCACGGGAAGTGCGGCGCTTGACGCGTCGAAGACCGTAGTCTCTTTCACAACGGCAACCTTGCTCACGGCTGGTACGCTCTATACCGCCACCGTTTCTGGCGCGACCAGCCTTGCAACCGGCCTCGCAATGGCAAGTCCCTACGTGTGGACATTTACGACGGGTTCGAGCGCCAACGCAACCAAGCCCAGAGTAACCCTCACGGTCCCCGCGACCACCGCACTTGGCCCCACGACGGGTGTGCCGAGCAACACTGCGATTAGCGCCGCATTCAGCGAGGACATGGCGGCGGCGACGCTTACGGCTGCCAGCTTCACGCTCACCTGTGCGCTGCCTTGCAACTCGCCGACGGGGACGGTGAGCTACAATGTCGCTGCCCGAACCGCAGTCTTCACGCCGGCGGCCCCGTTGACGGTGGGTGCTACCTACACCGCCACCGTAACGACGGCAGCGACGGACCTCGAGGGCAATACCCTCGCCGGCAACCAAGCACCCTTGCCCGCGGCGAGCGATTACATATGGACGTTCACCACCGGACCCGCCCAAGCGCCGGGCCCTGTCACAGTCCAATCCGTTAATCCGACGGCCGGCCAAACGGGCGTATGTCCCAATGCGACCGTCAATGCGACCTTTACGGTGCCTGGCGGCTTGCGAATGGATCCGAACAGCATTAACACCAATACTTTCACCGTGACTGGGCCGACACCCGCGACGACGGCTGTGGTCGCTGCGTCCGTGTCGCTCGATGCGGCCACGGGCACTATTGCCACCTTTACACCGCAAAACGCTTTCGCGTCGGGCTCGACATACAAGGCCACGGTCCTCGGCGGCGCAATGGGAGTGAAGGACCTGGCCGTCCCGGCCGACGCCATGGTGAGTAATTTCACGTGGACTTTCACGGTAGGGCCGTCAACCGGCAATTGCCTTGCTCCGATTCCCCTCGGCACCGCATCGACCTACGGAACCTTCGGGGGCACCGCCGGCATGACCAACACGGGAATTCTCACCGAGATCAATGGCGATATCGGTACCATCGCGACGGCGTCCTCTTCGATCACGGGGTTCCACGACACGGCCGGCGATATCTATACGGAATCGGTGGGGGCGAATGTCGGGAGCGTGAACGGAACCATCTTGTCCTGCACGAACTCCACCACCGGCCCCAATTCCGCCGGACCCAATGCCGCCAATTGTGCCGCGGCGACCGTGGCCCTGGACGACGCTAGAAAGGCCTATCTGGCACTGGCGGCTTTGCCTCCGGGCGCCAATCCGGGCGGAAACCTGGCCTCGCTCACGCTGGCGCCCGGCGTGTACACCGCTCCGGCGGGCTCCTTCATGATCCAGGGTGGCAACCTGACCCTCGATGCCCAGGGCAACGCGAATGCAGTCTTTGTGTTCCAGATGGCAACCACGCTGACGGTCGGCGGACCCGGGGTCGCAGCGCCTCAAAGCATCATTTTAGCCGGAGGGGCGCAGGCCAAAAATGTCTATTGGCAAGTCGGCTCAGCCGCGACAATCAACGCAGGTGGGGGCGGAACCATGGTTGGAACCATCATCGCCCAGTCGGGCGTTACGTTTTCCACCGTCGGAAACACCACCCTCACGACCTTGAACGGCCGGGCTCTTTCCCTGGTGGCGTCGGTCACAATGGTCGACACAGTGATCAACGTGCCGGCCCCATGAAATTGCGACGGACAACACCGCTGGAGAAGCAAGTGAATGCATCAAGACTATTATGTGCGTCGGCCGGGGTAGTGATGGCTGCGATGGCCGGAGGATCGGCGCTCGCGGACGATTCCGGCTGGTATGTGGGTGCCAACGCGGGTGAGGCACGAGCGAAAATCGACAATGCGAGAATCACCGACAACTTGTTGGCGGCGGGATTTACTACGACCGCTATTAAAAACGACGATAAGCACTTTGGATACAAGCTCTTCGGTGGGTATCAGTTCGTCAAATATTTCGCCTTGGAAGGCGGCTATTTCGATCTCGGTCAATTTGGATTTACCGCGAACACCGCGCCGCCCGGGGGACTCACGGGAAACACCAAATTCAAGGGCGCGAATCTCGATGCCGTCGGCATTCTCCCCTTTACGGACCGCTTCGCGGCATTCGGACGCTTCGGCTACGCGTATACGTACGTGAAGGACCGCTTCGCAGGGTCCGGCGGGGTCATAGTCAAGGATCCCGCGCCCAGCCAGCATTCATCGAATTACAAGTTTGGTCTCGGTCTGCAATACGTGCTCAGCAATTCTTGGGGAATGCGCGCCGAGGCGGAACGGTACCGGCTCGGCGACGCCGTGGGCAACAAAGGCGACGTGGACTTGTATTCCTTAGGCATTCTTTACAGATTCGGCGCAACGCAGCCTGTCCCTCCGCCGGTGGCAAGAGCGCTTCCGCCACCGGAGCCGCCGCCGCCGCCGCCCGCGCCGCCGCCGCCCGCTCCTCCCCCGCCTTGCGTTGCACCGGCTGGCTTCCAGGTAGATGCCGACTGCCGAATTATCGAACAAACGCTGATCGTACGTTCAGTGGGTTTCGAGTTCAATTCCGTTCAGTTGACGAGTCCGTCAAGGAAAACGCTCGACGAAGTTGCCGCTTCTCTGGGCAAGCAACCTGAACTGAAGGTGGAGATTCAGGGCTACACAGACTCCACGGGTGCCGCCGAATACAACCGGCGTCTTTCGCAGAAACGGGCCGAGAGCGTGAGATCCTATTTGTTGAGCAAAGGCGTCAATGACTCAGCTGTAACCGCAAAAGGTTTTGGCGATGCTAGTCCGATCGCCCCGAACAATACCACCGATGGCCGGGCCCAAAATCGCCGCGTCGCTTTCCAGGTGACCAAAGCTCCGCCGCACGTCAAGGTGGTCAGCGGGGAGGCGACTCCCGCCTCCACCGAAGCTGCGAAGCAAGGCGAGCCTGAGCGGGCGCAGAAGGAACACCAAGAGCACTAGGAAGCTCAAAGTCAACATCGTCATCGACTTCCCGCCCCACACGGAGCCGCCGAGGCCGACTTCACGCGAGCTCGCGAAGATCGGCGGCACGCACTTGATGCGGGTTTCCAATTTCATCTGTCCTAGCCCTACTATAAGTGAGTCAATGGGGGGGCATAGCTGCTCGCCCGCGGGGCAGGGGTTCGCGACAAGCCGTAATAGGAGCGCTGCCCGCCGGAATGAGCGTTATCGGCAGTGAATTAATAGCGAAAAGTGGCACGCACGAATACGTGTGCACCGACCCTAGGGCGGGCCCGTGGTGCCACTAATAGGCGCCGGCTATGCCTTCGCAGAGTTGACGTAACGCTCGTTCTAACCGGACGCGATTGAGTTTGGCTTCGTCCAGCCAATCGATGCCAACCCCAGCGGGCCGACGCCTTCCAATATGTGAAACGTTGGCGCTCACACGGCGACGAGCGCCGCTACGTCCAGCTCGGCGACGTTCCGCACCGTGAGATACCAGGCCTGCAGGCTGCATTCTGGTGCGGTCCAAGTTTCAAGACGAAGCTGCCGGGTGGCACCGCGAGCGTCGTCGCCGCCGGGTCGGCTGCCGCCTCGCTAGAAGACGCGCCGGCGGAATCTGGCTGCTGCCCAGTTCCAGTAGCTTTCTTCACTATAGGCGCCTAGTCCTTATTTACTGCTTGTGTGCCCTACCGAACGGACAGATATAAAAATGCAGCTCTATTGTAACGAGCCACTGAATCCAAGCGTGGTCGCGAGACACGCCATCATCCTTGGCAGTTCCGGCATAAAACCACGCGGGAGTGATTATTAGATGTTGCACGAATTTCTTACCACTCACCGTGCTGAGTTAATCGATCGATGCCGCTCTAACGCTATAAAGAGACGCGCGCCCAAGGCGACCGACGCGGAACTCGAATACGGCGTACCGCTCTTTCTGGAGCAACTTGTCAAAATTCTCAAGGTCGAGACCGTGGCACCCCGGCAAAGTCGTTTGGCGGCGCATGAAGATCTGGGAACATCTGCGCCTCAAGCTGCAGAGATGGCTGACTCCGCATCCCTACATGGCCAGGAACTGTTAGGCGCGGGATTCACGGTGGAGCAGGTCGTACACGGCTATGGCGATCTTTGTCAGGCTATTACCGGCCTAGCATTTGAGGAAGCGCTCACGGTCCCGACGGAGGAATTTAAAACCCTCAATCGCTGTTTGGACAACGTCATGGCGGCGGCTGTGATGGAATTCTCGGCCGGACGTGATACTTATCTGCTTCAAGCGGGAGCGCACGCGCTCAACGAGCGACTGGGTTCGCTCGCGCATGAATTGCGGAATTTTGTTCATACCGCGATCCTCGCTTTTACGGCCATCAAAAACGGCAATGCGGGATTAGGCGGCGCCACCAGCGCGGTGCTCGACCGTAGTTTGATAGGATTACGCACTTTGATAGACCGTGCGCTCACCGATGTGCGAATCACCGCCGGAAGCCCCGCGCGCCTCACATTGGTTCCCTTGGCGGATCTCATTGCCCAAGTAAAAATATCCGCCGCCTTCGAAGCACGCGCCAAGGGGTGCGCATTGTCGGTCGCTATCGTCGATCGCCATCTAGCGGTGTATGTCGACCACGATTTAATCCTCTCAGCCATTGGCAACTTGCTGCATAACGCCTTCAAATTCACCCAAAAGGGCACTGAGATATGCCTACACGCTCACGCCGTACCCGGGCGCGTCCTTATCGAGATCTCCGATCACTGTGGCGGTCTAGCGCCAGGCGCGGCCGAGAAGATGTTCACGCCATTTACACAGCTAGATGAGGACAAATCCGGCGTGGGCCTGGGTCTATCTATTTCTCAGCGTAGTGTAGAAGCCAATCACGGATCTTTAAGCGTCCGCGATGTGCCTGGCTTGGGATGCGTTTTCACGATTGATCTCCCTCGGCATTCGATGCCGGTCGTCGCACACTCCACAGTGAATTGAAGGTGCGTAAGGTATGCGCATTGGGTGACACTCGTCATCAATATCGGGTTGGTCGGCATCACCCTGGCGCACATGTGATTCGGCCGTCGCTCAGCCGCGTGGCAGTGAGCTACTAATGCGTCACAGAAATCGACTTCCAACAAACGTTATCGCCCCAGCTGCTTCGTTGGCAAACGTTCTCGATAAGAGCGAGCAGATTACCGGCCGTGTGGAAGAATGCGCCGAGGAACTGTCTGCGGTGAATGTGGCGCTGAACGATCAACTGAACAGTGAAGGCATCCACCCCGGAGTAATCGGGGCAATCGAGCAAAGCCAAGGAATCGAAACCAAAATCCAGGACGCCGCCGAGGAATTATCTGCCGTAAATCGGGCGCTGGAAGTGGAAATCGAAGTTCGCCATAACCTGGAGGATCAGCTCAGTTCGACCCAGGCAACAGCCGACACCGCTCGCCACGCGTCCCTCCATGACCCACTGACCTCCCTTCCCAACAGGACGCTGCTCAATGATCGGCTCGAGCATGGCTTGGCGCAGGCGAAACGGCATGGGTGGATGCTGGCGGTGATGTTCATCGACTTAGATAATTTCAAGAATATCAATGACACGCACGGTCATGCGGCCGGTGATCAGCTGTTGCAGGTCATAGCGAGCAGGCTCAAAGGAGCAATGCGTGCCGATGATACGGTGAGCCGACAAGGCGGAGATGAGTTCCTGTATCTGCTCCTCGAGCTCAAGCAGGAAGCCGATGCGACCCTCGTGGCCGATAAGCTCACGAGATTGATCAGCGCCCCGTGTGACTTATCGGTTGATGGAACGGCAATTGCTGTCGCAGTTCGGCCGAGTATCGGGATTGCAATTTTCCCCCGGGACGGTCAGAGCGGGGAGGCCTTGATAAAAATCGCAGATTCGGCGATGTATCGCGCTAAATCCGACAAATAAGGGAAGGCGTGCGGGCATTCTACAATTTGTATAACGATGCTGTTCCTACCGAGAGTGCCGAGTCGAAGCCGCCAATGCCATTGTTTTGTGCGTCTGTTGGCGAAGCATTTGACAGACTGAGCATTGCACCAAGCTATCGCCATGTTCCGCACGTCACACTGGTCTGTTGTGACTACAATGGCAACGCCTTTCCAATGAGATATTAGAGTCAGTGGCGCCAAGCAGCTGGTGCAATTGGAGAATACCTACTTTTTGGGGGCGGGAATGAGCCTTTCTAGTTTTCGATTTGAAGGTCTTACGCTTACCGTACAAGACATCGAACGTTCCCTCGATTTCTACAGGAACAAACTGGGCTTGACCGTGGAGCAAAACGCGGCGCCCGACTTCGCCATGCTAAGAATTGGTGATAAAACCGGCGGGGGCACGATTGGCCTACTCTCGATTGCTCGAGCGAAGGCAGATGGAGCCGAGGAAACAACCGCGCTGCAGAAGCGCTCGATTCATGTTGAGTTCAGCACCGATGATCTTGACGGGCTTTACAAAGATTTGCAGTCCAGCGGTGTAGTATTTCATGACCCCCCTCACGACGAACCATGGGAGCGCTCAATGACTGCATTTGATCCTGATGGATATGCAGTTGAGTTTGCCCAGGGCCGCCGTGGTCACAACGCAACACGATGAGGTGTGATCGTAGGTTGGAATCATCCCGACACTGGTATGGGCTCTCTCCATGAGAGGGGCCACCCACGGTAATTAATGGTGCTGGCTGTCAGTGCTCGAATTGGCTACCTGACGCGCTCAGCGCCAGATTGCGACATATCCATTTCTTCGCAGGGAGTCTCGAAACCCGTCCATGTCCTAATCGGGCAGCGCGCGAATATCCAAGGTCGCCTCCGCGGCCGGCGGGATCACGTTGCTCGTATGGCCTGCGCGAAGGATCGTCGGCACGACCGAAGTACGCAGCATTGCATCGTAGGCCCGATCCACGAGGGGCCTAAATGCGCCTTGTGAGTTTTGCCGGATCAGCTTGGTGCGCCACGCGCACTGAAAGCAGGGGGAAGGCGACGTGCGCGCCGGAGGCGAGGAGAGCACCCGGTGGGCGGCCAGCGCCGTGCAGTCCAGGCCTCAGGCCATGGGTATTGAAAAGAAAACGGCCGGCTTTCGCCGGCCGCTTCTCGACCGCTAGCGAAAAGCTGTCGCGCTTACTGCGGCAAATCGATCTCCCACACACCACGCCCATACGTGGCCACGCGCATGAACCGGCCTTCCGGTGATACGTATAGGCCCCGCACGGAAACGTTCGGCAGCCCGGCGCCGAATAGCGACCAGTTGGCGCCCCCATCCTGGGTCCAGTAGACGCCGATGTCTGTCGCAGCGAACAAGGTGCGGTTGGTCGCATCACGCGTGTCCACCGCCAGTTGGCTGACCGCGGCATCCGGCAGGCCGTGGTCGACGACGCTCCAGCTCTTGCCGCTGTCGGGTGTCTTTACGACATGCACCACGCCCGGGTCGCGCCCTTCAGATGAAAAGTAAAGCGCGCTGTTCCCCGTCCAGACGGCGGAGCTGTTGAATCCTTCGTAGCCGGGGACGAGGTCGATCAGGCTGACGTCGGTCCCGGTCCAGGTCGCGCCGCCGTCACGTGAGATCAACGGGCGGCCGCTGGAGCCCGCCATGGCAATCAGCTTCGGATTCGTCGGGTGCAGGCCGATGTTGTGCCAGGTCGGACGGATGATGCACGCGGGGGCCGCGATAGTGCCGAACCGCGCCACTTGCTGCCAGGACTGCGCGCCATTGGTGGTCCGGTACAGCCGGGCACCTGTGGCCGTAAAGAACTCCTGTCCCGTCGGATCGAGCTGCGCGGTGGGCGTGCCAATCCCCGTATAGAACGGGAAGCAGTCCAAGTCCGTGAAATCGATGCCATTGGTGCCGTCCTTCCAATGATTCGGGTCGCCGGTATTGGGCGGCAGGCCGGGCTGGCGCTGGATGTACATGAACTCGGCCGTGGCAATCGTCACGGCGTTGTTGGCCTGGCTCCAACCCGCGCCCTCGCCATCACCGCCCAGCACTTGGTTCCAGGTCTTCGATAAGCCGAGGCGTGCTCGTGTGCCGGTGTCCTGCAGGCCCGTGATGGCGCTGCTGTCACGCTCGGGCGTTGACATGATCGTCTGCGCGAGCAGCGCGACGATGCCGGTATTCTTCGAGCTGTCGAAGGATTTCCCGCCATCATCTGAAACGAAGATGCCCCCGTCCGTGCCGAAGATCACCTCTTCACTGCCGCCGTTCTTCACGATCGTGGCCGTGTGGTTATCGGCGTGCACGTAGGGCAGCTGCGGAGTTACGCCATCACAGCCGCTCGGCAGCCAATCCGAGGTCAAGGTCCATCTGAGCCCGCCATCCGTGGACTTGGCGGTCGAAAGATTCCCTCCGATATAGAGTGTGTTGCGCTTGGGGTCGGAGGGCGAGACCACGATCATCTGGTTGTACCAGGCCTGGTCGTGAAGGATGTTCAGGTCGGTCTGGAAGCAGTTCGGGTTGGTCGGCGCCTTATTCGTCATCTTCAGCGCCCGCCAGCTGAGGCCTCCATCCCTCGAGCGATAGACGTCGGCCTGGGCCAAGCCCGTGGGGTTCGAGGCAATTGCGTAGACGTTCGGTTCGCCGGGGCGGGCCACCGCCAAGGTCGCCCGGCCCACGCCCGTAAAGGGGTCACCCGCCGCCGGGATCTTCTCCCAGGCCGCGCCGCGGTTGCTCAAGTGGTAGAGCTCGCCGGTGCCACCGAGAAAAAAGTCGTAAGCCGGGCTGACGGCATTGACCAGCCAGCCTCGGTTGGACTGCACGATGCTCCACACTGAATACACGCCACCGGCCTGGCCCATGCCGCTGAGCGCGTAGGTGGCACCGCCGTCCGCAGACCGATACAGCCCGACGTCGGTCCCCACCAGCACGACGTCCTCGCTCCCCGAGGTGTCCACCTTGACGTCGCGGATCGCAGTGGCGCCCGGGAGAATCACGAACGCACTCCAGCTCTTCCCGCCGTCGGTGGATTTCACCATGACGCCGGCGAGCGTCGGATAGACGTCGAACGGATCGCCCAGGCCCAGGTAGATCGTGTCGCCGTCGCGCCCGAGCGCCGCGGAGCCGCCGCTGGTGCTGAGCAGTCCATCGGTCAGCACCTTCCACGCGGGCTGCGCCGCCGAGAAATTCTCGGTTTTCCAGATGCCGCCGCCCGAGGTCAGAACGTACACGCGATCCTCGTTCTGGGGATCGACCAGCACATCACGGATGCGGCCGCTATCGACGCCGTCGATGAAGACGCCATTGTAGGAATATTTGCTGGTGCGCGGCCCAATGTTGCGCCACACCGGCATGCCCGGCGGTGGCGTAGCGCCGGCCGTCTGATTCGGATACAGCGCCTGCTTGCGGGCAAGCTCGCGGATCAGGGTCTGTTTCTGCCCGTCGGTCATGGGGCTGTAGCCCAGGCTTGCGCCGGCCTCGAGTCGAGCCCTCGGATCGCCCTCGCGCGTGCGCTGGGTGGGCGATTCGGGAATCGGCGCGGGCGTGGCGACGGGCTCGGTTGAATGAGCCGCCGCCGCTGGCAACGCCGGCGCCAGCGTCAACATGAAGGCGAGGGCCGTAGTGGCGGCGGACGTTGGAATGCGCATGAGAGGTCCCCTGTAATGTTCTTGGTGGAGGGCTCTGCCGGGCAACGGCCGGCGGGAACTGACCAGATGCTCGCTAGTGTAGCGCCGCCCCTGATTGGCCGGGTAGCGCGAAACGGATAAACATTACAAACGCTTCATGTCGACCATTCCGCCTTCTTTTTTGTATTCCGCGGCTTCTAGTTTGAGCAAAAAAGCCCAAGAGTTGCTCAACCGAACTGTAGGCGTAGCGGCGGATTCGGCAATGCGGGCTACGCCCCACTGGTAGGACACCAGCGCCGGAGCCACGCCGAAGGCCACCATGTCGGCCAGGCTGCTAGGCGAGGAGTTTACGGGGCCTCTTCTTAGCCTCCCTGCATACGCCCGCGGGCAAGTGTCCAAACCGCGCCTCGGCTGCATTGAATGGCGAGTACTCGAAGCAGGCACGGATGATCAACGCCAGGCCAACCTGGTGCGGCGGGCGGCTCCAAATGCGTTGCGGTATAGCCGGCACCGGGCCATGTCCGCTCAGCGCTCTGCCGTGTCCGCGCCATAACTGTTCAGCCCGTCGACTCACTATCCATGATCCCGACATTCGCAAGAATATGGCGTTCGCGCGCTTCCTCAAGGTCCAGCTCGCGCTCGATGCGACGTCGTGCTTCGTCCGTGATTCGATTTTGCTCGTAAGCTTGCATGATCGCGGCGCGCTCGATTTCCAAGAGCCGCAGCTGCAGTTCGCCGGTATCGGACACGGGATCTTCGCTCGTGCTGACGTCGGCCGTCATGGTGAGCTGCGCGCGGCGCTCCGCGTGGCGCTTGCACAGTGCTGCCAGCGTGGTCCCTGGCGTCGTACGGCCTGCAATCGGCTTCAGCGCATCGAGCACCGCCGTGACGGCTTCCAGCCTCACGGCCCGCTCCGCGCGCTTGTTGCTGACGGCTTCGATGACGCCCGTTCGGGCGATGCCCAGCGCGCGTACCAGAGGCGCGAGGGTCGTACCCAAGCCCAGAAGTGTAAAGGCGATGACGGCAAAGGTAACGAATAGCACGAGATCGCGCTGCGGAAAGTCGTATCCGCCAATCATCAAGGGGAGTGATAACGCGGCGGCCAGGCTGACAACCCCTCGTAGCCCCGCATAACTGACGACAAAGGGCAGCCGCCAGTCGGGGGGTGGGCTTGCCCGGAGATGTCCGGGCCACACACGCGAAGCGTAGGTGGCCGAATAGACCCAGGTAAAGCGCACGACGATGACGGTGGCGGTCACGAGCAAGCTCGCGACCAGGGCGTCTCGCCAGGAGGTACCCGCCAGTCGCCCGATGACTGCGCGCGCCTGCAAACCCGTGAGCAGGAAGACGAGCGCCTCGATGACCCAAGTCACCAGGTTCCAGATGAAATAGCCCTGCAGGCGCGTGGCCGGACGAATAAGTCGCCGGCCATTCCATGACACCCAAAGGCCGGTCGCGACGCAGGCGACGACGCCGGAGCCTCCGAGAGCACGCGGCGGCCAGAACGCGATAAATGGTGTCGCTAACGCCAGCAGCACTTCGGCGCGCGCGTCCGATGCGCGATCGCGCAGATGCAACATGGTCCAACCGACCAGGATACCGAAGCCGGTTTCGCCGCAAACGACGACGATGAACTTGACCGAGGCCGAGGCGATCGAAAATGAACCCGTGGCAAGCGCCGAGAGAGCGAATCCAAAGATGACGAGTGCGGTCGCATCATTGATGAGGCTCTCGCCTTCTAGAATTGTGGTCAGGCGCCGCGGCAGGCTTAGGTCGCGCATGAAGGCGATGGGCGCCACGGCATCTGGTGGCGACACGATGCTGCCGAGGAGGAATCCTATAACCCAGGGGAGGCCCAGCAGATAGTGACCAACTACGGCGACCGCTGAGGCGGTAAAAATTACGCAACCAACGGCCAACATCAGGATAGGTCGAAGGTTGGAGCGGAACCCGCGCCAGCTCATGCTGACGCCCGATGTGTAGAGAAGTGGTGGCAACAATCCCAGGAATATGAGATCGGGATGGAGCGGCCGCGAGGGCACGCCGGGGACGAATGCCAGTGCAATACCCGCAACCAGCATCAGCAACGGCGAGCTGACCTTCAGCCGCTGGGCGAGCACGCTCAGTGCCGCGATCAACAGCAGCAGAGCCAAGCCGCTTGCGAGGTTCAGGTGTTCCATAAAGAGGCTATTCGAACTCCGGCAGTAGCAGGATCTGTCCGCGGGTTGGTCCGCAAAGACTTCCAACCGATTGGACCATGGTCCGCACGGGTGGCTCAAGTACCAGCCGACCCGCTTTGGCTCATGTGCTGCGCGAGCGCACCTTGTTGGTCGACATCGCGGTGGGGGCGGTAGCGAGCACAATCGTTGCGGTAGCGCCATCCTTCATCTTTATGACCATGCGCGATCGGGTGCTGGAGAACCAGCCCAACTCGACTCTCGATGCGCTCGTAGGCGTGATCGTACCGACGCGCTTAAGTGCTAAGTCCGCAAGTGCCGTAGAATGTAGGAGAACAGAACTTCCGATCGTTAGACAAAAAGCTCCGTGGGGGCTGTAGATGAGGCCCTGGGTGGGTCAACCACTGCGGCGCAGGCACGTTAGATCACCATGGTGGGGAATTTCACGGCATCCATCGCGGCGAATCGCTTTGGTCTGGGCGCGCGCCCGTGGGAAATCGACCGCATGGCCGGCGACCCACGCGGCGCGCTGCGCTCCCAGCTCCAGGGCGGCGCGCCGTTGCTACATAACGAGGCGCTGCCGGACACGCCGACGGTGCTGTCGCGCGCGGGACAGCTGCGCGCCGCGCGTCGGGAACACCGCCGTGCGGACGCAGTCGAGGACGTGGGCAAAGACTCATCGGGTGCCTCGATCCCAAATAATTCAACCCTGCTGCCGCCCGCAACTGCGCAAAAGCTCGCCGGGTTTTTTCGGGGGGTTTACGTGGACGAAGCCGTCGCCCGCATGCGCGGGGCTGTCCTCAGCGAACGTTCATTCCTTGAGCGTTTGGTGCATTTCTGGAGCAATCATTTTGCGGTATCGGTCGACAAGCTGGCCGTGCTAGGCGTTGCGGGATCCTTCGAGCGGGAGGCCATTCGCCCACACGTGATGGGATTGCTGGTGGCGGCAGAACAGCATCCGGCCATGTTGCTGTACCTGGATAACTACCAGTCGGTGGGCCCGAATTCCACGCTCGCAAATTATCGCTCACGTCAGGGACAATCCCAGAAGGTCGGCATCAACGAGAATCTGGCGCGCGAAATTCTCGAGCTGCACACGCTCGGTGTAGACGGGGGTTACTCACAAGCCGATGTGACCGAATTCGCCAAGGTGATTACCGGCTGGTCCATCGGCGGCGGGGAAGGGCGGCTCCGGGGCGGCGAGCCTGGCACGTTCTATTTTCGAGAGACTTTGCACGAGCCCGGCGCCCGCTATCTTCTGGGCAAGCGGTACGCGGATGCGGGCATCGAACAGGGTACGGCGGTGCTGCGGGATCTGGCTCAATCGAGGGCGACCGCGCACCACGTGTCCACCAAGCTTGCCCGTCACTTTGTTGCGGACGATCCACCGCCGGCGGTGACCGATTCACTTTCAAGAGTCTTTCTGGCCACCGACGGGGACTTGCCGAGTATTTATAGGGCATTGATCGATCTGCCCGAAACCTGGACGCACCCGCTCACAAAGTTCAAGACACCGTCGGATTACATCTTTTCGAGTTTTCGGGCACTGGAACTGCCGGTACCCGACGGACCAAAAGCCCTCGCGCCCTTTGAAGTCCTGGGGCAGCGCATGTTTTCGCCAGGCTCGCCGGCCGGTTGGCCGGACCGGTCGGTGGACTGGGACGGCTCCTCGTCGATCATGAAACGTCTGGAGTGGGCCGATCAGGTTGGACAGCGCGCAGGTTCGCTCATCAATGCCAGCGAGCGGGCACCGCAGGCGCTGGGAGTGGTGGCCACTGAACAGACTCGCACCGCGATCGGCCGCGCGGAGAGCGCGGCGCAGGCCCTGACGTTGCTGTTGGTCTGCCCCGAGTTCATGCGGCGCTAATGGCCCAAGCACATTCCGATCCGAGGTCCGCGCTATGAATCGCATGACCAGGCGCCGATTTGTAAGCCGAGGCGTGATGAGCCTGGGCACTTTGGCCGGCACCGCGGCTCTGGGCGGTGGGCTGCTGACCACCCGGATGGCTTTTGGCGCTCCGAACAGTCTGGCCGACGGACGCTTTGTGTTCATCATTCTTCGGGGCGCCTTGGACGGATTGAGCGCGGTGCCGCCGTACGGGGATGACGCTTACTCCACGTTGCGCGGACCGCTGGCGTTGCCCGCCCCCGGCAGTGCAGGGGGCGCGCTGCGCCTCGACAATCTGTTCGCACTGCACCCCAGTTTGTCGTTTCTGCACGAGTGTTTCCTGGCTAAGGAGCTCACCGTTCTACACGCGGTGGCCACTCCGTACCGGGAGCGTTCGCACTTTGACGGCCAGGACGTGCTCGAAAGCGGGGTTGTTCGCCCTCATGGATCGGAGAGCGGGTGGCTGAATCGTGCGCTCACGGTGCAGGACGGCGCGCCGTGGGGCCTGGGCGTGGCGCTGGGCACCAATGTGCCGTTGGTGATGCGCGGTCCGGCGGAGGTGGCTTCCTGGTCGCCCTCGCAGCTGGCCGGCCTGAGTGAAGATACCCTCCAGCGTGTCACTGATCTATACGCATCCGACAGCGTTCTGAGCCAGCGGCTGGCCGACGCGCTCATGAGCGATTCGATCGCTGCGGAGGATCAATCGCCCAGCGATGCAAACACGACCCGGCCAAGCGCCGGAGAGAACCAAGCAGGAACCCCGGCAAAGCGCACCGGCGCGGCGCGCTTCGTGGAAACGGCGCACGCCGCTGCCAGTTTTCTGGGTCGCGACGATGGTCCGCGGGTCGCGGTGCTCGAAACTTCGGGGTGGGATACCCACGCCAACGAAGGCGCTGCGCAGGGCCAGCTGGCGCAGCGGCTCGCTGCTCTGGACGCGGGACTTCGAGAATTCAAGTCAGCACTCGGCCCCGTCTGGCGCCACACCGCCATCTTTTTGGCCACCGAGTTTGGTCGCACGGCCGCGACCAACGGGACACGCGGTACCGATCACGGGACCGGAGCGGCCGCGTTCCTCGCCGGTGGTGCGGTGGCGGGCGGGCGGGTGCAGGCCGACTGGCCCTCGCTGAGCGCCTCATCACTTCTTGCAGCACGCGATCTCAAGCCAACACTGGATCTGCGCGCGGCCCTCAAGGGTGTCATGCACGATCAGCTAAAAATCTCGGACCGGTCGCTCGACGCGACCGTCTTTCCTGACAGCGCCGACACGCGGCGCCTCGAGGGGCTAATCCGTGGATAGCCGCTTGCGCGGGAGGCGAGGCTGCGTGGGCCGTGCACGGCACACCGGACAGAGGCGCACGCGACTGCCTCCTTTGAGCCGACGCTCGAACTTTCGATCCCCTTCGAACACGCGAACCACGCGCCAGCCGATGTTCAACTCACGCAGCACCGCGAGAAGCCGGGCGCCCCGACCGGCGCGGTGCCGGATGAGGCGGACTTCCAATGTGCCGTCAGCGCAGTAGCCCAGATAGTGCCGGGCATGGTGTAAGGGGCGATCAAAGTGAATCAGGTAGATCATAGTAAAGCTCCGCGTTCCGGGCGTAATGGCCCATGGACGACGCGCACGCAGGCGCAGGTGCCGTCAATGACTCGCGCAGCGACCCGGCCGAAGCGTCTTGATGGCACATTCGCGCGTGCTAGGCTCGCAAGGACTGGCCACCGCACAAAAGGCGTGTTGAATTTCGCCATCAGCGTGTACTCACACGCACTCGCAACCACTCGGGGCGCGAGGCGAGTTTGAGATATCCGTGGAAGTCCGCGAGCTGCTCGATTTCGGCGCTGAGAACCGCAGGCTCGATGTGGGTGCGCTCACTGCGTGTACGCTGGTAACGCGTGCCATTGAGGTCGAGCAATCCGCCGCGCGAGACGCTTTCAGAATATTCCTGGCGGTGGATTTGTCGGTCACCGATCAACTGCGATGCAAACTGCGCCGTTCCACCGGCTTCGGAGGCGGAGCAGCGCAGGATCAGCGAGGTCCCGCAGTTTTCGATAATGGTCCGCGCATCGGCCTCGCCATAGCAGGCTCGGACCTGCGCGATGGACTGCATGCCGAGCACGCAACGGCCGCCAAATTTGCGCAGTCGGGCCAGTGCGTCTTTGAGCCCGTCAATGGCGCCGAGCGCGTCAAGTTCATCGACGATGTACCACAGGCGTTGATCACCTTCGGGCTGGCTCATGGTCTCGAAGATGGCGATCCGCAGCCATGTCGAAATGAGTGAGCGCAGGGCAGCGATTTGCCCGGCGGAGTAGGGCAGGAAAAGCACCCCGGTACCTGTGCGTACCCAATTGCGAACGGAAAGCGGCGCTCCGGAGTGAGTGGCGAGGTGATCGAGCGTTGCAACGGCGGCACTGAGCACGGATCGAATCGCGCCGAACATGCGAGCGTTGCTGGTCTCGAGAAACGGCTCGGCCGCAGTGCCTGCGACGAGCACGCGCAGTTCCTTGGCGGAAGCGCTGGTCAGGAGCCGATACAGTAGAGCGAGATCGGTTTCCCTGGCGTCGTGCAGCTGACGGGTAATCGCGCAAAACAGGGTTCTCGCGTAGCTTCTCCACTCCCGCGCGGAGGCATCACCCTGCTCGGGGATCAAAGCGCGGGCGAGCTGCTCGATATCGTAGGGGGCTTCAAGTTCGCCAAACAATGACCAGCGAGCGGCGTTCGCCTCGAAGGGATTGAGGATCTGATCGCCGCGCTGCGGGTCATAGAAATGCGCGCGGTAGCTTCCGTCGGGATCGGCAATGATGGCCCGATCGCCGCGTTCTAAGGCAGTTCGCAGCAGACCACGAATGGCCGTGCTTTTACCGGTCCCGGTGGTGCCTAGTAGCTTAAAGTGCTTGGTCTCATCTGCGGCCGGTACGTTGATACCCGCCAGTCGCAGCTTCCCGTGCCGAACCCGACTGCGGTAAGCATCCCGCACTTGGGCGCCTCGTTCGCTGCGTAGGGGGTGGCGATTGCGAAGACTCCATAGTCCGCCGACGTACCCAAAGCCGATCAGGTAGAGCGCGCCGATGTAAGCCGTGCTCGATTCATCCCACCGAACAAACGGATCGAAGAACGAACGGCTTATTGCCCACACCAGCAGTGCCACCACGCACAACCGTGCAGCGCGCAGTGGCAGGTGATACAGCTCGAGCGCCTCGGGCCGACGCTGGACATACGCGAAACCGATCCCGATGACTGAAAGCAGGTATGCGCCGATCAGGCCACGCAGGCCATGGGTGTAGGTCGTGGTGAATTGCAAAGTGGTCATGACTCCTCCTGGAGTTCGCGCCCGTTTGGGCGGGAGGAGGGCTGCCGCGGTTGGCGGAGCGAGTCAAGGGCCTACCCGGGAGGCGAAGCCGAAGGAGCGGGCCGGCCCTTGACGCCAGCGCTGCCGACCGCGGCAACCTCGACCGAATGCACAATCGGGTGACGAATCAGGAGGTCATGCCACCGTCACCGCGACCGATGGTCTAAAGGCTTTTGGTCTGGCGATACATAAGGAAGGCCAAGTTCGATTTTTTTATTTAACGGCCCGATCGTGCCCTGGCCGCCAATGCAGCCGGGCCGGGAAAGCCTCAAGAACCCCGCGCTCGCGTGAAGAAGTCACGCGAGCGCGGGACACGGGGCCACATCCGCGGTGAACGCGGCCTACAGCAGGTCTTGGGCGATGAGCTTCGCGCGACGGGTGCGTTGGGCTTCAAGCGACGCAATCCGGCGTTCCGGCGGAGCCTGCTTGTAGTGCGTACCGTGGGTACGAATGATATTTTCCAGCGTTCCGCGGGCAATACCGTAGCGCTGCGCGACTTCACGGTTGGTGAGTCGCGATCGGTACCAGGCCAGAATCTCGGCGATCTGGAAGTCAGTAAGCCGGCGTGGCCGGCCGGTCGTGCTGTAGGAGCGTTCGGTAGATTCGCATTCGGCTTTGTTTTTCATCGGACTTTCCTTTGTAGTGATTTGCGCTGCCTCCTAGCACCCACTGGTGCAGAGACAGGCCGCATGGATAAATTAAGGACGGGTAAACACTTTTTACTTGGCAAATGAGCACGCGGAAAAGTCTGCAACCGCCGGCCCGCTTTTGGCCATACCGCATAATTGGTGCAAATTGGCAAATATGGGGGATTGCTTTTTCTATTTTTCGGGAAAAACCTTGCTTTGCGTCCTGAAAATAATTGAAGCAGATTTGAAGAATTTGCCCCTCTATTTGGACCAACATCAGCACTCTTGCTGCCCTCGGGGCGTCCAGTGTGTAAGATGAAATCTCCTGGGCCGGCGCGATGCGGCTCGTGCCACCAAGTGAGGACCCATGACCACACCACTCGACAAGACTCTCAAGCGTGCCGTTACCATCAATGATCAGGCCTACGTGGCGGCGATTTCGCCCGAGGGCATAAAACTGACATTAAAGGGTCGGCGGAACGGCGTAGAAATGAGCTGGAGCGCTCTGCTCACCAATGCCGCGCCCTCCGAGAAAATGAGCCGTGACGAGGCTGTCGGCGAGTAGTAAGGGAGTAGGGATTGGCGGGTAATTCGGGGGTCGCCTTCGAAGATCGCCCGGGTATCTCTGCTGCCGCATAAGTTCCCATAATGGCGCCCCAGCGAGACGTCCCGTGCATCTGACGCTGGACTCGATGTTCAGCCAGTACGGGCTGGCGCTGGTGGTGCTGAACGTACTGCTCGACCAGGCGGGGCTTCCGATCCCCGCGATACCAACGTTGATCGTGGCCGGAGCCGTCGCGGCTGATCACCATGCGTGGGGCCTCGAGCTGTTGGTCGGGGCGATCCTCGCCTGTGTTTTGGCTGACATGGGCTGGTTCGTTGCCGGTCGCTGGTACGGCAACGCCGTCATGAGGTTCCTGTGCGGGATCTCACTCACGCCGGACTTCTGTGTCAGTGAGACTCAGGAACGCTTCGAGCGCTGGGGGCAAAAAGCCATTGTCCTGGCCAAGTTTGTGCCGGGATTAGCGGTCATCGCGCCCCCACTGGCCGGCGCCTTACGTATGCGGGCGTGGAGGTTTCTGGCACTGTCCACGGTTGGTGCGACACTCTGGGTCGGTAGCTTCCTCGCCCTCGGCGCGCTGCTTCGGAAGCAAATCGATAGGTTTCTGCCGCTGGTTGATCGCTATGCAGGAATTACGCTGATGATCGTCGTTGCGCTCGTGTTGCTCTATATCGCGTTCAAATGGTGGGAGAGACGGCGGTTCTACGAGAGCCTCCGCATGGCCCGCATGAGCGTCGAGGAACTTTATCAGCGCTTGAACTCTGGGGCGGCACCGTTGATCGTCGACGTTCGTGCACTGAGCTCCAGGAAAGTGGAGCCGAGGCGGATTCCCGGCGCAATCCACGTCCCACACGATCAGGTGGACCAGCACCTTGGGGACTTTAAGCGCGATCGTGAAGTCATATTGTATTGCACCTGTCCCAACGAGGCCTCCGCGGCTCAAGTGGCAAAGCTCTTGATGAATCGTGGCTTCCTAAACGTGCGTCCGCTTCACGGAGGACTCGAGGCTTGGACTGCGGCTGGGTACCCGGTGGAAGAGCTGCCGATCGAAGAAACAGTGAACGTCTGAGGGGCACGATTGCTTCATCCCACCGAAGAGTCTGGTGCCCACTGGACAGGCAGTAGTTGGAAAACTCCCAACCGCTTTGACACCCCTCATCGAAACGCTCCACCCATTATCTGGTACTCCTCTGCCGACAGTGATCGCCCGGCAGACGGCCCAAAGATCGGGAGCGCTTGAACGCCTAACGCTCTGGCTGCCGTTCACTACCCAGATCGTGTGTGCGTTCAGAAACAATTCAATTATTTTGGCGACACCAACCCATTCTTTAGGTTGGCCGGTGTTCGCCGAAGGCAAGGGGGCTGCTCAAGAAGGCGAGGTTATTGCCTAGTCGATTACGGTGCCGTAGATAAGTTGGCGGCACTAAATCGCTGCCTACAGATTCCGCCGAGCATCACGTGAAGTGCGCGGCGATGCGCTCCAGTGACGAGAAGAATAGATAACCCAGGGTCAGCAACAGCCATGCCACACACAGCACTTTGTGCACGCTGCGGTTGGCAGTGATCCATCCGATGCCGCTCATTACCAGAAAGCCGGTGATGACATAGGGGTACACCACGGGCACCGGTCGCAGATGCAATAGACCTTTTCCCACGGTCTCAGGGATATCCATCAAAAACACCACCATTCCGATGCCAAAGAACCAGCGCCGGTTGGCGTAAAAGTAGGACTCAAAATCGACCCCCGGCGACAACTCCGCCGGGAACAGCACATACGCCCACATGAATATGGCGATCGCATAACCTGCGATGAAGAAGAACCATTCGGCAGTCCACGCCTCAAGGCCTTTCCACCAATACATCCCCCACCAGATGGCTAGCACGAAAACCACGCAGTTCAGTGCCCAGACGAGCTGCACCCAATAAGGCCGCGTCTCCCGGCGCAGTTCAATCATGCGCCCCACACCGCGCAACATATGCGTAAGCGTCAAGCCGAATATGATCGAAATGAGCACACCGAAGTAATCAAACATGGATACCCCGGGGACGAATTTGAGCGATTGAATCTCCCGAAGTGACTTCGCATCCCAGGTTATTGGCTCTGCAGGAGGCGTTCAGCGGCGGGCCAGTATCCGCCTGTGTGGAGTTTAACAACGATCGCACCTAGTTCCGCCAGGAACTGCCTGGCCATGTGCGACGCATGTATTCATCGAAGCGCGGCACCGCAAAAGCGGTGTCGCCGTGTCCGGGGCTCCACAGTACGCCTTTGGCGATCAGTTGACTGCGAGCGGGCCCCACGGAAGTGACCGGACGATTCAGGACCGCGGCGATCTCACCGGAGCGATGCGGTCCGGGGCCCAGTTCGGCCATCGCACGAATGTATCTCCGCTCGGTAGGCGTCAGGCAATCGACGCGGACGCGGAAGAATTTCTCATCCAGGGCGGCAAGTGCGAAATGTGCGGCATTGCGAGTGTCCTGAAGCGTAACGGGTGATTGCGGCGCAATGTCCCACGCCTGTTTGGCCAGTTCCTGCAGATAGTAGGGATGGCATTGCGAAGCTGCGAGTATGTTGCTGACGGCTCCCTGTTCGAATATTACATCGAGCGCCGCAGCGGGCGCGCGGACGGCCTGTGCCGCGGCCTCAGTGGACAGTGGGCCAAGTTCGTGGAACTCGAAAATCCGATCCGCAAAGGAGCCGATTTCTTTTGTGTGGCTACGCAGTTGTGGCAGCCCAGTGCCCACCAGCGCGATCGGCAAGTTGCGTTGCGCGCAGCGGTGCAGCGTCATAGTGAGCGCAGACCACTCGGCCGCAGGTAGGCAGTGCAAGTCATCGATAAACAGCACCACCGCCGTCTGGGCGTGCTGCGCCGCTGCACCTAAGGATTCAAACAGGGCCAGCAGGTCTTGCTCCAGAACTCCACTGTCGGCCAGTCCGCTTTCGGGCTCGTGATCGAAACCAACCTCGAGGTCGGGGTAGCGATCCCTTAGCGCATTCGCAAAGCCTGCCAGGGCGCGCAGTGCACGAACCGAAGTGTCTTTGGCTTTTTCGATGCGACTTAAGCGCAATAGCATCAGTCGGAACTCAGGCGCGAGCAGCGAGGGGAGTGAGCGGCGCACCGCCGCTTCAAGGAATATCGCCTGGATGCTGGCCGTCGCCGCGTCCTCGCGCATTTGACTAAGCAGTACGGTCTTACCGACTCCATGCAGGCCCACCAACAGAAGACTCTCGGGTGGCCGACCTCTCACCAATCGTGCCGTCGCCACGCCCACCGTTTGGAGAAAGCTTTCTCGTCCGGCCAGTGTGTAAGGCCTCAAGCCCGGGCCCGCTGTGAAAGGATTGCTAAGAGCGTCCACCTTTGAATTCTAAGATATTGTTGACGTTTGTCCAATATTATAATATCACTAACATTACAAATATTAACGGGAAAGACTGGAATCAGTCGCGCGCATCGTTGCGAATGGTTTGAGCAGGGGCAGGGTGCCGGACCCCGATCGCGCCTATTTGAGCGCAATGGTGGCATCGCGCACGCGAATCCTACCGCCCGAAGTTCAAAAGCGCGTTGATGAGCTAATCGCGCAATCGAATTTGGCGGCAGCCAAGGCCAAGGAAGAGTCTGACGCGGCGCGCGAGGCCGCCGCGGAGGCGTCGATCTACTCCGCGCTATCGATGTTGATTGGCGCACTGATTGCATGCGCAGCCGCCGCACTTGGAGGCCGTCGGAGGGACGAGCACCTATAACGGCGTACACGTCCGCCAGCTCTTGTGCTCCTGGTGGTGCTTTTAAAAAGCCAGCAACCGCAAATTAAAGGCGCGCTCCAGCAACCAGATTAGCGCGAGAATGGCTATCGCGGCGGATCCGACCCGCAAAATGCCACGGCGATAGAACGCTGTGAAGCGCAGGGCGAAGGCCACGGGGAAAAAGACCGATACCAGTGCGAGTTGCCCAATTTCGACGCCGAGATTAAAGCCAAATAGCGAAATGCCCAGCGCGCCTGGAGGCAAGCCGAGATCCCGCAGGGCCCCCGCAAAACCAAAACCATGTATCAATCCAAACCCGAACGCGGCGAGCCAGCGCCGTTCGCGCATGAGCGGAAATAAATTGTTCAACGCTGCGAGCAGCACCGTGGCGGCAATGGCCGATTCGACCAGACGTGTCGGCAGCCAGACCCAACCGAGAACGGCGAGCGTGAGAGTTATCGAATGGGCCACGGTAAAGGCCGTCACTATTTTTAACACATCGACGAGCGCAGCGCGCAGTCGGGGAACGCCGGTCCAAACTAAGCTCTTTCGTTGGTCTCCGACACGCGACAGCACCGAACTGAGCAGCAGGGCGAGCAGGAACAAGATGTGGTCAAAGCCGAGCCAGATGTGCCAGATGCCTTGCACCACGAACTCTCGAAGCGTGTCTACCCACGCATTGCGACCGATCGCGAAGCTGCGGATGGGCTGGTCGGGGCCGAGAACGGCAACGCGCTCGAACTCGGCGAGCCCGGCGCCCTCGCGCAAGCGAAGGATTCCGCGATGCGTCGGGTCGCTGTTGGCAAACAGCCGGTACTCGATTCCGAGCATGCGGGGGGCTGCGCGGCAATCAAGGCCAAATTCCACAACGTCATAGGTGCCATCGCTGTGGGTATCGAGTGCGTGCGCCAGCGGTGGCCCTGCGGTCGGCGCGAGGTGGCAGCGATCGCCATCCGCGCTGACGTGCAGCTGCGATAACAGCAGCGCATCGATGTCTGCTTGTCGCCTGCGCACCTCTCCCCAGGTCAGCAAGCCATCGTCGTTCGAATCGAGACCGAGTTCATTGTCGAGGTCGCGTAAAGCGACATCCCAACGAACGTCGATGTGCGTCGCGCGGACGGTAAGAGTGAGGTAGCTGTCGCTCGGCTTGTGCGCCAGCGCAGGTCGACTCACCATCAGGAGTATTACCGCTGAGGCGATCGATGCCGCCAGCGTGAAAAGTCGTGCTCGCATCCCTCGGGAAGTGCCGCTCAAAGCAGCCTCGCCAGCCGTTGATCCACCAGGTGATTGGAACGACAGAACGCGCGCACTGGATTTGCGGCCGAGTCCTGGCCGGCGGCGCGCGCCGCTTCGAGCGCAATGCGCGCGTCAGCCGGCTCCTTTTGGACTTCCCAATTGGCGAGCGCGAGCCTTAGCGCCACGGCGGGATGGTTCAACACGTGTAGTTCGAAACGTGCCTCCTCCCGACGATGAACGACATCGCCTCGCAGGCGCGCAGCGTCGAAACGCGCGCTCAAGGCAGCGACTGTTGCCGTGGTGGCCGGATCCCGGGAGGCCTGGTAGGCAAGGGTCAATCGCAGGAACAGCGGGTCGGCGCGCTGTTCGCGCTCAAGCAACTTAATGACCTCAGGTGCGCGGCCGCGGTCGAGGAGAAAGTCGGCATATGCTCCCTTTGTATACGCGTCTGCGCTCGCGAGGAGCGCCAACCTGTAGTAGCGCTCCGCGTCCGCGAAGCGGCCCATCCGCTCCGCGAGCTCCGCCTGGATAATCCGCAGCCAGCCCTCGGATTGGCCCGAGCGTGACAACGACGCGATCGTTGCCAGCCGTTCGAGGCGTACGGCGGCCTCTGCGGCATGACCGCTGAGGCTGGCAAGTTCGGCCAAACACGCCTCCCCGTATAGGCTGGCGCCTAATGCCGAGAGAGACTTGCAGCTGGAGGTCGCTTCTCCGTAGCGACCCTGGACCTGGAAGATTGAGGCCTGCGTGAGCCAGGCCTGCGCATTTCCTGGCTGCGCGCGCAGCACGGACGCCAAATCGGCGAGGGCAGCCGGAAACTGGTGAGTGCTTTGCAGCACAGTGGCCCGCACCAGTTGCACGTCCGGCGGCGGCACCGGTTGCGACCACCAAGAGCCGAGCGCCGCTTGTGCGTAGCCGAGGTAGCGGGGATCGCCGTCTCGACGTGCAATGTCGATCGCGCGTTGAGCGACGGTCAGGGCGAAGGGCAGGGATGTTGGAGATGTGCGCAGAAGTGCGCGCGCGCGTCGAAATTCGACATCGGTCCGGTCGAGAGGCCGCTCGCGTAAGCGTTCGACGACTTGCGAGTCCTCCGTCGGAACAAACGTTTTGGCCGCGACCCAACGCGGAGCGACCAACGCGATCACCGTCAACGCGAGTACTACAACGGCTTGGGGTTTCGCTAGCACGCCTTTCGCCCAATGGGCATGCCGGATGCGCGCAAAGGTGCAGTGGCGTGCCGCTCAACCATGCCAATGTGTCGTGCTGTCAGCCGCACTGACCAAGGTAGAAGTACTCTTCGCAAGCAAGTCATCGCGGCCTGCTTCGTCCTCTCGGCATCCATCAACGCTCAACCCCAGAGCACATATTACGAAGGGCTATAATGCATGACATACAAACAATCGGGGTGGCAAGGGGAATGTACCCGCCACTTAAGTAACGCTATAGGGCGCTGGTGGAGCCTCAGCTTACTATTTTTTCCTTTCTTGTCGTCAAGCGATACCGGCTGCGAGGGGCGGCGAGACTGCAGTTCGGCGGAAAATAAGAAAACTCCGGCTCCGCTAGAACGGCGGAACCGGAGTGTTACATCGCAACGGCACGGTCCAGTCGCACTCAAAACTACGAAGCGGCTGCCGTTTTATCCTCAACAATGCCGCTCAGTTGTTGAAGTTGCCAGGCAGGGGCGTGTTCAAGAACGGAAACACCGGCTGGAAGTCTGCCGAGGTCTTGCGCACACCGTCGGTAAAGGCGAGCCCACCGGCGGGCGCATCGGTCGCTTTGCAGCCCACGTGCAAGGCGTCGGTTGCCCCTGTGAGCACGCACAACGCGCCCATCGCCACGCGGATGGAAAGATCGACCACATCATCCCCCGGGCGTCGGCCGTTCGGGAACCCGGCCTTATCGCCCGCCGCCACACCGAGGGCGTTTTGGGCTCCGGCAGCGATGGGTAGGATCGATGTGTTGAGGCGCAGCATTTCAGAAGGGACCACCTTTTTGGGCTGGTTCAGGCCGGAGATACCCGTAAGGAATGCGGCGACCAGGTCGGTGCGTGGGAAGTTGGTTGGGGCCTTCGCGGCTGGGAACAACGTTTGGATCAAAGTCGGCAAGGTCGGGTTGGTCACATAGGTGGCGAACTGGGCATCGTGGCGGGGGAAGGATGAATTGAAATGGTCCTTGTCGTCCAAACCAATGACAACCTCGTTGACCAGGGGCATACCGAGGCGCGAGACCTGAGTCCACTTCGTGGCGCCGGGGGCCCGCGTGCTGGCGGTCGTGTACGCCCCGATCACGGGATCAGCGCTGGTCGCCAGGCAAGCCGTGGGGACTTCAAGGGCAATGGTGCTGATGTTCTTGCTCTCGAGGTCATTCTTGTTGCCGCCGATCTCAGGACCCAGCGGGTTCAAGTTGAACAGATCAAAGATCTTGCCCACGGCGATATAGAACGGTTCCTTGCGCTGGCCGACAAACACCCGGCCATTGGTGCAACCGGGAATCGCCACTTCGTGGATGTGCAGATTGGCATAGGTCGCGTATCCGCTCGTGCTGCCGAAGGTCTTGTCGCCAATATTGTCGACTGGCTTGTCGATTACGCTGGACCCGTTAAATATTGTAGTCAGCCGTTGGGCGGCTCCACCCGCACCACGCGAGATCGAGACGGTGTAGGTCTCGCGCACGTTGAGCGTGGGCGGATTAACGCCCGTGATTCCACCGCTATTAATCAGCGGAATTTCCACCGGCTTGCCGCCGACGGTCAGCGTCGTCATCTTGGAGGTGCTTGTGAAACGAAACGTGAAGGTGACGTCCGGCTTGGCGTCGCCATTGTTATCGACATGGATTTGGTAGGCCGCGTTGGGGTCGAACTGGTAGAAGTTCGGACCGCCCTGTGGGTCCTGGAACGGGATGTAGTCGGCGATCAGGATCGTGTAGGCACCGCGCCCGGCCTCGTAGCTGCGGAACATATACAGATCGGTCGCGTCGACCGCCGGTTGCATGGCGATTGAAGGTGCCTCGCGGTGACTGGAGGCCATTGCGGCTCCCGTCAATGTGAGCGAGAGTGACGAGGTAATCGCCGCCAGCGCATAGCGCCGGCGATGAGGCAATCGCGGTCGTAGTGTAAACATGTTGGTAATCCCTCTAGGTACGTTGTTGCTACTTAATTGAAAATGAACACTAGCATGGTGACCCAAATGTCGGTGCGGTTGGACTGTCAGCAGAAGCTGAAAACAGTGTAAGTGCGCGCCCGTACCCACGCCCCTCATTAAGTTAAATACGCTGTAAAGAACGAAAGATTTTATACAAGCCGAAAGCCAATTCGGCCTACCGTCCGCGCATGCCTTGTGGGCGGTGATGAGTAATCGTAAAAAGTGTCTGAAGGGAGGCGTTACCCGTCAATTCAAGGGGGGCCGCAGCGGAAGCCCGGGGACGTGAGCGGCGGGTCAGAATGACCCCTCCGAAAACTGGCGGTATGCAACTCGTCTGAACATCAACGGCGGTAAAGGGGAGCCTGCAGTGCTTCAGACTTGAGCGTGCCGGGTGGAGGACGCGCTCGTTGCGCCAGGCCCAGGCGCGCAGAACGGTGTCGGATGTGCGGCCCGCGGGGGCCTCGCGCCGTTGCCCACCGGGCGGCTAGCCAGATCGAGTAACAGTGGAATGGCAATGCCGCATTTCTGGCCGCTCTAACCCGCTTGACGACCGCCATCTTGTCATCGAACTTCAGACGGAGCGTATCCGGAATGAATTTAGCGGCGTATCACGCTCGGCGCCCAGCTTCAGCGAGCTTGGCCCGGAACGGTGTTAGGGATCGCGCGTGAGCTTCAGGTACTGCCAGCCCGACAAGGCTGAACCGTTCATAAGCCGCAGGCACTTAATTCTTTGCGAATGCGGACGCCGCAGGCGAATTGTAAAAATTACATAGAAGTTTTTCTGATCAGCTGAACCGACGATGAAACTTTTTCGATTTGCAAACGAAGTAGTCAGCAACACGCATTGTCTATAGACCGCGCTGCCCGCGGATGACGCCTAAACTTTCTCGCCGATGACTTGTGTGCGAAAGCGCACCAAACGTTGGCATCAGCGTTTGGTAGAAGGATGCTAATGACGACGCGGCACGATTGGAGTTCGGGTGGACAAGAGCGGGTAAGCGAAGAACGTCTACGGAGCGCTTCAACTATATCGTTGAACGGGAGGGAAATATTCAATGTCGCCGAGGGAAGTTGCGAGAGGTGGGCCGATCGCCACGCACATTTTTCTTTTCGACCGCACTCTAGATGGCAAATACCGCGCATTTTAGTTTTTTACTAAACCAGGAGGACGGAGTCATGTTTCGATGTAATGGCAAGTTAATTCGTTCGATTACAGCTAGCATTGTGGCTGGATTGTCTATTCCACTTAGCGTTTCAGCGTCCGAGCATATAGACGCACCACTGCTTGCTCAGGATCGCGGGGCAGACCTTGCGGACTTGTGGGCATTTGTCGATCCAAACGACAATTCCAGGGTCGTGCTGATCATGTCGACGCAGGCGTTTATTGTGTCAGGCGAACATTTCGGCATGGGGATCTTCGATCACAACATCCGCTATCGCTTTGAAATCGAGAATACGGGGGATGCTCGGCCGGACGCCTTTGTCGATGTGGAATATTCGCCCGGAGTCGGGCGGCTCACAACGCAAACAGCAACGATCACGTTGCCCGATGGGCAAAGCTTCAAAGCGCCCACGACACTGGCCACCCAAAACATTCAGCCCACCCCGGCGCCGGCCCCTGTTATTACCAAGGACCGGGGCAGTGGAGCCTGGTTCTATGCGGGTGTTGCGGATGACCCGTTCTTTCTCGATGACACGGGCGCCAATCTGTTCGTCGCCTCTTCGCTCATGCATCCAGGCCATCCCGACCGTTCTTTGCTTGGTAAGCGAGGACGCGATACCTATGCGGGATTTAACACGATGATCACCGCCGTGAGCGTTCCAGCGCAGCTGCTTAAAGGCCAACAAGGCCATGTCATTGGGGTTAATGCCGTGACTCAACGCAGGGTGGATCAACGCTTGCAAAGCGATGAAAACGGCGGGGGCGTTAAGGGCTACGGGGAGTGGGTCACCGTCGATCGCGATGGTAATCCGCTAGTGGCCAATGGCTTGATCCCGGCGCCGCGCAAAGATGAATACAACGCCGCGACCACCGCTGATGATGCGGCGGGACTATTCCGGAGTGCCTTGATCAATGACTTAAAAAACTTCGGTACCGACCAAACGCACATTGCGCTGCTTCTCGCTGCCGTGCAGGAAAATGGGGACATCCTACGGCTTGATTTGACCGTACCTAACGCGGGCCCTGGCGGCGGCACCAATGCGAATGGCGGTTACGGGCATATGGGCGGCCGACGTCTCAAGGACGACGTCGTCGATGCGACGTTCACGCTCATCAACAACGGCGTGCCATTGAGCGATCGTGTCGATGGCAATGAGGTCCCGCTTCGGAATGTCTTCCCCTTTGTCGCTAACCCGACGCAGCCCTTCCCACCGGGCCAGGCGCCGGACGACCATACTCGCCAGTAGAGGCATTTGAAGGTTAATTCGAAACGTAAATGTCCCGGCGCGTGGGCCCGAACCCACGCGCCGGGACAGTGGCTGTGGCCCTGCGCAGTCTTGATCGGGCTGGCGCTGAGTTCGGCCGCCGCAGTATCTGCTAGCGAGGGTTCGATCAAGCCTTTGCCTTCCGATGAGCATGAAATCGAAGCAGATATTCACTTCTATAGCGATCGTGTCCAGCGCGATCCCGGGGATTTCAACGCGCAGAATCGCCTTGCCAACGCCTATCTGCAGCGCTTACGCGAGACCAACAACGCCGAGGATCTGGCGGGCGCCACGCGCGCGGCTCGAATCTCGCTCGCCACGGTACCCGCGGTGCGGAATCTCTCAGGTCTTATCGTACAGGCGCAGGCTCTGCAATTCGCTCACGAGTTCAGAAATGCGCGCGATCTCGCTCAGCGCCTGGTCCAACTTATTTCCAACAAGCCTCTTTCCTACGAGATTTTTAGTGACGCACTGTTAGAGCTGGGCGAATACGACAAAGCCGCGGATGCGGTGCACAACATGGAGCGCTTCGGCGGAATCAGTGTTGACAGCGAGACGCGCCAGGCGCGGCTGGCTTTTTTGCGAGGCAAAGCAGCGCTCGCGCAGCGTCGTTATACAAACGCCCTCAGCATCGCGCTGCAACTGAACCCGCCACCGCGACAACCGGTAGCGTGGTGCCACTGGCAGATGGGCGAAGTGGCTTTTTCGACCGGCGATTACGCCGGTGCTCAGCAACACTACCGCGGTGCGTTGACGGTCTTCCCCGACTATTATCGCGCCCTCGCGGGCATGGCCAAGGTGCTGGCGGCGCGAGGCGAGACGGCCGAAGCCATCGATTATTATCGGCGGGCGATCGAGCGCTTTCCCGATCCAGCGTTTGCGGCTGCTCTCGGTGATTTGTACCATCTGCAGGGTCGGGAAAACGAGGCCGCTTCGCAATATCAGATTGTTCGTGCGATCGCCCGTCTCAACCAGGTCAACGGCCAATTGTACAATCGCCAACTGGCGTTATTCGACGCAGACCACGATAGCGAGACGCAAGAGGGTTACCTAAACGCCGCGCGAGAATATGCGGTGCGGAAGGATCTTTACGGCGCAGACGCATTGGCTTGGACCGCCCTGAAAGCCGGCAAAGTGGCGCAGGCTCAAGAGGCGAGCAAGCAGGCCCTAAGGCTCGGAACGCAGGATGCGATCCTTTACTATCACGCTGGGATGCTCGCCCGGGCAGCCGGCGACACGGCAAAGAGCCACGCTTATCTCAGCCACGCTCTTGAACTCAATCCCCGGTTCGACCCCCTGCAGGCGCCCCTCGCACGGCGGGCGCTGGGAGAATCCACCCGCGGCGAGTGATGGGCGCGTATGACACAGCGATCTGGTCATCCGTCCGCTCCGATGTGCGATGTCGCAAAGGCTCGCAAGCTGTGAAGCGCGCAAACAGCGTGTCGAGCGCTGCCACCGTCCAGAGACGCGTTGTCGCAACCTGTCTTGCGTGGCTCGTGGCACTTTGCAGTTTCGCGGCAAGCGCCCACCCGCTCGGTAATAACACCGTAAACCGTCAGGCAGCGCTGCAAATCAACGCGAGAACGCTGCAACTGCGTTACCTCATGGATTTGGCGGAAATCCCCACACTTTTTGAAACGCAGAAGGCGGATATTGATCACGATGGAGTTGTTTCGCAACAGGAATGGAATGCCTATGCGAGACAATGGGCGGAGCGCCTGTTAGCGCAATTGCATCTGGAACTGGACGGGCGACCCGTAAGCCTGCAGCTGCAAAGTCAGCGCGTGGGGCTCCAGCCGGGAAGCGCGAACCTTACCATCTTGCGGCTTGAGGGTGACTACACGGCGACCCTCTTGAGCGACAGCAACGTGGCTGTATTGCATTACAGAGATGACCATACCCCCGAACTCTCCGGCTGGAAGGAAGTCTGGGTCTACGCGACGAATGGCACACTCATCACCCGCTCGACAAGGCCACCGAAAGACCGCAGCCGCGGACTCACGCAATACGACGCCTATCGGACCGCACCCCCCAACGAGCTGACCGCCGATGCCACGCTGGACTTCACCGCGGCCGCCGCCGCCGTCACGGCCCGACAGGATACTCCAGCGGTGGCAGCATCTAGAATTCCCACTCCCACAACTGGGGCCGCCGCGGCGGGCGCAACCTCAAGTGCGGCGCCTCTTTCCATGAGTCAACAGGCCTGGGCGTTCTTCCGGTTGGGCGTACATCACATCGCTACCGGTTGGGATCATCTGGTCTTCCTGTTCGGCCTACTGCTGCTGGCGAAATCTTTGCCACAACTCATCAAGACGGTCACTGCCTTTACCGTTGCACATAGCCTTACGCTTGCGCTAGCCGCCAATCATTGGGTGACACCGCCCGGGCCCTGGGTGGAGCCTGCGATCGCGCTGACCATCGCTTATGTGGGGCTGGTCAATCTGGTCTGGCGAAGCAGCGCCCACGGCGCCTGGCTCGCCTTTGGCTTTGGCCTGGTGCACGGGTTCGGTTTTGCTGGGGCGCTGGCGCAGACTTTGGGGGACCAGCGTTCAACCGATCATCACTGGCTGGTGAATTTACTGAGCTTTAACATCGGCATCGAAGCGTTTCAGCTGTTGCTCGTGAGCGTCTGCGTGCCCGTGCTGCACTGGGCGACCTCGCAGCTCTGGTTCGGCACGGCAAGGCGATTCGCATCTTGCGGTGTGTTGAGCGCTGGCCTAGCCTGGTTTTTGATGCGCACGATCACCTAACTGACGGTCGCTGTACGGCGGTAAAGCGTTCGGAAGTCTCATCGCGCTATCGCGTCGTGCTTGTGCCTTCACCGCCTCGGATCTACCTTTTCGTGAATGAGGTGGCGCGAACGGTTGTGCCGCCGGCGTTCGTTACGCTGATGGGGCCGGACGTCGCCGTAGCCGTAGCCGGCACCGTTACAAGGATCTGCGTATCGGACTTGACGGTGAAGCGGGCGCCGCTCTTGCCATTGAACTTCACGGCGATGGCGCCGGTAAAGGTCTTGCCCGAGAGAGTGACGAGCGAGCCGCTGCTGCCTTGGCCCGGAACTGACGTTACGGCCGGGGGCACCTTGAAAGACGTCGTACTCAGGCCGGACCTACACTGATCGCACCGGTCCGGGCCGCATCAGCGACGCGAACCGTTATCGCCGTGCCAAAGGCGCCGCGGCAATGATTCTCCCGCCATGAGTTGAAGTCCGCACAAAATAAAGTCCCTAGCGGAATCGCTCGGCGCGGAATCGAGCATCTGCCTCCACACCATCCCCCGATGTCAGCGCGGAGTCTTCGTTTTAACGGGCGGTGGACCTTGCGCGCCCGCGTTCTCCCCCATCGCGTGCCCGCTCCTCGGCCAGCTCGCAGCCGCAGGAGCCGCGTACCGCCCCAACCCGACTCCATGGCAAAGTACGCCTCGTTTTTGTAGATGTCTTTCTCGGCCTGCAGCTTCACGATCTCGCGCTTCAATCGCTCGATATCGGCCAGTTCGGCCGGCTGCTTACCCTGACCCGGAAAGGCCTTGCCAATATCGCCCCTGGCCTCACGCGTCCAGCGGCTGACCACGTTCGACCCAATGCCCAAATCCCGGGCCACCTGGGCGCTGGACACCCCGTTCCCGCACCTGTTTGACCGCCTCGAGCTTGTACTCTCGGCTCAACTTCTGCCTCCTCATATCCCGCCTCGTTAAGTATCATCGCTATTAACCAGGTGTCAGCAAAACCGGTTGCAGCCCACCCATGCATTTCGAACGCGGGTTATGTGCAAGATGACAGCACGGTTGTCAGCCCAGTCACTGCGAACCCTTATATGAATAGTATTACTGGCAAAGATTCGGCAACGTTGCTCATCGAATGCGGGAGTAAAGCGCTCGCGCCTTTGCGCGTGCTAGTTCTTTTGGCGTTCGCATTGTTCTATTCGACCGACACCTTACCTGCCGACGCTCCGTCCACCTTGCTCCACGTCGTGGATTACATCGTGACTGACTACAGCGGCGCTGTGAACGGAGCACGAATCGTCAGTGCCAGTGAGTACCGGGAAATGCGGGATTTCGCGGGCCAAGTGGTGGTGCTGATCCAGGCGCTGCCCGAGCAAGCCCCGAAACAAGGTCTGCTGAATGAAGCCCTCGGCTTGCAGAGCCTGGTATCCCACGGAGCGCCTGCAGACCGTGTCGAAGCGTCCGCGAGACGCATCCATCAAATGCTGGTCAACGCCTACAACATTCGCGGTGTTCCCCGAAACACGCCATCGCTCGTCACTGCCGGCCCGCTATATCAGAGGTATTGTAGCGCTTGTCACGGTGCTAAAGGGTATGGCGATGGACTTGCCGCGCGCGGCCTGAATCCACCGCCGGCCAATTTTCACGATGCCGAGAGAATGGCACGACGTTCCGTGTTCACGCTCTACAACTCCATTACACAAGGCGTCACGGGCACCGCCATGGCGCCGTTCGCGACGCTCTCTGATATTGATCGCTGGTCATTGGCACTCTTCGTGTCCAATCTGGCAGTTTCAGCCGACGAGCTGAAGCGCAGCGAGCAGAAGTGGCGCGCCCGGGACTTCAATCCGGGGGCTTCGACTGCCGAGGCCGTCTTCTCACAATCCAGGGAAGAGGTGAACGCGAAACGTGGCGTGGATGGAGTCGCCGCTCAGACCTATCTGAAAGCCCATCCCGATCTGATAGCACGCCTCGAGCGACCAAAGCCGCTCGCGTTCGCGAAGCAATCGATTGAGGCAAGTCGACGAGCCTACCTGGCTGGGCATCGCGAATTGGCGCGCCAATTTGCCATCCAAGCTTACTTGGACGGCTTTGAACTCATCGAGGCGCGGCTCGGCGCAAATGATGCGGCGCTGATGAACGAGACTGAACGCGCCATGATGGGCTTCCGACAACAGCTTCAAGGCGAGGGCCCGATCGACATCGAGGCGCAAGCGGCCACCCTCGGCGGGTTGCTCGATCGCGCGGAAGCAGCGCTTGACCGCAATCATCGATCTGCGTCCACGAGTTTTGCCAGCGCTCTACTGATCATTGTTAGGGAAGGTCTGGAAGCCCTGCTGGTGATCGCGGGAATCCTGGCCTTACTAATTAGGGCCGACCGCCGCGACGCACTGCCGTATGTGCATGCGGGATGGATCAGCGCAATCGTATTGGGTTTGGCGACTTGGCTTGCTGCCACCTATGTGATTGACATCTCCGGGGCGAATCGCGAACTGACCGAAGGGATCAGCGCGTTGGTGGCTGCCATCATGCTCGTGTATGTGGGATATTGGTTGCACTCTCGGTCGGCGGCAGGTGCGTGGCAACGTTTCATTCAACAACACGTGGATAGTGCGCTGGCGCGGCGATCATTGTGGGCAATGGCGTTCTTGGCGTTTATTACCGTGTACAGGGAGATGTTCGAGACTGTACTCTTTTACGAGGCGCTGTGGATCGAAGCCGGTGTAGGCGCGCGTGTGGCGTTGCTCGGTGGTCTCACCACAGGCATCGTTCTATTGGGAATTATCGCTTTCGCCTTACTCAAATACAGTGTGAAAGTGCCGCTGCGGGCGTTCTTTGCGTCAACGGCAGTACTAATTTGTGCTCTGGCCATAGTGATGGCGGGCGAAGGCATACGCGCATTGCAAGAGGCCGGTACCGTGGCGAGCACCGCGGTCGCCATTCCCACCATATCGTGGCTGGGCTTGTTTCCCACACTACAGGGTTTGCTGGTGCAACTTGCCACAACAGCTTTGGTAGTCATTGGATTTGCGCTGGCGCGGCGGCGAAACGCATAGACATGGGTGGTGTGGCGCGGAGTCCGCTTGTAGGGATGGGTATCGCAGGTTGAACGCCATTGTTGAATTCCACTGATAAGATGGGAAAGACGCAGATCTATTCGAGACACGGGCTCGCGGCGGAGCTGATCATCTGTGCCGACGGTGAAGAGAAAAGTGTGATTGCTCATCGCCGATGCCGTGGGCGCGGGGCACAATCAGCACATTCTGCGTTTTGCATCACCCCGCAAACGCACCCATCAGGTGTTAGCGTGGGAACACTGGCAACCCACACCGCCGAGCGCCACGTCCCAAACGCACCGCATGCTCAAGTAAGTTCGCGCGATAATTCTACGGCGCTCCCGCGACGGCTACTGCGTCAATTGTCTTGGCCAATAGAACGCAAGTGGCGTCAGCGAAACCTGCTTAGAGCGCCCAGTGATCTTTGCAGGACCGTGCCGAGACAGAGAGTCGAAAATAACCACGCGAGCGTTGGAAATCTGTTGGGGAAGGCTGTCATTGCCAGCAGGAAAAAGATGGTTTCCGTTCCCTCCATCAGACCGAAGGAATAGAAGAATGACTTGGGGCCGGATGCGGTAGTTTCGAGGCCGCGCTTAGCCGCGATCGTTGCAAAGGCCAGGAATGATGCGCAGGTCATGGTGAAGCTCGCCAGCAGGGCCGTCGCCGGCAGCGCGTTGTGCGCGGGATCGGCGAGCGCGAAACCGAAGGGTACTGCGGCGTAAAAGGCGAAATCGCTGACAATGTCCAGGTAACCGCCATAATCCGTGGTGGCCGTGGCGCGCGCGACAGCCCCGTCTAGGCCGTCAAGAATCCGTGACAGGGTGATCAGCACGAAGGCCGCGGGAAACTGGCGCAGCGCGACCGCGGCCGCCGCCAATAGCCCGGCGCTCAAACCCGCGAGCGTCACCGCATTAGCGTGCACGCCGCGAGCCGCGAGCCACCGGCCGGCGGCGTTGAGGGGAGGATCAATCCACGGCCGGAGGCGTGCATCAAACATTGTCAGATCTCTTGACTAAGCTGCAGTTGAGCGACGGGCCCACCGGCGGCGACCACATCTTCTGCGTCGTGCGTGACGAGGAGCGCGGGCAGCGAATGCCGGCGGATTCCCTCGAAGACAACCGCCCGCGTCTGTGCTCGAGTAGCGGCGTCGAGTCTTGAGAATGGCTCGTCCAACAACACCGCGCTGGGCCCGGAGAGCAGTACGCGCAGCAGGGCGACCCGGGCGCGCTCCCCGCCCGATAGGGTTACGGGATCCCTCGGTTCAAAACCCTGCAAACCGAGCGATGCCAGCGACTCGGCAATGCGTTGTCGGCGTTCAACGCGTCGCAGCGTGCTGCGGCGCATGCCGAAGGCGAGATTGTCGGCCACGGACAGATGGGGAAACAGCAGATCGTCCTGAAAGAGTAGGCCCAGGCGCCGATCCTCGGGATTCATACCGTTGAGGCGCCGCTCGCCCAGCAGGATGTCGCCACTCCCTGTGAAGGCCGCGGGCAGGGCGCCACAGGCATAAGACAGTAGCGTGGACTTGCCCGAACCGCTCGGGCCCGTGACCGACGCCACGACGCCGGGTTCGACGATCAGAGTCAGCGGCGCAAACAACAACCGATCGCCCAGCCGCAGCTGGACGTTGCGAAAGCCCAGCGAATTCACCGCGGCACCCCACCGAACCGTCGGTAGACGAAGTGCCCAGCGGTGCTCGCGACCGCGAACGCAAGCAACGGTAACGCCGCCTGCAAAGCGCCGTAGAGAGCCGCGATGTGCAAAGCCCCCGAAGCGGCGGAGCTGGCCGCTTCCGTGGCGATGGTGACGATCCGCCCGGCGCCGGTGAAGAGCGTAGGCAAGTAGAGCGCAGCACTGACGGCAAACGCAAGTGACGCGGCAAGCAGCGTCGACCGCGTCAACAGGGGGGCCGTGACCGTCCACCAGGCGCGTAGTGGCGCCGCTCCCAGCACCCTCGCTGCGAGCTGATAGCGCGGGTCAAGCGCTGCGCGCGCTGTGACGAGGATGCCCCAGGTGTAAGGCAATGCGAACAGCACGTGAGTCCACATCACGGCCAACAGCGTTCCTTCCAGACGCAATCGCGTCATCAGCCATGTGAGACCGAAAAGGAATGCCAGTTGTGGTACCACGAGCGGCAGGAACAGCCATAGCCCGACCGCGCGAGTCCATCGAGGGTTGTCAGATAGCAGTTCAACGACGGTGAGCGTGAGCGCGACGGCCGCTATGGCTACCAGCGTGGCAATCGCCAACGTCATGGCTAAAGGCGACGCGGCAGCCGGGGCGCTATCTGCAAAGGCATTCCACCCCAGGTGCTCAGGAAACACGCGCGGAAAGCGCCACATTCGACTCGTGGCACGCAGTGCGAGCGCCAGCAGGGCGCCACCTCCCAGTATCGCCACCGCGAGAGGTAGCGAGACGATCGCCCTCCGAAGGGTGCGATCTGCAGCGGCGCGGCGGCCGGAGGTCGCCACGCGACGAAGCAACGCGGCACCTGCGCGCCCCGCGCCGGCGAGCGAGATCAACCCCAACGCTGTCGCGCCGAGCAACAGGATGGATCCCGCGTATGCGGCGTCCTGCAGGTCCAGCCCACTGTCGGTGTACCACTGCCAGAGCACAATAGACAGGGGTGGCGGCGTTTGTGAACCAAGCGGGATCGCCATGTCCACATTCGTCGCGCCGTAAACGAATACGGCAGCGATCGGCAGGCGGATCTGGCGCTGCAGAGCGGGAGCGACGCTTACGAGCCAGGATTTGAGGCGACCGTAGCCGAACGTGCGGCTGGCCAGCATCAGTGGCTCGCTTGGCACTTGTGCGAGAGCACCGAGCAGCATCAGTGCGAGAAAAGGCGCCTCTTTCGTCACCAGGCCGATGATGAGCGAGAGTCCGAGCGGATCCTGAATTATCCTCCAATCAGGCGGTTGTGCGAATCCCGTCAGCCAGGGCGAGAGGAGTCTGAGAATCAAGCCAGAAGGCGCCAGCAACAGTGCGAGTCCAATGCCGATCGCCAGATGAGGCAGGGCAAGAAGCGGCAAAATCACTGCCCGAAGCCTTCCGGTCCATCGGGCGGGGCCCGCGAGCGCCACAGTCAGGTGAGCAATGAACAGCGCGAAAACCGTAGATGCGGTGCCCGTCCACAGCGATAGGATTAAAGAGGACCAGATGCCGGGTGTCGACCAGACCACCGACCAGGCCGCGGGATTCAGCGCCTTGAGCAAAGTCATTCCGAGCCCCGCGAGCACTGGAACGCCGGAGACCACCGTGATCAACACTAACGCGAGTCGCTTCACCGGACGCCGTACCGTGCGAGCCACGCGCGCTCCAGGGCTGTCATCCACGATGCATCCAGATCCGCGATAGGCGTGCCGGTGGCCGACGGCGCGCCTTCTGCGTCGACGGGACGGAACCGCCTGCGATCCGCTGCCGGCAAGGCCGCGACGTCCAAGACCGTTGGATCGCCCCAGACGGCGGTGTCAGCCTTGCGCGCCTGAGCCTCGGGCGAACTCAAGAAATTGGCGATCACGCGAGCGCCGTCGGGGCTCCGGGCGTTGAACGGAATGGCGAGAAAATGACTGTTGGTGAGAGCGCCACCCCGGAAGGTCGTAGCGCGAATTGTCCGCGGCAACTCACCGCGCTGAATCGCGCGGCTCGCTTCAGCCGGATTGAAGGCCATCGCCCAATCCACTTCACCCGTTGCCAGCAGTTCCCTCTGCGCAGGACCACTGGGAGGATACAGGCGGCCGTGCCTCCAGAAATTGGGCGCTGCCGCGTCAAGCCACTGCCACAGAGGACGAGTGATCAGCTCGAAATCGCTGCCCACGGGGCGTCTGAGGGCTTGCCGGTCGCTCGCCAGAAGCACCAGCAATTGTTTGAGAAAACTGGTGCCCAGGAAGTTGGGCGGTCGTGGATAGGTAAACCGTCCCGGATGGGCCCGGATCCAGACTAAGAGCTCCTGCGGATTGCGCGGGGGATTCGCCACGGCATCGCTGTCGTAAAACAGCGTCAGTCGCGCCGTGCCCCAGGCGAGTTCGTACCCTCCGGTGGGCATCGCAAAGTCGACGATGGTAGTCGGATTACCACGCGCGTCCATCCAGCGCGCATTGGGAACGTCGTCCGCCCACGGACCGTAGAGCAGATTGGCTCGCCGGAGCGACGCGAAATTCGCGCCGTTCAGCCACAGCAGGTCCACGGACCCGCCGCTCGTCCGCCCCGCAGCGCCCTCGGCTAGTATGCGCGAGACGGCTTCGGCGATATCAGTGACCTTGACATGCACCAGAGTGACGCCATATCGGTGCCCAACCTCCACGGCTGCCCAGGCGATGTATCGGTTGATCGAATCATCGCCACCCCAGGCATTGAAGTAGACCGTCGTTCCACGCGCCCGCGCCTCGGTCGTCGACCACTCGGAAAGAGCGGGTCGCGGCGGATCGGCCGCCTCGGCTGCACCCGCCAGCCCCAGCCCGAAGAGCGCCGTGAGCAAAGCCGTGGCCTGCCCTAAAACCAATAACGCACTCCCAGCTGGAATTGTCGCGGCGGGCCGGCGTTACGCTGCGCGAACGGCTGTCCATACACCTGAATTTGATTCGACTGAGTCGCCGAGTTGGCGTAGCCCGTCAGGTTGGTCTCGTTGAACACGTTGAACACGTCTGCCGACCACTCCAGATGCCCGGGTCCGATCTGCGGAGCATAGCGGATGGCTAGATCCACCGTCTTCGCCCAGGGCAAGCGGCCGGAATTTCGTGATACGCCGGGCGCGCGAGCTGCGTTTCCCAGGTATGAATCGGAGAATGATCGCCCGTCGCCGTAGATATCCGTAGTGCCGAAGATCGTGGCATCAGGGATGTAGTTGACCGGCTGACCCGACTGTAAGAGACCTGCCACGCTGAGTGTGAGTATTTCCATCGGGTAGAGGAAGAACACAGTCGAGATCACGTGCCGGCGGTCATTGACCGACGGTCCCCACTCGGCGCCGAACGCGTTGGCGTTGGAGGCGCGGAAATTGAGATCGTCCGTATCGTTTTCGAGTTTTGAGAGTGTATAGGACAGCAGATAGCCAAAGCGATCGCCCGAGCGTTCCTTACTCAGTCTTAAATTGAGTGCCCGATACCTCGAATTGCCTTCCGATTCGGTCATGATGATTTGTCGAGCGCCGCCGGGTAGCACCGCCACGGGTCGGGTGGCGTCGGCCGCCGACTGCGATCTCACCAGACCGAGTGCTTCTGCCGCGGCCTGCCGCAACGCGGGATCGCCAATCCCCCGCAGCATAGCAATGTTCGCTGCGGTCAGATTGGCCACATTCGGCGCGAACGGCGCGGAGGCGTTCAGATCCCGAAGGCGCAGCTGGTGACGGCCGAGCGCGAGGACGAGGTCGGCAGAGCCGACTATCGCTTCGGATACCTGCCATTGGAGCCCCGTGGACCACTGGATCGTATACGGGCTCTCCAGGCCCGACGGATTAAGGATACGCGCCTCGTTGAGACTGGCCGAATCCCGCAGATTCGCCACGGTCGCGGCCGTCGGGCACTGCAGGTAGCCGAGCGGACAGGCCGGACTGACACTCAAGTTTCCGTCGTACGTGATTCGATCTCGCGAGCTGCCGGGCGGCACAATTCCCTTGGCGATCAACTGCTGCAGCTGGCTGCGGTACGCCGCCGAGGTCGTATTCTGCTGAAGTGCATCCGAGAGCACCGTGTAAGGGATCCGATCGTAATAGAGGCCGGCGCCGCCGCGAACCACCAGCCGTTGGGTCGCGCGCCAGTTGACCGCAAACCGCGGCGCGAAGTTGCGAAAGTCACCGTGGGTTGCACCCGCCTCGGTCAGGCTGTCGTAGTCCCAGCGCAGTCCGGCGGTCAGTGTTACGGCATTCGTCAGGCTCACCTGGTCCTGAGCGTACCAACCCAGCTGACGTTGCGGCTGCCCGAAGCGTTTCGGCTGAATCTCGACGCTATAGCTGGTCACCTGCGCCGTGCTCGGGATATCGGTGACCCCTAACGAGCTCCCGAGATTGAGGGCGCGCACCTTCGCAAGCTCAATCGGTGTCAATAGAACCGTGTAGTTGCCGGCGGGATTGCCGCCACCTGCGAGATTGAAGTCCGAGTACAGAAGATCGACGCCGGTCTTAAGCGCATGTCGGCCTAGCGACCACGTGAGTTTCTGTTGCAGTTGCCAGCTGCGTTCAAAGTCGTCAAATATGTAGCCGGGGTTGCCCAGGACCGCCGCTGTGAGGCCGTCCGGGGACTCGACCACGACTTGTGGGCCGGCACCCGCAGCGCTACGCGCATAGTTCCAGCCAAATGTCCCCGCGTTCAAGCTCGTGCTGGAGGTTAGCCGCGCCCCGCTGTAAATCGCTGAAGCCGCGACCAGCGTTGAACTGCGATCTTGTGTCGAGCCCGCAGATGGAAAGGTCGCGCCACCTTCGAGGCCCCCGCCCTGGCGCTGAATTGACACATCCCCGCGGTTGAGACGCAGCGTCAGCCACCACGCATCGTCGATTCGATGATCTAGACGAACGGATCCAAGCAGGGAACGATTGTGTCCTGGCACCGTAGCGGCAATACCAAGCGCTGGAGAGGATAGAGCGTTATCCTTTTTATCGCGGGTGTACTCGACATTGGCATAAACAAACGTTCGGTCTGTAACCAGCGGGCCGCCCACTGAAAATCCGCCCTGTTCCCGACGAAACCCGTCCTTGACCTGGTTACCCGAAAGATCGCGTCCAGGATAGGAGGATGAAGCATCGAGCGAACTGCCCGGGCGAGTCAGGAAGAAAACCTCTCCGGTCCAGGTGTTGGTTCCCGATTTGGAGGTGACATTGACGACGCCATTACCCGTACGCCCATACTCGACCGACCACGCGTTGGTGAGCACCGTGACGTCCTGGACGAATCCAGTGGAAATTGGGAACTTCGGGCCGCCGAGAAAATTCTCGTTGTTATCAACGCCGTCAATCAGGTATTGCGCGTACAGCCCGTTGGCCCCGTTGATCGAGACGGAAGGCGCCTCAGGAAAGAACCCTGTAGAGGGCGTGACGTTGGGGAGTCGCACCAGCGTCTTATTAAGATCCCGTGCCTCGACAGGCAGGGCCGTCAGCTCGCGCGAGGTGAGTCCGGTGCTGACTTCTGCATCGAGTTCGTTGATCGCGACCCTGCGCCGCTGCGCACCGATCACAACGGTTTCGAGGACCATAACAGACACGGATTTTGCCTCGTTGGCTCGCAGCGAGACGGAGGCCGCCAGGACAGTGCCGTCAACGGCGATTGAGTAATCTATGCCCGTGGGGACGGCCTCAAAACGCGCACGACCCTGTTGTCCGGTTGCTGCGTGACGCGAGAAGCCGGTGGCTACACTCTTGACTTCGACATCTCGTGCGGCCGCCGCCTCACCGTCATCGCGCAGCACGGCGACATCAAGGACTGCGGTTTGCGCCCAACCAATGCCGGGAATTAACAGCGCGCACGCCGTAAGCCCCAGGCGGAACCGCCCTGACACTTTCTCACAACTAATGCTGCGAATCATATTCCAGACCGCTTCAGCCGTGCATAGTTCGTGGCGCGGATTAGTCGCATTCGCAAGGCTCGTTCCTACAGCGTTCATCCGGTATCACTGGGCGCTGCGGTCACATCTCACTGGCGGTCTTCCAGAAGGGCCATCGAAAACACAGTCGGCACAGCGAGTCAGTTGCTCGCATTGAGGCGCCAGTCGTAGTCTAGGTACGAAACACGAATTGAGCCCGTGTGGAGGCGCTGCAGTTCATCCGGGGTCAGGCCAAGCACCGAGGCGTATCGCGCCAAAAAATCGGGCAGGCGACTGGTTCCCCGCCAGCCACTCTCGAAGTCGGAGCGATACCATTTGAAGATGGGAGAGACCCGCAACGTCGACTGTGACAGATTATTGCGGCTGCGGTCGCCGAGGAACGTGCGGGCTTGATCCTCCAGCTGCTGGTCAAGGCGACTGGCAACGTAGGCCTCGGGTCGCAGAGCGGGGCACCCGATGCTGGCGCAGTTGAGCGCGAAGTGCACCCGAGGATCGTTGTACCGACCCGATGTACGGATCAGTTCCTGTTCAATGTTATCCAGGGAACGCTTCTCTCCGAGCAATCGCACGAGTGGTCTTTGCCAGGGAGACTGCCGGAATGTTCCAAGATCCTTAATGGATTGGATGGCCGGATACTGAGTCAGCACCAGCTCGACGGTCGCCGCATTGTAGGCATTGATCAGGAGCGCAAGTTGCTCAGAGGTCGTCCAGCGGTCGAAGTCCAGCCGCTGCACGGACGCCACCTGATCCAGATAACGCTCCAACTGTGGGCGCTGCCGGGCAGCACCGGCGTAATCGACCTGTGTCGCGTACCCATCGCTAACAACTACCACGGTCTGCTTCAGGAGCTGATCCCAGATACGATGGTCGAATGACGTCTCGGAAGCACCGGCCACCGAGGTCCAAATCGCCCCACATAGCACGAGCGCGCAGCGAATCATGGCGCTACGCCCGGCGCCATGCGTGACAGCGTTCGAGCCAGGCCAGCAATCGCTGCGACGTATGATGTCGCCACCACTCGCCCGCGACATATTTTTGGCTTCGGCGAAAGTTGCGTAGGTGTAAATCGTCCCCAACGTCTTCTTCAGACCCAGCGCCCGCCTGATGACACGTAAAATACTCCACCCTGTCAACCAAGCGCCGCATCAGACTCAACGAAATGATATGGTTGCTCGCGACCGGGACTTGCGACGAAGGGTATGCCTGCAAAGGTAACCAGTGCCAGTAATAAGGAATACCGACAGCATGGGTGTCTCCCATTTCGTGAAAAGCAGGAGTGCTTGCGAATGGATGTCTCCTGCATGGTGACTATCGCCCACCCCGGTCGGTAGCGGCAGATGAATAGGTCCAGTTCAATGCGCGTATGATCGCATGACCTGTCCTTGAGGAGGTGTGATCGAAGCAAAAGGATTCACCGCAGCCGCGGGATGACGTTCGGTCTTGCTACGATGCCAAGCGCCTGCCTCAATCCGGATCCGCCACCTTGACTACCTTTCTGCTCACCCATGAACCCGCGATCCGGATGGGTGCCTTTGTCGGCATCTTTGCCGTGATGGTGCTGTGGGAAGTGCTGGCACCCAGGCGGCACCAAACCATCGCGCGCTGGCGGCGCTGGCCGGCCAACCTCGGCATCGTTGTACTGGACAGTGTGCTGGTGCGGCTGATCTTTCCCACCGCGGCAGTCGGCGTGGCGCTTTACGCCGAGACCCACGGTTGGGGGCTGTTCCACGTGCTGGCAGTGCCGGGCTGGGTCGAGCTGGTGGCGTCGATGCTGTTGCTGGATCTAACTATCTATCTGCAACATGTGATGCTGCACGCGGTGCCGCTGCTGTGGCGGCTGCACCGGATGCATCACACCGATCTCGAGTTCGATCTGACCACCGGTGCGCGTTTCCACCCGCTGGAAATCCTGCTGTCGCTGGTGATCAAGCTGGGCGTCATCGTCGCGCTGGGCGCGCCCGCGGTCGCGGTGCTGGCGTTCGAAGTGGTGTTGAATGTCACGTCGATGTTCAACCACGGCAACGTCCGCCTGCCGCAGCGGCTGGACCGCGTGCTGCGCTGGCTGCTGGTCACGCCGGACATGCATCGCGTACACCATTCCTGGTACCCAAACGAGACCAACTCCAACTTCGGCTTCAACCTGTCTTGGTGGGATCGTCTGTTCGGCACCTATCGCGAACAGCCGCGGGACGGCCACATCGGCATAACCATCGGCATCAACCAGTTCCGCGACCTTCGCGAGCTTCGTCTGGACCGGATGCTGTGGCAGCCACTGCGCGGCCCCGTGAACAGCTACCCGATCAACGCGCGCCCCGATGATCCCGACTCACCCGACCCGCCATGAACAATCGCAGGCATACACGCATTCGGTAACGCTCCACACGCGGCGCAAGGCCAGCCGATCGCTCGGCTGCTGGGCCCTGTCCAGAGTGATTGTGGGCGATGAGTCGATTGGCAGACGACCGCCCGCCTGGCGCGGCAATCCACGCAGATCGTCACGGCCGCACCCAGCGCAGTAGCAGTGACCGTATCAGCGGGGTCAGTCGTGTGCGGTTGTAGGCGTCCGCCGCTTTCTTGATCGCTTCGACCTGGGTCGGATAGGCGTGGATGACGCGGGTCAGGGTGCGCAGGCCGATCCCAGCAACCATCGCCAGAGTGATCTCGTTAATCATCTCGCCGGCGTGACGGGAGACGATCGTCGCGCCGAGAATCCGGTCCGTGCCCTCCTTGACATGGATTTTGACGAAGCCCACTTCCTCGCCGTCGGCGATCGCACGATCCACGTCGTGCATCGGGATCGTGAAAGTCTTGACCGAGATGTCCTGGTTGTGCGCCTGCCGCACAAAGAGGCCGACATGGGCGATTTCCGGATCGGTGTAGGTGCACCAGGGAATCGTCAATGCACTCAGCAGCTGACGCCCGAGGAATAGCGCGTTCCGCACCACGATGCGGGCCGATGCGTCGGCGGTATGGGTGAACTTGTGCTCCAGGCAGACGTCGCCGGCGGCATAAATGCGCCGATTGCTGGTCTGCAGGAAGTCATTAACGCGGATGCCATCGTCGGCGTCGTAGTGGACGCCCGCGGCCTCCAGATTCAGCCCTTCGACATTCGGCACCCGGCCGGTGCCGGTGAGGATGGCATCGACTGCGACCGTGCTTTT
>JBBQTF010000011.1:0-94501 GCA_038234675.1 Steroidobacterales bacterium
TTACGGCTCAGCAGCGCGACCACGCCCGAGATGCCAATGCTGCTGCCGATGTTGCGCATCAGGCTGAACACCGCCGTTCCCTCGTTGCGCAGGTGCGGGGCGAGGGTCGCAAAGGTGATCGCCGAGACCGGTACGAATACAAAGCCGGTCCCTATGCCCTGCAGTACGCCCGACCACACGACCCCGGAACTGGGCATCTGCAGGTAGAAGTGCGTCATCATCCACAGCGACAGACCCGTCATTGCAAAGCCCGAGGCAATCAGCACTCGCATGTCGGCGCGGCCCATGAGGCGGCCAAGGACAACCATTGCAGCGAGCGTGCCCAGGCCACGCGGCGCGGTCACCAGGCCCGTATACACGACCGGATAACCGACCAGATCCTGGAGGAGTGGCGGGAGCAATGCGAGCGTCGCGAACAGGACCAGGCCCACGACAAAAATGAAAAAATTCCCGGTCACGAAGTTGCGGTCACGGAACATCGCCAGGCTTATAAACGGGGCGCGGGTGGTGGTCGTGACGTGCACCAGAAACAGCCAGGCGCTCAGCGCACAGAGTGTCGCGTAGAGGCAGATTTCCAGTGAACTGAACCAGTCCTGGGTCTGGCCCCGGTCCAGCATGAGCTGCAGCGCGCCGATGGCGAGGCTCAGCGTGGCGAAACCGAAAAAGTCGAAACGCGAGCGACGCAACGACGATTCGGGCATGAACGCGGCGATCCCCGCGAAGCACAGGATTCCGACCGGCACGTTGATGAAAAACACCCAGCGCCAGCTGTAGTACTCGGTCAGCCAGCCACCGAGTGCGGGTCCGATGATCGGGCCGACCGTGACGCCCATGACCCAGAGGGTCATCGCACGGCCGTGGCGCGCGGGCGGGTTGATGTCCAGCATCACCGCCTGAGACATCGGAATCAGCGCCGCACCGCAAATGCCCTGAAGCGCCCGCGCGATGACCATCTCCGGGAGCGACTGTGCAATGCCACAGAGGGTCGAGGCGATCGTAAAACCCAGCACCGAAGCGAGGAACACGCGCCGGCGCCCCACCTCGCCGGCGAGCCATCCGCTCAGCGGCGTCATGATGGCGGTGGCGACGATATACGAGGTGAGCACCCAGGCCATCTGCTCCTGGGTGCTCGAGAGCGATCCTTGAATGTGCGGCAGCGCGACGTTGGCGATCGTGGTATCGAGCGCCTGCATCACCGAGGCGCCCATCACGCACAGCATGATGAGCCCGCGATGCGGCACCTCCCAGGGCCGTGCGCCGATTGTCGTCGCTGCACTCATCGGCGCGCGAGAGCCTCGGGCGCGGGTGGTTCGAGTGCCGCGGCACGAAACAGGTGGCGCTGCCAGCGGGTGTCAACGTTGACCGTTGCGCTCAAACCCGCGTGCATCCCGATGTCGCGCTCGTCCGTCTGCAATTCGATGCGCACCGGGAGCCTTTGCACGACCTTTACCCAATTGCCGGTGGCGTTTTCCGCAGGCAGTAGCGAAAACTGCGAACCTGTGCCGGGGCTGACGCTGGCCACGCGGCCCCGAAAGTCGCGCCCCGGGTAGCTGTCGATCCGGACCCTCGCCTCCTGTCCGGCGCGCATGTGCGCGAGCTGATCCTCCTTGAAGTTCGCCTCGATCCACACATCGCCCGTGGATACGAGCGCGAAAACGGGGGTATGCGCGGCCACGTAATTGCCGACCTGCAACGATTCGACGCGCGTCACTACGCCATCGCCCGGAGCGAGGACCCTGGTATAGGACAGATCCAGTTGCGCGCGATCGAGCGCCGCCTGCGCCGCCTGCACGGCAGGATGCTGCGCGGATGTGATGTTCGCATCACCTCCGAGCTGGGCCTCTACCGCCCCGGTCTCCTGTTGCGCGGTGGCCAGCGCGCCGCGCGCGTCGTCCAGAGCGTGTGCGGCTCGGTCCACTGCTGCCTGCGAGGCAATGCCCGCGGATAAGAGCTTACGTTGACGGGCCAGCTCGCTTTGCTGAAACGCGAACGCCTCCCGCGCCGCCGTCGTCTGCGAGCGGCGCTGACGGAAGTTCGCCTTGAGCGACTCCACCTGCAACTTCGCGGCGGCGAGCTGCGCCTCGGCTTCCCGCACCGCGATGCGCAAAGGCGCATCGTCCAGGCGGTACAGCAGATCGCCGCGGCGCACCGGCTGATTGTCGCGCACGGCCACCTCGACGACCCTCGCGGAGACGTTGCTGCTGATCGCCACGCGGGCCGCCTGCACGTAGGCATCGTTGGTGGATTGGTGGCGGCCGCCGGTGAGATAAAAATAGAGCGCCAGGCACACGACCACCAACGGCCCGAAAATCATCAGCGGCCGACGCAGGCGCTGCAGCCGCGTGGGCGGTGACGGCGCTGAGGGCTGTGCGGGCGGCGTGGCCGTCGCGGGCGGTGCGGCCGATTCGTCGGTACTGTTCATAAAGCCTTCCCTTTAAGCTAACGCGGCGCGCTGGGGGCGGTTACGAGGTTTGCGCGACGCTCCAATCTTCGCCGCAGGGTCACGCTCGAGCGCACAAAGATTGCGATGCGCCTTTTCCAGCACGCGCGCGAACACCTCGCGATCCGACTTCGGCACTGCCTCGAACATCTCACCGCGGACCAGCCCTGCCAGACGCCAGATTTCCTCCAGCACGGGCTTCGCCTTGGCCGTGAGATACAACTTGCGGGCGCGACGGTCCGCCGGATCGCTTCGCCGCTCGATGAGTTTGTCGCCCTCCATGCGATTAAGGAGTCGCACCATCATCATTGGTTCCACTTCCGTGATCTCCGCGAGCCGCGCCTGGCTCGCCCCTTCCGTGCGCTCCAAGTGCACGAGTACTTTGCATTGCATCAACGTCAGTGAGATCGCCCGTGCCTGCGCTTCGAAACGAGCCACGTAGCGGCGGCTGACTTCTTTGAGCAGGAAGCCTAGGCTTTGCGGGCGATGCATGGCGATTCCTAGGCGATTTAATATCAAGTGATATTATATCATTGGATACGACTTACCGCTAGCCGAGACGGTAGTTAGCTTCGCGCTTTTTCCGTCGCATTCGCATCCGCCAACGGCTCGGCTGTTGGCTCGCGCGCGAAAATCGCGGTCAGACCCGGTCCAATAAGGTTAGGCATGCCGATCCTGTAGGCTCCTTCCCACAGCACCCTTACCGCCGTGGTAGCGTGCCGGTACGGATCGGCCGGCGGGAGAGCGCCCTTGAAAATCGTAATTGACAGCATCGGATGGGCAGCTGCAGGGATGATGCTTTCGACATACGTACTATTGACGGCCGGCCGATCAAGTTCCACTTCAAGGTTTATCATCGATAGCGGCGGGAACGGCGATTACCCCTCCGAATTCATGAACGTAATAGGGATGACCATCGGTCTACACGGTGTTATTGGTACTACCCGGCCTCGACCCACCCATACCACCAGCTAATCCAATAATGGAAAAAAATATAAAGGAAAACAGCGCATCTGGGCATACGCCTGTCATGCAGCAGTACCTTAGTTATTGACGCCTAAGCCAGTGATCTAACACGCAAGACGAAGGGCGGATGTCTAAAATGATTCCGTCAGATAGCGGAAATTAAAACCCACTCCGATCAGATTACCGCGTTGCAGTTTTAGACAAGGCAGATGGGCCACAAGGCGTTGCTGAGACCTCCATCTACGAGCCAGAAGATCGGGAGTTTTGACCTCTCCAGGCGCATCCATTGTCCACAGCCCATCGCGACCGTTATTGACCCGGAGCGGCCGTATGCGAGCGGCCGCTATCGGGCAGGGCTGTGACGGACAGTCGCTTCGCTGCGCGTCTCTTTTCTCGCGCCGCATGCCGCATCGCTGCACAGCCTCCAGGTCCCCAAGACCTGATGGCAACGCTCCTAGAGCCAGGTTCCGGGCCAGTCAGGCCGCCCGTGAGCGATGGGCGGTTCCAAATTTCATCTTTCCGGGCTTTCAAAACGTCACCATGAATTCCGGGTGTTTACCCGCCGGAAAGGGTGAGCCGGACATGGGGGTCAGTGCGCCGGTCGCCCCGTCCAATCTGAAGCCGGAAATATTCGCGGCGCCATCGTTGGCGACATAGAGAAACTGATTGGTCGGATCGGCGCTCACCGAATAGGCGTTCGCGCCGGCACTCACCGGAAATCCCGGCAGCGCAGTAAGCGCGCCGGTGGCGATATCGCTGGCATAGCCGACGATGCTTGCCCCCGACGTGACATACAGGTAGGAGATCTGGTGGGAGCCCATGGGGCCGGTGCTTATGTATACGCCCACCGGCGTGGCGGCTATGTAATGGCTCACCGGTAGAGGAAATGGCGAGCCGCTAAGCGGCGAGAATGCACCATTCGTGTCGACGCTGAAAGCCGATATGCTGGGATTCGTGGGGTCGGCATTCGCGCTGTAGAGAAACATGCCCCCCTGCCAGAACGTGAGCGCCAGGCTAAGCGGGTTGCCGCCAGCAGGAAACGGCGATCCCGGCACTGGAATCAGGTCGAGGTGAAACGCCGAAATGTCGTTCGAACCCCCGTGGTTCGCTACGAAGACAATGCCATTGTCGGCGTCAACAACAATCGACGTCGGGCTCTTGCCCACTGCAACCGGGGACAATGAGCAGATGTCTAAAAGGATTCGGTCGAATGGCGGGAATCAAAATCCATTACGATCCGATCATTGCATTTCTGTTTTAGACAAGGGCGGACGGCCCATTAGCCGTGGTTGCGCTCTGCCCCTATTAACCAGTTTCGGCATGACGTTCGCACGCAGAACGAACTTGGACCCGCTAATTTGTCCGACGAGCCCAAGCACCAACGAGCCCGACGAGGGGCGCGTACGAGGCGGTGCTCTCCAGTTCGGAATCCAGGCGTGCAGCCAGCGTGTCAAACGCTCCGATTTTCCCGGTTGCGATTCCAAGCTCTCCGAATCTCGGACGCAATGTGACCATGAGTTCGTAAAGCCAGCAGCGCCCGCCAGCATCATTCGCTATCGGCACCTCGATCCGGATTTCCGGAGCCTGGAATCCGCACTCGATCAGACCACGGTACAGCATTAGAGGCATGTCCGGCCGGGCACCGGCGCGTCGCATCGTGTTACACAGGAGATCCGCACAGGCGGTACGCAGCGGCAGGTTGCCGGCCAAGGCGTAGAAACTAGCCCAGCTTGCCTCTTGGAACACGATCACGCCGCCCGGGCGCAGGTGCGCGGCCAGTGACCGCAGCGCTGCTATCGGGTCGGGTAGAAACATGAGCACGAATCGCCCAACTATGGCATCGAATAGCCCTTCGACGCGCAGGTCGGACAAGTCGGCTTCCTGGAACTGAATATTTGCGGCACGAATTGCCGCAGTGCGAAGACGCGCCTTGCTCAGAGCCATCGCATCCCGATCAATGCCGAATACGCTGCCCGTACTGCCAACCAAGGATGTCGCTAGAAACGTTACGTCCCCGACACCGCACCCGACATCGAGTACCCGCTGCCCGCTGGCGACGCCCGCGTCGCGGAACAGCCGTTCGGTATAAGGCGCCAAGGTTCCGGCTTGCCGGGTCAGGCGTGCATGTTCGGCGTCATTGCTGCCGAGCACATATGCGGTTGAACTGTGGACGGGGATCATTGGATTCTCCCGAGCAGGTTTACACGTAAATCGGTTTGGCCGAAACAACGACGCCGGCGCGCATTCGCTGCGCCATCAGCAGCGCGGCGCCAATCGACAAGGCCACAGCAACAATGCGGAATCCTTCCGCCAGGCCGCCCGCGTGGCTGGCCATTGAGCCGATAGCGGTGAGGCCCGCGAATCCGGCCAGGTTTCCGATGGAGCAAATCGCGGCCAGTGCCACCGCTGCGGGGCGCCCCGCCAGGAATTGGCCAGGCATTGACCAGAACGGGCCGATGAACCCGTACAGTCCCGATGTCGCGACCGACCACAGTAGTATGCACGCCGCCAGGTTCTGCGTGGTTCCAACGAAGCAGAATGCTATAGCTGCGGTAAGGAGCGAGAGCGCGGCGTGCCAATGGCATTCTGCCCGCCGCGTCGAACTTCTCGATACCAACACCATGACGCAAAGCCCAATTACATTTGGGACCATGACCAGCAGCCCAATGGCGACGTGACTGAGTCCAGGGCCCGCCGCCTTGATGGACTGCGGCATCCAAAACCCGGTGACGTAGTTGCCGCTCATGAACAGAAAGGCAATGCCCGCGAGGTACAGCACACGCGGGTTCCCGAGCGTGCGCAGCACCGAGGATTGCGATGATCCCGCCTTGATGTCCGATTCGGTGCGTAGCACTGACGCCAGCGCGGATTTCTGCCCTGGCGTGAGAAAAGTTGCCGCCGCTGGATCATCTGGGAGCAGCCGATAGCACAGCAGCCCGCCAAAGATGGCTGGCACGGCTTCAAGGATCAGCACCCAGCGCCAGCTGCTCAGCGCGTACGCATGTACGTGATCAAGTATCCAGCCAGAAAGCGGCGCACCGATGATGCTCGCCGTAGGTAGCGCCGTCATGAACAGCCCGATGGCCTGGGCCATATCTCGCTGCCTGAACCAGTAGGTGAGGTATAGCAAGACTCCGGGGAAGAACCCGGCTTCGGCAACACCCAACAGAAAGCGAGCAAGATAAAGCTGCTGCGCGTTGTGTGCGAAGGCCGTCGCTAGCGAGATCGCACCCCAGCTCAACAGAATACGCGCTATCCACACTCGAGCGCCGACGCGGGCGAGAATCAGGTTACTCGGCACCTCAAACAGAAAATACCCGCAGAAGAAAACGCCGGACAGCAGCCCGTACTGCACGCTACTTAGCCCCAATTCGTGGTTCATAGTCAGCGCCGCAAAACCGATATTGATTCGGTCCAGATACGCAATGACATACAGCGCAAACAGAAACGGGAGCAGGTGGCGCCTGATATTACCAGCGGTGGCGCTGTGCGGGTCGGGGGCCGCGCCGGGTGCGCCGTCCGCCGCCTCTAAATTGGCAGGGCTTTGGTTGAGTTTCCGATTGAGTGCCACCGCCGCCTCCCGAACCAATGGATTCGTATGGCCGGAGCATAGGCTTAGCGTGGCGTTCTCAAAAGCAGAGATTTTAGATCGTTGTGTTGCCAATATGGCAACACTTCAGCGGCGCTGCTTCCCCCTGTTGACCTCGCGGTCTAGCGCAGAGAACTGCTGCTGCAGCGCAATCAGGAACGCCTGTGCGGGGAGCGTCGGGACACGAGTCTTATGGCGGCAAAGCACGAAGCGGGTAGCGGACAAGACGGAATCATCGAGTGCGACGGTTTTGAGCCGGCCCGCCGCGAGATCCTCGCGAACCACGTGGCTTGGTGCGAAAGTCATGGCCTGCTTTGAACGGGCAAAGGCAACCGCCAGTTCAATCTGATTGACTGTGAGCATCGTCTGCAGGGTGACGCCGCGGAGCGCCAGGGCCCGATCCAGCAGGGTCCGCGTGGCGTGTGTTTCGTCGAGCAGCGCTACCGGATAGTTGGCGAGCTCCGGCAGCTTGAGCCTGGCGCGAGCGGCAAGCGGGTGGCGCGGATGCATTATTGCGACGATGGGATCACGGAGCGATTGCATCTCCTCGACGTCGTGGTGCGGCGATGGTTCAAAGCTGATGGCGATGTCGCACTCCTCGCGGGCCAAAGCCTCGATTGCCCGGATGCCTCCGGTCACCTGTATCTCATATGTGATGCCTGGGTAGGTGCGTGCGAACACAGCCATAGTGCGGTAGACAACACTCTCAACAGTAGCTGCGACGGTAAAGACCCGCACCATTCCGCGGCGGAGCTGCTGCAGATCATCTATTTCCGACTGCAGCCGTTCGAAGTCACGCATTGTGGCGTGGGCCTGCCTGGCGAAGACTGCGCCTGCCAGCGTGAGTCGCACGCCCGCGGCATGGCGGTCGAATAACTGCATGCCAAATCTTTGTTCGAGTAACGCGATTTGGCGGCTGACCGCGGAAGGTGCTACGTATAGTTTTTCGGCAGCCCGCCGTATTGAACCCAGCCGAGCTGTTTCGAGGAAATAGCGAAGCGCCGAAAATTGCATGAACTTGGTTCTTTCTCTAGTTGCGGGCGATTTCAGCGGAGGTCTCTACCATCCGTCCCAAGTTAATGCTAAGCCGAATGTGGGTGAAGGCAAACCCGCATTACCGGAATCAGAGGCTCTCGACCAACCAGCAATGTCGGCTTTCAGGTAGGCAGTGCAACTACACGCAGGCGCGGCTTCGGGCCGGCAGCGGTCATTCGATAATCCCGTAACTCAGTTCGGCGGCACATGTGCCGAACTCAAACTAAGTGTGCCGTGGGCGTGCCTTAGATAGACTGGTTTTGCCATTGGCAGGGGCCACAGTTGATTGCTCCAAAAATCCCGGAAAGCTATTGACAATTCACAAATATAATAACGAAAACAGTGCGTTAGCGCATACGCCGGTCATGCAGCAGTACCTGCGCATCAAGGCCCAGCATCCCGACACGTTGCTGCTTTACCGCATGGGAGACTTCTACGAACTGTTTTTCGCTGACGCGCGCCGGGCAGCCGCGCTCCTTGATATCGCCCTGACCACGCGCGGCCAATCCGCGGGTGAGCCGATTCCGATGGCGGGCGTTCCCGTCCATAGCGTGGAGGGATACCTCGGACGCCTCCTGCGGCGCGGAGAGTCCGTGGCCATTTGCGAGCAGATCGGCGACCCGGCCAAATCCAAGGGGCCGGTCGAACGCCAAGTGGTGCGCGTCATCACACCCGGCACGGTGACAGAGGACGCGCTGCTCGAAAAGACTCGGCCAACGCTGCTGGCCTCGTTGTTGCGAGACCGGGAGCGCTTTGGCCTTGCCTGGCTGGAGTTAAGTTCGGGCCGCTTCAATGTTATGGAAGGAACGGGCCCGGCGACGCTCGCTGCCGAGCTCGAACGCTTGCGGCCCGCTGAGCTGCTGGTGCGCGAAGATCAGACTCACCGCGGGTCTCTGCCGAGCGGCGGTCAGGTCGTGATCCGCGAGCGCGCTCCATGGCATTTTGAGCTGGCCAGCGCCTCGCGCTTGCTCACAGACCAGCTTGGCACTTTGGATCTGCGCGGATTCGGTGCCGATGTGCTGCCGCTCGCCATCGGCGCGGCCGGCGCGCTGTTGCAGTACGTGCGCGACACGCAGCGCACGACCCTTCCGCATATTCGCGCCCTGCAGGTCGAAGAATCAGGCGCTGCGCTCTCGATCGATGCCGCGACACGACGCAATCTGGAACTGGAATCGAGTCTGACTGGCAACGAAGCGGCGACGCTTCTGGCGGTGCTCGATACCACGGTCACCGGCATGGGTGCGCGTGCGTTGCGCCGCTGGCTTGGGCGGCCCATCACCAATCGCCTGGCGTTGCGGCGGCGCTACCAGGCCATTGGCGCTCTGGCTGCGGCGCGCGCCTACGAGCCTATGCAGTCGCTACTGCGCGCCGTGGGCGACCTGGAGCGGGTGCTGGCGCGCATTGCCTTACGCAGCGCCCGGCCGCGTGATCTGGTACAGCTGCGCAACGCGCTGGCTGAACTCCCACCGCTGCGCGACGCGCTTTCCCGAATAGACGCGCCGCTCCTTCAGATCCTACACGCCGACACCGCCGATCATGCCGCCGAGCACACATTGCTGGCTGAGGCGATTGCGGCCGAGCCGCCTGTGTTCCTGCGCGATGGGGACGTGATCGCCGCCGGTTACGACACTGAGCTCGATGAGTTGCGGCGCATCGCCACGCACACCGACGCGTACCTGCTCGATCTCGAGCAGCGTGAACGCGCTCGAACGGGCCTGCCGGGATTAAAGCTCGGTTATAACCGCGTGCAGGGCTTTTATATCGAAATACCGCGCTCCCAGGCCGATCATGTGCCGGCCGAATACCTTCGCCGGCAGACGGTTAAGTCCGCCGAACGCTTCATTACCCCCGAACTGCAGAGTTTCGAGGATCGCGTGCTCGGTGCGCGTGAACGGGCGCTGGCACGAGAAAAGGAATTGTTCGAGGCACTGCTGACACGCCTCATTGGCGCACTTGGGCCGCTCCAGTCGACCGCCATGGCGCTCGCCGAAATCGACGCGCTGGTGTGCCTCTCGGAACGCGCCGTGAGCCTTGACTGGAGCGAGCCTAAACTGGTTGATGAGCCCTGCCTGATGCTCGAGGGGTCCCGCCACCCGGTCGTCGAGCGCTACAGCCAAACTCCGTTCGTACCGAACGACCTGGAGTTGTGTGCGGCGCGCCGCATGCTGGTGATCACGGGTCCGAACATGGGCGGCAAGTCCACCTACATGCGCCAGACGGCGCTCGTTGTGGTGCTCGCGCATATGGGCAGCTACGTGCCCGCGGTGCGCGCGCGCATCGGGCCGCTGGATCGCATCTACACGCGCATCGGTGCCGGGGATGATCTGGCCGGTGGCCGCTCAACGTTTATGGTCGAGATGACCGAGACCGCCAACATCCTGCATAACGCCACGGCCCGGAGCCTGGTGCTCATGGACGAGATCGGGCGTGGCACCAGCACCTTTGACGGCCTATCGCTCGCCTGGGCCGTGGCGCGACATCTGGCCACCGAAGTGCGCGCGTTCACCTTGTTCGCGACGCACTATTTCGAATTGACCGCTCTGGGCGCGGAGCTCGAGGGCTGTGCCAACGTGCACCTGGACGCGACAGAACATGGCGATTCGCTGGTATTCCTTCACGCCGTGCGTCCTGGCCCGGCCAATCGTAGCTATGGTCTGGCCGTGGCGCAGCTGGCTGGGGTTCCGGCCGGCGTGATCGCCAGAGCGCGTGCGTATCTGGCTGAACTTGAGAGCACGCGCGATGGCGGCGCGCAGCATCCGCCCCTGGCGAAGATCAATGGACAGGGCCAGTTGCCGTTGCTGCCCACGCCGACTCCGGTGGTCAGCGAGCTGGAACTTAAGCTCGCGCAGATCGAACCCGACGCGCTCACGCCCCGCCAGGCGCTCGCCTTGCTCTACGAACTCAAGGGCCGCCGCCAGAACTGAGCCGCCGCTCGTGGCGTAACTTCCATCCTCCTTTTGGTGGCACATGGGACACTGGAGCTTGTTACTCTTCACGATCAGCGAAAGGGCGAGGAGTCGCTCCGACTTTAGTGGGGGCAATGACCATGAAACTTGAGCACGTCATTCTTTTAGCGGCATGGGTAGTGGCGTTGAGCGGCTGCAATCGGTCACCGCCGCCGGCGTCTGCGAACCTCGCTCCCTCACTAGAGATGCCCGCGATGCAGCCCGCGATGCAGCCCACGCTGATGCCGCAGGCGCCCGCGACCGTGGCGGACTGGGCGCGCGGTGCGATGCTTTTTGATGGTCTGGGCCAGGCACATCGCACCGTCACAACCTCCGTACCAGATGCACAACGGTACTTTGACCAGGGGCTGCGCCTGATGTGGGCGTTCAATCATGACGAGGCCACCCGTTCGTTCGCCCGGGCCGCGACGCTCGACCCGGACTGTGCGGCCTGTTACTGGGGCGTCTCGCTGACAGTCGGGCCCAATTACAACCTGCCGTTCCTGGTGGAAGAGCGCGCCAAGGTCGCTGCCGAGGCCCTGATGTTGGCGCGCGCGCACTTGACGCACGCCTCTGCCGTCGAGCAAGCGCTGATCAGAGCACTCGCCAAGCGATACCCCTCGGCGCAGCCTCTGTCTGCGGCGGCGCTGCAACCGGTACTGGTAGCCTATGCCGTCGCCATGAAAGCGGTGGCGCAACACTTTCCTCGGGATCTTGACGTACAAACCCTGTACGCCGAAGCCTTGATGAACGTCAATGCGTGGAAGTTGTGGACCGCCGACGGTAAGCCGGCGCCCGGCACCGAGCAGATCGTCGCTACCCTCGAAGCGGTATTGGCGCGTGATCCGTTGCACCCGGGCGCCAATCATTATTACGTGCACACCCTGGAAGCTTCGCCTCATCCAGAGAAAGCCGTGTTGTCCGCCGAGCGCTTGCGCACCATGATGCCCGCGGCCGGGCACCTGGTACACATGCCCGCCCACATCATGCAGCGCATCGGACGCTACGAAGACGCCGCTGAGGCGAATCGACGCGGCGCGGCAGCCGATCAGACGTACGTCGCGAACACGCAGCCGCTGGATTACTACCCGGTGATGTATACGGCGCACAACTATCAGTTCCTGGCCGCTTCAGCCGCGATGGAGGGGCGCCGGGCCGAGACCGTGGGCGCAGCCGATAATTCGCGCCGGGTGGTTTCCGACCTGATGCTCTCCGCCATGCCCGGCAGCGACTGGTATGTGGCCGAGTTGTACACCTCTCGAATCCGCTTCGGGCTTTGGGACGAATTGCTCACCATGACCCCGCCCAACCCCAAACTGGCAGGGCTCACCGGAGGCTATTTGTATGCACGCGCCATGGCACTGGGCGCACGTGGTCGTCTGGACGAGGCACGCGCCACCCTCGCCAAGTTGCAGGCCTTGATCGTGACGTTGCCGGCCGATGCTCCGGCGGGAATGAACTCGCTGAAGGACGTGCTGCAAATAGGCGTGCTGATCGGGCGGGCGCGCGTCGCCGCGACCGAAGGACACCCCGCTTCGGCCGTAAAGTTGCTTCAGCAAGCGGCGCAGGCGGAAGACAAGCTGGCGTACAACGAACCGAAGGACTGGTTCTTCCCGGTGCGCCATTTGCTCGGCGCACAGCTCTTGCACGACAACAAGGCGAGCGAGGCCGAGGGGGTTTACCGCGAAGACCTTAAGCTTAATCCCGGGAATGGCTGGGCGCTCTATGGCCTGAGTGCGGCCCTAAAAGCGCAGGGGAAAACTAAGGACGCGAATCAGTACGCGCAGCAGTTCAACGACGCCTGGAAACTCGCAGACGTCACCTTGAGCGCATCGGCCTACTAGCGCCCGCCACTGCCTGCCAGTCCATCCGGCGGCGGTGGAATGGGTCCGAGCACCTGTTCCAGGGTCAGTCCGAGCGCCAGCAGCTGCTCATCCTGACCCGGCAGCATGTCAAAGCCGATGCCCACGGGAAGATTTTCATGGGTCATGCCCGCCGGTAGGACCAGGCAAGCCATGCCCACGGCGCTCCCGTGACCCGCATTGCGTGCCATGGCCTCGTACAGAGGCACCTTCGCACCGCCGATATCAGTTTCTGTATCGTCCCCGATCGGAATCGCTGCGCTCAATGTCGGCGGCGTAGCAAGCACCGTGATGGCGTGCTCCGCGAAGTACGAGCGCATGGCGCTGCGCATCAGTGCGAGCCGGGCCAGCAACTCATCCCGGGTCCGTTCAGTGATGGCATTGGCGCCGCCCGCCAGGAAATCGCTGTCATAACGCTTCTGCAGGGCCGGACTCATTCCCGCCATCAACTCCTCCATCCTCACTGTGCTACCGGACTCTTCCAGATATCTTGTCTGGTTGGCGACGATCTCAAACGATTGGATCGCCGCAACAAGCTTGCGCGCGCCCTGCAAAGGCTCAGGGAGCGAGGCGTGCACCAGTGTGGCCCCGGCTTTTTCCAGCGCCCGCGTCGCCGCACTGAACACGCGTTCCAGTTCCGGATCCACGCCAAGCAGGTACTCCGGCGGCAGCGCGATGCGCGCGCCGGCCAGCGGCACGGCCCGGATGGGCGCCTCCCGATCGTTCATCGCGGCATCGAACAGAATAAGGTCGGCCACCCCGCGCGCCAGCGGGCCGGGCGCATCCCAGCGCGATGTGATCGGCATGACTCCGGCCCCGGGGTATCGTCCCACGCTCGGCCGCAAACCACACACACCACACAATGCGGCGGGCACGCGTATCGAGCCGAGCGTGTCCTCGCCGACGGCCAGCGGCACGATGCGCGCCGCCACTGCCGCAGCCGACCCCCCGCTGCTCCCGCCCGGAATCCGCGAGACGTCGTAAGGATTGCGGACCGCGCCAAAGTGCTCGTTGTTGCTGGTCCAGCCCAGCGACAACTCCATGAGGTTGGTCTTGCCCAGCACGATGGCGCCCTGCCCCGTCAGCTGGCGAATGATCGGCGCATCCGCGTTCGGTCTGAACTCCCGTAGCGCACCCGTGCCAGAAGTGGTCGGCAAGTGCACCGTGTTGATGCTGTCTTTGACCGGCAGCGGCAGGCCGTGGAGCTTGCCGAGCGGTTTGCCAATGCGCCTGAGCAGATCCGCCTCACGTGCGGCCTCCAGCACCTGCGCCGGGTCCACGCTGATCAGGGTATTGAGATCTCTTCTCGCTTCGCACCGTTCCAGCACATGCCGCGCATAGCGCTCGGCGGACAGCTCGCCGCAACGCAGCTGCTCGACGACGGCACAGGCCGAGAGTTCCGACAGACTGGATTCCGCGCTCATCGCGCGCACGTCCACTGCCTGCCCGACGACGATCGCGCCAGGCGCCGTACCGACGGAATCTGCTCAGGAAGACGCATCAGCCCCCACGCACGCCGGCCAGATGGCGTGCAAATTCCGGCGTGACCATCAGTGCCTTGCAGCGCTCGAAGCGCCGAAGCGCATACGCCCAGAAATCATCGACCGGATTCTGGTTGGCATGCTGTATCAGCCCCCACAGCGTCCAGAGCAAATCGCACATCGCCTTGTAGATCACGATGCGTCCTCGCTCCACCGGCCGCGCCTCACCACCAAAGTAAGCCTGCATCATCTGCTCGTCCTGCGCGGGGCTGAATCCGCCTTCGACTGACAGATCGCCCAGGTCCCAGAGCGGATCGTTCATGCCTGAGTATTCCCAGTCGACCATCCACATGCGGTCACCCACGTCCAGGAAGTTCTCGCACAGCGGATCGCAATGACACGCCCCAGAAGGCAACGGGTGGGCCCCGAGCGCGGCGCGAACCGCCCCGGCCTCACTGACAAGGTCGTGGTAGCCCGAGGGCAGCGGCGTTTCCTTGCCGGCCAGCACCCGCAGGTACTCATCGATCATCGCAAACAGCTCGAATCGAAAATCGAACACTGCATCCGAGCGGTGCAGCCGGCGCATGACCGCGCCGGCCCGGGCCGGCGCACCCGGCCGCGAGTGAAAGTTCGCCGGCGTCATGGTCACGGCTGAATCGACGAGGCGCGATACCATGACGCCCGATTGCGTATCAAAATGCAGCACAGGCGGTCCGACCTGCACTCTTGCCGCTGCTCGTGCCGCCTTGGCCTCGTGCACGCGATTGATGTACTCCTCAGTGCCCTTGCCCGGGACCCGCAGCACGTAGTGTTGCGGGCCATGATCGATGCGAAACACCAGGTTGGTGAGCCCGCCTAAGCGCGTCAGCGAAAGTTCGCGTTCATCGATGCCCGCAAAAAGCTCGAGGCCCGCAAGAATCCGCCGTGCCTGCGCCAAGCCTTTATCGACCGCATTCAAGATCGCAAGCGCTCCATCCTGGGGTCGTAGAGGCAACGCGCCCCGCGCCGCGCCGGGTAACTCTGGCCGAAGGCCTCGATGTGGAAATCGGTTTGCCCGGCGATGGCGATGGGCAGATAGCCCAAGGCAATGGACAGGCCCAGCGTGTGCCCGTAGCCCGCACTGGTGGTCGATGCCACCATCTGGCCCTTGTGCACGATGGCTTCGCCCCCGTGCAGGGGCACGAAACCTTCGATCGTGAAGGACACGAGTTTCCGGGTAAGGCCCGTGGCCTTGAGCTCTATAAGGGCTTCGCGCCCGAGAAAGTGCTCTTTTTCGAGCGCCACACAAAATCCCAGTCCCGCCTCATACGGGTTGTAGTCGGCAGAAAGATCACCCGACCAATACAGGTAGCCCTTTTCCAGGCGGGCGGAATCGATGGCGCGGTATCCGGCGTGTGCGATACCGAAGGCTTTTCCGGCCTCCCACAGCGCCTCAAAGACACCGGGCGCATATTCCTGCGGCACGTACAGCTCGTATCCGAGCTCGCCGACGTAGCCGATACGCACCACAAGGACACGGGCGTCGCCCACATCCATGTGCGCTGCGGCGCGGAAAGGAAATGCCGCGTTCGACAGATCCTCATCGCACAGGGCCTGCAAGATCTCTCGAGAGTGCGGCCCGCACAGGTTGAGCACCGCAAGGCTGTTGGTGACCTCGCGGAGCGTGACATTGCCCGGCAGCTGCTGAGAAACCCAACCGGAGTCGTGCACCCCGAATCCTGCCCCGGTGATCAGGTAGAAGTGATCGGCGCCGTCATGAATGAGCGTTACGTCCGCCTCGATGCCCCCGCGCGCGTTGCACAGTTGCGTGTAGACCGCCTTGCCCGGCGCCCCGCCCAATTCGTTGGCGGCAATCAATTGCAGGGAGCGCTGCGCACCGGGGCCGGAGATCTCGAATTTGGCGAACGAGGTCTGGTCAATCAGTGCGGCGCGCTCGCGTATGGCGCGCAGTTCTCCGGCCACCGGGCCGAACCAGTTGGGCTTATCCTCGAAGGAGGGCTCATCGCGTGTGGGTGTGCCCGGCGGCGCGAACCAATTGGGCCGTTCCCACCCGGCTTTCGACCCGAACACCGCGCCGGCCTTCAGCAGCTGTGAGTGAATGGGCGAACGGCGCAGGTTCCTTGCCGCCTGGGGCTCCTCGAGCGGCCAGTGGATCTTGTAATAACCTCCGTAGGCCTCGATCGCTCGCTTTTCCAGATAGCGCGGCTGCGCCTGCACCGCGGAAAATCGCCGTACGTCGAACGGCCACAGGTCCATGCCCGCATCGCCGTGCACGATCAGGTTGCTCAGCGCCAGCCCCGCCCCACCGGACGCGGCGATGCCCGCGGTAAAACCACAGGCGACATAGAAATTGTCCAGGCCAGGGGCCAGGCCCATGAGCGGTTCGCCATCGGCCGACACCGGGATGGGCCCGTTGATCACGGTTTGCAGGCCAATCTCATTGAGCACCGGCAGACGCTCTGCGGCCGGATGGGCAAAGAGTTCGAGCCGGTCCATGTTTGCAGGCAGCAGTGCGCGCGCGAAAGACCATGGCGGCATGCCGCGATGGAATCCTTGCGTACCGTCCTCCCAACCGCCGATGGCAAAGGCACCGGTGTCGGGCTTAAGATAAAAATTCTTGTCCGGATCGCGCAGCGTCGTGAGCCCGGCGTCAAACTTCAATTTTTTCTCGGTCAGGAAGTACTGGTGCTCGACCACACTGGTGGCCAGATCCACGCCCGCGAGGCGACCCACGCGTTTCGCCCACAGGCCCGCACAGTTGACCAGGATTTCACAGGCGATATTGCCCGAACCGGTCACGACGCCCACGGCGCGCCGCCCTTGCAGGGCGATCTGCTCGACACACACCCCTTCCTCGATTCGTGCGCCCTGCTGGCGCGCGCCCTTGGCGTAGGCCATGGTGAGCGAATACGGATCGATATACCCATCGCCTGGGATGAACGCGGCGCCCTCAACGCCCGCGGTACTGATATAAGGGAATCGCTGCTTGGCCTCGGCCGCGGAAAGCGCGTGGCATTCAACCCCAAAGCTTCGCGCCTGGCCCATCGCACGACGGATCTCGCTCCAGCGCGCGGCACTCGAGGCCAGGCGCAGACTCCCGACCTTTCTCCAAGAGATGACTAGCCCGGTCTCGGCCTCCAGGCGATCGAAGACCGCGACCGAGTTCTGCATCAGTCGGGTCAGGTTCTTCTTGCCCCGGAGCTGCCCGACCAATCCGGCCGCGTGCCAGGTGCAACCGTGCGTGAGCCGGTCCTTTTCCACCAACAGCACGTCTTTGGTTCCATCGCGCGCCAGGTGGTAGGCAAGGGCCGTGCCCACCGCCCCGCCGCCGATGATTAAAACGTTTACGTGCCGGTCCGCGTGAAAACTCATGCCGCTAACTTTCGCGCGTACCAGGCGCCGGGTGCGGGCCCAAAGCGCATCTGCCGGTGGCCAAGGGCTAAGGGACGTTCGGGATCTTGACGATGCTGCCCTTGGCCTTTGGATCCTGGGGATCTTTCACTACCGTGACGAACAGATTCTTCTCTCCCGGATCGAAAGCGACATTGGTCGTCCCATCGCCAGCGGCAATGTCGAAGACATGCAGGAGCTTGCCTTGCGGGGAGATCTTAAGGACCTTGCCGCCGGAAAACTGCGCCACGTAGACGTTGCCCTGCTTGTCTATTTTCAGGCTGTCGGGCCCCAGCCACCAGGACTGGATCTTGTCACTGACCAGCAGGTTGAGCAGCGCGAAGTTGGCGCGACTGGTCAATGTGCCGTCGGGCTTGATCGAAAATTTCTTGATGGAATTGCCCACCGTCTCGCAGACATAGAGCGTCTTCTGGTCGGGAGAAATCCCAATCCCATTGGCATAGTTGAAATCACCGGCGACTTCAACCCATTGCTTGGCCCCGGGCGCCAGGTACAGGACCTTGCCGACCACGGCGACCGGCGGGTCATCAAAGGGCCCGGAGAGCGTGGCGTAAGCGCCACCATTGTCCGCGACCACGACGTCGTTGATGCCTCCGTCCATCTTTCGGCCCAGGCTGTCGGTGTCCCAGCGGCGCAGCTGCTTGCCGGACAGGTCCACTTCCAGAATCGCGCCCTGCTCATCACAGGCGACCAAAAACGTCTTGCGCGAGGTCAGTGCCAGGCCGTTGTGGCCGCAGTGTGGGGTGGAGTTCAGCACCGTGCTGCTCTTGCCGTCCCACTTGGAAAGTGTGCTCGAGATCCAGCCGACATAGTAAAGGCTACCATCCACGTACAGTGGGCCCTCGGGTCCGAGCACATTGCTGACCACCGTGACTTCGCTGGCCCAAACGCTGCTGAAGGCGCACGCGCACAGGGCCGCAATACCGAGCAGCCTGATTTTTTTCATTTTGATTTCCTTGGTGAGGGCGCGCATCACACATTCCTCACCAGGAATGCGACCCGCCGGCCATCGAGTGTATCGCCATTGCCGATGGAGGAGAAACCGAGGCTGCGATGGAAGTCCAGCGAGGCGGGATTGGGTGGCATCGTATTGACCTCGCAGCACAACCACTTGATCTGTTGCAAGCGGGCGATTTCACCGAGGGCTGCATACAGCTCGCGTCCCACGCCTGCGCGGCTGCGAACCGGATCGACCGCAATCTGATCCACATACAAGAAGGGCTCTGGCAGCCGGCCAGAAAAATATTGGAATTCCTCGCCCTCGTAGTCGCATTGATGTGCAATGACGAGCATATAGGCAATGACGGCGCCGCCCGCCACCGCCACCCGGTGTGCGTCCCCCAGAGTCAGCAGGCGATCAAGTTCAGCCGGGTCCAGCGCGGCGACCGCGGGCCGACTCGCGGCATTGATCTTCAGTATGTCGATGCGGTCGGCGCTCGTGATCGGCCGAATGGCGATCGTGTTCAATGCCCACCGGTCGCGATCGCGTTGCCCAACACCCCGCCTCCATTGTCCAATCGCCCGGAATCAAAGCCGGCCGCGCGCGGCGCCTTTTTAAGTTATTTGCACGCGCGTGCGCGCCCCTTGAAGGCCGGTGCTGCTGGCACGCTACTCTATATATATACGAATGGCCAAAGGCCAGGCCGCTGCACGCACATTATGTCTCCAAGCACCCGTTCAACCCCCGAAACGGCCGTGCTCGAGGAACTGGCCGACCTCGTGCGCCACCCGCGCTGACAGCAACATCCCCGAATGACTCACCGGGAGCGTCAGATGCGCCGTCGCCCCCGGCAGCCGGGTCTCCGACACCCCCACGGTCCCATCATTCGGTTCATCGAAATCCACGACGAGTCGTCCAAGACTCAGCGATTGGGTTCCGGCGATGATGCCGATCTCGCGCTCGTGCGACCAGCTGCGTCGATGGGTGTGCAAGAGTTCCCGGGCCGCCGCTTGGCCGAGCATCGCGCGACCAAACCTGAAGCGCGCGAGCGCTGCGGCGGCTTGGCTGGCCATGCTCGGAGTGCCCATGATGACCACGCGCCCGGGCGGCTGCTGCGGATGGCGTTCGAGGCAGCGCAAGATCGCAATCCCGCCCAGGCTGTGGCCGAGCAGATGCACGCGCGGCGCGTCAATTTCGGCGGTGTAGGCGCTGAGCGCGTCGGCGATCTGATCCATCGACAGCAGCGTGGACGCGTAGCTGAAGACCCGCCAGGTATAGCCGCGCTCTTTCTCCAGGCGCCGGCGCAACATGAAGGCCTCGTGACCCGAAAACCAGAGGCCGTGCGCGTAGACGACGGCGGCGTTCATGCCGGGTGGGCCACGTCCCTAGGTCGGAGGCGGCTGGCGCACGCGGATGTGCAGCTCGCGCAGTTGCTGCTCGCTCACCTCGGTCGGCGCCTCGGTGAGCAGGCAGGCGGCGGTCTGGGTTTTTGGAAACGCAATCACGTCGCGGATACTCTCCGCCCCTGCCATCAGCATGGCGAGGCGATCGAGCCCGAAGGCGATGCCGCCGTGCGGCGGCGCGCCAAAGCGCAAGGCATCGAGCAGGAATCCAAACTTGGAGCGTGCTTCATCGGCACCGATCCCGAGCAACTCGAACACCGCCGACTGCAGTTCCTGCCGGTGGATGCGCACCGAGCCGCCACCCACCTCGGAACCGTTGAGCACCAGGTCGTAGGCCTGCGCGAGCGCGCGCCCGGGGCTGGCGGTCAGCGCCGGCGCGTCTGGATTCTTGGGCGAGGTGAACGGGTGATGCATCGCGACCCAGCGCTTGGCTTCGGCGTCGTACTCGAACATCGGGAAATCGATGACCCACAGCGGCCGCCAGCCGCTTGCCAGGATCTTCAGATCCTGGCCGACCTTCAAGCGCAACGCGCCCAGGGAGTCATTGACGACGCCGGCCCTATCGGCACCGAAGAACACCAGGTCGCCATCGGCGGCACTCACTCGATCAAGGATCCCTGCAAGGGCTGCGTCGTCGAGAAATTTGATGATCGGCGATTGCAGGCCCTCGCGCCCTTTCGCGCGCTCGTTGACCTTGAGGTAGGCGAGACCGCGCGCGCCATAGCGCGCCACGTAGGCCGTGTACTCGTCAATCTGCGAGCGCGGGAGCGATGCGCCACCGGGCACGCGCAATGCCGCAACCCGTCCGTTTGGATCCTTCGCCGGGCCGGCGAACACCTTGAACTCGGAACCGGCCACCAGGTCGGCGACGTCGACCAGTTCGAGCGCGATGCGCAGGTCCGGCTTGTCCGACCCATAGCGGCTCAGCGCCTCGTAGTAACTCATGCGCGGAAAAGGATCGGGCAGCTCCTGCTTGAGGACGTCCCGGAACAACTGGCGTATCAGAGCTTCCATCAGGTCGGTGATCTGCGCCTCAGAGAGGAAGCTGGTTTCGATATCGAGCTGCGTGAACTCCGGCTGGCGATCGGCGCGCAGGTCCTCGTCCCGGAAGCACCGCACGATCTGGTAGTAGCGCTCAAAGCCACTGATCATCAGCAGCTGCTTGTAGATCTGCGGTGACTGCGGGAGTGCAAAGAACTTGCCCGGGTGGGTGCGACTGGGCACCAGGTAATCGCGCGCCCCCTCGGGCGTGGCCTTGGAGAGCATCGGGGTTTCGATGTCGATAAAATCGTGCGCATCCAGAAATGCGCGCATCGAGCGGGTGATGGCATGACGCAGGCGCAATCGCTGGCTCATCACTTCGCGCCGCAGATCGACATACCTATAGCGCAGCCGCACCTCTTCGCTCACCTGCTCATCGAGTTGGAACGGCAAGGGATCGGCGCGGTTGAGGATCTCCACCTCGGTGGCGAGGATTTCCACTTCGCCCGTGCCCAGGTTGGCGTTGGTGGTCCCCTGCGGCCGCGCCCGCACCGTGCCCACCACACGCACCACAAATTCGTTGCGGAGCTTTTCAGCGCTGGCGAACACCTCGGCGGCATCCGGGTTGCACACCACCTGTACCAAGCCCTCGCGATCGCGCAAATCGACAAAAATCACCCCGCCGTGATCGCGCCGGCGATGCACCCAACCGGCCACGGCGACTTTCTGCCCGACCAGGCTCGCGGTGATCTGTCCGCAATAATGTGTGCGCATCTTCGGCAATACCTATGGCAAAGGCGCGCGATGCTACGGGGCAGCGCGGAGCGGCGCAATCGCCGCAAGGGACGGCGTGGTGGGCCCCACCACACCTAAGGTCACGATCATTTTCATGGCGGTTTCCACCTGCATGTCCAGCTCGATGCACTGGGCGCGCGGCACGAAGACAATGAAACCCGAGGTCGGGTTTGGCGTGGTCGGTATGAACACGCACACCTGCGGCTCGCCCAGGTGAGCGTTGATTTCCGGCAAATGATCTGTGGTCTGGAATCCGATGGTCCACAGACCCGCGCGCGGATACTCCACCAGCAGCACCTTTTTGAAGGAGTTACCGCTGGTCGAAAGCACGGTCTCGGAAAAGCTTTTCACGCCGCTGTACAGGGCACGCACGAAGGGTATACGCTCGAGCAGGTCCTCGCCGATCGCCACCAGCGCCTGGCCAATAAAGTTGGTGACCAGAAGGCCCGTGAGCAGCACGATCAGTACACCCAGCACCGCTCCAAGGCCCGGGATGTGCCATCCGAGCAGCTCATCCGGACGCAGGGAGCGTGGCAGCACCAGAAGCGTGCGATCCATGATTTCCAGGATAAATCGCACCACTAGCACCGTCACCAGCACCGGCACCCATATCAAAAGGCCGTTGATCAGGTAGCGGCGCAGCGCGCGCATCAAAGTACCGGGTCGATTCGCGGCCGCGGTGGCAGGCTCGCTCACCGTTGGCGGCCCCCGCGCTTACCCGAACGCGTGCTCTTGCGCGCCGCGCGCACGGCAGGCCGCTTCACCGTGCGCCTGGTGTTGCGGGTGGGCGCAGTGGCTGGCTTGACCTTCTTGTCCTTGTTCTTGTCCGCCGGGGTGGAAATCTCAGACTTCGCAGTCTCGGTGGCGGCGGCAGCCTCGGGCTTGGCGCTCTTCTCATCGTCCGCCTTACTCGCCGGGGCCTCGGCCTTCGCTTCGGCGGGCTCGGGGCCAGCCAGGTTCCGTTGTCCTTCCTTGTCCGACTTGAAATCCGTCTCGTACCAGCCCGAGCCCTTGAGCCTGAATACCGGTGCCGATATCAGGCGCTTTAAGCCCGCCTTGCCGCACGAAGGGCATTTCTTGATGGGCTTGTCGCTGATCTTCTGGAGCACCTCCAGGTAGTACCGGCAACTCGGACATTCGTACTCATAGAACGGCATAACCGCGACACCTCTTTCTCCCCGAGGCCGATTATAGGGCGTCGGGCGCGTCGCGTGTCGGCGCTAGCGGAGGCTTGAGCCCTCAGCGCACCTTGGAGAAGTGCAGCACGCCCTTTTCCACGCCCACGTGAATCCGGTCACCGGGCTGGAAGGCGCCCCCGAGAATGCTCTGTGCCAGCGGATTCTCGATCTGCTGCTGGATAGCCCGCTTGAGCGGCCGTGCGCCGTAGACCGGATCGAATCCTGCTTCGCCGAGCGTATCGCGCGCCGCTTTGTCGAGCTCAAGCTGCAGATCACGCTCCAGGAGCCGTCGGCGCAGCAGGCCCAGCTGGATGTCGACGATGGCGCGGATCTGCTCGGTGCCGAGCGGATGGAACACGACGATGTCATCGATGCGGTTGATGAATTCCGGCTTGAAATTCTGCTGCACAATTTCCATCACCGCGCTCTTCATGCGCTGGTAGTTGCCCTCGCCGGCGAGCTCGTGGATCACGTTCGAGCCCAAGTTAGAGGTCATGACGATGACCGCATTGCGAAAATCGACGGTGCGGCCTTGGCCGTCGGTCAGCCGGCCGTCGTCGAGCACCTGCAACAGAACATTGAAGACGTCCGGATGCGCCTTCTCGACTTCATCGAGCAGGATCACCGCGTAAGGACGGCGCCGTACCGCCTCGGTCAGGTAGCCGCCCTCTTCATAGCCGACGTACCCGGGCGGCGCGCCGATCAGGCGAGCGACCGAATGCTTCTCCATAAACTCCGACATGTCGATGCGCACCATCGCATCCTCGGTGTCGAACAGGAACTCGGCGAGCGCCTTGCACAGCTCGGTCTTGCCCACACCGGTGGGGCCGAGGAACAGGAACGAGCCATTGGGACGGCGCGGATCGGCGAGTCCGGCGCGCGAGCGGCGAATGGCATTGGCGACAATGCGCACGGCCTCTTCCTGGCCGACGACGCGCTTAGCCAGCGCCTCTTCCATGCGCAGCAATTTCTCCTTTTCACCCTCGAGCATCTTCGACACCGGGATGCCGGTCCACTTGGAGACCACTTCGGCGATTTCTTCCTCGGTGACCTTGTTGCGCACCAGCTGCGTCTCCTTGCCCTCGGCGGCCTGAGCTTCGAGGAGGCGCTTTTCCAATGCGGGCACCTTGCTGTACTGGAGCTCGGCGACTTTTCCCAGATCCCCGCGCCGGCGCGCGGCTTCCATCTCGAGTTTGGTCGCTTCGAGCTCCTCCTTGATGGCCGCTTCGCCCTGGAGCATCGCCTTCTCGGCCTTCCAGATCTCTTCCAGGTCGGCCGATTCCTTCTCCAGCGCCGCCAGGCTCTCCTCGAGCGCGGCCAGTCGCTTCTTGGTGGCGTCGTCGTGTTCTTTCTTGAGCGCCATCTGCTCGATCTTGAGCTGGATGATGCGCCGATCGAGCCGATCGAGGGCCTCGGGCTTGGAATCGATTTCCATGCGGATGCGCGCACCGGCTTCGTCAATCAGATCGATCGCCTTGTCCGGCAACTGCCGATCGGCGATGTAGCGATGCGAGAGCGTGGCGGCGGCGACGATGGCCGGATCGGTGATGTCCACTCCGTGGTGCACCTCGTAGCGCTCCTGCAGGCCGCGCAGGATCGCGATGGTGTCCTCCACCGTGGGCTCGTTGACCAGCACCTTCTGGAAGCGGCGCTCGAGCGCGGCGTCCTTCTCGATGTACTTGCGATATTCATCAAGCGTGGTGGCACCCACGCAATGCAGCTCACCCCGCGCCAGCGCGGGCTTGAGCATGTTGCCCGCGTCCATCGCGCCCTCGGCCTTGCCGGCGCCAACCACGGTGTGCAACTCGTCGATGAAGAGGATCACCTGGCCTTCCTGCTTGGCCAGGTCGGTCAGCACGCCTTTGAGCCGCTCCTCGAACTCGCCGCGGAATTTAGCGCCGGCGATCAGGGCCCCCATGTCGAGGGCCAGGATGCGCTTGTTCTTCAGTCCTTCGGGCACCTCACCGTTGACGATGCGCTGGGCCAGACCCTCGACAATCGCGGTCTTGCCTACTCCGGGCTCCCCGATCAGCACCGGGTTGTTCTTGGTGCGTCGCTGCAGCACCTGGATCGTGCGGCGGATTTCATCGTCGCGCCCGATGACCGGATCAAGTTTTCCGGAGCTGGCGCGCGCGGTCAGGTCGACGGTGTATTTCTCAAGCGCCTGGCGCTGTTCCTCGGCGCCGGCGTCCTTGACCGATTCACCACCGCGCACCTCATCGATGGCGCGGCTCACGGCCGCTTTCTGGATGCGGCTTTCCTTGAAGAGCTTGGCCAGGGTGGCCTTGTCCTCGAAGGCCGCCAGCAGGAACAGCTCGCTCGAGATGAACTGATCGCCGCGCTGTTGTGCCAGCTTGTCGGTGACATTCAGCAATCGATTAAGGTCGTTGGATACGTGCACTTCGCCGGGCGTGCCTTCCACCTTGGGGAGCCGGTCCAGTTCGGCGCCCAGGAGCGTGCGCAGCCGGCTGAGGTCGGCTCCCGCCTTGAGCAGGAGCGGTGCGACGCCCCCGCCCTGCGCGTCGAGCATCGCCAGCATCACGTGGGCCGGCTCGATGAATTGGTTGTCCCGACCCACGCACAGGGATTGTGCATCGGCCAGCGCCGCCTGGAAGCGGCTTGTCAACTTGTCCATACGCATGGATTTCGACCCTGGGGTTTTAGTACCGGATGAGCGCTAATTTGGGGTCGGCGTTCGCCGATTTCAACCGGCCAAGAGCTCCGTGGGGCAGCTAACCGAGCGCCGCTTCCGCCATCGCGATAGTCGCCACGCCCGCGCCGATCAAAAGGACCTGCATGGCGCTGCCGGCCGGGTCCACGCGCCGGTGGAGGCCCGGAATCAGGTCCGCCACCGCCACGTAGATCAGCGAGGCCGCCGCCACCGAAATCGCGTAGGGCAGAATATCGAGCGTGCCCTTGAGCGCGTAGTAACCCGCGAGCCCCCCAATGATCGAGGTCAGGCTGCTGGCGGTGTTGAAAAACAAGGCGCGCATGGGCTTCATGCCCGCCTGCAGAAGCACCGCCAGGTCTCCGAGTTCCTGGGGTATTTCGTGCGCCGTGATGGCGATGGTGGTGAGGATACCGAGGCGCACGTCGGTCAGAAACGCCGCGGCAATCAGCACCCCGTCAAACCCGTTGTGCACGCCATCGCCAATCAGCACGATCCAGCCGGCCGCACGATCCCGATGCTCAATCGCCGGCACCTGGTGACTTTCGCAATCCGCGGTGTGGCAATGGCGCCAGAGCACGAATTTCTCCAGGATGAAGAACAGCGCGATGCCGCTCAATAGCGCCGCGCCGATGCCCTCGACCCGGCCGGGTCCCACCGCCGCGATTGCCTCGGGCAGCAACCCCAGGAGCGCCGCGGCCAGCATCGCGCCGGTGGCGAAACTGATCAGGTGCGGCAACAGCCGGGCGCGCCGCGCGGCCGGGAAGCTCAGAAACAGGCCCGCCAGCCCGGCACTGAGCAGCCCTCCGAAGAGCGTCGCTAAAATAATCCAGGCGAGAGTCGGCATGAACAGCACTCTAGCACGCGATCTTCACGGGTCGCCGGTGCGCCAGATCAGTGCCGCCATGCGACCGGTGCGGACTTCGCGTCGGTAAGAAAAGCATTGATCGCGAGCCTGGTAGGTGCAAAGCTTCGCCCCACTGACCTCGCGAAGACCCAGGGCCGCAAGGCGTCGACGCGCCATTTGCGGCAGGTCGCACTGCCAGCGCCCGCGCGCGTTGCGGACAAATCCGCCTGCAGCCTGCCGATCGTGCGCCAGCAACGCCTCACGCACCTCATCGCCCACTTCGAAATGCCGCTGGCCGATGGCCGGACCGAGCCAGGCTCTGATGTGCCGCGCGTCGGTCCGCATCGCCGCAACCGCCGCCTCCAGCACACCCTCCGCCAGCCCCCGCCAGCCGGCGTGCGCGGCGGCGACCACCGTCCCGTCGTCACTGGCGAACAACACCGGCAGGCAGTCGGCCACCTGGATCGCCAGCACGCGCCCGCTCTGGCGCGTCACCGCTCCGTCGGCGGCGACGGGTTCGATCTCGGTGTCGGCCTCGGCAATACGCGCCCCGTGCAGCTGCTCGAGCCACAACGGCTCGCACGGGAGCGCGAGCGCCGCGGCCACGCGTCGGCGATTTTCTGCAACGGCCTCCGGCTCATCACCCACGTGTACGCCCAGGTTCAGGCTTTCAAACGGTGCCGCGCTCACACCCCCGGTGCGCAGCGTGCAGGCGGCGCGCACCGCGGTGGGCGCGTTCCACTGCGGTATCAAAAGCCCCACGCTCATGAGGAGGAATGCTCCACGTCGGCACGCAGTACCGCCAGGAGTGAGCGAAAGTCGGCCGGAACCGGTGCTTCAAACGTGCGGTGTCGACCGTTGATCGGATGATCGAAGGCCAGACGCTGCGCATGCAGGGCCTGGCGGCGAAACAGCTGCAGTGCCGCGCGCATCTGAGCGTCCGCGCCGGCCACCTGCCGACGTCGGCCACCGTAGACGCCGTCCCCGACGATCGGCAGCCCCACGTGCGCGAGGTGGACGCGAATCTGGTGGGTGCGCCCGGTTTCCAGCTGCACGCGCAGCAGCGTGTGAGCGCGAAACCGCTCCTCGATCCGGTAATGGGTTACCGCCTCGCGCCCGTCGCGCCGCACGTCCATGCGCGTGCGCACCGAGCGGTGCCGTCCGATGGGCTGATCGATGGTGGCCCCGGCCGTGGGCCGGCCCAGCACCAGCGCGAGGTAGCCGCGCTGAATTTCACGCCGCTGCAGTTTCGTCACCAGCGCGGTGTGGGTTTCTGGAGTGCGCGCCACCACCAGCAGCCCACTCGTATCCTTGTCCAGCCGGTGGATCAATCCCGCCCGCGGCACCAGCGAGAGTGCCGGATCATGCGCCAGTAGCGCGTTCTGCAAGGTATGCGCCCTGTTTCCGGCCCCTGGATGTACGACCAGACCCGCGGGCTTATCGATCACCAGCAGTGCCTCGTCCTCAAAGACAATCTGCAGCGCGATGGGTTCAGGTCCGACGCGCTCATCCGGGGCAAATTCCGCCCGCACCCGCACCCGCTCCCCGCCGGCCAGGCGCTGGCGCGGCAGCACCGCGCGGCCCGCCAGAAGCACCGCCCCCGCGCTGATCCAGCGCTGCAGGCGTGCGCGCGAGTACTGCGGCAGGAGCGCTGCCAGCACCACATCGAAGCGCTGGCCGGCCGCCTCGGCAGGCAGTTCGAGTTCATGGATGCGGAACTTGGTGGGCATGGGCAGGTCGCAGGTGCGGAGAACTTAATTCGTTATACTGGCGTTTTCGCCTCACTAGGATACATCGTGGCTGTCAGACCGCGCCTCGGCCTCCTCTGTTTACGCACGCCGGCCCTGTTGTCCACGGTGCTGTTGCTCGCGCTGACCGGCGCGCTGGCGGGCTGCCAGAGCAACAAGGCGCGCCAATTTGACCGCTTTACCGCTCCGAGCCTCTATCACGACGCGCGCAAATCCCTCGAAGACAAGGACTACGATTCGGCCGTCAAACAGTACGAAGCCCTGACCTCACGCTATCCGTTTTCGGACGAGACGCGCCAAGCGCGCCTGGACCTGATCTGCGTGTATTACCGCAAGGGAGAAAAGGAAGCGGCCACCGACGCGGCCGACCAGTTCCTGCGCGAGAACCCCACGCACCCGCGGGTGGACTACGCCTGGTACATGAAGGGCCTCATCGACTATGAGGACTCGCCCTGGAAAATCGAGCGCTGGCTGGGCGTCGATACGGCCAAGAAACCACCGGCGTCCCTAAACTCGGCGATCACGGCCTTTAGCACCGTGGTCAAGCAGTACCCCAAGAGTGAGTACGCCCACGACGCGCAGCTGCGACTGATCTACCTGCGTAATCGGCTGGCGGAGTACGAGATCAACGTCGCGCGTTACTACCTGCGCCGCGGTGCCTACGTCGCCGCCGCGGATCGGTCGCTACACATGATCGAGCTCTACGACGGCGCCCCCTCAGTCCAGAGCGGGCTCGATATCATGATTGAAAGCTACCGCAAGCTCGGAAATCCGGACCTGCAGTCCAATGTCGAGCGGGTGTACGAGACCAACTATCAGCAATCGAGTGCGCAGAACGCGCCGAAAAAGAAGTGGTGGCACCTGTGGTAGGGCACCACTAGCGCCGATACCCGCTGGTGATCGGGTAGCGCCAGTCCCGCCCGAACGCGCGGCGGCTGACCCGGACCCCGGGCGGAGCCTGGCGGCGCGTGTACTCATTGCGCTGGACCAGGTTGAGGATGCGCGTGACCACCGAACGCTCGTAGCCGCGTGCGCAGATCTCATCGACCGAGAGGTCCTCTTCAATGAAGGCCTCAAGAATCGGATCGAGCACCGAGTAGGGCGGAAGCGAATCGGTGTCTTTCTGATCGTGGCGCAGCTCCGCGCTCGGTTCGCGCTCGATCACGCGCCGCGGGATCACCAGTCCGGTCCCGCCGGCCTGCGCGTTGCGGTAATTGGCGAGCCGGTACACCAAAAGCTTGCTGCAATCCTTGATCGGCGCAAATCCGCCATTCATGTCCCCGTACAGTGTCGCGTAGCCGACCGCCACTTCGCTCTTGTTGCCGGTCGTCAGCAGCATGCGGCCGGTCTTGTTGGAAATCGCCATCAGCAGCAGGCCGCGTGCGCGCGCCTGGATATTCTCCTCGGTGGTGTCGGGCGCGCGCCCGGCGAATTCCGGGGCCAGCGCGCCCAGTGCCGCCTCGAACAATCCCTCGATCGGAATCGAACTGATCGGTACCCCCAGCGATCGCGCCTGCGCCAGCGCGTCGTCCTTGCTCATTTGCGAGGTGTAGCGCGAGGGCATCATGACCGCCTGCACCCGCTCTGCGCCCAGCGCATCGACCGCGATCGCCAGTGTCAGCGCAGAATCCACGCCCCCCGACAGTCCCATCACGACGCCCGGAAAGCCGTGTTTGTTCACGTAGTCGCGCACGCCCAGCACCAGCGCCTCATAGACACTGGCTTCCACGTCCAGCTCGGGCGCGATTGCGCCCGGCACCGGCACGACTTTCCCGCCGCGGCGCTCGAATTGCACCGCATACAACCCCTCGGTATAGGCCGGGGCACGAAACGCGAGTTCACCCTTCGCGTCCATCACGAAGGAATTGCCGTCGAACACCAGCTCGTCCTGCCCGCCGCACAGATTCACGTACACCAGCGGCAAGCCGCATTCGCTGATGCGATCGCGCGCCACGCGCTCGCGATGCTGCTGCCGGTTCATCTCGAAAGGCGAGGCGTTGATCACCAGCAGCACTTCGGCGCCCAGCTCGCGAGCGCGACCAGCGGAGGTGGGTTCCCAGACGTCCTCGCACACCAAGAGCCCCAGCTTGATGCCCTTGCATTCGAAAACGGACGGATCCACGCCGGCGGTAAAATAGCGCTTCTCGTCGAACACCCGGTAGTTGGGCAGGCAGTACTTGCGCGTGAGGGCCACGCGCTCGCCGTCGCGGTACACGGCGGCGCTGTTGTAGATCTCGCTTCCCTGGTACTCGGGAAATCCGAGCACCAGCCCGATGCCAGGGGGCGCCTCCTTGAGGCCGCGTAACGCGCGCTCGATTTGCGTGCGCAGGCCGCGATGAAACAACAGGTCCTCGGGCGGATAGCCGGACAGGGTCAGTTCCGGATACAACACCAGGTCGGCGCCGAAGTCGGCGCGCGCGCTGGCCGCCTCGCGCAGCGTTCGCGAAAGGTTGCCCTGCACGTCGCCGACCAGCAGATTGATTTGCGCCAGCGCGAGGGTGAGCGGTTCGGTGCGGTTCAATCAGGCTCCGGCGCTACTTTGACCGCGAGCGCCCGGAGCGCGCGCCTCGGGTGCCACGCGCCGCGCGCCCGACACGGCGTTTAATCGTGCGCGCGGTCTTTGGCTTCTTGGGGCTCGGCGGTTTGCCTTTTTTCTTGCGTGCCCCCCGCACTTTGGCACGCGGCGGGGCGCTCTTGAGCCTCGCACGCGGAATAATTTTGCCATTCCTGGTGCGCGCCGCACGAACCCGACGTAACGCCTCGCGCATCGCGCTGCCCAGATTCGCCGGCGAGTGCACGGTGCGCACACCGGCCGCCTCGAGCGCGCGAAACTTGTCGGCAGCGGTGCCCTTGCCTCCGGCCACCACGGCGCCGGCGTGTCCCATGCGCTTGCCCGCCGGCGCGGTGACCCCGGCGATGTACGCCACCACCGGCTTTTTGACGAAGCGACGGATGTGCTCGGCGGCGGCCTCCTCATCGCTCCCGCCGATTTCTCCCACCATGACGATGCCTTCGGTCTGCGGGTCGCGCTCGAAGAGTTCGATCACGTCGATGAAGTTCATGCCGCGCACCGGATCCCCGCCGATCCCCACGCAGCTGCTCTGCCCTAAGCCGTTGTTGGTGGTCTGGAATACCGCCTCGTAGGTCAGGGTCCCCGAGCGCGAAACAATGCCCACGCAACCGCGCTTGTGTATGAAGCCGGGCATGATGCCGATCTTGCACTCACCCGGAGTGATGACGCCCGGACAATTGGGTCCGATCAGGCGCGCTCCGGTGCCCAGCAGCGCGGCCTTGACGCGGATCATGTCATTGACCGGCACTCCCTCGGTGATGCACACGATCAGTTCGATGCCGGCCTCGGCGGCCTCGAGTATGCCGTCGGCCGCAAACGGGGCCGGCACGTAGATCACGCTGGCGCTGGCGCCGGTGGCGCTCACCGCATCGCGCACCGTATCGAACACCGGCAGGCCCAGATGACGCTCACCGCCCCGACCCGGGGTCACCCCACCGACCATGCGGGTGCCGTAGGCGATGCTCTGCTCGGTGTGAAAACTTCCCTGCCGCCCGGTGATGCCCTGGCAAATGACCGCGGTGCGCTTGTTGACCAGGATGCTCATGCGCGGCCCGCGCGGGCGGCCGCGACCACCTTGCGTGCGGCGTCGGTCAAATCGCTCGCCGCCGTGATCGCCAGTGATCCGGCGGCCAGCTTGGCGCGCGCGGCCTCGGCGTTCGTGCCTTCCAGGCGCACCACCACCGGCACGCGCACGCCGACATCGCGCACGGCATTGATAATGCCTTCGGCGATCAGGTCGCAGCGCACGATGCCCCCGAAGATGTTGACCAGGATCGCGCGCACCCTGGGGTTTGAGAGGATCAGTTCGAAGGCAGCCGTGACGCGCTCCGCCGTCGCGCCACCGCCGACGTCAAGGAAGTTCGCTGGCGCTCCGCCCTGCAACTTGATCAGATCCATGGTCGCCATTGCGAGCCCCGCACCATTGACCATGCAGGCAATGTCGCCATCGAGTGAAACGTAGTTCAGATCATGCTCGCTGGCGATGCGTTCAGCCGGATCTTCCTGTTCCAGGTCGCGAAGCGCGGCCATCTCGGGCTGGCGAAACAATGCATTGGCCTCGATGTCGAGCTTGCAGTCGAGCGCCACCAGCCGGCCCTGGCGCGTCACAATCAGCGGATTGATCTCGATCAGGCTCGCGTCCTTGTCCAGGTAGAGCCTGTAGAGCGCCAGCAAGATCGATTGGAGCTGCGTGAGCTCATCACCCTTGAGGCCCAGCCCGTAACCGAGCTGCCGGCACTGCCAGGGCTGCATTCCCGCGGCCGGGTGCACGGCGACGGAAAGGATTTTTTCCGGCGTGTCGTGCGCCACCTGTTCGATGTCCATGCCCCCGGCGCTGGAGGCCACCACGGCGATGCGGCCGCGCTCGCGGTTGAGCGTGAGGCTTAAGTAAAGCTCCCGATCGATCTGCGAGCCGGCTTCGACGTACACCTTTTGGATCGGCAGTCCCGCGGGGCCGGTTTGCTTGGTCACCAGGCGCTGACCGAGCATCGCGGTGGCGGCCGGGCCCACCGCCTCCAGTTCGCGCACCAGCTTTACGCCGCCGGCCTTGCCGCGACCGCCGGCGTGCACCTGTGCCTTGATGACCCACGCCGCGCCGCCAAGCGCGCGCGCGGCGGCTTCAGCCTCCTCGGGATTGGCGGCCACCAGACCTTCCGGAACTGGGACGCCGTAGCTCGCTAAAATTTTCTTGGACTGATATTCGTGCAGGTACATCAGGCGGCCAGAGGAAACGACGGGGCGGAATTGTCGCGGAAAGCCGCGACGGATGCTACCTTGATGCCATGAGTCCTCAGTCGGAGACGCTCGCGAGGCAAGATCCTGCGGATACCGATGTCGCCCGGCGCATCGTCGGGCTGACCAATCTCTACCGCCTGCTGGCCGTGCTGGTGCTGGGCGCCATCTACATGGCCACGCAACCCGCGCCGGTGTTCGGCAACGCCGCGCCGCAGTTGTTCCGCGTGGCATTGAGCACTTATTTCCTGCTGGCGGCGCTCCTCGCGAGCGCCGGGCGCCGTCATTGGCCGGGACGCCGATCGATGGTGCTGACGCACGCGCTGATCGATGCCACGGCCGTCTCGGTGCTCACTTACGCGAGCGGTGGTATCGCCAGCAACCTGGGCGTGCTGCTGGTGATTCCGGTGGGCTCAATGGCGCTGCTGACCGTGGGACGCGAGGGCCTGGTGATCGCCGCGATGGCCTCACTAGCAATCCTGCTCCAGCAAATCGCCAGCCAGACGGGTGGCTTTAGCAGCGTCGGCGATTACCCGCTCGCCGGCCTGATGGGCGCGATCATTTTCCTTGTGGCCGCCACCGTGTGGCCGGTGGCCAAGCGGTTGCGTGAAAGCGAGGCCCAGGTGCGCCGCCAGGAGGTGGACCTGGCCAACATGGCGCAGCTCTCTCAGTACATCGTGCAGCGGCTGCGCGAGAGCATTCTGGTCGTGGATCCCACCGATCGCATCCGCCTGATCAACGAATCGGCCGCTGAGATGCTCGGGGATACCGTGGCGATTCCCGGAGCGCTGCTGGGCGAAGTTTCCCCGCGCCTGCTGTATCTGCTGACGATGTGGCGCGCCAAGGCCCAGGTCCTGGCCACCGACGGGACCGTGGGCTCCTTTACGGCCGCCGACGGAGTGCGCGTGATCGAGCCGCACGTCGCCCCGCTGGGGGCCACCGATCCCTCCCCGGTGCTGATCTTTCTTGAAGACACCGGCACGCTGGCCGCGCGCGTGCAGCAATCGAAGCTCGCGGCGCTGGGCCGGCTCACCGCCAGCATCGCGCACGAGATCAGAAACCCGGTCGGCGCCATGAGCCACGCCGCACAGCTGCTGGCCGAGGCCCGTGGTCTGGGGCCCGAGGAGCTGCGCATGACCGAGATCATGCGCAGCAACGCGCAGCGCATCAGCACCATAGTCGATAACGTGCTGCGTCTCTCGCGCCGCGAACCCCCCCGCCCCGAACGTATCGCGCTCGCCCTGTGGTGTGCGCGCTTTCGCGATGAATTTTGCCAGACCAAACAGTGCGAGCCCTCGCGCTTCAAGCTCCAGCTGGGCACCGCCGATCTGGAGGCGCTGATCGATCCGAGCCAGCTGCACCAGATCATGTGGAACCTGTGCGAAAACGCCCTGCGCTACGGGCGCGCCGCCAGTGGCGATGCCTCCTTCGCCGTGCGGCTCCTGCGCGTCGCGCGTTACGGACGGGTGTGCCTGGAAGTCACCGATCGAGGCGCGGGCGTGGCGGCCGCCGACGTGGAGCGCATCTTCGAACCCTTCTACACCCGCGGCGAGGATGGCACGGGACTGGGATTGTTCCTGGCGCGCGAGTTGGCCGAAATCAACGGCGCGACGTTGCTGTACGAGCCGCGAAAAGGCGGCGGAAGCCTTTTCCGGCTGGTGTTCGCCGATCCGGGACGCTGGGCCAGCGCGGTTCTGCCCCCGACGCGGCTTGCTTAGATTTTTTTTCCACCAGCTTTAAGGTAGCGCCATGACCAAATCCACCGTTCTGATCGTCGATGACGAACCGGATTTGGTCGAGCTGGTCACGCTCACGCTCGAGCGCATGCACCTGGCCACGGCCGCGGCCGGAACTCTCGCCGCGGCCCGTGAGCTGCTGGGCCAGCGGCGCTTTGAACTGTGCCTCACCGACATGCGCTTGCCCGACGGTGACGGACTGGACCTGGTGGCTTGGATCGAAGAACACCAGCCCCAGCTTCCCGTAGCGGTGATCACGGCGCACGGCAACGTTGAGACCGCGGTGCGCGCGCTCAAGGCCGGGGCCTTTGATTTTGTCTCCAAGCCTCTGGACTTAGGCGTGCTGCGGCGCCTGGTCGCCGTAGCGATCCGCCTTGGGGACACCGATCACACGATCACGCGCGCCGGTCCGTTGTTGCTGGGCAATTCCTCAGGCATGGAAGCGCTTCGCGCGCTCATCGCCCGCGTGGCGCGAAGCCAGGCCCCGGTACACATCACCGGCGAGTCGGGAACCGGCAAGGAGCTGGTGGCGCGGCTCATCCACGAGGGTGGCGCGCGCGCCACCGGCCCGTTCATTGCGGTGAACTGCGGCGCCATTCCCACCGAGCTGATGGAAAGCGAGCTGTTTGGCCATAAGCGCGGCAGCTTTACCGGCGCGGTGGCCGACAAGCGCGGGTTGGTGCAGAGCGCCGAGGGCGGCACGTTGTTTCTGGACGAAGTCGCAGATCTGCCCCTGCACATGCAGGTCAAGCTGCTGCGCGTGATCCAGGAGAAGACCGTGCGCCCGATCGGCGAGCAGCACGAGCAACCCATCGACGTGCGCGTGCTGTCGGCCACTCACAAGACCTTGAGCACACTGGTGGCCGCCGGACGCTTTCGCGAGGATCTTTATTACCGCATCAACGTGATTGAGATCAAGGTGCCGGCGCTGCGCGATCACGCCGGGGATATTCCGGAACTGGCCGCGGCGATGGTGCGGCGCCTGGGCCGGCGCCTCGCCCAGGACGCCCCGGAACTGGGCGCCGATGCCCTCACGGCGCTCCAGGGCTATGGATTTCCGGGCAACGTGCGGGAACTTGAAAATATCCTCGAGCGCGCCCTGACCCTTTGCGCGGGCAAGCGCATCGAGGTGGAGGATTTGCAGCTGCGCCCTGCCGCAGCGAACGCCGAGCCGGCACTGGCCTCGGGCGAGAACCTGGCCCCTGCGCCCGGCGTGGGTACGGACCTGAGCGGTCAACTCGAGCACATCGAGCGCGATGCGATACTCAAGGCACTTGAGCAGACCCGATACAACAAGACGGCGGCCGCCCGACTCTTAGGGATGAGCTTCCGGGCGCTGCGTTACAAGGTCAAGAAGCTCGGCATCGAGTAGGGGCGCTAAGGCACGGCCTTTCAACGCCGCCTGCCGCAATTGGGCGCTATGTGACGCTCCGTGACAGTTTGTGTCGGCAAAAACAGCCGGTGAAGAGGTATACGAATGCCCGCTTTTCTCAATTTTCTTTCTAATATTCAATAACTTACGGAAATGCCCGCCACTTGGCACGGCGCTTGCTTTGTCTTAGGCACGATGGTGTAGGCCATGGATTGTTTCCCTTTACTCTCAGGAGCATTTATGAAGTCGGTTCAAAAAGGTTTTACCCTCATTGAGTTGATGATCGTCGTAGCGATCATCGGCATCTTGGCCGCGATCGCGATCCCGGCCTATCAGGACTACACGATCCGCGCGCAGGTCACGGAAGGTTTGAACCTGGCCGCTGCTGCCAAGACCGCGGTGGCTGAATCGTTTGCCTCGAACCAGGCCTGGCCGGCGACCAACGCCACTGCCGGTTTGGACGTCGCGGCGAACATCAACGGTAAGTATGTGACCGGCATTGCCGTCGGTGCCGGTGGTCAGATCACGATCACCTATGGCAACCAGGCCACCGCGATCGCCGCCAAGACCATGACCCTCACCCCGTACACGAGCGCGAACAACGACGTGTCATGGCAGTGCGGCGACCATGCCATGCCCGGCACGTTGACGATTGCCACGGGTTCGGCCGCCGGTAGCGCCACGCTGCTGGCCAAGCACCGTCCGGCGAACTGCCGTCCGTAACGCTTGATCGGTCTTGCCCGGTAAGATCGTAAGAGAAGCCCCTCACCTGAGGGACTTCTTCTTTCTCGGGGGACCGCGAGTGTGTGGCTTCGGGTGGTAAGGTGCGCTCCGCGCTCGAGTCGTGATGGCACGCGAGAAGCCTGCGAATGAGCGTAAGCACACGGCGCCGAAGCGCCATTGTGGTCGAGTTGGCAGATACGGTCGGTAGCCTTTTTCGGGTCGTAAAAACGAGAACGGTGTCCGGTATCCGCGAGCCAGATCGTGAAGAATTGTTCATCAACGATCGCGCAGCAGCGCGAACTGTTAGTTACAGGTGGTGCGACATGAATTCGGTACAGAAAGGTTTTACCCTTATTGAATTGATGATCGTCGTGGCGATCATCGGCATCTTGGCCGCCATCGCAATCCCGGCCTATCAGAACTACACGATCCGCGCGCAGGTCACGGAAGGCCTGAACCTGGCCGCTGCCGCCAAGACCGCGGTCGCCGAGACCTTCGCTTCCAATCAGGCCTGGCCGGCGACCAATGCGACGGCGGGCATGGGCCTTAACACCAGCATCAACGGTAAGTACGTGACCAGCGTGACCGTGGGTGCCGGGGGTCAGATCACGATCGCCTATGGCAACCAGGCCACCGCGATCGCGGGCAAGACCATGACACTGACCCCGTACACAAGCGCGAACAACGACATTTCCTGGCAATGTGGCGACCATGCCATGCCCGGCACGTTGACGATTGCCACCGGTTCGGCCGCGGGTAGCGCGTCGCTCCTCGCCAAGCACCGGCCGGCGAACTGCCGTCCGTAACCGCGCGCCGACGGACCTGAATTTGACGAAAAGGCCCCTCTGCCGAGGGGCTTCTTCTTTTGGGAAGCCCGTCACCCTGTCGGTCGCACATCTGTGCAAATATCCCCCGGTATTTGACATTGATAGTCGGTTCCTGTCGGTTAGACTACGGTTTACCCAAGCCTGGGGTCGTTCATAAGCCCATGAATGAAAACGCCTCTTTAGCGATGAGCCCGTCCCGTAGCGGCCTGGGCGGGCTGCCGCAGCGCCTGTTGCAGGACGGGGTGGTCAGCGAGACCGGCATGCGCGCGGCCCTGACCTCCGCGAGCGAGAAGCGCACCAGTTTTGTCACCCAGCTCATCGCCTCGGGAGCCGCGACCGCACGCGACATTGCCAACGCGGCTTCTATCGAATACGGCGTCCCGCTCTTTGACCTGAACTCGCTGACCGTGGACCTGGACACCGTCAGGACGGTGTCCGACAAGCTACTGGCCAAACATCGTGTGCTGCCGCTGTTCAAGCGCGGGAAGCGCTTGTTCCTGGGCGTCGCCGATCCCACCAACGTGCACGCCATCGACGAGATCAAGTTCCAGACCGGGCTGGCCGTCGATGCGATCGTGGTCGAAGACGACAAGCTGCAGAAATTCCTCGACAAGGCGATGGAGCAGGTCGACACCACGATGCCGAGCCTCGGCGACGATGAAGTCGGTGAGCTCGATGCGCTGGAAGTCGGCGGCGGCGAGGAGGACATCGGCGCGGAAGTCTCGCGCGATGACGTCGAAGACGCGCCGATCGTGCGCTTTGTCAACAAGGTGATGCTCGATGCCATCCGCCGCGGCGCCTCAGACATCCACTTCGAGCCTTACGAAAAATTGTTTCGGGTGCGCCTGCGCATCGACGGGATCCTGAAGGAAATCGCGCAGCCGCCGGTGCAGCTGGCCGGCAAGATCAGCGCGCGCCTCAAGGTCATGTCGCGCCTGGACATCGCCGAACGGCGCGTGCCGCAGGACGGGCGCATCAAGATGCGCCTGTCCAAGACGCGCTCGATCGATTTTCGAATGAGCACCTGCCCGACGCTGTTCGGCGAGAAGATCGTGCTGCGTATTCTCGATTCCTCCCAGGCGATGCTCGGCATCGACGCGCTCGGCTACGAGCCGCACCAGAAAGAGATTTATCTCAAGCACCTGGCCAAACCCCAGGGCATGATTCTGGTGACCGGCCCGACCGGCAGCGGCAAGACCGTGTCGCTGTACACGGGCCTGCATATCCTCAACAAGGAAGACACCAACATCTCGACCGCGGAGGATCCGGCTGAAATCAACCTCCCCGGCGTCAACCAGGTCAACGTCAACAACAAGGTGGGCCTAACTTTTGCGGCTGCGCTGCGGGCCTTCTTGCGCCAGGACCCGGACGTGGTCATGGTCGGCGAAATCCGCGACCTGGAAACGGCCGAGATCGCCATCAAGGCGGCGCAGACCGGACACCTGGTGCTGTCCACACTGCACACCAACGACGCACCGCAGACTCTCACGCGCTTGATCGACATGGGCGTGAAGCCCTACGCGATCGCCACCTCGGTGAGCCTAATCATTGCGCAGCGCCTGACACGGCGGTTGTGCGTGAGTTGCAAGCAGCTGGTCGACATACCGGCCGAGGCGCTGCGCAAGGAAGGCTTTACGGAAGAGGAAATCCCGGGCCTGAAGATTTACGGCCCCAAGGGCTGCACCAACTGTACCGACGGGTACAAGGGCCGCGCGGGCCTGTACCAGGTCATGGAAGTCAGCGAGTCGATCGGCCGCATCATCATGGCCGGCGGCAACGCCATCGACATTTCCGACCAGGCCATCAAGGAAGGGGTCTGGGACCTGAGGCGCGCCGGGCTCGAGAAGGTCAAGGCCGGCCTCACCAGTATCGACGAAGTCAACAGCGTAACGATTGAGTAAGCACTATGGCGCAAGCTAGCACCGCAATCCGTTCCATCAAACGCGACATGCCCTTCAGTTGGGAAGGCCGGGATCGCAAGGGACAGAAGGTCAAGGGTCGCACCGTGGCCCAGAACGAGCAGGCCGTGCGCGGCGAACTGCGCCGCCAGGGCATCGCGGCCACCCGCATCAAGAAACAGTCCAGCGCCTCGCGCAAGGGCGGCAAGGTCAACGCCGGGGACATCGCCATATTCTCTCGCCAGCTCGCCACCATGCTGGGCGCGGGCATTCCGCTGGTGCAGGCGTTCGAAATCATCGGCGCCGGGCACGACAAGCCCTCGATGCAAAAGCTGCTGATGGAGATCAAGGGCGATATCGAAGGGGGCACCTCGCTGCACGAGGCGCTCGGCAAGCATCCGCTGTATTTCGATGATCTGTACGTCAACCTGACCGAGGCCGGCGAGCAGGCCGGTGCGCTCGAGTCGCTGCTGGACAAGATCGCGACCTACAAGGAAAAAACCGAGGCCATCAAGAAGAAGGTCAAGAAAGCCTTGTTCTACCCGGCCGCGGTGTTGCTGGTGGCGCTGGTGGTCACGACCATCCTGCTGATTTTCGTGATTCCGCAGTTCGAGAGCCTGTTCAAAGGGTTCGGAGCGGACCTGCCGGCCTTCACGCAGATGGTCATCAACCTTTCGCGCTTCGTGCAGAGCAAAGGCGTGTACATCCTGACGGTGGTGGGCGCCGGGGTATGGTTCTTTCTGTACACCTACAAGCGCTCGCGCAAGACGCGCGAGTTCCTCGATCGCGCCATGCTGCACTTCCCCATCATCGGCCCGATCCTCAACAAGGCGGCGATTGCGCGCTTCGCGCGCACGCTCTCGACCATGTTCCAGGCCGGCGTACCGCTGGTCGAGGCGCTCGAATCGGTGGCCGGCGCGACCGGCAACATCGTCTATGAAGATGCCACGATGAAGGTGCGTGATGAAGTGGCCACCGGTCAGCGGCTGCAGCGCGCCATGGAAAACACCGGCCTGTTCCCGAACATGGTGGTGCAGATGATCGCGGTCGGCGAAGAGTCCGGTTCACTCGACACCATGTCGGGCAAGGTCGCGAGCTTCTACGAGGAAGACGTCGATAACGCGGTCGATAGCATGTCGAGCCTGCTCGAGCCGCTGATCATGGCGATCCTGGGCGTGCTGGTCGGCGGCCTCGTCATCGCGATGTACCTGCCGATCTTCAAACTCGGCGCCGTCGTCTAAACTTAAGGTGCCGGGCCTGCCAGAACTCGGGCCTGCCTTCTGGGTCCCCGTGAGCCTCGTGTTTGGGCTCCTGGTGGGCAGTTTCCTCAACGTGGTCATCCATCGACTGCCCCTCATGATGGAGCGCCAATGGCGCGAGCAGTTCGCCGAGCTCGCCCCGCAAGGCGCTGCACCTGCGGCGCCTCCGCCCGTGAGTGAACCCTACAATCTCGTGGTGCCGCGCTCCGCGTGTCCCGCCTGCCGCGCGCCGATCGCGGCCTGGCACAATATCCCGGTCATCAGCTGGCTTGTCTTGCGCGGGCGCTGCGCGAGCTGCCAGGCTCGCATCAGCGCGCGCTATCCCTTCATTGAGCTGCTGTGCGGTGTGCTCAGCGCCGCGGTGGTGTGGAGATTCGGCACAAGCTGGCCCGGTGGCTGCGCCCTCATGGTCACCTGGTTTCTGATCGCGCTCACCGGCATCGACCTGGATCACCAATTGCTCCCCGATTCGCTCACCCTGCCGCTGCTGTGGGGCGGCTTGCTCGCCTCTCTTGGCTGGAGCGCGCTGACCTCGACAAACCTGCCGGTCAATCCCACCGAATCCATCATCGGGGCTGCGGCCGGGTACTTGAGCCTGTGGAGCGTATATCACCTGTTCCGTCTGTGCACCGGCAAGGAAGGCATGGGCTATGGCGACTTTAAATTACTGGCCGCGCTCGGCGCCTGGCTTGGCTGGCACATGTTGTTGCCGATCGTGCTGTGCTCGGCCGCCGTGGGCGCTCTGGTCGGCATCACCCTGATCGTCACCGCGCGGCGCGGCCGCGGCGTGCCCATTCCCTTTGGCCCGTTCCTGGCCAGCGCCGGGTGGCTTGCGATGATGTGGGGCCCGCAATGGGTCGAGACTTATCTGGGGTTGTACGGCCGGCGTTGAGGGCTACACTGGCGCATGGCCAGTGGCACACCGATGCGCGTCGCACTGACGGGCGGGATCGCCAGCGGCAAGAGCACGGTAACGACGCTCTTTGCCGAACTCGGGGTGCCCATTGTGGACATGGACCTGATCGCACGCGAGGTGATCGCTCCGGGCAGCGCACTGCTCGCGCAAGTGATCGAACGATTCGGACCTGGCGTGCGGGCCGCCGACGGGAGCCTCGACCGCCGCGCGCTGCGTGAGATCATATTTCGCGACGCGAGCGCGCGGGCCGGCCTCGAATCGATGCTCCATCCGGCGATCCGCGCACGCGCCGCCGAGCGCGAAGCCGCCTCCGGCGGCCCCTATGTCATCACGGTGGTCCCGCTGCTGGCCGAAAGCGAGCGCGCAGGCGAGTACGACCGGGTGCTGCTGGTGGACAGCGAAGAGCGCCTGCAGCGTGAGCGCCTGCAACAGCGCGACGGCAGCAGCGCAGCCACGATCGAAGCGGCGCTGGGCGCCCAGGCCTCGCGCGCCGCGCGCCGCGCGCTCGCCCACGACACCATCCTCAACGATGGCGCTCTTGCGACGCTCCGCCCGCGGGTGCAGGAACTGCACGCGCAGTACCTGCAACTGGCACGAGGAGGGTGACGTGACGCTTTCACACCCGGGCGGCCTCAAGCACAATACGGGCATGAACGAGTCGCAACCGAGCACCGCCCGTTTGCCGGGCGCGGATCCCACCGTGTTCGAGCAGCCTCTGAACGAGCGGCTGCGCACGTTTCTGCGCCTGGATTTCCTCTACAGCCAGTCCCTGTATCACAACGACAAGGCCAGCAGCTGGGGGAGCCGGGCGGCCATGGCCAGTCTGCTGGACATGCTGGCCATCGCCACCCGGGGCGATGTGCGAAGCGACGTGCTCAAGGACCTGGAGCGCCATCTGGCCAAACTCCACGAATACCAGAATCATCCGGGCATCGACGCCACGCGGCTGCGTGCATTGATGAGCAACCTGCTGCGCTTGCGCGCCGATCTGTCGGCGGCGGGCGTGGCGTGGCTCCAGCCGCTGCGCGATTCGGAGTTCCTGGCGGCCATCAAGCACCGCACCGCCATTCCCGGTGGAACCTGCGAATTCGACCTGCCGGATTATTATTTCTGGCTCAACCAGTCCGACGTGGTGCGCATGGCCACCTTCGTGCGCTGGCAGGGACTCCTGCGACCGCTGTGCGATGCCATCGCCGAGCTTCTTTGGCTCACCCGACAGAACGGCCGCTCGACCGCAGAGATGGCGCGGGGGGGCGTATTCAACATCAATTTCGACCGCGAGACCCCCTACCAGCTGCTGCGCGTGACGCTGCCGGCGGGCGCCGCGCTGTATCCGGAGATCAGCGGGAGCCACTATCGGTGCAGCATGCGTTTTCTCGAGTGGACCGATATCGACAGCCGCCCGAAGCAAACCGAGCTGGACGTGCCCTTCACGCTGACGTGCTGTCCTTGACGCCAGGCGCGCGTGAACACCGACAAGCGATACACGTGTCCGACGTGCCAACGCGAGATCGCCTGGACGAGCGATTATCCCTGGCGTCCGTTCTGCAGCGAGCGCTGCAAGATGGTGGACCTGGGCGCGTGGCTGGCCGATGACCGGGCCATTCCCGGTGAACCGGACGATGAGATATCGGGCGACACTAGTCGAGAGGCAGACCCGCCTGTTTGACCACGGAGCGGAGCACGAAGCTCGAATCCACGCGCGCCACGCCGGGTAATTTGGTCAGCACCTTGCTGTGCAGTCGCTCGAAGTCGGCGGCGCTGCGCGCCACCACCCGCAATACGTAATCGGACTGGCCCGTGGTGAGGTAGCACTCGGCCACCTCCGGTACGCGGCACACCGCCTGCTCGAAGGCGCCCAGATCCCGATCGGTCTGGCCCTTGAGCGTGATTCGCACCAGGAAACTCACGCTCATGCCGACCTTGAGCGCATTGAGCACCGCGGTGTAGCGCTCGATCACGCCGGACTGCTCGAGCATCTTGACGCGCCGCAGACAGGTCGACTCCGAAAGGTCTACACGCTCGGCTAATGTCGAGTTGGCCAGACTCCCGTCCGCCTGCAGGGCCGCCAAGATGGCCCGGTCTTTGGAATCCAGTGGCATAATCTGCGATGTCCTGCTCAAATACTAGAATTTTATGCCACTTACATAGCGGTCTGGGGCGTATTTTGCAACCCCCTGCCATGGCCCACAGCGACAATAGCGCCTAAAATCGCCCCCGTTTTCCCATCCGGAGATGGACCCCATGCGCATTGGCGTACCCGCAGAAATCAAGATCCACGAATACCGCGTCGGACTCATGCCCGCGTCGGTGCGCGAACTGGTCCAGGCCGGCCACACCGTCACGGTGCAGACGGGCGCGGGCCAGGGCGTGGGCTCGAGCGATGAGGATTACCGCAACGCGGGTGCCGAGGTGGCTCCCACGGCCGAGCTGGTGTTCTCCGGGTGTGACATGGTCGTGAAGGTGAAGGAGCCGCAGCTGGCCGAGTGTGCGCTGCTGCGCCCCGGCCAGGTGCTGTTCACGTATTTGCATCTGGCGGCCGATCTGGCCCAGACCCAGGCGCTGATGAGATCCGACGCGATCGCCATTGCCTACGAGACCGTCACCGCGCGCGACGGTTCGCTCCCGCTGCTGGTCCCGATGAGCGAAGTGGCCGGCCGCATGTCGGTGCAGGTGGGCGCGTATTACCTGCAAAAGGCGCAAGGCGGACGTGGCGTGCTGCTCGGCGGCGTGGCCGGTGTGCCCCGTGGCCAGGTCGTGGTTATCGGAGGGGGCGTGGCCGGCACCGCGGCCGTTGAAATGGCGCACGGTCTGCGCGCCGCGGTCACCGTGATCGATCGCTCGTTGCCGCGCCTGCGAGCACTCGACGTGCAATTCCACGGCGCCGTGAACACGATTTTCTCCACGGCCGAATCCATCGAGGGCGCCGTGAGCGAGGCGGACCTGGTGATCGGCGCCGTGCTGGTGCCGGGCGCCGCGGCGCCGAAGCTGGTTACCGAGGCGATGATCAAGCGCATGCGCGCGGGTACGGTGGTCGTGGACATCGCCATCGATCAGGGCGGATGCTTTGAAACCAGCCGACCGACCACACACGCCGATCCGGTCTTCGTGCTGCACGGGGTCACGCATTATTGCGTCACTAACATGCCCGGCGCCGTGGCCCGCAGCTCCGCGCTCGCGCTCAACAACGCGACGCTGCCCTACGTGAAAGCCCTGGCCGACAAGGGCTGGCAGCAGGCGCTGGCGGACGATCCGGGACTGAAGGCGGGACTGAATGTGGTCAACGGCCGCGTCGTGCACGCCGCGGTCGCCCGCGACCTGGGACTTGCGCCCGTCAAAGCTTGATCTTTCCGCCCCCGGGCAGCGCACCGCCCCCGCCGATCTCGGGCACCACGATGCGCGAGGAACTCTCGCGTCGATACTCGCGCGCTTCTTCGATGGCCTGCTCGAGCGCCGTGTGCACGGCGGCCGGAAAACGCTCCACCGCATCGGAGAGCGAATTCGCCTCGATGTCAAAGGACAAGGGCAGCACCCCACCGGGCGTCAGCAGCTGCGTCTGACCCGAATACAGCACCGCCCGCGACGCATCAGCTGCCCCCTGGGCGTCGACCGGCGTCAAGCGGCGGATCGTGCCCGCCTTGCGATCGGTGAACATGTCCTCGCGATACAGCGCGTCGCGATCCACTTGTATGTCGGGCAACCCGGGTTCCTCGGCCATCGTCTGATCCTCGTTGATTAATCACTCTCAAGCCAGTCAATGATCGGAAGGTCCGCCGGCAACATCCCGATCGACCGCAGCGCCGCGGGGGATTCCCAGCGCAGCTGCTGGTTCTCCAATCCGGCCGGCACGCCGGTAAATTGCTCCACCTCCCAGACGGACAACTCCACGTGCCGCTCCGGATACTCGTGCCTGAGTTCGAGCACCGCGTGCAGCGCGCTGGCGCGGATACCGAGCTCCTCAAGCAGCTCCCGCCGCAACGCGGCCTCATCCTTCTCGTCCGCCTCGATCTTGCCGCCGGGGAATTCCCAGCATCCGGCCAGGCTTTTACCCGCCGGGCGCTGTGCAATCAGCACTCGCCCGAGGGGATCATAAATCACCGCGGCGACCACGCGTATCGTCGGCTTCAGGCCTCCAGCAGGCCGTGACATTGCTTGTACTTACGACCCGAACCGCACGGACAGGGCTCGTTGCGCCCGATCTTGCGATCTCCACGCACGAACGGTGCACTCGATGCAATCTCTGCACCCAGCGCTCCGGCCGCCGCGCCCGCCGTGCCCGCAGCATCAGCTTCGGCGGGCACATCCTGGTTGAGGGCCGTGGGCATTTCCGCGTGCTGCGCCTGCAAAGCGCGCATCAGGCGCTCGCGCCGCTCGGCCTCCTCGCGATCAATCTGCTCTTGGGTGCGGACCTCGATCTTGCTCATTTGGGACGCCACGTCGTACTTGACCCGCCCGAGCATCGCCGTGAACAGCTCAAAGGCCTCGCGCTTGTACTCGTAGCGATAATCCTTTTGGGCATAGCCGCGCAGGTGAATGCCCTGGCGCAGGTAATCCATCGCCCCCAGGTGATCACGCCAGTGCTGATCGAGCTGTCGGAGCACCACGTCGCGCTCGATGTGGCGCATGAGTTCCGGGCCGATGCGTTCCACCTTCTGCTGATAAGAGTCCTGCACCGCCTGCACCACGCGCGCGCGCACCGTGCCGTCTTCCAGTTGCGGCTCGGCCACGAGCCAGCCCGCGACGTCCACCGCGCATCCGAAATCGCGCGCGAGCGCCTCATTCAAAGAGTTCAAGTCCCAGGACTGCGGTGCGCTGCCGACCGGCAGGTGCGCGTCCACGAGCCCGCGCACCGCCTCCTCGTACATGCCCCGGACCGCATCGCTCAAATCCTCGGTGCCCAGGATCTCCGTGCGCTGGTGGTAGACCACCTTGCGCTGGTCGTTGGCCACGTCGTCGAACAGGAGCAGCTGCTTGCGGATATCGAAGTTGTGCGCCTCGACCTTGCGCTGCGCCTTCTCGATCTGGCGCGTCAGCATCCCGCTCTCGATCACTTCTCCGCTCTTCATGCCGGCCATCTGCAACCAGCGCTTGGTGCGCGCCGGATCGCCGAAGATGCGCATCAGGTTGTCTTCCATCGACAGGTAGAACCGGCTCGAGCCCGGATCGCCCTGTCGACCGGAGCGGCCGCGCAGCTGGTTGTCGATGCGCCGCGACTCGTGGCGCTCGGTGCCGATGATGTGAAGGCCCCCGGCGCCGACCACCGCCTCGTGCCGCTCCTGCCAGGCGGTGCGAATCAGCTCGCGCGCGGCCGCGTCGGTTTCGGCGGGCAGCGCGTTGAGTTCGGCCTCGAGACTTCCGCCCAGCACGATGTCGGTGCCGCGGCCCGCCATGTTGGTGGCGATGGTGACCGTGCCCGGACGCCCGGCATTGGCCACCACGTGCGCCTCGCGCTCGTGCTGCTTGGCGTTGAGCACGTTGTGCGCGATCTTCTCCTTTTGCAGGAGGCCCGCCAGATACTCGGAAGTCTCGATCGAGGTCGTGCCCACCAGCACCGGCTGGGTGCGCGCCACGCAATCGCGGATGTCGGCGATGATCGCCTCGAACTTGTCCTGCTGCGTCAGGTAGACGAAATCGGCACTGTCCTTGCGGATCATCGGGCGGTGCGTTGGAATCACCACCACTTCGAGCCCGTAGATCTGCAGGAACTCGGGCGCCTCGGTGTCGGCCGTGCCGGTCATGCCGGCCAGCTTTTTGTAGAGGCGGAAGTAGTTTTGGAAGGTGATCGAGGCGACCGTCTGGTTTTCCTCGCGCACCCGCACGCCTTCCTTGGCCTCAACCGCCTGGTGCAAACCGTCCGACCAGCGCCGCCCGATCATGGTGCGCCCGGTAAACTCATCGACGATGATCACCTCACCGTTCCGTACGATGTACTCCACGTCGCGTTTGTAGATTGCGTGCGCGCGCAGCGCGGCGTTGAGGTGATGCATCAATCGCACATTGGCGGCGTCGTACAGGCTCTCACCCTCGCGCAACAGCGTGGATTCAAGCATCAGCTTCTCGACCCGTTCGTGGCCGTCCTCGGTCAGGTGCACCTGCTTGCCCTTCTCGTCGACCGAGAAATCACCGGGCCCGTCCTCGACTTCCTGACGCTTGAGGCGCGGCACCAACAGGTTGATGCGCTGGTACACTTCGGTGCTTTCTTCCGCGGGGCCGGAAATGATCAGCGGCGTGCGGGCCTCGTCGATCAGGATCGAGTCGACTTCGTCGATGATCGCGTAGGACAGGGGCCGCTGCACACGCTCCTCGAGCCGGAAGGCGAGATTGTCGCGCAGATAATCGAAGCCAAATTCGTTGTTGGTGCCGAAGGTGATGTCGCAGGCGTACGCGGCGCGCTTCTCGGCCGAGTCCTGCTGGCCCTTGATGACGCCCACCGTGAGGCCCAGGAATTTATAGATCGGGCCCATCCAGTCGGCATCGCGCTGCGCCAGGTATTCATTGACCGTGACCACGTGCACACCCAGTCCGCTGAGCGCATTGAGGTAAGCCGGGAGTGTCGCCACCAGCGTCTTGCCCTCACCGGTGCGCATCTCGGCGATCTTGCCCTCATGCAGCGCGAGGCCCCCGATCAGCTGCACATCGAAGTGCCGCATTTTGAGCACACGTTTGGCCGCCTCGCGCACCAGAGCGAAGGCTTCGGGCTGCACCTCCTGCAGCGGCACTCCGGAGGCGAGCTTGGTGCGGAACTCGAAGGTCTTGGCCCGCATCTCATCGTCACTGAGCGCGGAAATCTGCGCCTCGAGGGCGGCCGAGGCGCGTACCGCGCGGCCGTAGCCTTTGACCAGCCGCTCATTGCGGCTCCCGAACACTTTCGTCAGGGCCTTAAGCACTTAAAAAATCCTTTGAAATCAATGGAGTAGCCCTTCAGTCGCCTTGGGGCCGCTCCCGAAGAACCGCGCATTGTACGGATAGATGGGCAAAGGAGGAATTCGTTCGAGCGGGCCCCCCGCGCCTTACGGTCCTGCGACGATTATGGGGTTCAATGTCCGCGACTCAAGAGCTCAGGGCCGGCGCGAGCCCTGTGTCGATCGGGGAGATCACCCGCACGATGGTCTCTTTGTAGTCGCTGAACCCTAGGCGCTCATAGAGCTCGCGGGCGCGCTCGTTGCTGCTCATGACGTGGAGAAAAGGAATCTGGGCTCGCCGCAGCTGGTGCGCGAGCACCTTGTTGATGAGCAGCCGCGCGTAGCCCTTTCCCTGGTGGTCCGGATGGGTGCACACCCCGCTCACTTCGCGCAGCGAACCCGCGTGCATGCGCTCGCCGGCCATAGCGATCAGGCGCCCGCCCTTGAAGTAACCAAAATAGTCACCCAGTTCGATGGTGCGCAATCCGAAGGGTCCCGGATTCGTGAGCGTCGCCAGTTCCACCGCCTGCGCCGCGTGCGCGGGTCCCAGCGGCACCGCCTCGAAGGCATCGTCGGTGACCGGCTTGGGTGTCTCACGCGCCATGCACAGGATCATGGCCTCCAGTTCCATGCGCCAGCCGGCGGGCATCGGTCCTGACCAGCCGCTGCAATAGAAGCGCTCGCCGGAGGCACAGTAGGGCGCCAGGGAAGCGAAGTCCGGATTTTTTAGATCGGCAAAACCCAGAATCGGCGAAAAACCCGGGGCGTAGCGGCGCGCCTGACCCGCGCCGGTTGCGAACTTGGCGTGTGGGCCGGTCAGCGTATTCCAGAAGATGTTGTCGAGCAGGTGCAGCACTCTCGACTAGTTTATCCGCTGTGAGTCGCTCGCGGCTTTATTGAGCTCCGCCCAGCTCGGCGCGTACTTGAGCGCCTCCCGATATTTTGCGGAAGCCTCCTTGAGTTGACCTTTTTTGCTCAGCACATCCCCCCAAGCCTTGAGCGGATCGGCCCAGTGCGGTCCGCGGGCGTTGGCTTGTTTGAGTTTCTCCACTGAACCCTCCAGATCGCCGCGCCGGGCGAGCGCCAATCCCCAGGAGTAATAGGCTGCCGGAAGACCGGGCGCCAGCCGCACGGCGGCGGCGTAGGCTTTCTGCGCGCCGCGCCAATCACCGCGCCCGTCCAGGATGTCGGCACGGAATCGATAGCAATCTACGAAGGTGCCGGCCGAGGCCAGGATCGCGTCGGCCTTATCAGGGTGGCCCGCAGCCTCTTCGGCCGGAGCGATCCAGCAACCGTTGCTCGCGACATCCGCGGCGATCGCCGGGTTGCCTGGAGTCGCCGCGAAGGCTGCCATCTCGCTGACGGCACGCGCGGTGTCGCCCGCTTCGGTGGCCAGGCGCGCGCGGACGAAATGGGTCATGGCCGCAACGGCGGGATCGTTTGAATGCTCCTTCGAGGTTTGCAGAGCATTCTCGGCCGCCTCAAGATCGTGCAACCGTGCGTGGATGTCGGCGAGCGAAGTGCCCGCCGCACTGATCATCGAGCCCACGCCTCCGTAGGCCTCAACGTCGGCAATACGGCTATCGAGCAGCGCCTGCAAATTCCACGTGAGCAGATCCCAGCTCTGATAGTCCTGCTCCGGAGCGCGTCCCGGCCGTCCGCCTGCAATTTTCAGCATCTGCGTGCCCGCCTGCCAGGCGCCCTCTTCATCGCCCAGGTTGATGCAGCCGCTCTGGACATTGGTCCACGCGTTCCAGTAGTCGGGCTTGAGCTTGAGCGCCTGGCGGTACAGTGCGAGTGCCTCGCGCGCCGAGCCGCCGGTGGGTTCAAGCGCGACGCCCCAGGCGTTGAGCAGGTAGGGCTTTTCGGTCGCCGCGGCTGCAGGAAATGCGGTACGCGCGTATTGAAGCGCCTCGGCGTAGCGGCCTTCGGCGGCCAGCTCACTGGCCCACAATCCGGGCTGAGACTGGCTGAACACAAATTCTGCGGCCCGCTTGTACAGGGAGGCGAGCTGCGTCGCCGGGCCCTGAAAATCGTGGCTCGCGAGTCCCTCGGCACGCACTCTTAAGAGCACCTCGCCCCCGCCGGCCGGCATGACATCCCCGCCGATGCGCAGGTCCTGCCCATAGTGGGCCCTCAGTGCGAGCATCAGGGCATCGACCGACAGCTGAGCAGGTGGCTTGGCCAGTTGGACGCCATTCGCCCAGGCGCTTCGCACACCGCGGCGTGCGGCCATGCCGCGTGTGGCGTGCTGCAGGCGAACGAGTTCATCGAACACTCCGCGCGCGACCACCGCCCCATCGATCCCGCGCGCGGCGAGCTCGACAGGCATGTGAAACTCCTCAACCGCCACTTCGTTCGACTTGAGCGCCTCGCTGATCAGGATGGCCAGTGCAATGCCGGCGCCGGCCACCAGCACCAGCACAGCCAGGAGCACTCCCCAGCGCACGCGCCGTCGGTGGCGCCGAATCCGCTCTTGCTGCTGTTTTTCCTGGAGCTCGGCGAGTTCTTGTTCGCGTTCGTACTGGAGGTAGTCGGTCCGGACCCTGAGGATGAGCGACCTGTCGCTATGAATAACCTCTGTCGTCCTTTCCTTCCCCGCCTCTGCACCGGGCAGAGCGTCCACCATGTCTTAAGCCCTTTGTGCCGACCAAACGCCCTGCGCCGGGTCGAGGCCCGACTCCATCAACGAGGATTGAAAAAAAAGGCGAGCGCCGCTGGCGCCGCTAGTGTCCGATAAATGCCATCGGATCGATTTGTCGCCCGTCCCTCATCACTTCGAAGTGCACGTGCGGTCCGGTCGAGCGACCGGTGGACCCGACCACGGCGATCGCCTGGCCGCGCTCCACCGTGTCTCCGCGCGCCACCGATACGCGTGAGTTGTGCGCGTAGCGGGTGACGTAGCCATTGCCGTGATTGATTTCCACCAGGATCCCGTACCCGTCGCGCGGGCCGGCCCAGGTCACCACGCCCTGCGCTACCGCGAGCACATCGGTGCCCGCTTCGCTAGCGAAGTCCAGACCCTTATGAAAGGCCTCCTCACCGTTGAACGGATCCATGCGCTCGCCGAAATACGAGGAGATGTAGCCGGCCATCACCGGTTTGCCGGACGGCCGGATCTCCGCCGACAACTGCCGCCCGAGCAACACGTACTCGAGGGCCGAGAATTGCGCGGTCCTGAAATCCAGGCTCCGGTCGAACTGCGTGATCATCGCCGAGAGGTCCGGGACTTCAGCGCCGCGACCGGTGCTCTCAGTCTCCGGTCCGCCCAAGGCCGGCTCGTGATCAAAATCGAATTCGCGGCTGCTCAGGTTCGCCATCTGAGTGAGACGCTTCCCCACGGCGTTAAGCCGAATCAGGTGCGCATTGAGCAGCCCCATCTTTTTCGCCAGGCCGTCGATGCCTTCCTGTAGATGCACCTTCAGCTGCGCTATGTCCGCGCGCTCCTGCGCGACGCCCGCCTTGCCGCCGAGTGAACCCAAACCGGCGTCCTGCAAGCCGGCCCTGACCCCGAGCGCAAACACGGCCGCCAGCACCGCCAATGCGGCGACGGACAGCAGCGTGAACGTCAGCGGATGCGAGAGGTTAAGATGCCGCGCCCGGCCCTGGCGAGGCGAAAAAAAGATCAGGTTCACGCGAGCGACCGTCCGTATTCGCGGGACATTCGCGCGGCAAGCTGGATGATCGATAAGCCGGTTATCATGGCGCTCCGCGGTGTTCCTGTGGCTTTGCTGGCCCGCCTTATGACAGGCGGACCTGGCTCTTAGTTCGATGCGCAAGACTATGCCGAAGAACCCCACTCAAGACAAGAAGACAATTGGCAAAAAGGGTAGCAGTCCCGCCTACAGACAAACGCGAATAATAAGGCGCGCCGCGGTGCAAACCGTGGGCCGGATTATGAAAGAACAAGGCTGGATGCACAGCCTGCAGCAGGTCCGCGGCCGGCAGCATGAGTGGCTCGAATGGTTTCGTGCCGCCTTGCCTGAGGAGCTGCGCCCCTCGATCGTCAACGTGCTGTGCAAGGGCGAGGAACTTACGCTGCTTGCCTCATCGGGGGGCTGGAGCGCGCGGTTGCGCTTTGCGCTCGATCCGCTGATGGAAAAAATCAGGGAGCGCGCGCCGGATATTGTCAAGGTCCGGGTGCGGGTCGCGCCGCGAGCCGCCAGCGCCGAAAAATGAATCGGGAGCGGCGCGGCTCTTAAGAGGCGAGCGCGGTGCTCGGAATTGTAAGCGCCTGCACGTAGGAGATCGGCGCCTGAGCGGGGTGTTCGAACACCACCTCTTCCCAGGCCAAGGGATCGGCCTGCAGCGCACGCAGCAGCCGGTTGTTGAGGCCGTGACCGGATTTGTGCCCGCTAAATTCGCCAATCAGGCTATGACCGAGCAAATACAGATCGCCGATCGCGTCCAGGATCTTGTGTTTGACGAACTCGTCCTCGTAACGCAGCCCGCCCTCGTTGAGCACCTTGGAGTCATCAAGCACGATGGCGTTATCGAGTGTCCCGCCGAGTGCCAGGTTGTGGGAGCGCAGCATCTCCAGGTCGCGCATAAACCCAAAGGTGCGCGCGCGACTGATCTCCTTGAGGAACGAGGTGGTGGAAAAATCCATGGTCGCGCGCTGCATGCGGCGCTTGAAAATCGGATGATCGAATTCGATTTCGAAATTGACCTTGAATCCCTCATAGGGATCGAACTGCGCCCACTTGTCACCGTCCTCCACGCGCACCGTGCGCTTGATGCGGGTAAAGCGCTTGGGCACTTTCTGCTCTTCGATGCCGGCCGACTGGAGCAGGAACACGAACGGGCCCGCGCTGCCGTCCATGATTGGTACTTCCGGAGCGTTCAGTTCGATGCGCGCATTGTCGATGCCAAGACCAGCGAATGCGGAGAGCAAGTGTTCGACGGTCGAGACCTTGGCCTCGCCCTGGACGAGCGTGGTGCCCAGGTTGGTCTCTCCGACATTCGAAGCACGGGCCGGAATGTCCGGAGCGCCGGGCAAGTCAGTGCGCTGGAACACGATGCCGGTGTCGGCCAGTCCCGGACGCACCGTCATCAGCACCCGGCGCCCGGTGTGCAGTCCGACACCGGTGGCGCGGATGCTGTTGCGGATCGTGCGTTGGCCAACCATGGGCGTTACCGTACCACAGCCAAGGGGCACGGGGCGTCGCAAACCCTAGCCGCAGCGCCAAAGCGCAGCTCCTCAAGCTCACGCCTGACAATAATCCTCAGCGCCTCCAATACGCGCCGGAATTCACCGGCGCAGCGCACACTCCAAAGGATCGAGCGCCGCTGCGCGAGGCAGGGTGCCGATTCCTACACGCAGGCGCCGTCGGCCGCAGGTCCGGCCCGCGCCGGTCTCCTGCGGTTGCGACTCGTCGCGCGCGCTCGCGCGGGCGGCCATCAGTCGGCCTGCCGGCGTAGGAACGCGGGTATGTCCAGCATCTCCTCGGCCGCCATCGGCGCCGCCTCCGGACGCAGCCCATCGCCCACCGCGCGCTGACGTTGAACGGTAGGCCGATCGAGGCTCGCGTAGTCGTGCGCTGTCATCGGCGCGCTCTTCACCGCCCGGATCGCCGGCAGTTCCCGCCGGATCGCGAGGTTCTCTCGATTCGATGCCACCGCGGCGCGCGTCACCACATGGGAACCCAGGCCCGTGGCCACCACCGTCACCCGCAGTTCATTGCTCATCTCCGGATCGATCACCGTGCCCACCACCACGGTGGCATCGTCCGAGGCGAACTCCTTGACGATGCGCCCGACTTCCTCGAACTCGCCGATGGCCAGATCCAGGCCCGCGGTGATGTTCACCAGGATCCCGTGCGCCCCCGAGAGGCTGATGTCCTCGAGCAGCGGTGAGGACACGGCCGCCTCGGCCGCGGTGCGCGAACGGCCTTCGCCGCTGGCCATGCCGCTGCCCATCATCGCCATGCCGGTCTCCGACATGACGGTGCGCACGTCGGCAAAGTCCACGTTGATGAGCCCCGGTCGCGTAATGAGTTCGGCGATGCCCTGCACCGCGCCTTGCAATACCTGGTTGGCGGACTTGAACGCATCGAGCAGCGTGGTGGTCGGGCCCAGCACCGTGAGCAGTTTCTGGTTGGGTATCGTGATCAGCGAATCCACGCTCTTGGTCAGTTCACCAATCCCGTGGCTGGCGATCATGCCGCGCTTGCTGCCTTCCATTTCAAACGGGCGCGTGACCACTGCGACGGTCAGGATCCCCAGCTCGCGCGCCAGCTGAGCCACCACCGGCGCCGCTCCGGTGCCGGTGCCCCCGCCCATGCCCGCGGTGATGAACAGCATGTCGCACCCCGTGATCAGCTCGATGATCCGGTCACGATCTTCGACCGCCGCCTGCCGGCCCACCTCGGGGTCGGCACCGGCGCCGAGCCCCTTGGTGATGTTGCTGCCGATCTGCAGTTGCGTCTTGACCTTGGAGGACTTGAGCGCCTGCGCGTCGGTGTTGATGCAGATAAAATCCACGCCTTCAATGCCCGAACTTACCATGTGCGAGACCGCGTTGCCGCCGCCCCCGCCCACGCCTATCACCTTGATCACAGCGCTCTGGCTGTAGGCATCCATTAATTCAAACATGAGTGTCAGCTCCTTATATGGTCGGTTGAACGGAAATACAGCTAAAAATGTCCCTGGAACCACTGCCGCATGCGCCCGAGCGCGGCGCCCGCGGTGCCGCCCAGCAGCGCATTGCGCGCCACCGGCATGGCGTTCTCGCGCGCGTACAGCAGCAGGCCCACGGCGGTGGAATAAATCGGATTGCGCACCGCATCGGCCAGGCCGCGCACCTGTTGCGGAAACCCTAAACGCACCGGTACATGAAAGATCTCCTCCGCAAGCTCGATCGCCCCTTCCATGCGCGCGCTCCCGCCGGTGAGCACCAGTCCGGCGGCGATGATTTCCTCAAAGCCGCTGCGGCGCAGCTCCTCGCGAATCAGGTTGAACAGTTCTTCGTACCGTGGCTCGACCACCTCGGCCAGCGTCTGGCGCGCAAGTCGGCGGGCGGGGCGGTCCCCGACGCTGGGCACCTCGATGCTCTCGTCCGGATTGGCCAGCTGCGAGAGCGCGCATGCGAAGCGCACCTTGATGTCTTCGGCGTACTGGGTCGGGGTGCGCATCGACACGGCGATGTCGTTGGTCACCTGATCCCCGGCAATGGGAATCACGGCGGTGTGGCGGATCGCGCCGCCCGAGAACACCGCGATGTCGGTGGTGCCACCGCCCACATCGACGATGCAGACGCCGAGCTCCTTTTCATCGTCGGTCAGCACCGCGTAGCTCGAGGCCAGTTGCTCGAGCACGATGTCCTCGACCACCAGCCCGCAGCGCTGCACGCACTTGATAATATTCTGCGCGGCGCTGTCGGCGCCCGTGACGATGTGCACCTTGGCTTCCAGGCGCACTCCGGACATGCCGATCGGATCGCGGATCCCTTCCTGGCCGTCGATGATGAATTCCTGCGGCAGCACATGCAGGATGCGCTGGTCGGCCGGGATTGCCACCGCCTTGGCCGCCTCGATCACGTGCTCGACATCGGCGGCCGTGACCTCGCGATCGCGGATCCCGACCACGCCGTGTGAATTTAGGCTGCGGATATGACTGCCGGCGATGCCGGCATAGACCGCGTTGATTTCGCACCCGGCCATGAGCTCGGCTTCCTCGACCGCGCGTTGAATCGACTGCACGGTGGATTCGATGTTGACCACCACACCCTTCTTCAGCCCGCGCGAGGGCTGCGAGCCCAAGCCGATCAGCTCGATCGCCCCATCGCCGGTGAGCTCACCGACCAGGGCCACCACTTTCGAAGTGCCAATGTCCAGGCCGACCACCAGTGTCCGATCGGAACGCTTAGCCATCCGCTTTACCGTCCTGTCCTGGGCTGTCCGCCGGAGTGCGCACGGCCGCGCTCCGCCAGCCGACCGCAAATCCGTTGGTGTAGCGCATATCGACGTAGGAGATGTCGGCCGCCCGCTGGCACACCACGCGCAGCGCCACACTCAGGAAACGTTCGAAGCGCTCATCGACCTGGCGCCGACCGAAGCGCACCGCGACCCCATCGTCCAGTTCCAGTTCCCAGGCGCCGCGTGCGTCGAGCTTCAGCGCCGTGAGGCGCACGCCGGACTCCACGATCCGGCCCTGCAAGGCAAGGTATCGCGCCACGACGTCCGCCTCGGTGCCCGGCGGACCGGCCAATTGCGGCAGTTCGGGCGGCACGAAGGGCGAGTTTCCGTAGAACACATCGCCGTGCGAGTTGACCAGATCGGTGCTGTTCCAGCGCGCCACGGCCTGCTGCTCGATGACCGTGACGGTCAGTCCGCGCGGCCAGCTGCGCTGCACGCTCGCCCCCTGCACCCAGGGCAGCAAGCGCAGTGCCCGGCGCACGTCATCGAGCCGCACGCTCACCAGTCCGGCGCCGTGGAGCTGCGCGCGCACCGCTTTTTCAACGTCCTGGGCGGTGAGGTGCTGGAACTGCCCATCGACGCGGATGCGTTCGATCGGCTGGTTCATGAACAACAGCAGCGCCGCGGCGATGACACCCGCACCCAGCACCGCGCCGCCGACGGTACCGATCCGCCGCCACGGGAGCTGCCAGAGCTGCCAGCGCTCGGCACTGTCGGCGCGACGGCGCACGTTGCGTCGCTGGCCTAGCACGGCGTGCGCACCAGGCTGGTCTCGAGTATCCGCCACACCAGTTCGCCAAAATCCAGCCCCGCCACGCGCGCGGCCATCGGCACCAGGCTATGGTCGGTCATGCCAGGGACCGTGTTGACCTCCAGCAGCCAAGGCCGGCCCTGCGCGTCCATCATGAAATCCGCGCGCCCCCAGCCTTCGGCCGCGCAGGCTTCGAACGCGATGAGTGAAAGTTGCGCCAGCTCCCGCTCGGCCGCGGCGCTCAAGCCCGACGGACAGGTCTTCACCGTGTCATCGCGCAGATACTTCGCCTCATAGTCGTAGAACGCGCGCGGCGTCTCGATGCGTATCGAGGGGAGCGCGACCCCCTGCAGGATCGAGACCGTGTACTCCCCGCCCGTGATCCAGGGCTCGGCAAACGCCACCGGTTCGTGCTGGGTCGCCGCACGCCAGGCCGCCGGGAGTTCCTCGGCTGTTTGGACCCGCGTCATGCCGACGCTCGAGCCCTGCGAGGCGGGCTTGACGATCATCGGGACCTTAAGGCGGGCGAGCGCCACCTGAAGATCCGCTTCGCTCCGCAACACCACAAATTCCGGCGTCGGTACGCCAACCGCCCCCGCCAGACGCTTGGTGCGCAGCTTGTCCATGGCGATCGCCGAACCGGCCACGCCGCTTCCGGTGTAGGGAATCCCTTGGAATTCAAGCGCACCCTGCACCGTGCCGTCCTCGCCTCCCGGGCCGTGCAAGGCGATCCAGGCGCGCTGAAATTTTTCCTCGCGCAGTTTCGCCAGGTCGCGCTCGGCCGGGTCAAAGCCGTGCGCATCGACCCCGCGGCTCTTGAGGGCGGCGAGCACGTCCTTGCCGCTGAGCAGTGACACGTCCCGCTCGGAGGACGATCCGCCCAGCAGCACCGCGACTTTGCCAAACTCGGTCGCGTCGCTCACGCGACGCAAATTCTTTTGATCGTGGCGCAGGTGCATCAGTGGCCCTCCCCGACGATGCGCACTTCGGGGGTGAGATCTACGCCGTGAGCACTCAGCACGCTCGCGCGCACGTGCGCGATCAGTTCTTCGAGGTCGCTCCCCGTGGCGCCGCCCTCATTGAGGATGAAGTTGGCGTGCTTTTCGGACACCACCGCCCCGCCGATGCGAAACCCCTTCAGGTGGGCGGCCTCGATCAGCCGCGCGGCGTGATCGCCGGGCGGATTGGTGAAGACCGAGCCGCAGCTGCGTTCGCCCAGCGGCTGGGTGAGCTTGCGTCGTTGCGCCAAGCGCCGCACTTCGCCGGCGGTGGCCGGATCGGCGGGAGTGAACTCCAGTTCGGCGGCCAAGAACCATTCGTCGTTGGCGGGCGCGCCCACGTGTCGGTAACCGACCTGGTATTCGCTCGCCGGGCGCGTCCGGCAGGTGCCGTTACGTGCCATGACGTCCACGGCGCGCACGTAGCGCCAGGTCTCCGCGCCGTAGGCGCCCGCGTTCATCGCCAGGGCTCCGCCCAACGTGCCGGGGATGCCTGAGAAAAATTCCGCCTGTCCCAAGCCCCAGCTGGCGCAACTGCGTGTCACGCGCGGACAAGGCACGCCCGCTTCGCAATACACAAGCTGCGCGGCCCGATGCTCGAGGCGCGTAAAAGCGCCGTAGGTGCAGATCACCACGCCGCGGATCCCCCCATCGCGCACCAGCAGGTTGCTGCCCAGGCCCACCCAGAGGAGCGGGGAGTCGGGCGGCAACTGGCGCAGGAACGCGGCCAGGTCGGCGCGATCATGCGGCGTGAAGAACAGGTCCGCAGGCCCGCCCACGCGCCAGGAGGTGTGCTTGGACATCGGCTCGTTGCGTCGAATGCGCGCGCTGAACTCATCGGACACCGCGAGGTTCATGGCCGCCGCTCCACCGCGCGCGGGGCGGCCAGGCGGACCAGCAACTCGTGCGCGATCGCACCGATGTGCCCGGCCCCCATGGTGACCACGACATCGCCATCACGCAGCACGTCGCGCAACGCGGTGCCGATGTTCTCGACGCGATTGACGAACACCGGTTCGAGCTTGCCGCGGCTGCGGATCGCGCGGCAGATCGCCCGGCCATCCGCCCCCTTGATGGGCGCTTCGCCCGCGGCGTACACCTCGGTGACCAGCAGCACGTCGAAGCCGGTGAGCACGTTGGCAAAGTCATCGAGCAGATCGCGCGTGCGGGTGTAGCGGTGGGGCTGGAACACGAGCACCAGGCGCCGATCCGGCCACGCCTGGCGCAACGCATCGAGCGTGGCGGCAATCTCGGTGGGGTGGTGACCGTAATCGTCCACGAAGTCCACCTTGCCGTGCACGGTCTGCACTTCCCCGAGCCACTGCATGCGCCGTTCGATGCCCTGGAAACTCGAGAGCGCGCGCCCGATGGCCGCGTCGTCGATTTCAAGTTCGCTGCCCACCGCGATCGCCGCCAGGGCGTTGCGCACGTTGTGCAGGCCGGTCATGTTCAGCGTCACCGCCAGCGCTGCGCTCCGTCCCGGACGCGCCACGTTGAAAAGTGTGCGCATCCGTTCACGGCGAATGTCCAAGGCGCGCACGTCGGCCTCCTCGTTCAGGCCGTAGGTCAGCACCGGACGCCCGACGCGCGGCAGGATCCGCTGCAGGTTCTCGTCGTCCTGGCACAGCACCGCCAGTCCGTAAAAAGGCAGGTTGTGCAGAAAACTCACGAAGCTGTCGCACAGGCGCGCGAAGTCGCCCCCGTGCGTGCCCAAGTGATCGTTGTCGATGTTGGTGATGATCGCGATGGTCGGCTGCAGGTGCAGGAACGAGGCGTCGCTCTCGTCGGCTTCGGCCACCAGGTAGCGCCCGGTCCCGAGTCTCGCATTGGTGCCGGCACTCTTGAGTCGCCCGCCGATCACGAAGGTCGGATCGGCCCCGCCCTCGGCCAGCACGCTGGCGACAAGGCTCGTGGTCGTGGTCTTGCCGTGCGTGCCGGCGACGGCGATCGATTGCCTGAAACGCATCAGTTCCCCGAGCATCTCGGCGCGCGGCACGACCGGCACGCGGCGGCTCAGCGCCGCGCGCACCTCCGGGTTGTCGCTCGCCACCGCGCTCGAGGTAACCACGACATCCGCCCCCTCGACGTTCTCCGGGCGATGGCCGATGTCGATGCGCGCGCCCAGTTCTTTAAGCCGCGCCGTGACCGCATTCGCCTTGAGGTCCGAGCCCTGCACCTTGTAGCCGAGGTTGAGCAGCACTTCGGCGATCCCGCCCATGCCACTGCCGCCGATGCCCACGAAGTGGATGGTGCCGATGCGGCGCATGCGATCGTTCACGCCATGGCTCCGGCAAATTGCGCACAGGCCGCCGCCAGATCGGACGCCGCGCGAGGCTGCGCCAGGAGCCGCGCTCTCTCGGCCATCGCGATCAGGCGTCCTCGGCCCGCGCACAGCGCGGTGAGTTCGGTGGCGAGGCGCTCGGCCGTGAGCTCCCGATCACTGATCAGGATGGCGGCGCCCTCGGCGGTGGACACCTGGGCGTTAAAGGTCTGGTGATCGTCCACGGCCGCCGGGAACGGCACCAGGATCGCCCCCACACCGGCGCAAGCGAGCTCGGATACCGTCAACGCGCCGGCGCGGCAGATCACCAGGTCCGCCCAGCCGTAGGCTTCCGCCATGTCATCAATGAATGGGGTCACCTCGGCGTGCACCAGGGCGGCGGCGTAGGCGCGCCGCGCGCTCTCCTCGCCGCGTGCACCGGCCTGGTGGCGCACTTCCACGCGGATGTTTCCGTTCAGTCGCGCCAGTGCGTGCGGCACGACGCTGTTGAGGCGCGCGGCGCCCTGGCTGCCCCCGACCACCAGGATGCGAATCGCACCGCTCCGATAGGCAAAGCGCACCGCCGGGGGCGGGAGCGATGCGATGTCGGTGCGCACCGGATTGCCGATCTGGTGCGTGACCACACCGTTTCCGAACGCGCCCGGGAATGCGGTGTAGACCTCGCGCGCCAGGCGCGCCAGGCAACGGTTGGTAATTCCTGCAATGGCGTTTTGCTCGTGGATCAGCAACGGACGGCGCGCGAGCCACGCGGCCACGCCCCCGGGACCCGATACGTAACCGCCCAGGCCCACGACCACGGTGGGCTGGTGGCGGCGAATGATCGCGAGCGCTTCGAACAAGGATTGCACCAGGCGGATGGGCGCGGCGAGCCAGGTGAGTACATTCTTGCCGCGCAATCCGGACACGCTCAGCCACTCGATCGGAATATTCTCAGCCGGCACCAGGCGCGCCTCCAGTCCCCGGTGCGTGCCGAGCCACACGATCTGCCAGGAGCGCGTGCGCAGTTCGCGCGCCAGCGCGAGCGCCGGGAACACGTGCCCGCCGGTACCGCCTGCCATGATCAGGGCCACCGGCGCACTCACGCATGCCGCCCGCGCGCGGCGCCACGCGCGCCGAGCGCCACTTCGTGATGAACGCGAAGGATGAGCCCGAGCCAGGCGAGCGCCACCAACATGCTGCTGCGCCCGTAGCTCATCAGCGGTAGCGTGAGGCCCTTGGTGGGCAGAACCCCCATGTTTACACCGATGTTCACGAACGCCTGCACCAGCAGCCACAGCGCAAAGCCCGAGGCAAGGTAGGCGTGAAATTTCATGTTGGCATCGTGCGCGCGCCGCGCGAGCGCGAACACGCGCCACGCCAAGGCCAGGAACAGGCCCAGCGTCAGCACGACCCCGGCCAGGCCCAGTTCCTCGGCCAGCACCGCAAACAGGAAATCGTTGTGGGCCTCGGGCAGGTAGAACAGTTTTTGCACGCTGGCGCCCAGACCCACGCCGAACCATTCGCCGCGGCCGATCGCGATCAGGGATTGCGTGAGCTGGAATCCGGTGTTGTAGGGATCTGCCCAGGGGTTCAGGAATCCGGTCACGCGCCGCATCCGGTAATCGGAGAACAGCACCAGCGCCGACATCGCCGCGCTCGCCCCCACCACCGCGACCAGCACCCAGCGCAGCTGCGCGCCGGCCAGGAACAGGAGTCCAAAGCCGGTGACGAACAGCACCGTCGCCGCTCCCAGGTCAGGCTCGGCGAGCAGGAGCGTACCCAGCACCACCAGCAGCGCCAGGGGTCGGATCAGTCCGCCGACGCTGCTGCGCAACGCCGTCTCAAAGCGCACGCAGTACTGGGCGATATAGATCAGCGCCAGTACCCGCGCCGCCTCGGAGACCTGGAAGTTGATTCCGGGGAAGCGAAGCCACCGGCGCCCGCCATTGACGACGTGGCCGAGCCCCGGGATCAGCACCAGCACCAGCAGCACGCCTGCGGCAATCAGCAGCGCCGGCGCGATGCGCTCGATGACCGCAATCGGAATCAGGAACACGGCCCCGGCAAGCGCAAGACCCGAACCAACGATCACCAGCTGTCGCTCAAGGTACGCAAACGGGTCGCCACTTTCGTGCGCGGCGGTGGTGACCGAGGCGGAGGTCACCATGACAAGACCCAGCAGCAAAATGGAAGCGGCCAGCAGCAGTATCAGCGGATCAAGCCGCAGTGACGGACCGCGTTCCCCGGAGCGGATCATGGGAGTGACGAGCTCGTTCATGCCCCGAGCCTTCGCACCGCGGCCGCGTACACCTCACCGCGGTGCGCGTAATCGCGAAACATGTCGAAACTCGCGCACGCCGGCGACAGCAGCACGGTATCGCCCGCGTTCGCATGCTGCGCGGCTTGCGCGACCGCTGCCTCCAGGCTCGCGCAGTACTCGATCGCGCAGCTCCCATTCAGTGCGGCACCGAGCACGTGCGCGTCGCGCCCGATCAGGAAGGCCCTGCGCACCTTGCCTCGGAACGCTGGGGCCAGGGGGCTGAAGTCCTGGCCCTTGCCATCGCCCCCGGCGATCAGCAGCAACGGGCCGGCAAAGCCCGACACCGCCGCGAGTGTCGCCCCGACGTTGGTCCCCTTCGAATCATCCACGTAACGGACCTGCGCAATATCGGCCACCCACTGGGCGCGATGCGGGAGGCCTGGAAATTCCCGCAGCACCTCGAGCATGGCCGCACGCGGCAGCTCAAGGGCCTCACCGAGCGCCAGGGCGGCGAGCGCGTTGGCGGCGTTGTGGCGACCGACGAGCTTTAGTTCATCGAGGGCCAGCAGCGGCTCGGCGCCGCGCGCGAGCCACTGGCGACCGGCGTGCCGATGCAGCCGGTACTCTGCGCTGCTCGACTCATCGAGCGAGAAGCGCAAGCGGCGGCGCGCCAGCGTGCCCATCGAGGCGACCTGCGGGTCATCGGCGTTGAGCACGGCGGTCCCACAGCGCCGGAATATTCGCGCTTTCGATTCGGCATAGTCGCTCAGTGTCGGGTAGCGATCGAGGTGGTCCGCGCTGAGGTTCAGCACCGTCGCGGCGGCCAGCGTGAGGGACTCGGTAGTGTCGAGCTGGTAGCTGGAAAGCTCAAGCACGTACAGTTCCACGCCTGGATCGAGCAACTCGAGCGCCGGCTCGCCCAGGTTCCCCCCGACGCGCGTGCGACGGCCGGAACGCTCCGCCATCAGACCGATTAGCGTGGTCACGGTGCTCTTGCCGTTGGTGCCGGTAATGCCCACCACCGGTGCGCGGACCGCGCGCGCAAACAATTCGATATCACCGAACACCGGCACGCCCCGGGCGCGCGCCGCATCGAAGAACGCGCCGTGCGCGGCGAGCCCCGGGGAGACCACGATGGCATCAGCCCCGTCCAGTAATTTGGCATCCAGCGCACCGGTGCTCACCGTCACTTCGGGCGCCAGCGAGCGCAGCTCGGTAAGTGCCGGCGGTGCCGCGCGTGTGTCGGCCACGGCGACCGGCGTGCCGTGCGCTCGCAAGTAACGCACCACCGACAGGCCGGTCCGTCCGAGACCAACGACTACGGTGCGCGCAACGTTCTGGGGAGTGGCGCTCATCGCAACTTCAGGGTGGCGAGTCCTGCGAGCACCAGCAGGATGCTGATAATCCAGAACCGCACGATGATCTTCGGCTCGGCCCAGCCCTTGAGCTCGAAGTGGTGGTGGAGCGGGGCCATGCGAAAGATGCGCTTGCCAGTTATCTTGTAGGAAGCCACCTGTAAAATGACCGAGGCGGTCTCCAGAACAAAGACGCCGCCCATCAGGAGCGTGACGATCTCCTGGCGCACGATAAAACCCACGCACCCGAGCGCGGCCCCGAGCGCGAGCGCGCCGATGTCGCCCATAAACACTTGTGCCGGATAGGCGTTGAACCACAGGAACCCGAGGCCCGCGCCGACGATGGCGCTGCAAAACACCGCCAACTCGCCCGCGCCGGGTACGGCGGTGATCTGCAGGTAGTTGGCGAACACCGCGTTGCCCGTCAAGTAGGCAAAGATGGCCAGCGCCCCGGCGACCATCACCGTGGGGCCGATCGCCAGCCCGTCCAGCCCGTCGGTGAGGTTTACCGCGTTGCTCATGCCCACGATCATCAGATAGCCGAGCACCACGAAGCCGCCCGCGCCCAGCGGCCAGCTCACGCTCTTAAAGAACGGAACGTGGAAGGCCGCCACCGTGGCGGTGTGCGCCAGCCGATAGAGCAGGATGCCGGCTGCAAGACCGAGCACCGACTGCCAGAAATACTTCCAGCGCGCGACCAGCCCGCGCGAGTTGCCGACCACCAGCTTGAGGTAATCGTCGTAGAAGCCGATTATTCCGTAGCCCAGCGTGATGCCAAGGGCGATCAGCACGAAGCGATTGACCAGATCCCCCCAGATCGTGGTGGTCACCACAACCGCGAAGATGATCAGCATCCCTCCCATCGTCGGGGTACCGGCCTTGGGCAGGTGAGAGCGCGGCCCGTCGTTGCGCACTACCTGGCCGATCTGGTAGCGCGCCAGCCGCTCGATCATGAACGGACCCACCAGCAGCGCGATGGCCATGGCCGACATCGCCGCCAGGATCGAGCGCAACGTCAGGTACGAGAAGACGTTGAACACCGAGTAGTGCGCGGCAAGGTGCTTGGTGGCCCAGTACAGCATCAGAGCGCCTGTCGCGCGGTTGGCGCGCCGGTGAGCGATGCGACCAGTCGCTCGAGTCGGTTGACGCGCGATCCCTTGACCAGCAATCGCACCTCGCCCGGCACCGCGCCGCCGAAGGCGCGCACCAACGCGTCCATGTCGGTGAACGATTCGGCGCCGGCCCCGAAGCTCTCGGCGGCCAGCGCCGCGAGCGGCCCGAACGTGTAGAGGCGCTCCACCCCGAGCGTGCGCGCGAGGGTGCCCAGCTCTTCATGACTCGCGCCGGCAAAGCGGCCAAGCTCGGCCATGTCCCCTAACACCAACCAACGCCGGCCCGGTAGTTCAGCCAGTACCTCCAGTGCGGCGTGCGCCGAGCTCGGATTGGCGTTGTAGGTATCATCGATCAGCCACGCCCCTCCGCGCAGGGGCCGGAATTGCAATCGCCCGGCCACCGAGCGCACCGCGCCCAGCCCTGCGCTCACCTGCGCGAGGCTTGCTCCGGCCGCCATCGCGGCCGCGGCCGCGGCCAGCGCGTTGTAGACGTTGTGCCGTCCAGCCAGCGCGAGCGCCACGGTCACCGTGCCGAGCGCGCACTGCAGATCAAATCGGGTCATGAACCCTTCGGCGCCCACGTCAAGGCGCAGCGCGTGCGCGCGCACCCCGGCGTCGGCGGCCAGTCCAAAGGTCACCACCCGCGCGCGGCTCAGTTCGCACCACAGCGGCGCGTAGGCATCGTCGGCATTGATGATCGCGGTGCCACCCGGCTCGAGCCCCGCCACCATCTCACCCTCGGCCTGCGCCACGCCCTCAAGGCTCCCGAAGCCTTCCAGATGTTCGGCGCCGGCGTTGGTGATCAGGCCGACGTCCGGTCGCGCCAGTCGCACCAGTTCGGCAATCTCACCGGACCGATTGGCGCCCATCTCGATGACCGCACTTTGAAACCCATCATTCAGGCGCAGCAGCGTGAGCGGCACACCCAGGTGATTGTTCAGGTTCCCGCGCGTCGCCAGACACTCACCGCGTTGCGCGAGGATGGAGCCGAGCATTTCCTTGGTCGTGGTCTTGCCGTTGCTTCCAGCCACACCCAGCACCGGTCCGCGAAACGCCTCGCGCCAGGCCGCGCCCGCCCGGCTCAAGGCGCGTGCGACATCGCTCACCAGCACCTGCGGGAGCGGCACATTGATCTTTCGGCTAACCAGTGCGCCGACCGCGCCGGCGGCGGCCGCAGCGCCGAGGAACTCGTGCCCGTCCGTATTCTCGCCGGGTAGCGCCAGGAACAGGTCCCCGGCGCGCACCTTGCGCGAATCGATGATCACGTCGGCAAATTCTCCATCGGCGCCTTCGAGGCGCCCGCCGCACGCGGCGGAAAATTGCGACAGCGTGCGCTTCATGCCGCGCCCCGCGCGCTGAGTGCGGCGCGCAGCTGCGCCAGGTCACTGAAGGCGCGTCGCGTGCCGCCGGCCAGCTGATAATCCTCGTGCCCTTTGCCGGCCACCAGCACCACATCGCCCACGCCCGCGGTCCTTAAGGCCGTGGCAATCGATGCCGCACGATCGTGCTCCACGTGCGCGAGCTCGGGGTGGCGCAACCCGCCGAGGATGTCCGCAACGATGCGCTTGGGATCTTCGCCGCGCGGATTGTCATCCGTGATGTAGAGCTCATCGGCCAGCGACTCGGCCACCTGCCCCATTAGCGCGCGCTTGCCCCGGTCGCGCTCGCCCCCGCAGCCAAACACGCACAGCAACCGTCCGGCGCAGTGCGCGCGCGCGGCCCGCAACGCATTGTCGAGTGCATCGGGCGTGTGTGCGTAATCCACGATCCCCAAAGGCAGCGCCCCGCCGCCCAGAACCTGCATGCGCCCTGGAGGCGCCGGGCAGCTCGCAAGCAGGCTGCAGGCCTGCTCGAGCGCTATGCCGTTGGCCAGCAAGACGCCCAGCACCGTGAGCAGATTGTCGACATTAAAATCGCCGATCAGCGAGCTGCTCAGCACCGCCGGGCCCCAACTGGTGTCGAGGACGATCTCCAGACCTCTGGGCTGGTGCGCGCTGCGGAGCGCCCGGATGTAGCGCGCGCCGGGCACGCGCTGGGTCGGATCCGTGCGCCGGCCGGTAACGATCAGCAGCGCGCCGGGGGCGGCCCGCGCGGCCAGCTCCAAACCGAGCGGATCATCGACGTTGATGACTCGCGCACCCAGGGTGGGCCATTCAAACAGCGTGCTTTTCGCGGCCGCGTAATTTTTTAAATCCCCGTGATAGTCAAGATGGTCGCGGCTCAGGTTCGTAAACACCGCGACCTGAAAGCGCACGCCCGCGCAACGTTGCTGGTCGAGCGCGTGCGAGGACACCTCCATCGCCACGGCCAGGGCGCCCGCATCGCGCAACTGCGCAAGCTCCCGGTGCAGGCTCACGGCATCGGGTGTGGTGTGCGTGCCCGAGACAATTTTTCCCGGCAGTCCCGCCCCCAGTGTGCCCAGGTACGCACAGCTGCGGCCGCTCACATTTAATGCCGCCGCCAACAGCCACGCGCACGTGGTCTTGCCGTTGGTGCCGGTAATGCCCGTGATCGCAAGGCGCGCGGAGGGCGCGCCAAAAAACCGATCGGCAATAAAGCCTGCCTGGGTCGAGAGCTCCGGAACCGCCACCACCAGCACCGAGGCCGGCAACTGCGGCGCGTTGACACCCGGGGCGGGTTCCCACAATACCGCGCGCGCGCCGGCCTCCACCGCAGCCCGCGCAAAATCAAGCCCATGATGGGTCCGGCCGCGGCAGGCTAGAAAAGCCGCGCCCTTGCGCACCTGGCGGCTGTCGAGCGTGAGGTCTGCCACTTCGACGTCATCGGGCACCTCGATGCCCCCTCCCAGCAAGGCCTTGAGGGGCCGCCACGCCGGCTCGACCGCCCCCTGATTCGCGTGCAAATTCATCGGCGCGCCACCTGGGTTCCGGAATGGACCGCACCCGCGCCGCCAGCCGGGTGCGCGCTCGCATCCGGCGGCACGCCCAGCAATCGCAACGAGCCGCCCACCACCGCGGAGAACACCGGCGCCGAAACGTCACCGCCGTAATACTTGCCCGCGCTCGGCTCATCGATCACCACCACGGCGGCGAGCCTGGGGTTGCTCACGGGCGCGACGCCGCCGAACACGGCGACGTAACGGTTTTGCGAATAACCTCCGCCCTCGGCTTTCCACGCGGTCCCCGTTTTGCCGGCGATGCGATACCCCGGAATCGCGGCGAGCTTTCCGGTGGCGCCGGGCATGGTGATCACCGACTCGAGCAAGTGCAGCAGCGAGGCGCACACGGGACCAGCGAGCACCCGATCGCCCGAGGCGGGCCCATCGACGCGCAGCAAGGAGACCGGGCGGCGCAAACCCAGCGCGCCGAGGGTGGCGTAGGCCTGCGCCAACTGGAGCGGCGTCACCGACAAGCCATAGCCGTGCGACATGTTCCCGATCAGGACGCTGCGCCAGTGAGAGTAGTTGGACAACTGCCCGGCCGACTCGCCCGGAAAGCCACTCGCCGTGATCTGTCCGAAGCCGAGCGCGTCGAGCGTGCTCCAGATCTGCTTGGGTTCGAGCGAGAGGGCCAGGTGAGCCATGCCGACGTTGGAGGAAAACGCCAGCACCGTGGCCAGCGGGATTGAACCAAAGTTGTGCTCGTCGTGGATCATCGAGGTGCCGACCTGGATGTATCCGGGGCTGGTGTCGATGATGCTGTCGGCCTGGTAGCGACCCGAGGCCAGGCCCGCGGCGACGAAGAAGGGTTTGATGCTTGAGCCGGGCTCGAACAAATCCGTGGCGGCACGATTCTTGTAGGAGTTGGGAGTCAGTTGGTGCCGGTCGTTGGGATTGAAGGTCGGCTGGTTGACCATGGCGAGCACTTCGCCGGTGCGCACGTCCAGGACCACGACCGAACCGGAACGCGCGCGATTGTCGCGGATGGCGGCCTTCAGTTCGCGGTAGGCCAGGTACTGAATGCGCAGGTCGATGCTGAGCTTCAATTCACGCCCCGGGCGCACGGCCCGGATGCTCTCGACGTCCTCGACGCGATTGCCCTGGCTGTCCTGGATGACGCGCTTGGCACCGTCCTCCCCGCCCAGCCAGTTATCAAAGGCGAGCTCGGCGCCCTCCTGGCCGGTGTCGTCCACGTCCGTGAAGCCCAGCAGGTGGCCGGTGACTTCGCCGGCCGGATAGTAGCGGCGGTATTCGCGCGCCAGGTTCACGCCGTTGATCTGCAGCTGGCGGACCTTGCGCGCGTCGGCCGGCTGGAGGCCGCGCGCCACGTACATGAATTCACGATCCTGCCCGGTGCTTACGCGCCCGACCAGTTCGTGCAGATCGACACTGATAGCTTTGGCCAGGCGCGGAAGCTGTTCGGTGCTGCCCGAGAGCTGGCGCGGATTGACCCACACCGAATCGACCGGGGTGCTGACGGCGAGGGGTTCACCGTACCGGTCCGTGATCGTGCCGCGGTGGGCGACGATCGCCGCCACGCGCGTAAAGCGCGCTGCGCCCTCGCTGGCCAGGAAGCGGTGCTGCACCAGCTGCAACTGCACGGCGCGTCCCACCAGTGCGGCGCCGATCGCCAGCATCAGAAGAAAAACCGCCCCCAGACGCATGCAAAAAGAAATCGGCCGGGCGCTGCCATCCGCGCGCGCGTGCGCGCTCTTGCGTACCGAGCCGGTACGGATCATGGAGCGGGTATCTCGACTTCGTTTGAGCCGGGGATGCGCATCTGCAGCTTGGTACTGGCAACGTTCTCGACGTAGGCGTAGGTGGACCAGAAGCTTTGCTCGATCTGCAGGCGGCCCCACTCCGCCTCCAGCTCGTCCCGGCCGCCGTTCAGATGCTCGAGCTCAACGAACAACTCGCGCGCGCGATGTTTGCAGTAGATCGCACCCGTGGCCGAACCCAGCACGCTCAACCACAGCAGCGGCATGAGGACCCACAGTGCTGTGCGTGAGAGCGGTTTCACGGTGCCGCCGGGCCAAGAAATTCCGCGACGCGCAGCAGTGCACTGCGCGCGCGCGGATTTAAGGCCACTTCGGCGGCGCTGGCGCGTTGTTTGCGCCCGATGCGCCGCAGTCGCGGCATGGCAGTGGCAGGAATCACCGGGAGACGTGCCAGCAACGGATCGACATTGCTGTGCTCGTCGAAAAAATCTCGGACCACGCCGTCTTCGAGGGAATGGAAGCTGATCACCGCCAGCCGCCCGCTGGCGGCGAGCAGCGTGAGTGATTGCTCGAGCGCGCGCTGCAGCTGGCCGAGTTCGTCGTTGATCATCATCCGCAGCGCCTGGAAAGTGCGGGTGGCCGGGTGCTTGCCGGGTTCGCGCACCGGCACCGCGCGCTGGATCAGTGAGGAGAGCTGCGCGGTGCGCGTCACGGGCGTATTCGCGCGCTCGCGCTCGATGGCGCTGGCAATGCGGCGCGCAAAGCGCTCCTGACCGAAACTGGCGATCACGTTTCGCATTTCCTCGAACGTGGCCCGAGCGAGCCAGTCGCTGACGGGTTCGCCGGCTGAAGAATCCATGCGCATGTCGAGCGGGCCGTCCTTCTGAAAGCTGAAACCGCGCGCCGCATTGTCGAGTTGTGGTGAGGAGACCCCGCAGTCGATGAGGATGCCGTCGTACACGCGGATTTGCGGGTTCGCCGCGCGCAGCAGCGCCGCCAGCTCGCCAAAGGCTCCATGCACAAACGTAATGCGCCCTTCCGATGCGAAGCGCGCGCGACCCGCGGCGATGGCCTCGGGATCGCGGTCGATTGCGAGGAGGCGTCCTTGCGCTCCGAGGGCAGCGAGGATCCGCTCGCTGTGGCCGCCGCGGCCGAACGTCGCGTCGACGTAGTCGCCTGCCGGGCGCACGGCAAGAGCTGCAAGCACCTGATCGACAAGCACCGGTTTGTGCTCATCCAAACTCCCCGCCCTGGCGCACCTTGACCCGGTCCTCTAGAGCGACAACGAATCAAGATCGGCCGAGAGCGTCCCGGTCGAGTCATCGCTCTTGAGCCAGACGTCGCGCCCTTCTATCCAGCGTGCTTCGTCCCACAGCTCGAAGCGCCCGCCCTGGCCCACCAGCATCGCGTGGCGCTGGAGCCCCGCAAATTCGCGCAATTCGGCAGGCAAAAGGAGCCGTCCGTGGCCATCGAGCTCAATATCGGTGGCGTGGCCAACCATCAGCCGCTGCAGCCGTCGGGCCTGCGGCTGGAACGTGGGCAATGCCATGAGCTTGCGTTCGATTTGTTCCCATTCGGGCAGCGGGTAAATCAGCAAGCAAGGATCGCGGTCGACCGTAATGACCAGTTGGCCGCCGCAATGCTCGCGCAGCCGCTCCCGATGGCGGGTTGGCATGACCAGCCGCCCTTTGTCGTCCACCGTGAGCTTTGTTGCGCCGCGAAACACGTGATTGACGGGCGAGTTCGCCCATCTGCCCCCACTTTTTCCCACTTGGCGCCACTATAGGAATTGGCGGCCTCATGTGTCAATGGAATTCCAGCAAATTTTTCCCGTCCCACAAAGACTTACGCTCGAAAAGAACCACTGCGCGGAGGTGACCGAAGGCGATTGTCGTCGATCGATCATATTGATCAAACAGTTGCTCTAGTAATCTCAATTTAGAATCAAGAAAAAAGAAGTGAACCTTCGCGAAGCACCGGAGTGTTCTCGGTTGAATCGGCCTCAGCTCGATTCACAGTTCAATATGAGGTGAGCTCGAGGCGTTGGCGCGCCCTGATACCCGGCGTCGATGCGATACGGCTTGACTTTTGCGCCGACCCGCGTTTCACGACGCCGGGTTCGATGCCCCTTTTTATATAAAAGGGAAGGTGTTTTCTGCTGCGGGCCCTTCGGCTACTGCCGAAGATTTACGTGGGCCACCTTGTCGTGCGCATCTTTTTTTGGATCCGCACCGAGCAGTATCTTCACGCCTGCGATGACGCTGTTTTGGTTCTCCCAGATCTCGGCGTGGGTTGCTTCAAACCGCAACAGTACAAGAGTGGGGTCGTCCTTTCCGCCCTCATACCATGCCGCGACAAAGCGATTCCATAGTCGATCGATCGTGGTCCGATCATTGTGCTGGTGCAGGGTGCCTTGCAGGCTTGCAAACAAGTCGTGGCCCTTGGCGGTAAAAGTCACAGTTGCGCGCTGAGCAGTCCCGAGAAGTTTGACCATCTGGTTGTCTTTCGAAGTGAAGACCCAGAGCGGAGATTTCTCTGCTTCCACCTGTACGGTCATTGGACGAGTGTGTCCATCCTCGGCACCGTCCAATCCGAGCATGACGACTCGATCAGTGCCCAATGCTTTCCACAATTTCGCTTCGAGTTCTTGCGGTGTAGACACCGGAAATTCCTTTGGAGCCCGCAGACTCGGTGGGGTAGGCGCTAGTTATAAGGAGTGTAAAGTTAAAGTGGAATTCGGCCTGGATCTGTAAGACGAGATCGCTATTTGCGCTGAATCAGCGCCACGCCGAGGGGATTACATCGCCTGGTCGCAGATGGGTGGCGGGGAAAAAAGTCGCCGCAACATAAAGAAGGAGAGCCGGCCGATAAGCCGGGTTCTGTCGTGGGCAATCATTCCTCTGGGACCCACGTCGCCGTGAGCCTCAAGCGGCCTACCCGGAAGCACGCGCAGGTCTGGCGCTGCGGTGTTGCCACCGCGACTTCCCTATTTGGCCTTGCTCTAGGTGGGGTTTGCCGTGCCGTGCGGTGTTACCACCGACGCGGTGCGCTCTTACCGCACCCTTTCACCCTTGCCAGCGCCTTGCGGCGCTTCGGCGGTTTGCTTTCTGTTGCACTTTCCGTGGGCTCGCGCCCCCCAGGCGTTACCTGGCACCTTGACCCGCCGAGCCCGGACTTTCCTCCATCCCCTTAAAGACCCCGAAGGGCCCCTAGGGAAACAGCGATTGCCTGGCCGGCTCTCCAGCCACTCACCATACGGGCTCTAGTCCGCCTCTGCACCCTTATTGCGCGCCAGCTGCAAAGCCTGTTCGTAGGCGCGCGGGCGCGGCACGCCCGAGAGCTGCGAGGCGATGGCCGCGGCGCGCGCCGGCGGCAGATCCTTCAGAAGCAGGGGTAAGGCACGTGCCAGGAGCTCATCGTCACCACCCTCCTGCGCCGTGGCACCGGCTACCACAATTGTGATCTCCCCGCGTGAGAAATCCTTTTCCTGCGCGGCGCGCTGCGCGAGTTCCGCCAGGCTCCCGCGATAGATAGTCTCGTACATTTTGGTCAGTTCCCGCGCCACCACCGCCGCGCGCTCGGCGCCGAAGGCGGCGGCCATGTGCTGTAAAGTCTTGCCGATACGGTGCGGAGCCTCAAAAAGAACCAGCGTGCGCGCTTCCATCGACAGCCGCGCCAAAGCGGCCTGGCGTTCGCCACTCCGGGTCGGTAAGAAGCCCTCGAACACGAAGCGATCGGTGGGGAGCCCTGCAACGGCCAGCGCCGCGGTGACCGCCGAAGGGCCCGGTATCGTACGCACCGTGAGGCCCGCGGCGACGACCGCCCGCACCAGCACGAAACCAGGATCCGAGAGCAGCGGGGTCCCAGCATCGCTGACCAGCGCCATGACCTCGCCGGCCCGGAGCCGTTCCAGGAGGGAGGCGACACGGCTGCTCTCGTTGTGATCGTGGAGCGAAAGCAGGGGTCGCGCTATGCCGCAGGCGCTTAAGAGCGAGGCGGTGTGTCGGGTGTCCTCGGCCAGCACCAGGTCGGCGCCGCGCAGGCTTTCCAGGGCGCGCGGGCTCAGATCAGCGATATTGCCAATGGGAGTCGCCACGACATCAAGCCTGCCCGCGCCGCCTGCCACTATAATCTCCACCAGGTTTTTTGATCGCCTAGCTTGCCGGGCGCGGTGCCTCAGATGCAAACACGTTCTGTTCCGGATTTCCCCTCCCGCGGCGCCCTGGCGCTGGCCGCGATCGCCGCGCTTGCCGCGCTGGTCGCGTGTTCGAGCTTCCCCAAGGCCTCGTTTCCGGGTACAGGATCGGCTGCGTCCGAGGAGGGCGTACCGGCGCAGGCACCGAGCGACGCGCGCGAGCGTGCGGCGGCAAGTCTTGATGACGCGGCGCGTCGGGCGGCTGCGGCCGATCAGCCCGCCCTGCAGTTGCAGGCGGCGCGCGCCTGGCTCCAGGCGGCACGACCCGCCGATGCGGCGCGCAATATTCACGCCATTACCGGGAACCTGACCCCCGTACAGGTCATCGAGCGACGAGTGATCGAGGCGGACATCGATCTGGCGAATGGTCAATCACAGATCGCGTGGCAGAAAATCAGCGCGATACCTGAGCCCACCGGCACGCCTCTCGCACCCCAGTATCTGGCCAGCCGTATGCGCATTGCACTGGCCGCCGGCCGCCCCGTCGATGGGGTGCGCGCGGAAATGTCCGCCGAGCACCTTACCGCCAGTGCGAATGATCGGCGCGCGCTGCGCGAGGAATTGCTCTCGCTACTGCGCGATGCGCGCAGCCGCGGCGTGAAACTCGAGCCCGAATCCAGTCAGGATCCGATCGTGCGTGGCTGGCTGGATCTGGGCGCCATTGCGGTGGCCGGGGGCGGTGCCTCGCTCAACGGCGACGCCGAGGCCGCGCGCTGGCGTTCGCGCTATCCGGATCATCCGGCCACGGAACTTCTATCCACAGCCGTTCCGGCGTCCTTGCCGCTCGTGTCGCAGTTGCGCAAGATCGCATTGCTCCTGCCGGTGAGCGGCCAGGCGGCCGGCTACGCCGCCACGATCCATGCCGGCTTTGATTACGCCCTGCAGCAATTGCCCGCCGACACCCGCCCCCACGTCCAGGTGTATGACACTGGCGTGGTCACGGTCGATGAGGCGCTGCGTGCGGCCCGGAGCGAAGGCGCCGACTTTGTGGTCGGACCCCTGACGCGCCAGGAAGTGGACATCGCCGCGGCCTCCTCCCCGGGCGTGCCGATGCTGGCCTTGAATTTCCTCAGCGCAGGGCGCGCCGCCCCATCGGGCATGAGCCAGTTCGCGCTCTCCCCCGAGGATGAGGCGCGGGAGGTGGCTCATCGACTGCTGGCCGCCGGCCAGAAGCGCGGCGTGGCCTTAAGCCCCACCGGCGAGTGGGGCACGCGCGTGATGGCGGCCTTCAAGCAGGAACTGCTGGCCGGCGGCGGCACGCTGCTGGCGCAGTCGGTCTACGATCCGTCCGAACATGACTTCGCCACTCCGATCCGCACCATGCTGGGCACCGACCAGAGTTACGCGCGCCGGCTCCGCTTGCAGGCGGTATTGGGCCAGAAATTCGAGTTCGAGCCGCGCGGCCGCACCGATATCAATTTCATCTTCCTGCCCTCACAAGCGGCCGCCGCGCGTTTGCTGCGGCCGCAGCTCAGGTTTCAATACGCGGGCGACGTGCCCGTGTATGCCACGAGCGATGCCTTCGCCGCCGACGGCGGGGTTGCCAACGAGGATTTGGACGGACTGATCGTTCCGGCCATGCCCTGGGTCGTGCCCGACAGCGGTCCGGCGGCAACACTTCGCGCCACGGTGGCCAGTCAGTCGGGGGAGAACACGGCCTGGCAATCGGGGCTTTATGCCTTCGGCTACGACGCCTGCCAGCTCGCGATCGCGATCGTCGCGGCCGGCCGCAATGGCCATCCGGTGCATGTCGCAGGCCTCACCGGTGATCTGACCCTCGGCACGGACGGACGCATCCATCGTGCACCGGCCTGGGCACGGATCACCCGAAGCGGTGAGGCGCAGCTGCTGGCCGGTTCAGGCGGCGGCACCAACTGAGGGCGTTGATTACCGGTGCCGTTGTGGCCGCCACCGAGCTCGAAGGCGGGCGGCATTTAAGCCTTACTTGACCACCGTGAGTTTGGCTCGCCGCATCTCCCCGCGCACGGCGGTAGCAGGCGAACCGGACTCGGCCGGTGGGGGCGTGTCGGGCTCACTCTCGTTGAAGACCATACCCTCGCCGGTTTCGCGCGCGTAGATACCCAGCACCGCGGACATCGGCACGCGCACGTGGTGCACGACGCCGGCGAAGCGCGCGTCAAATTCGATGCCGGTGTTGAGCAGCTGCAGGCGCTGCGTGGCATTGAGCGACACGTTGAGGACGATCTTGCCGTCCTTGATGTAAGCATTAGGCACCTCAACCCCGCTCCGTCCCGCATCGACAATAATGTGCGGAGTGAATCCGGCATCGCCCATCCACTCGTGCATGGCGCGCAGCAGGTATGGCCGACGCGACAAGCCCGTGCCTGCATCGTCGGAAATGCTCACCAGGTGCCGCCTCTTTCGATCTCGACGTCGGTGAGGCTGGCGCGCATCGAGGGGCGCGCCATGATCACGGCCGCGTACTTAGCCATCGCCTGAGCCTGGGGCGGCAGTTCGATCTCGTAGCGGCGCATGCGCCAGATCATCGGTGCGATGGTGGCATCGACCACGGAAAACTCGTCGCTGAGAAAGTACGGCTTGATCTTGAACAGCTCCGCGCTCTCCAGCATGCTGTCGAGCAGCTCTTTTTTGAGCCGAGCCTGGCTTTTTTTATCGAGCTCGCGTTCGATCTGGTCGGCCAGCCCGTACCAATCGCGCTCCACGCGGTACATCGCCAGCCGAAATTGCGCGCGCAGCACCGGATCGACCGGCATCAGCGGCGGGTGCGGAAAGCGCTCGTCCAGGTAATCGATGATGACGCGGGCGTCATACAGCACCAGATCGCGATCCACCAGTGTCGGCAGACTCCGGTAGGGATTCAGATCGAGCAGGTCCTCAGGGTAGCGGCCGGGCACCACGCTGATGATGTCGATCTCGTTGGCTTTTTCAGCCAGCACGACCCGCACCCGATGACTCTGTGGCTCGTCGGGAGCGGAAAACAGAGTCATGACCGAACGTCGGCTAGCCATAACTTAAGGGATCCTGCTGTCGACAAGGCTCCACCGCCCCGCCGGCAAAATTAATGTATGTCCTTCCAATATTCCTTCTTGAGCAGCCACGCCAGCCACGTAAAAAGGAGCAGGAACAGCACCACCCACACGCCGATGCTGAGCCGATTCAGCTGTGCCGGCTCTCCGGCGTAGTCAAGGAAATTGACCGTGTCACGCACGAAGCCATCGAACTGCTCAGCGGTCATCTGGCCCGGGCTCACGCTGACAAAGTGATCAAATTGTTTGTTCTTGAACACCGCGGCCTTGACGCCTTCCAGGTCCGAGAGCACCGGCGGCATGGCCGGATTGTTGAGCACCAGGTTATTGCTGCGCGTCGGGCGCGACGGGTCAAGGTAAAACGTTTTTAGGAATCTGTAGATCTTATCCGGACCGCGTGAACGGGCGACCAGCGACAAGTCGGGCGGCTCCTTGCCAAACCACGCGATGGCGTCAGCGGGCGCGATGCTGGCCTGGAAGTAGTCGGCTGGGGTGGCCCCTGCGGGCAGCAGATAGGCCTTAAGCTGCTCGGTCGGTATCTTCAGGTCCTTCGCCATGCGCGAGTAGCGCATGTATTTGATCGAGTGGCACCCGGAACAATAATTGACGAAGTTGCGGGCGCCACGCTGGAGCGAGTCGGTGTTGGCGACCTCATTCCCGGCGTGCCATTCCTCCCAGGCCAGCGGACCTGGGCCCTCTTCGGCGGCCACGCTGACCTGCAGGCACTGGGCTAGGCCCAGCACCACCACCGCAAGGATTACGTTACGCATGCGAGCGCAGCCTCTGTGGAACAGGTTTGGTGCGATCGGCGCGCGAGTACCAGGGCATCAGCAGGAAAAACGAGAAGTAGCCGATCGCAGCGACGCGCGCGGCCGTGACATAGGCGCCGGTGGCCGGTTTAAGTCCCAGGTACATGAGGGTCAGGAAGGAGACCGTAAAGATCGCCAGGAAGCCGCGAAACAGCGCGCCGCGGTAGCGGACCGACTTGACCGGGGAACGATCGAGCCACGGCAGGAAGAAGAACGCCAGCACCGCGATCAGCAACAACAGCGCCCCCAGGCGCTGATTGGGCACGGCGCGCAGGATCGCGTAGTACGGCGTGAAGTACCAGGAGGGTGCGATCGGTTCGGGCGTTGAAAGAGGATTGGCGGGCTCGAAATTCGCCTCTTCCATGAAAAGGTTGCCGAAGGTCGGCACAAAGAAAACGACGATCGCGAACAGCGTCAGAAACACGCCGATGCCGAACACGTCCTTGACGGTGTAGTAAGGATGGAAGGGAATGCCGTCGACCGGTTTGCCGTCGGCGCCGAGATTTCCCTTGATCTCGATGCCCTCCGGATTATTGGACCCCACCTGGCGCAGCGCCACCAGGTGCAAGGTGACCAGCAGCAGCAGCACCAGTGGGATTGCCACCACGTGCAGAGCGAAAAAGCGATCCACGGTTGCATCCGCCACGCCGTAATCGCCGCGGATCCATTCCACCAGCCCCGGCCCGATCAACGGGATGGTACTGAACAGATTGATGATCACCTGCGCGGCCCAATAGGACATGTTGCCCCAGGGCAGCACGTAACCCATGAACGCCTCGGCCATCAGCGCCAGATAGATGAACATGCCAAACAGCCACAGCAGCTCGCGCGGTGCCTTGTACGAGCCGTACATGATCGAGCGGTACATATGCAGGTAGACCACGATGAAGAACGCTGAGGCCCCGGTCGTGTGCAGGTAGCGGATCAACCACCCATAGTCGACCTCGCGCATGATGTATTCGACCGAGTCGAACGCCGAGCTGTCCCCCACCTTGTAGAACATGGTCAGGAAGATGCCGGTGAACAGCTGCATCACCAGAACCACCAGAGCCAGCGAGCCAAAGAAATACCAGACGTTGAAATTCTTTGGCGCGTAGTACTCGAGCAGCTGTTCGCGCATGAATTTCTGCACCGGCATGCGCTTGTTCAGCCAGCCCCAGACACCGGGCGAATACTGTGCGTCCTGGTTCGCCATCACGCCGCTTCCTTGGCGCCGGACTCATCCTGGCCGATAAGCAGCGTGTTCTCGTTTACAAAGCTGTACGGCGGAATGCGCAGATTCGTGGAGGCCGGCGAGCCGTTGAATACGCGCCCGGCCATGTCAAAGCGCGAGCCGTGACACGGACACAGGAACCCGCCCGGCCAGTCGGTGCCCAGCACCGCATCGCCCACATCAAAATGCTGTTTTGGCAGGCACCCCAGGTGAGTGCAGGTGGCGATCAGCACCGCGATGTCGATGCGTCGCGAGCGGCGCTCATTGAGTGCATACGAGGGTTGCTCGGAGTCCTTGGACTGGGGATCCTTCAGACGCGCGTCGTGGGTCGGAAGGCTTGCGACCATCTGAGGCGAACGCTTGAAGATATAAATCGGCTGGCGGCGCCAGACGTAGGTAACCATCTGCCCCACGTCCAGCTTGCTTAAGTCCACCGTCACCGGCGCACCCAGCGCGCGCGCGCGCTCGGAAGGCTCCCAGCTTGCGATGAACGGACTGATGGCAAAAACGGCTCCGGCCGCGGCCGTGGCGGCGGTGGCCACCGTCAGGAATTTGCGTCGCCCCTGGTCCACTTCACTCTGCTCGCCCGTCACTACGGCATCCGTCATCTGTCGCTACTCCGCTGCCTTTGGCCTTCACTTTGGGTCCGCTTCTGCAGGCGGGCGTCAGGCGAGGCTCACGATTGTCCCGGGAAGTGTCGCATTATACACATCCCGCCGTGGCCCTCGGGGAGCCCAGGCGCGGTGCTGGCGCGCGTGAGCGTGTCGATACTTCGAGGAGTCCGGATGAGTCTGCGAAAACTCGGGCAGGGCTTGGTGTTTCTGATCGGTGCTACGGTCGGGGGTCTGGCACTGGCCTTTCTCATCGTGTTCTTCAAGCCGGAATTGCTGGTGCGCACGCGCACCGTGACTTCTGCCGCGGCGCCTGTCAGCGCCGCGCCGCCGCTGGCAACGGTGGCAAGTCCGGACCTCCCGGATGCCGGCAAGAGCGGGGATCTTGGCATTGCGCTGCACTCCTTCGCTGGCGCCGTGCACCGTGCGGCACCGGCGGTCGTGAACATCTACACCGCGCGCATGGTCACCGAGCAGGTGCAGCCGAACTCCTTCGATCGGCTGTTTGGCCCATACGGGCCGCGCTTCCAGCAGCACGTGCAACGCGCGCTCGGCTCGGGCGTGATCGTGGATGAGAGCGGCCACATCATCACCAACAATCACGTGATCGCCAACGCCACTTCCATCAAGGTCCAGCTCGCCGATGGCCGCAGCGCCGTGGCCAGGGTGGTCGGGCGTGATCCGGACACGGACCTTGCGCTGTTGTCGATTCAACTCACCAAACTCCCGGTCATGAGCCTGGGGCGCTCCGATCGGCTGCAGGTGGGCGATGAAGTGCTGGCGATCGGGAATCCTCTGGGCCTGCAGCAGACGGTCACCCACGGCATCGTCAGCGCCATCGATCGAAAACAGCTGGGGGTGGCCACCTTCGAGAATTTCATCCAGACCGACGCGGCCATCAACGAAGGCAATTCCGGGGGCGCGCTGATTAATGCCGCCGGCGAACTGGTCGGCATCAACACCGCGGTGATCGCCAAGAACATGGACGCCACGGGGGTTGAGGGGATCGGCTTTGCGATCCCCGTCAACCTCGCGCGCGGCGTGATGCGCGACATCATCGCGCACGGCCACGTCGTGCGCGGCTGGAGCGGCATCGTCGCCGATGATTTCAGCGACGAGCAGGCGGCCGAATACGGCCTGGCGCGCGGCGGGGTGGTGATCACCAATCTGTACGCCAACGGACCGGCCGCCAGTGCGGGTCTGCGCGCCGGGGATATCCTTCTGGCGATCGACGGTCACGAACTGCACAGCGCCCAGGACGCGATGGCGCAGTTGGCGAGCCACAAACCCGGCGGCACGGTGCAGCTGCGCGTGCAGCGCGGCCTAAATGTGCAGGAAGTGCAATGCCGGGTGGTAGACCGGCCAAGCCAGGTCTAGTGAAAAGATTTTAGTTCGGCACGCGCCTGATCTGCGCGCCGACCTGCGCGAGTTTTTCCTCGATCGCCTCGTAGCCGCGATCGATGTGATAGATGCGCTCGATATCGGTGCGGCCCTTCGCCACCAGGCCCGCCAGCACCAGGCTCGCCGAGGCGCGCAGGTCCGTCGCCATGACCGGCGCCGCGGTGAGTTCCGGGACGCCGTGGATGATCGCGGTGTTGCCTTCGAGGCGGATCTCGGCGCCCATGCGGCGCATTTCCAGCATGTGCATGAAGCGATTCTCGAAAATCGTCTCAACCACGGTGCCCACGCCGTTGGCGACCGTGTCGAGGGCCGCGAACTGGGCCTGCATGTCGGTCGGAAACGCCGGGTACGGGGCGGTGCGCACATCGACCGCACGTGGCCGTCTTCCGCCCATGTCAAGTTCCACCCAGTCGGTGCCGGTCTGCACCCGCGCTCCGGCCTCGATGAGCTTGGCCAGCACCGCGTCCAGGTGATCGGGGCGCGTGTTCTTCAAGCGGATCCGCCCGCCGGTGATCGCGGCGGCCACCAAATAGGTGCCCGCTTCGATCCGGTCGGGCAGCACTTCGTAGCTGGTGCCGTGCAATGACTTGACGCCGTTGATGACGATCTTGTCGGTGCCGGCGCCCTGGATGCGGGCGCCCATCGCGGTCAGGAAATTCGCCAGGTCCACGACCTCGGGCTCGCGCGCGGCATTTTCGATCACCGTCTCCCCATCGGCCAGGACCGCGGCCATCATCAGATTTTCCGTGCCCGTGACCGTGACCGTATCGAGCACCAAATGTGCGCCGTGCAGCCGATCGGCACGCGCCCGGATGTAGCCGCCCTCGATGTGGATGTCAGCGCCCATCGCCTGGAGGCCCGCGACGTGGATATTGACCGGCCGCGCACCGATCGCGCAGCCGCCCGGGAGGGAGACGTCGGCACGCCCGTAGCGCGCCACCAGCGGACCGAGCACCAGGATCGAGGCGCGCATGGTCTTGACCAGTTCGTAGGGAGCGAAGCATTCCTTGATCGAGGACGGATCCACCTCGATGCGCATGCGCTCATCGACCGTAACCGTCACGCCCATGCGCGCCAGCAGCTCGATCATGGTGGTGACATCGTGCAGATGGGGCACGTTGCCGATGTTGACCGGCCCGTCGGCCAGGAGTGCAGCGGCCAGCACCGGAAGCGTGGCGTTCTTGGCTCCCGACACCCGAATCTCCCCGTCCAGGCGCACGCCTCCGGTGATCTGCAGTTTATCCATGGCCCGGTTCTGCCGAGCCGGTGCGCTGCGCGAATTCCTCCGGCGTCAGGGCATCGATCGACAAGGCATGAATCTCGCGCCCGACGCGCTCGCCGAGCGCGCGATAGACCAATTGATGGCGCGCCACGCCACGGAGCCCCGCGAAGTCCTTGCTGACGATGCGGGCGGTGAAATGCGTCTGGTCGGGTGATTCCACCACGACCTCGGCGCCGGGCATCGCGGCGCGAATCAGGTCAGCGACTTGAGCTGGGTGCATGCAGGTTCCGGGGTCAAAAGGAAGCTGGGGCCGCATCTTACATTACCGGGCCGGCGCGCTATCATGCCGGCACTGATGCGCAAGGTTTCCGCCAGCCCGCTCGAGGATTCCGCCCTGCTGGCGACGGCGCGGCGCACCCTGGCAAGCGAACAGGCCGGCATCGCCGCCCTCAATAAGCGGCTCGACGCTCAGTTCGCCGCCGCGTGTCGTGCGCTACTCGCCTGCGAGGGGCGAGTCATCGTCAGTGGCATGGGCAAGTCGGGGCACATCGCCGGAAAAATCGCCGCCACGCTCGCCAGCACCGGCACGCCGGCTTTCTTTTTGCATCCCGCCGAGGCCGGGCACGGGGACCTGGGCATGATCACGCGCCCCGATCTGCTGCTGGCGCTGTCCAATTCGGGCGAGACCGCCGAGATCCTGTTGCTGATGCCGCACGTCAAGCGTCTGGGCGTGCCACTGATCGTGCTTACCGGGCGCCTCGATTCCTCGCTCGCACGGGCCGCCAACATCGCCCTCGATGTGAGTGTCGAGCAGGAAGCCTGCCCGCATAATCTTGCACCGACCACCAGCACCACCACGGCGCTGGCGATGGGCGATGCGCTCGCGGTTGCGGTGCTCGAAGCGCGCGGCTTTTCGGCCGAGGAGTTTGCGCGCCGCCACCCGGGCGGAACGCTGGGCCGGCGGCTGCTGATGCACGTGGAGAACATCATGCGCACCGGCACCGCGGTGCCGCGCGTGAGCCCGGATACGCTGCTGGCCGCCGGCCTGGTCGAAATGACCGCGAAGGGTCTGGGCCTGACGGCGATTGTCGATGGCGACGATCGAGTAATCGGGGTATTTACCGACGGAGATCTGCGCCGTGCACTTGACCGGCACACCGACCTGCATAAGACCACCATGCGTCAGGCCATGACCACCGAGGCGCGCACCGTGACTCCCGGAGAATTGGCCGCCAGCGCCGCCTTGCTGATGGAAACTCATCGGGTCACAGCCGTGCTGGTCGTCGATGCGCAGCGGCGCCTGATCGGTGCGCTCAATGTCCATGACCTGATGCGCGCGGGCGTGGTCTGAAGGCATGGCGCGTCGCTCCACGCCACTGTCCGCCATCCGCCTGCTGGTGCTGGACGTGGACGGCGTGCTGACCGACGGGCGCTTGCGTTACGGACCGGACGGGGAGCGCGAGAAGCTCTTTCATGTGCGCGATGGTTACGGGATCCGTACGCTCGCGGCCTCCGGGGTCATGATCGCGCTGATCTCGGGGCGCAGCTCCGAGGCCGTGGCACGACGCTGTGCGGACTTGGGCATCCGCGAAGTGCAGCAGGGCATGGCCGACAAGGGTGCGGCGTTTTCCGCGTTGATCGCGCGCCTCGGGATCCCGGCGCGCGAGTGCGCCTGCATCGGCGATGACACGCTCGATGTGTCGATGATGCGTCAGGTGGGCCTTGCGATCGCCGTGGCGGATGCGCACGCCGACGCCAAACGCGCCGCGCACCGGCGCACGCGTTTGCCCGGCGGTGCGGGCTGCGTGCGCGAGGTCTGTGACTGGCTCGTGGCGGCGCGCGCGCGCGCGCGGCGCTGAGGAGAAGCGTTCTTGCGCCGCGCCTGGCTGCTGTTGGCTTTTGCGGTCGCACTGGTGATGTGGCTGTGGCGCTCGCCGCGCGAAGAGGTTTCCGACAGTCAGTCCCGCGGGCCCGATCAGGCCCCTGAGCCAGGCTACGTCGCCACCGGCGCCTTGCTCTTTGAGACCGACACCGGGGGCCAGCCCCTCTACCGCCTGCGCGCCGAGCGAATCTCGCAACCCACCCCCACCTCGCAGATCGAGCTCACCTCACCGCAGTTCGAGTACCAGGGCACCACGATGTGGACGCTCAACGCGAATACCGGCCTGCTGCCGCCCAACGCGCAGCAGATCAGCCTCTCGGGCGATGTGTACGCGCAGGGTCAGCGCGCCGGTGCCCAGCCCATTCATATTCATACGGCGAGCTTGCACGTCGACATGCAGACCCGGCGCGCCGACACCACCGATCCGGTGACGATGGACTACGGAACCAATCGCCTGTGGTCGCAGGGGTTGCACGCCGATATGCAGACCGACCACCTCAGATTACTATCGCCGGTCTATGGCGAATTCACCCGGCGCGGCAAAAAAAGATGACTAGCCGCCGCGTCCGGTCCGCTTCCCTGACTCGGCTGCTCGCGACACTGCTGCTGGCGGCCGCCCCGCTCCACGGCGCGCACGCGGCGAAGGGCGACTGCGATTCCTCGAACCAGGCGAGCTGGCCGGTGTGCGAAGCGGGGAACCTGTGCCTGTGTGCCGCGGACGATGTCGAGTACCGAAGCGACAAGGTGCTGCTCAACGACGTGGTGTTGTACCAGGGGGGGAGCCCCCTGATGGTGCGTGCGCAGCATGCCGAAACGCCGTCGATTGATTTCACCGACAGCACCTGGAATCTCACCGGCGGGGTCACCTCACGCCTCGCGCAGGGCACACTCGTGTCCGACAATGCCACCGTGCACATCAAGAAGGGGGACCTGAATGCCGCCACCTTCCGCGGCGCCCCGGCCACCTTCCAGGAAAGCGCGGCCCTGACGGCCAAGCCCGGGGCGAGTGTCACCAACGTTCACGGCAGCGCCCAAACCATCGACTTCGACAGCCAGTCCGGGGGCGAGGTGCGCATGGTCGGGGACGTGCAGCTGTACGACGGTTGCAAGGAGATTCACGGGACTGGGTTTGTCTACAACCTGGGACAAAAGAGCCTTAAAAGTATCGAGCCGGCCGCCGGGGTCAGTCGCGAGCGCATCCGCGGCACCTTCCAGCAAGGCTGTAAGCCCCAGGCTCCAGGCACCGCGCCCCGCGCCACGCCCGGGAGCGCTGCGGCGCCGGCCCCGCCCGCAGCGCCCGCCCCCGCCCCGGCTTCGAGCCCGCCGGCCGACCCGCCGGTGGTCCCGAAAGCCGCTCCCTGGGCGTCGGGCTCACGATGAGCACGCTGACCGCCTCCCAACTAAGCAAGTCCTACGGCACTCGCCCGGTGGTGCAGAACCTGTCGCTCGAGATCAATACCGGCGAGGTCGTAGGGCTCCTGGGTCCGAACGGCGCGGGGAAAACGACGGCCTTCTACATGATCGTGGGGCTGGTGCGCGCGGATCAAGGCACCATTCGGCTCGATGATAAGGACCTCACACCGCTCGGCATCGATCAGCGGGCGCGGCTGGGGCTCGGCTACCTGCCGCAGGAAGCGTCGGTATTTCGGCGCCTCACGGCGGCCGAAAACATCATGGCGATCCTGGAGCTGGTGCCCAAAATCGACCGCACCGAACGGCAGCGACGCTGCAAGGAGCTGTTGGGGCAGCTGCACATTGCGCACGTCGGCAGCACACTCGGGATGTCGTTGTCGGGAGGGGAACGGCGCCGGGTCGAGATTGCGCGGGCGCTGGCGGCCGCACCGCGCTTTATATTGCTGGATGAGCCCTTTGCCGGGGTCGATCCGCTGGCGGTCGCCGACATCCAGCACATCATCCGGGACCTGGCCGGGCGTGGCATCGGGGTCTTTATTACGGACCATAATGTGCGCGAAACGCTGGGGGTGTGTACCCGCGCCTACATCGTCAACCGGGGCACTGTAATTGCTTCCGGTTCTGCGGAACAAGTGCTTGCCAACCCACAGGTTCGTGAGGTGTACTTGGGCGACACTTTTCAGCTTTAAGACGTAATCAGGCTCGTTAATTGCTCAAAGCGTCCCTCCAGCTCCGTCTGGGTCAGTCGCTGACGATGACGCCGCAGCTCCAGCAGGCGATCCGCCTGTTGCAGCTCCCGACCATCGAGCTGCAGGCGCACATCCGCGCAGCGCTCGAAAGCAACGTGATGCTGGAGCTGGAGGAGGACACCGACACCTCCACCTTTCAGGCCCTGGCCACCACCGAGATGGGCGGGGAGAGCAGCGCCGCCGCGCCCGAACCGAACGTCGAGGTCATCGATGAGGCCTGGAGCGATTCGGGCGCCGGCCCCGCCGACAACCCCTGGAATCCCGGCGACGACGAGCGTGCGCAGGAATTCGCAGGCACCGCCGGGCGCACGCTGCGCGAGCACCTGCTCTGGCAGCTCGATGTGCTCCAGCTCAGTGCGCGCGAGCACACGATCGGACGCGCGCTGATCGATGCCATCAACGACGACGGCTACCTCGCCGACGCGCTCGCGGAGGTCCGAGCCTCGCTGCTTCCGGAAACGGAGGCCAGCGAGGCGGAGCTTGAGGCGGTGCTATCGAGCGTGCAGGCGCTCGATCCGGTGGGCGTGGGCGCAAGAAGCGTGAGTGAATGCCTGGGGCTGCAGCTGGATCTGCTCGATTCGGCCACCCCGGGACTGGCCACCGCGCGGCTCCTGGCGCTCAACCACCTGGATAAGGTGGCGAACCGTGATTTCGCCACCTTGCGCCGCGAGCTGCGCGCCACCGACACCGAACTCGAACAGGCGCTCGCCCTGGTGCGCGCCTGCCATCCGCGCCCCGGCTCGGTGATCACCACCGAGGCGGCCGAGTACGTGGTGCCGGATGTGTTCGTGCGGCGCACCGCGCGTGGCTGGTCGGTGGAACTCAATCCCGCCACGGTGCCGCGCGTGCGCCTCAATCAAGGTTATGCCCAGCTGATCGGCCGCGGCGCCGAGCACGCCACCATGCGCACGCAACTCCAGGAAGCGCGCTGGCTGCTCAGGAGCCTGGAGATCCGAAACGACACCCTGGCCAAGGTGGCCCGCTCGATCGTGGCCCGACAGCACGCGTTTCTCGAGCAGGGCGAAGAATACATGCAGCCGATGATCCTGCGCGACATCGCCGTAGCCATCGAGATGCACGAATCGACCGTGTCACGCATCACTTCGGGCAAGTACATGCACACGCCGCGGGGCGTGTTCGAAATGCGCTATTTCTTTTCCAGCCAGGTCGAGGGCGCGGACGGGGGCGGGCCCACCTCCTCGACCGCGATCCGCGCCAAGATCAAGAAGCTGATCCGTGAGGAAGATCCGACCAACCCCCTGAGCGACAGCCGCATCGTCGAGTTGCTGGCCGAGGCGGGTGTCACGGTCGCACGCCGCACGGTCGCCAAGTACCGCGAAGCCCTGGGGCTCGCGCCCTCCAACGAACGCCGGCGGGAGGCCAGCAAGAATACTGCTCACGTCACCTGAACACGCGAATCGAAAACAAAGCCTTAAAGGAGTAGCCCATGCAATTGAGCGTCACCGGCCACCATGTCGAGATCACCCCCGCGCTGCGCAGCTACGTGGAGAAGAAGCTTGAGCGCTTGTTGCGCCATTCCGACCACCTCATGGATGCGCACTGCGTGCTGACCGTGGAAAAACTCATGCAACGGGCCGAAACGACGCTGCACCTGCGCGGGGAAACCGTGCACGCGCTGGCCGAGGCCCTGAACATGTACGCCGCCATAGACGCGCTGACGGACAAGCTTGAGCGCCTGGTGCGCAAGCACAAGGAAAAGATCACCGATCACCACGCCGCCGAGGCGCAAAAAAGGGCGCGCGCGCCCACCCCTTAAGGCGCCGCCAATCCTCTCATGCAGATCATTATCCTCAGTGGGCTATCGGGAGCCGGCAAGAGCGTGGCGCTGCACATGCTCGAGGACCTGGGCTACTACTGCATCGACAATATTCCGGCGGCCATGCTCAAGCCGTTCATCTCCTACACCGTGCGCAGCAACGAGAAGCTCTACGCCCGCACCGCCATCGGCCTGGACGCACGCAATACCGACGCGGATTTCGGGCTGGTGCCCACGCTGATCGACGAGCTTAAGCGGAGCGCCATCGACTGCGATGTGCTGTTCCTGGTGGCCGACGACCAGGAACTGCTGCGACGCTTTGCCGAGACACGCCGCGCCCATCCGCTCGGGCGCCAGGGCCAGACGCTGCGCGAGGCGATCGCCAGCGAGCGGCGTCTGCTCGAACCGATCGCTGAGATCGCCGATCAGGTGATCGACACCTCCCGCATGGGTGTGCACCACCTGCGCGAACTGATCAACCGGCGCGTCGACCCGCGCTCTCCGGACCGGCTGTCGATGCAGTTCGAGTCCTTTGGTTTCAAGCACGGCATTCCGGGCGATGCGGATTTTGTGTTTGACGCGCGTTCGCTCCCTAACCCCTACTGGGAAAGCGCGCTGCGCCCCCTCACCGGACGCGATGCGCCGGTGATGCGCTTCCTCGAATCCCAGCCCAGCGTGCACGAGTTTATCGAGGACATCGTCGCGTTTATGACCGCTCGGATTTCGGCCTACCGCGCCAGCGCGCGCCAGTATCTGACCGTGGCAATCGGCTGCACCGGCGGGCAACACCGCTCTGTTTATATCGTCGAGCGTTTGGCCGAACGCTTTGCGCATATGCAGCCGGGCGTCAAAGTGCGCCACGCCGGCCTCCCGAACGCCACCTAGAGGATACAAGGTGGGCAGCAAGGGGTTGCTAAGCGTGCTTGCGTGGCCCGCACTCGCGGGCTTGGCCACCGCGACTGCCGTGGTCGGCCCCAATAAATCCGCGGCCCAGCCGGCGGTCCCTGTCAGCGTGCAGAATTTCACGCGCGCCGAATCGGACCTCTATTTTTCCAAGGCAGTCTCGTCAGGCGCCTTCGGCAAGCTCCTGCACCACCGCCAGCCCGCGGCCATCGACAGGCAGGAGGTCATCCGCATGAACCGGGACACCCTGTACTCGCAAGGGGTCTTCGATCTGGACGCCGGCCCGGTGAGCATTACGCTGCCCGACACCGACAAGCGCTTCATGTCCTTGCAGGTTATCAACGAGGATCATTACACCCAACCGGTCGTGTACGCCCCCGGCACGTATTCATACACACGTGGCCAGGTCGGCACGCGCTATGTGATGTTGCTGGTGCGAACGCTCGCCAACCCGACCGAAGTGGAGGACGTGAAGTCGGCCAATGCAGCGCAGGATCTGATCCACGTCAAGCAAGCGTCGATGGGTCGTTTCGAGATCCCCAACTGGGACGCGGCAGCGCGTGATCAGCTGCGCCAAGCCATACTTTTTCTCGCCATGAACAGCGGCGCCACCACGGCCGCGCGATTCGGCGCGCGTGGACAGGTCGACCCCATCGAACACCTGCTGTACACGGCGGCCGGCTGGGGCGGCAATCCGCACGAGGCCGCGGTCTACGTCTCCGTGGTACCGAAGGCCAACGATGGCAAGACCGTGCTTCGCTTGACGGTCGGCGCGGTGCCGGTCGATGGTTTCTGGTCGATCAGCGTGTACAACGCCAAGGGTTTTTTCGAAAAGAACTCGCTGGACAGTTATTCGTTGAATAACCTGACGGCGAAACCGAACAAGGATGGCTCCATAACGGTCCAGTTCGGCGCCTGCGGTGCGCCCAGCGTGAACTGCCTGGTCACGCCCGCGGGTTGGAATTACGTGGTGCGCCTGTACCGACCGCGCCGAGAAATACTGAACGGCAGCTGGCATTTTCCCGAGGCTGCGCTCCGGTAGACGATGCTCAAGGGTGCATCACGGGCATCTTGATGGTGTTCGTGAGCTGATCGCCGCACAGAAATTCCATCAGTTCCTCACGTTGGGCGATGGCATCGCGCTGTCCGAGCGCCATGAGTTCCTGGGTATAGCTCGCCTCGAACATCAGATAACTGGCCAGCTGCGCACCGGCCGTGCCACGCGCGCCCATCACCCGAAACAGCGCCCGCAGGCTCCGCGGCAGGCTCCGCACGTGGCGGGTAGCGATCACCCTTAAGTCTTCGCTCGGTGCGATCATCAATGTGCCGACCTTGTGCACGCCGGGCACGGCAAGGGGCGCCACCTCGGCCACCTGGTTGAGACGCGCGATATGTTCGGCGTTGGCGTAAATCTGGTCCATGAACAGCGTGTCGAGCATGTAGCCGAACAACTGGCCCGGCGTGGGCGCCTGGATCACCGTGCGCGGTCGTGTGTTGACTCCCGCCCCCTGTTCGGAGCGCACGCCGATGATCAGCAGTCGGTCGGCCCCCAAGTGTATGGCCGGACTCAAGGGCCAAAGCTGGCGCTGGGCACCGTCCCCGTAATACTCCCCGTCCAGGCGCACCGGTGGGAACAGGAACGGCACGCCCATGCTGGCCATGAGGTGATCCAGCGTCAGCGTTTCACGGCGACCGACCCGCTGATGACGGTCCCAGGCGCGCAGCTCCGGGGATCCGTCAAAGAAGGCCACCGACGCTGCGGTGCTGTAGCTGGTGGCACACAAGGCCAGAGCCTTGAGCGCGCCCCGGTTCACGCTGGTGCGCAGATGCTCCCAGCGGATATTGCGCTTGAGAAGCCTTCGCAGTGGCGTGTTGTCGAACAGTGCCCGCGGCGGAGGCAGCAGCAATCCGCCGGTCATCAGCGACACGCCCCAGTGCAGTCCGGAACGCAGCATGCTGATGGCATTGGCCTCGAATACATGCTGCACGTGAAAATCGGCCCATACCCGGCACAGTGAATCGACCGCCCGGTGCCAGCGGAAGGCCTCGGTAGCCAACACAGCGGCCGAGACCGCCCCAGCGGAAGTGCCGACGATGATCGGAAATGGGCTGGGGGCCCCGGGCAGCATGTCCGCGATCGCGCGCAGCACGCCCACCTGATAGGCGGCGCGCGCACCGCCGCCGGGCAAGACCAGCCCGACGGTGCTGCCGACGCTCATCCTTTGATGCCGTGACGGATTCGGGTCCACGAGCATAAGATAACCGCAATTCGCCGCGGTCCGGCATGTATGCAGGTCTCGTTTCCGGCCGGACCGGCCAAGGCACGCAGGCGCGACGCCTGAAAGTGTGGCTACATTACGTTTACTTCAAGGAGCAGCGCCATGACTCGATCAATCGCCATCACAATGTTGACTTCGCTGCTGTGGGCTAGCGCCTGCGGGGCCCAGGCGCCGGTGGGCGCCCCCGCCGGTACGACCGCGACGTGCAAGGACGGCACATTCTCGTCGAGCGCCAACAAGCAGGGCGCCTGCAGTAATCACAAGGGCGTCAAGGACTGGTACGGCGCAACGGCCACCAAGGTCTGGGTCAACAAGGACACGCAGACCTATCACTGCCCCACAGACAAGTGGTACGGCAAGACCCAGAACGGCAGCTACATGTCCGAATCAGACGCCAAGGCGCAGGGCTACCACGCCGATCACGACAAGGCCTGTAAATAAATTGCGCCCGGCGCGCCTTGAATGGCGGGCCGAAACGCGGTTTCGGGCACAGATGATTGACCCCTTTGCTAAGGCTGAGCCGCCGCCGCCTCGGGCCTAGTGTAGAATCGTGAGCACTCGATGAGCCGAGCGTTGTTTGTTTAGTATCAAATTAAGGTGAAGATATGAAAAAAATACTCTATGGGACTATTGGCTGTGCGCTACTGGGCCTAAGCCTGGCTGCGATTGCAGATGATTCGATGATGATGAAGCATGATCAGGCGATGATGAAGGCCATGGATAAGAACGCCGACGGAAAAATCTCCAAGGAAGAATTCATGGCATACCACGAGAAGATGTGGGACAGCATGAAGAAAGACAGCACCGGCATGGTCGATGCCAAATCGATGATGATGCATCACGACAGCATGATGAAAGGGAAAGACTCTGACGACAGCATGAGTCACTGACCTTAAGGCCAGAGCGCGGCTCACGCGATGCGTGAGCCGCGAAGTCTGATTTATGAGCCCGCAAGATAAGATCCCGCCCGAGTCCGTGCGGCGCTACCAATATGCCCGGCACGCGTGGCCGGTGCGCCTCATGCACTGGATCAATGTCATAGCCCTCACCATCCTGCTGATGAGCGGCTTGCAAATCTTCAACGCCCATCCGATGCTTAACTGGGGGAAATCCTCCTATACCGGTCGACCACCGCTCTTACAGATGCGGGCGGTCGAGAACCCCGACGGAACCTTGCTCGGGATCACCGATGTTTTCGGCGCCTCATTTCACACGACCGGTCTCTTTGGTGCCTCGCGCGATGAGGATGGCGGATTCACCGAGCGCGGATTTCCCTCCTGGCTTACGATCCCAGGCTCCCGATATTTAGCCATGGGTCGACAATGGCATTTTCTGTTCGCGTGGGTCTTTGTCATTAACGGACTGCTGTACGTATGCTACTCAGTCTGGAGCCGCCATTTATCGAAGGATCTTGCGCCGACACCGCGCGATTGGCGACTGGTGGGTCGCTCGATTCTAGATCACTTGCGCTTTAGGCATCCTCTGGGGGAGGACGCCAAGCACTACAATGTGCTGCAGAAAGTAACGTATCTCTCGGTGATTTTCGGACTATTGCCTTTCACGATCTTGATGGGGCTCGCCATGTCCCCGCGCATGGACACTTTGCTTCCGGGCTGGATTGATCTCGTCGGCGGTCGCCAATCCGCGCGTACACTGCATTTCCTGGCGGCCAATCTCATCGTCCTATTCGTGCTGGTTCATGTGTTTGAAGTCATCGTCTCGGGTCTCTGGAACAACCTGCGCTCGATGATCACCGGGCGTTACGAAATCCAAGAAACCCTTCCGGCCGTGCGGGTTGAGCCGACGATCTCCCCGGGACCGCTCCGTAAGTGAATCGGTTAAAGACAGTTTCAGAGCTACACCAGTCCGCCGCGGGTCGTGGTCGTCGAAACTTCGTTGTGCGCTTTCTGGCGGGTGCGTCCGCCATTGTAATTGCCGGCTGTGATGCGGTCTCTGACAGCCGCTGGGGCGCGCGGGCGTTGTCCGGCGGTGAGTCGGCCAGCCGCGGTGCGCAACGGGCACTGACAGGCAGGACGGCGCTCGCGCAGGAGTTTACTGAAGCGGATTTGTCGCCAGATTTTCGCAGCAATGGAACGGCCAATCCGCGGGATGACGACTATCAGCGTTTGGCGATGAATGCGTTTGAGCATTGGAAGCTAAGAATCGACGGATTGGTCCAAGTGCCGTGCGATCTGTCCCTGCCGCAGCTTCGTGCAATGAAGAGCCGCACGCAGATCACGCGCCACGACTGCGTTGAAGGCTGGAGCGCGATCGGGAAGTGGACCGGCGTGCCCCTCAGCAGCGTCTTGGCACTTGCACGCCCGGCGCCGCGGGCTCGATATGTCGTGTTTCATTGCGCGGATCCCATGGACGATGCCGGCACGCGCTACTATGAAAGCATCGACCTGGAAGACGCCTATCATCCCCAGACGATTCTGGCGTATGAACTAAACGGGAAAGCGCTACCCATCCCCAATGGGGCGCCGATCCGAGTGCGGATCGAGCGGCAGCTGGGCTACAAAATGGCCAAATACATCATGCGGATCGAACTTGTCGAAGATTTCAAGGCCATGGGTGGGGGCAAGGGCGGTTATTGGGAGGATCAAGGCTACGAATGGTATGCGGGCATTTAACGCCGCTGGTGGCCATCCGGCGTGACAGTGGCCGGAACAATTAAATGTTGGGCGGGACTTGAGCGGCATGCGATCACGATCCCGGAGACGATCGAATCACGAGGCGCAAACCTGCCGATTGGCAACGACCCCGGCGGTAGGTGCCAGACTGTTAGCCATCGTCAAACGCCGGCCCAGGGTGGAAGCCAAGATGCTCTCAAGCGCCGCGAAATCTACCGGCTTGACGAGGGTTGAGTAAAACCCGCCTCGCAGGTGAGCCGTCGGTCAGATGCTGGAGTCACCACGGGCGGCGGGGTGCGCCCCACGCTTAAGACTGGAAACCGATGTGGGACCAATTGTTTGGTTTCACTCGCGACAGCCGATCGACCTTCCGCTGACAGGATGGCAATCATCCTCTTGGGCACGCGCGTC
>JBBQTF010000012.1:0-94242 GCA_038234675.1 Steroidobacterales bacterium
CAATGCATTCCTGCCGATGAGCCGCTCGACCATTTTCTGCTTAAAAGCAATAGAGTACGGTCTGGTCATGTCGTCCTCGACTTCTCGATCCTTTAGGGATCAAATTATAGAAGGAAGCGACAACTACCCTGACACAGGGGGTGGCAGAAAACGGCAACGCATTGGTTGGACTCGTCCACTACCTATTTCACCGCAGCACAACTCGCCTGCACAAGATCTTTACAGCATCTGTATACCAAGGAGCCGCTTAGGGGAAAAGGCGCGGCACGCCAAATGATTGAGGCCGTGTTTGAGGCCGCGCAACAGGCGGGCAGTAGCACAGTCTATTGGACTAACCACACCACTCATGTTCCTGGCCGCATCCTCTATGACAAGATGGCGAAAAACCTGGGTTTCATAGTGTACGCCTAAGAGCTTTGAGCGCTTGTTGGTGGATGCCAAGCGGGGAGCCATCAAACAAGATCTTTAGCGCAGTCAGGCTCCTTTGTCATTGTACCGAAGGGGACCTGGCATACCGCGCGGATCTCCGTCCCCACCTCGATGATGTTCGTGACGCCCGGGGAGGGCAACGGAGAACAAGCCGAAATAGGGCTCGGATTGCATCCGGAGCTGCCGCCGGTGGGGTGCCCATTTAGTTGGGTGCGATCAGCCCGGCCTTGCGACCGGCCATAATCAGGGCGACGCAGAGCTGCTATTCTATATACGCATGTACGTACCTTCTCATTTCGACGAGAACTGTCCGCAGGTACTGCATGCGCATATGGAGCGATACCCACTGGCCACGGTCATCGCCGCAACGGCGAAGGGCATTCAGGTCAACCACATACCGGTTATTTTCGAGCGCGGCGGCGGGGGTCTTGGCACACTAAAAGGCCACATTGCTCGCGCAAATTCTCTCTGGCGGGATCTTAAAGGCGGCGCAGAGGTCGTGGTGGTCTTCCAGGGAGCGAGCCACTACATCTCGCCGAACTGGTACCCCGCGAAACGCGAACATGGCAAGGTTGTCCCGACATGGAATTACACCGCGGTGCACGCTCGTGGTCGCATCGGCTGGACGGAAGACGCCACATGGCTGCGCGAATTTCTCGAGGCGCTAACCAATAGCCACGAGCGCCAGTATGAAACACCCTGGCGGGTCAGTGACGCCCCAGAGGACTACATTCAACAAATGTTGGCGGCAATTGTAGGCTTTGAAATCACAATTGGAAGTCTCACAGGCAATTGGAAAGTGAGTCAGAACCGCAGCGAGGCTGATCGCGGTGGCGTCGTCTCGGCGCTAAATGCATCCGGTGACGCGAGAGCCCGAGCGATGGCGGCGCTCGTCGCCGAGCCCGCCACGGACGGCATCGGATAATCATGCCGAGTGGGTCCTATCTCTTGGTCGGGACCGGTTTTTCCAAGCGCTGGCACCACCTCCCCAATCAAAGTCATTAGGATCTGCGCCTTCGGATAGGGGCGTCGCAAGCTAGGGAATTTGATGGCTTTTTAATTGGGGCGCGTTGCTCCATCTTATCTTGGCCGTAGTGCTCGCCCTGCTGTGGCGGCGCAGACACTTGGATTCCCGACATTCAAGCCGCCATTCGGCGAGGGCATGGCAGTGCGTGAAGTAATGAGCTCGGTAGCATTTGATTTAAGACGCCGGCTGTACTCATAGGGCGATTTCTAGCGTGGCTTTGGTCCCTTCCTAACTGCAAACCTGCTCTTTTCGGCTTTTCTTGCTGTGTATCTCAGCAATGCGATACGGTGAGTCTGGAATGGGTAATCGGCGTGCAATTGGTATGCCTGGTGTTGAGCGTGCGGTACTTCTTCTTGGTTCCGGCACTGCTGTCGGGCATTATCCGCCCTCAGCCTCACATGGGCGGCGTGGTTGGTCCGAGCCAACCGGACTTATCGCAGCGTGCGCAGAACGGGAGAGATACACTTGAAACTTCCACGCCGGCGTTGGTTAAACCGTTGCCATTGTTCACTGAGAAATTTCTAAACGAGTCAACACATGAAAGATCAGGCTGACGCGCCGAACTCCGCCGCTGCATTGCCTAAGCCCGTGTTGTCGGGGGCCGCACAGAGCGCGGGCACCGTCGCACATCGAAGGCAGGATTCGGTCCCGGCGCCGCTGGTGCAGTTCTGGGCCAGCCAGCGTGTCGTGCATTTGTTTGTCAAATTAACAATTTACTATGCGTCCATGACGGCCTTGGTTCTTGGTGCCGTGGCGCTTTTCCCGCAGCTACATGCCTACCTGCCAATCGGCGGTGCGCTATCGCGCATAGGCGACGTCACTAAGGATCCGTTCTCGGTCATCGAAATAAGCGCGTCGGAAGTCTCAAGCCTGACCGGCAGCCTGATTTGGATGTCGATAGGGGTGGGCGGCGCCGTCCTGACGATCCTACCGGTTAGCTGGGTCTACATGGCGATCCGCAAACGCAGTGACTACGACCAATCTCTTGTCGAGACCATCATGATCCTGCCCATTGCAGTGACCAGCTTGGTGATATTGGTGCACAACAGCGTGGCCCTGGCATTTAGCCTGGGAGGCATCGTTGCGGTGGTTCGCTTCCGCAACACCCTTAAGAGCACCGGCGATGCTCTCTACATTCTGGTGGCAATAGGCATCGGCCTAGCGGCAGGTGTCGGAGCAATGGAGGTCGCAATCGTCATGTCGCTGGCTTTTAACTATTGCTTTTTGATCCTGTGGATCACCGACTACGGTGGTCATCGCGGGACCCGCCGTTACATGCGTAGGGCGCGCAAGCCCGTGCATGGCGGAGACTTTGATGGGGACGATGTGGGGGAAGATGTCGCAGGGGATGACGACTGATGCAGTTTGCGGCGCGGGCGATCGGCCTCATAGTGGTGAGCGCGGCCGTGATGGCAGCGCCCGGCGAGGGTGGCGCGACAGTTTCGGCTTATCTACGACAGGCTCCCGCAAAGGAATTTTACCTGCCGGAGGGACTGAGGGAGATTTCCGGTCTCGCTGTCGCATCCAACAACACCGTGTATACGCACGACGATAACTACGCCATCGTTTACGAAGTGGACCTAAACCTACAAAAGGCAATCAAGGCGTTTGCGCTCGGCAAACCAACGATCAAAGGCGATTTTGAAGATATCGCCGTGCGCGATGGCTACGTTTATCTGTTGACCAGCGATGGTCACCTGTACGAGGCCCCTGTGGGTGAAAATCGCAAGCGCGTGCGCTATAACGCGTACGACACCGGAGTCGGTACGCACTGCGAAACCGAGGGGCTCGCAAACGGCGCGGCGGAAGGGGACTTCCTCATCCTGTGCAAGAAGGCGCACGAGGTTGAGTACAAGGATCGATTGGTCATCTACAACTGGAATCTGCATGACCGCACGCCGGTGTCCACCCCTTGGTTGAATGTTTCGCTCGACGGACTGGTCGAAAAACTCGATCAGGCAAATTTCCACCCTTCGGCCTTTGCATGGCGACGCGACAAAGGAGCGCTGATAATTGTGTCTGCCAAGGGCCATTCGGCCATTGAGATTGATCAAAAGGGACGGCTGATCGACCGGATCAAGATTGATAAAGTGGACCACCCCCAGCCAGAAGGGCTGACTCTAATGCCTGATGGCCGCCTGGTGCTTAGCGACGAGGGACCACCGGGGGGTCACGGTAAGATTTCAATATATAACCTGCCGCAATAGAATCGAGTTAGCCCCGGCAGTGGGCCAGAATCTGGTGTTGGAGCTTGTCGGGATCGGAAATTTCGCTGAAGAATGCCTCGAGGTACTCGGTCGTCGATCTCTTGGCGTTTTCGGATAGTGCCGGCGTGGCGGCAACCGATGACAGCACGGCTGCGCGGTTCTGCAGTATCTGATGAGCCGCTTCCGTGGTTTGTGCGTTAAATTGGCACAATCCCCTAAAATAACGAGAGCGCACGGTCCTGACCGGAACTCCGGCAGGCGGGTTGGCGTAAGGGGCATTGACGAAGCCCGAGGAGTCGAAATCATAAGAGACCGGCGCAAGATCGCGCCGGCTGTCCGGTGCGGCGCCGAGCAGTTTGACATTGTGGCAGCAGTTCGTGCCGGGCACGGCCGCGAGGTCTGACCAGTCCAGATTCCCAATCAGGTACTGAAACAGATCCGATTTCGCGGCCGCGGCCGCGCTCAGTTGCCCAGGCTCTATCCGGTCGGCCTTCACTTCCTTGAGGCCGTTACGTTCCGCCATCTCGTTTGAGTCCTCGACCAGGAACCCATGACGATGGATGCGCACCGCACCGCTTCCGGTCTCGACGTAGTCGATTTCAGCAAGGCGCACACGAAAACTCGCCGGCGTCAGAATGTTGAGTATCTTGTAAGCGGCATATTCAAGCAGGTTGTAATCCTGGTACTTGAAGTCGCCTCTGCAGTGCGTGACCAGTTTGAGTGATTTTTGACCCTTGAAAAGCGAGGCGCCGCCGGGTTTTGCCTTGAACTCAATCTTGAGCGGCGGGAAATCGCAGTTGACCGGGTTGCGGCGCGAGATGCCGCGGGCGCTCAATTGAATCGCCACCGTCTCTGGCGTTGGCGCACTCAGCGTGAGCTTACCTTCAAACGGAGCCGTCGAGTTCGATGCGGACCGGATTAGGGCGGTAAATGGCGCCTCAATCCGCAGGTTCAGGGTCTCATCCGATGCGAAGAGCGGTTTTGGTGAAGCCCGAACTGGCGTGGCCGATAAGACGGCCAGAGCTGCAAACGACAGCAGGCATTTCACGGTATGGCTGGGTGCGCTCATGAACTTTTGGCCGTAGCGTCGCTCAAGGTGGGCTTTCCGTGGCGCTAAGTTCAGTGGCCTTTCCGTTGTCATGGGCAAATATCGAGGATCCTTCGATACTCAGGTAGGAGCGGGTACCGCCGTAAGAGGCGGTTATGCCTGTATCTATGAGCACTACGCGGCCTTGATCCAGAGTCTTAATGCCGGTCAGGCTTGGTGTGTGCGCGATGACCACGCGCTTTACGGAAAAAGCCTTGAGCACGTCAGCAATGTCCTTGAGGGTAGTGTCGTTCTCTTCGGCGAAGCCCCGATACCAGAGGGGGCCGACCTGGTCATCGAGGATGGCGTCGTCGTCAGTAGCCGGGGTGCTGAGCGCGCCGTGCACCATATCGTTTAATTGAGCCAGCGTATCCACGTCGTACTTGGTGCTGATACCGCCGTGAACAAACAAACTGTCACCGACCACAACGGCCACGGGATTTGAAAGCACCCAGCGTCCGATGTCGCCGGTAGGCGCCCATGCCAGGCGTTGCTCAACATAGCCGAGCGGGTACTTCTCCTGAAACTTGGCCTTGATTTCCGCGTCCGTGATCTGCGGGCTTTCCTGGCGGTATTCTGCCTCGAGCTTAGCCTTGTTGGCCTGGAACACCTGTTCGCGCGCTGCTTCCGAAGTGCGCGTGACGTAATTCTTGAACTCCTCCGGCGGTACATACCGCAGATCATTCGTAATATTCATTGCTTCGTGATTGCCAATGAGCGCAATCACCTTGCCGCCGTCATGGCTTGCCTCTTTCTGCAGCCGCTGCAGGTGGAGAATGATGTCGCGCGATTTGGGCCCGCGATCGACTACGTCACCGAGCTGCACAAAGATGGTCTGCTTGCCGGTCCAATGGCCCTTGGCGTCGATGAGGCCAGCCTGCGTCATGAGGGCGAGGAACGCGTCATAGTCGCCGTGCAGGTCGCCCATCGCGATGATTCTTTGGGTGTCCGCCCAAACCAGCCCAGGCGCCAGTACGGCCCCAGCCGCGCAAACGCCGGCCACAAGCAATGCCAAGCGTGATGGTCCAAAGAGCCAAACATAGAGCGCTTTCAATAACCTGCGTTCCATTTGCGCGTGCCTCCGGTTTTACTTCGGCTGCTCTGCGACTGGTTGAAAACCAAGGTTAGTTCAACGGCCGGCCGGGCGCCAGCGCTCCGTAACTGCGAAGCGCCGCTACGACTCGTACAGATCAAGGCTTGGTGCCGAACGGGGCAATCAGCCGCGCAGACCATTATCGTGCGAACAGTTGGGTGGGGTCTTTAAAGGCCTTGAATTCGAGCGCGTTACTTGATGGATCGTAGAAGAACATGGTGGCTTGTTCGCCCACCTGGCCGATGAAGCGGAGGCCGGGCTCGATCTCAAAATGCACGCCATGGGCGCGTAGCCGCTCTGCAAGCTGGTGCCAGGTGCTCCATTCCAGTACGACACCAAAATGAGGGACCGGCACGTCGTGGACGTCAACACGGTTGTGATGAAGGCCAGAACGTTTGCGCGCACCGAGGTGTGCGACCAACTGGTGGCCGAAGAAATCAAAATCCACCCACTCCGATGAGCTGCGACCTTCGGTGCACCCCAGCATTTGCCCGTAGAAAGCGCGCGCCGCTGCCAGGTCGTGTACAGGAATGGCGAGATGGAAGGGTTGCATGACACCGAACGATACATGAACCAAGCGCCGAGTAGCTATCGCCGGCCCGCGGTGTTTGCGAGCACCGCCAGCGTGGACTTTGCCGACAGCCACACCGATAATCCGCACGGCACTCGCCGCGCCGTGCGGTGCGCAAGGCAGCGAGGTAAGCTAACGATGCCGGAATCCAAAAATGTCCTGACGCTGAGCGCGCAGTACGCCCACTTTAGCGTCGGGCGAGTTCGCGAAGGCGATTCGCTCTCACTGGTACTGCCCCCGGAGACGGTTACCCGCCTCGGGGACGCCTGCGCGGAGGCCCGAGCCCAAACCACGTGCATGCCACCGGTAGCCGGCATGGAAGCGATCGAGGATCTGATCGAGCTACTGCATGCCTTGTTTGGCGGCTACTCCAAGGTCGTGGCGGCAGACGCCCTGGCGCTGCGCAGCACCGAAACATTGGAGCAAGCGCTGTCAGAGATCGAGCAGTTACGCGTGGAGCTGGGCAAACCCTGATGAGGGCGGCGCACCGGCTGTCAAGCAGTCACGAAATCCGACCATCCATCCTAAGGAGTACAGAATGCGCCGGGGTCAAAGTCCTGATATCGGATCAGTGTTGGGCGCGGTGTTGACACTGTCAGCGACGGGCGAAGGCATACGGCGTGACAACAGTGCACATGCGATCGAACTTACCGGCGCGGCGCAAGCACACGTGTATGCCGTTGAATTGCACGGCTGTACCGGCTAGCGCAGGCGCCACGCGGCTCATGCGGCTTTGGTCATTGCATCCGAGTTATCTTGATCCGCAGGGGTTGGTGGCCCTGTGGAGGGAAGCGCTGCTGGCGCGCGCGGTATTACGTGGAAATACCAAGGGGTATCGCCAACACCCGCAACTGGAGCGTTTTAAATTCCATCGGTCCCCGCGATCTGCCATATCCACCTACCTTGCCGGCGTCCATCAAGATGCCACGATGCGCGGCTACTTCTTTGACTACGCAAAGGTGGGAAACGCGCGCACGGGAGCGCGAATCCCGGTGACCGAAGACCAGATTGCCTTTGAGTGGGAACATCTGCTGCGCAAGATGTCGTTGCGCAGCCCTGCACGCTACAGGCAGTGGCGTTCCATACAAACGCCTCGATGCCACCCGCTGATGCGCCGATGTGCGGGCCCGGTGGAACCCTGGGAGCGGCGGTAAAAACTGTCACGCGGTCCGACTCCCATAGATACCCGGCACTGCGGAGCTCATGTCGACTGCTAACGAGGGCGTGCGCTCAACGGTCGCACTGTTCGCCAGTGCGCGCAGGCACGGCAACACCGGGCAGCTGATGGATCGGGTCGCGAGCGAGGTGCGGATCGACATCGTCGATCTCGCTGGGAAGAACATATCCGCATTTGATTACCAGCACAGAAACCGTCAGGACCAGTTCGAATCGCTGATCGACCATGTGCTCAGTTTTGAGCAGATTATTTTTGCCTCACCCGTATACTGGTACTCCGTTTGTCCGCCGATGAAGACATTTCTTGACCGGATCTCCGATTTGCTGGAATTGCCCGACTTGCTTATCAAGGGACGCCAGCTTCGTGGCAAAGACGTTCAGGTGCTGTGCACTTCTGTCGAAGATCAAGCTGCCCTATCATTCGTTGATGCGTGGCGGCAAACCTGCAATTACCTGGGCATGAATTACTGCGGACTGCTGCATGCCAATTGCCGGGACGGTTACCTCCCCGCTCTCTACGAAGACGACGTCAATGCATTCGTCCGCCGACTGCGGGTTGACGCGCGCCGAAGCGCGGAGAAACGTCTGTAATACGGCCCCGCCACGGCGGCGCATGGGCGGGGAAAAGCGTTACTACTTGCCGAATGTAGCCAACTCCGCTAACAATTTGCGTTCCGAGCCCCACTCACCGGAGATCCGCGATGAACAAGAGTTTTCTGGGCACCTGGGTAGTTGTCTTCGTATTGTGGATGGCGGGCGCCTTTCTCGTCCATGACACCCTGCTACACAATGATTACGCGGCGATATCCTCGTTGTTTCGATCCGAAGCCGACGCCCAACAACACTTCCCGTTCATGATAATTGCCCATGCTCTTCTGGCGGGCGCATTCACTTGGATCTACTTGCGCGGGCATGAGGCCAAACCCTGGCTGGCACAAGGGCTGCGCTTTGGATTCGCGGTGGCGCTTCTGACGGTTATTCCGACCTACATCATTTATTACGTAGTTCAGCCGATGCCCGGCGCGACCGTGGTGAAGCAGATCATATATGACAGCATTGTGTTGCTGGTCCTCGGAGCGGTGGCGGCATTCATGAACCGCGGGCGGATGCGAGTCTAGATAGCGGGGCCCGGCAGCCGGCCTGACACCTGGAACAGGAGCTTTATGCCCATGATTCGTTCGATCCTTGCGGTACTCGCCGGTTTCGTAACCTGGTTCGTTGTGGCGACCCTGGCCAATTTCCTGATTCGAGCGCTGGTGGCAGGTTACGCGGCCGCCGAACCCACCATGACCTTTACGTTCACGATGATGATCGCTCGCCTGGGAGCGGGTGTCGTTTCCTCGCTGGTGGCGGGGTTTGCGTGCGCCGCGGTCGCCCGAGGCAATGTTGCCGTGGTCTACATCACGGCCGCGCTGCTTGTCTTGTTGTTTCTGCCAGTCCATTTCAAGTTGTGGCCCAAATTTCCACTCTGGTACCACGGTTTCTTCTTGATCACCTTGGCGCCGCTGGTTCTCCTTGGCGGCGCCATGCGGCGGAGGGTGCGCAAGGTGCGCCCCGTCCACCCGACCTGAGCTGCCTTGCAACTGCAACGGTTTGCGGCGATGACATTCAGCCGGACGGGAGCGCTGTGTGGTACGGCGTCCGGGCCGACTTATCGTTCTATACGCGCCTGACACCTGGTCTCGGAACAGCCCATGTTGATTTTTGGCAAATGCCACTGCGGCAATTTATCGTTCTCCCTCCGCTGGGAGCCGGATCCGGTGACCATAGCCGCCCGAGTCTGCGGCTGCGCGTTTTGCACCAAACACGGTGGAGTGTGGACGTCCCATCCGGACGGGGTGCTGAAAATCATGGTCAGGGAGGCAAAGTTGCTGTCCAAATACGAATTTGGCAGCAAGACCGCTGAATTTCAGCTCTGCAAGCGCTGCGGCGTCGTGCCCGTTGTCACCAGCCGCATCGGCGAGAGGGTGTACGCGGTGGTCAGCGTCAATGCGTTCGAGGGCGTTGAAAGGAGCTTGATCCGCCCTAGCACCGCCGATTTTGATGGCGAAGCCCAGGGTGACCGGCTTTCCCGCCGACAACGCAACTGGATTGCGAATGTCGAGTACATGGGCCTGCAGGGCACGTCGTGAAGCCGTTTGCGATTAGCTCGAGCACCCCGAATATGCAGGGGAAATTCGCTGAAATCTGGGTCCCCTGGCTTAGGAGCGTGACCGGCGGGGAACCCGAGCCTGAAGATCTGTTGGCGGTGGGCGATCCCGAGTCGTTTTATGCCAGGGGCGGCGGGACAGTGCTGTTCGCGTTGCAGGGCGAGCAGCCCGTGGGAGTCGTGGCTGTCAAAAACCTCGGCGACGGGGTCTATGAATTTTGCAAGCTCGTCGTGCTGGAGCGCGCACGCGGGTTGGGCGTGGGTCGCGAATTAGTAAAGGCATGCATCAGATTTACACGCGATGCGGGCGGCCGGCTGCTCATGCTGCAAAGCCTGCGGCGTTTGGAAGTGGCGCTACGCATGTACGAGCGGATGGGCTTTGCTCCCATGGCGCCGCCGTCGCAGATGTTGGTGTTGGCCCGCACCGAAATCGTCATGGGTTTGCCGCTGCCGGCTGCCGCCGAGGGGTAAGTATGGCGCATCATGAAGACAGCCGGAACGTGCCATCGCTAGCGGCGGACATCGAGACATTTGTCCGCCAGTTCGAGACCTGCACCCTGCCAAAGCCGCGGTGGACGCACCAAGCACACTTGCTCGTGGGCCTGTGGTACCTATCGAGGCATGCCATTGCGGAGGCCTTGGATATAGTTCGTGAACGGATCCGGGCCTACAATGTCGCGGTGGGCACCGCCAACACCGATAACAGCGGATACCACGAAACGTTGACGCGGCTGTACCTGTATGCCATTGCCGAGCACAAGGAGCGCAATAGCGGCGAGTCGCTGCCGCACAGCTTGGCTCTCTTGCTCGAGACGCCGCTAGCCCGCAGCGATTGGCCGCTGCAATTCTACTCTCGCGAACGACTGTTCTCGGTGCAGGCCCGCAACGAATGGATCGAGCCAGACCTGCGGCGTGATGCGCAGGTTAGTCAGTGATCTTCGCAACCAATTATCTGGATTACTATACTGACGAAATGCGGATGTCTATCGGACGGCTTCTGTACCTCCACGAGGATGTGATCGGCGCTCAATCGGGCATCACGTGGCGGCGTGGTCATCGGCCGGACGCCTACGCATTTCTGGCGGCTGGCGCACTATCGCATTTCAGTGCTGGTACATTGGGCGGACCGATGCTCAGTTATGGCAGCGGCAGCGTGATCCGGGCACCGGGCGTGTGTACGGCGCTGACTCACCGCCCGCACTAGATCGCCATGAACTTGCAGCACTTCCCCCGGCATAGCCTCACCTTCGGTCCCACGCCAGTGCATCCTCTGCCGCGCCTGAGCAAACGGCTCGGGGGCAAGGTCGAGTTGTACGCGAAGCGCGAGGATTGCAACAGCGGGCTGGCTTTTGGTGGTAACAAGACGCGCAAGCTCGAATACCTGATTCCCGAAGCGCTGGCGGGGGGCTTCGACACGCTGGTGTCGATTGGCGGCATTCAGTCAAACCAAACTCGACAGGTCGCGGCGGTTGCAGCGCATCTGGGCATGAAGTGCGTGCTGGTGCAGGAAAACTGGGTCAATTACTCGGACGCCGTTTACGATCGCGTCGGCAACATCGAGATGTCGCGCATCCTCGGAGCCGATGTGCAACTGGACGCGGCGGGTTTCGACATCGGTATCCGTCCAAGCTGGCAACAGGCGATGGCCTCCGTGCGAGCGGCGGGCGGCAAACCCTTCCCGATACCCGCAGGCTGTTCGGAGCATCCTCTCGGAGGACTTGGCTTTGTTGGATTTGCCGAGGAGGTACGGGAGCAGGAATCCGCGCTGGGCTTTAAGTTTGATTATATTGTCGTTTGCTCGGTGACAGGCAGCACCCAGGCCGGCATGGTCGTGGGTTTTGCCGCGGACGGCCGGGCAGGCCGCGTCGTCGGAATCGACGCTTCCGCCAAGCCGGATGCCACAAGGGCACAGATCCTGCGCATCGCGCAGCATACGGCCCAGCTGGTCGAACTCGGGCGCGAGATTACGGAGCAGGACATCGTGCTCGACGCTCGCTTCGGTGGACCCGAATACGGCTTGCCCAATCCGGGGACTCTGGAGGCGATCAGACTATGCGCGCGTCAGGAAGGGATGCTCACCGACCCCGTGTACGAGGGCAAGTCGATGCACGGCATGATCGAAATGGTGCGCAATGGCGAGTTTCCTCCGGGCTCTCGGGTGCTGTACGCGCACCTGGGCGGCGTGCCCGCACTCAATGCCTATAGTTTTCTGTTTCGCAACGGCTAGAGCTGCTTGCGAGCGGGCGGCCATGCCAACGGTAACCGAGCCATATATTAAGTTGCAGCAACCGCAATCTCCCGAGGATTGGCGGCAGGCGCGAGGCCTGGTGGAGGAATACGCCGCATCGCTCCAACTGGATCTGGGCTTCCAGAACATAGCACACGAATTGGGACATCTATCGAGTGAGTACTCCGCACCGACGGGCGCGTTCCTGATCGCCACAGAGCAGAAGGTGGCGCTCGGCTGTGCGGGCTTGCGCCGTTTTGCGGAAGGTGACGGCGAGATCAAGCGCCTGTATGTCGTTCCGGCCGCGCGCGGCCGCGGGATCGGAATGCGGCTCGCCCGGCGAATCATTGAGGAGGGCAAACGCCTCGGTTATACCCGCTTGCTGCTTGATACATTGCCGACCATGCCGGAGGCTCAGGCCCTGTACGCAGCGCTTGGATTTAGGTCCACCGCCGCGTATCGATTCAATCCGGTCCCCGGCGCGGCCTATTTTGAGTTGTCGCTGCGCTAAACTACGCCCCGCCGATGCCACTAAAAACACCTATCGTCGTTGAATCAGAGCGCCTGGTCGTGCGCCCCGTCGAGGAAACCGACCTGCAGGGGCTCATGCTCGTCAACGGGAATGATGAGGCCACCCGATTCCTGCCGTACGAGAGCTGGCGGTCGCTGACCGACGCCCGCGCTTGGTTTGAGCGCATGAGGGCCATGGGCGCCCGTGGAGAGAGCATCCAATACGTGCTCATCGACAAGGCGTCGAATCTTGCCATTGGCACCTGCCTGCTGTTTCGCTACGAAGAATCAAGCGCCCGAGCGGAGCTCGGCTACGTACTTGGCCGTGCTTACTGGAGTCGCGGGATCATGAGCGAGGCGCTGGTGGCCGTTCTCCACTGCGCCTTCGGCGCTTACGGACTGCGCCGGTTGGAAGCGGAGGTGGATCCACTCAACCGGGCCTCGAGCCGACTACTGGAGGGTTTGGGGTTTACCCGCGAGGGGCAGCTGCGAAAGCGCTGGGTCGACAAGGGTGCCGCCCACGACACGATCATGTACGGCTTGCTCAATGACGAGTGGCACTCAAGCCCAGGGATCCCACGCAACGATGGCCATGGAAATTCGTCTGGGCAGTTTGGACCACCCTGAGGGCAACCATTTACTGCGCGAGCACTTGCTGTCGCTCGCCCGGTTTTCCCCAACCGAGAGCAGGCACGCGCTGGACCCCGGGTCGCTGCGGCTGCCGCAGATCACCTTCTGGAGCGCTTGGAAAGATGCGCAGCTGATGGGCTACGGGGCGATATAAAGGGCTTGAGGAGCGCCACGGAGAATTAAAATCGATGCGTACTGCTGCCCAGCACCGGCATCAGGGAGTGGCAACACGGCGCTTGAGTCGCATCGTTGAGGAGGCCAATCGCCGCACCTATCTGCGCCTGAGCTTGAAGACCGGATCGATGGCCGCCTTTGCGCCGGCGCGAAAACTAATGCCTCCTCTGGGTTCACGGTGGGTGCTCCGTTTGCAGACTATATTCTGGTCCGAACAGCGTCTGCATGACAAAGCAGCTGCGCTAGAGCTTGCAAAACTATCCTCCGCGCCATGCGACCAGCAACAGCAGCGTGAAGCCAATTACCGCAAGCGCAGCGTGTCCCAACACCAAACCGCGACGGAGCAGCAAAGCTCTCCACTCGTACTTTTTGGTTTAGTACCACACCCACGAGCGCGGCGAACGAAAGCAGCGCCAGACCGGCGCATGCCATGGGCGGATATCAGGCGGTCAGCGCGGCATACAGCAGGAGCGTGAGGCCGGAAGCGGCACGCAAGCCGTGCAACAGGGCCAGCCAGTTGGGAGGATTTTTCTTCTGAGACAGCCGCCTAAGGCGGCAATTGCAAGCAGCGACCGCTGTACGCAGCATTGTAATCGCATCCATACGGGTCCCCTTATAGAGATAGCGGCCTCCGCTTTGTGCTTCGGATACCCGTTTCCGTCTGCCAGCCAACTAGACTGGCTAGGAGCGCTCAGGGCCTGTTTACTTTTAGTTCATAGTTCGGCGGCGGCCACCAGCTCCGGAACACCAAAGGAGCGTCACTGAACAATACTTTCCTGCTGTGCCATGAACCTGCCGGCGCATCAGGAGCACTTAGGTCCTGTATCCGAGGACATCGGAAATTCAGCCCGGGATTGCCGCTGGAAATTTCCTGATGCAATATCGCTGGTTCCTGCACAGATCGAGGTGGCTATGATTCACAACGGAAAATGCTTTTGCGGAGCAGTCGAATTCACCATGACAGGCGAGCCCGCGGCCATGGGTTACTGCCACTGCGAATCGTGCCGCCACTGGTCTGCTGGCCCGGTCAATGCGTTTACGCTCTGGCAGCCCAATGCCCTGAAAGTAACCAAGGGTGCCGACAACATTGGCACCTACAACAAGACCGGTAACAGCTACAGAAAGTGGTGCAAGACCTGTGGGGGCCATCTGTTCACGGACCATCCGCCCATGAAGCTCATCGACGTTTACGCCGCGGTACTGCCGTCACTGGCATTCAAGCCCGGGATCCACGTCTCCTATGGCGAGAAGGTACTAAGCGTCAAAGATGGGCTGCCGAAGATGAAGGACTTTCCGAAGGAAATGGGCGGATCGGGAGTCACGTTGCCCGAGTAAGGCAGTCGCAGCCGGATTAGCTGCCCGCAACGACCAAGTGAAAGTGCACGCGTACGGCGTCATCGAGCACACCCTCCCAGGATGGGTCGCCGATGCCAAAGGCCTTGCGCGAAAGCTCAAAGCTGCCTTCGAACGCGTTGGCGCCGCCGCTTTGCTGGACGGTCACCGTCACTGTGACGGTCTGCGTCTTGCCTTTGATCGTCAAGGGACCGCTGGCGGCAAAGTGACCGCCCGGCCCCGGCGTGACCGCCGTGGAGCGGAAGGTGGCCTGCGGAAAGTGCGCGCTGTCAAACCACGCCGGCTTGCGCACCTCGGCATCGGTATCGTCGTCCCCGATATCAAGGCTGTTCATGTCCACGCTCAGTGAGGCCGTGGTGGCCGCCGGCTTCGCGGCGTCGTAGACAATTGAACCGCTGAATTTTTTGAAGGCTGCCTCCACCGGGGCATGCTGCTGCATGAACGTGGCGACAATGCTGCTCTGGCTCGCGTTGATAGCACCGTCCGCCGCGAGCCCTACGGCGATGCCGAGGCAACAAAGCGCGCGTCCGATCCAGCGATGATTGCGAGCTTTCATATCGGTTCCCGCTCCTGCCCCGTGGTCCGCCAGCGCAGCATGCGCCGCAAGGTATCGTCGCGGTCGATCAGATGGTGCTTGAGCGCCGCGAGCACGTGCAGGCCGATCGCGATAGACAGCACCGAGCCCCCGGTGCTATGCAGTTCCCTCAACGTCCCGGCCAGAACTCTGTCCTTACCCACCAGATTCGGCAGCGGAACCAACCCCAGGTAGACAATCGCGCGGCCGGAGGCATTGCTGTAGAGCCATCCGCTAACAGGTTGCAGCAACAGCATGGCGTACAGGAACCCGTGCAGGAACTGGGCCGCGCGATGCTGCCAGACGGGCATCGGCAGGAGCGGCGGCGCCGGATGTGTCAGCCGCCACAGGGCGCGCACGAGTAACAACGCGAGCACCGTGACGCCTATCCATTTGTGCCAGTCGAAAACCACCAGTTTGAGCGGACTGCTGGCCATGTTCGTCATGATCCATCCCATGCTCAACCCCGTAATGACAAGTGCAGCCATGCTCCAGTGCAATGTGACTGCGGTGCGGGTATATCGGTCTGTCATAAGTAATCGGTCTGCGGTTGAATAAGTCCGGTAATTTGCACTTCCAGTAATTCCCGCGCAACTGCTACACTGCGCGCGCCTAAATTTCAGGATGCTCATGCGCTCGACATACCGCAGCCTCGAACAGTTCCTATCCCACGGCGTGGTCCTGCTACTGATGAGCGTACCGTGCCTAGCGAGCCACCGCCACCCGCCCACCGGCCAGCCCGACCTTCGCTCAAGCGCCGTGTTCGTGCTGGACGAAGGCAGCTCAAAGGTGCTGTTGTCGCGCCAGGCGGAAGTGGCGGCGCCGATTGCCTCCATCACCAAGCTCATGACGGCGCTGGTGGTGCTCGATAGTCATCAGCCACTGAATGAAATCCTGGAAATCACTGAGCAGGACCGCGAGCATGGCCGCGGCGCCTTTTCCCGTCTCACCATCGGTACACGCTTGAGTCGCGGTGACCTGCTGCACGTGGCCCTGATGTCCTCCGAGAACCGTGCCGCACACGCACTGGGCCGCAATTATCCCGGCGGCCTGCCTGCATTTGTAGCGGCGATGAACGCCCGGGCCCGGGCGCTCGGCATGAGCGGTGCGCACTTCGTTGACCCGAGTGGCCTGTCCCGCGACAACATGGCAAGCCCGGCCGATCTTTCCAAATTGGTGATCGCGGCTTCTCACGAGCAGATGATTCAACAATACTCGACCGACGAGAGCCATTCAGTGCGGGTCGGCCGGCGGACGCTGGAATTCCATAACACCGATCAGCTGGTTCGTAGCCCCGCCTGGAACATCGTCGTGCAGAAAACCGGCTACATCACGGAGGCGGGACGCTGCCTGGTGATCAAGGCGCTAATCCGCGGTCGCGCGATCGTTATCGTGCTGCTTGATTCGTTCGGGCGCTATACCCGCGTGGCCGATGCGCAACGCATCCGCAAGTGGCTCGAGGCTAAGCCGGCGCAGATTCTTCTGCCCGGCTAGCAATGGGAGCCGGTTGACCAACTGCCGCAGCGCGGCTCCTCCGACAGCTCAAGCCTGGAGCAGTACCGGGTGCTGCGCGGCCGGTACGGACGCCTGGTTGATCTCGCCCTTGAATACTACCGTCAGCAGGAAAGCGGCCACCGCACAGAGCAGTTTGCGGGCAGGTGATGTGTAGGTGGTTGTGGTGTACATGTTCCTAGGCTCCAGTGGAAATTGTGTGAGCCGGCTTCGAGGACTTGCGAGTCTCCAGCCAGTAGTAAAGTAGGTTTGCGATGCCGACCGCGCACGGCAGCAACCCCCACAGGTAGTCGTGGTGCACGGTGTCGTACAACGCCATCGTGAGTGCGATGCCGACCAGCAGCAGGACCAGCCCGCGCCGCAGATAGTCACTCACGACACGCACCCGGCGCCGGGTATCGTGAAAAAACTCCTCCGGTAGCGGCGGCACATCCATGCCCTTGTCTATGGCCGCCATGCGCTCTTTGTGATGCATGGCGAACATTTCACGCTTCTTGCGGTAGTCAAGAAACAGGCTCAACATGCCAATGCCGACACCCATGACAATGGCCACGATGGGGATCATTACCGCGATAACTTCAGTGACCGGCGTATCCATGGCAGCAAATCCTTTTGTGTACAGCCCCAGCTCCCTTGATACCCGCCCTCCGGGAACCTGGTTTCAACCCTTAATCTCTCCTGCCCGGCGGTCCGGCTGAAACCGGATGCCCCTTCTGGGGGTAAAAACGCCCTAGGAAGAGGCCATTGCAGCAGGATAACCCGCCCGAGGCGGGACCACGTGATCAGGATATTGTCGAACTGCTGCGTGGGGGTGCCCTCGAGGCCGCCTTCGAGCGGGTGGTCGACCGCTATGAACGCAAGGTGTACCGGCTATGTTGTTCTTTGCTGCGCGATCCGGATCAGGCGGAGGATGCCGCCCAGGAGAGTCTGGTCCGGGTGTGGAAGGCGCTCTCCAAATACGATCAGCGGGCGTCCTTATCGACCTGGATCTATACGATCACGCGCAACCGCTGCCTGACGGCGATCGAGCGCCGTCGCGACCTGGACTCCTTAAGCGATCCGGCTGTGGAACACGAAGCCGAGGCGGCGCAAGCGGTCGGCCCGCAGCCCGAGCATGATCACCTGGCGGTATTGCGCGAGCTGGTCGAGGCACTGCCGGAACGCTTCCGGCGGGTGCTCACCTTGTTTTACTATGAGGAACGGTCGGTCACTGAGGTGGCGCAGATGCTTGGTCTCCCGGAGGGCACCGTCAAGACAAACCTGCACCGGGCGAGAGCCGCCCTGGGAGAGCGGCTGCGTGTCCTTGGCCTCGGGGACCCTCAGTTCTGGCTGGAGAAGGTCCAATGAGCACAGCCGCTGACCACCAGGGCGATGGGCCTATTGAACAGGCGCTGGATAGGGCTCTGGCGCGATGCCTGGTTCCCCCGCCGCTGCCGCAGGATTTCAGGCAGCAACTGCGCGCGGCCATTGCCCGCAGTCCCAGCACCGATCGCGCCCAGCTGCGTGCCGCCCTGGAGCAGGAACACGCCCAGCAGCTGGCCGAGTTGCAAACCGGTTACGTGCGCCTGCGCCAGCGGACCCTGGGCGGGCTGATCGGTGGGGCGTTCGCGGCCGGATTACTGATCACCTTTTCGCTGCCATGGATCACCTCGCATTTCGGGCGCGATGCGGTGTTCGCACTGCCGGCGATCGGCGCCGCTGTCGGACTGGCCTTAAGTGCGCGCTCATGGTGGCAGCGCAGTGCCCTGGCGCGCTTGCTGCCATGAGCCTTCCGACGCATGTCCTGCAAATGGCGCTCGCCGAGGCGCAGGCACGTCAACCACCGCCCGGTAATCTGGCGATACCCATACTCCGGTGCGCTGATCTGGAGGTGGAGTTGTACGCACCGGCGGGGAGCGATCGGCAGAAACCGCACACCCGTGATGAACTTTACGTGATCGCCAGCGGCACCGGCTGGTTTCATTCCGACGAGCAGCGCCAGGCGTGCAACCCCGGCACGCTGCTGTTCGTACCCGCTGGCGTCACGCATCATTTTGCCGAATTTTCGGCCGACTTTTCCGCCTGGGTGATTTTCTTCGGTCCCGAGGGCGGCACCCCGACAATCACCCTTGACTGATCAGATCCGGCCCTGCAAGTCGTAGGTGTCGGCCGCGACGATCATGGCCTGCACGAATTCACCGGGTCGCGTCGCCGCCGAGGCCTGGATACGGACCAGCCCATCGATCTCGGGCGCATCCCCCGCTGTGCGGCCGTAAGCGATGCCCTCGGTCACCCGATCGATGAGCACCTGCACCCGCTGGCCGACGCGGCGCGCCAGACGCGCTGCGCTAACGGCCGCGGCGCGCTGCATAAAACGTGCGTAGCGCTGCTCCTTGACCTCTTCGGGCACCGCGCCTTCAAGCGCATTGGCGCGCGCACCCGCTACCGGGGAATACTTGAAACACCCGACCCGATCAAGCTGGGCGTTATCAAGCCAGCTGAGCAGCATCTCGAAGTCGGCGTCGCTTTCACCGGGGAAGCCGACGATGAAGGTGCTGCGCAGGGTAAGTTCCGGGCATATGCGGCGCCAGTTTCCAATGCGTTGCAGCGTGTCTTCGGCGTGGGCCGGGCGCCGCATGCGCTTGAGCACTGCGGGGCTCGCGTGCTGGAACGGAATATCCAGGTAGGGCAGCACTTTGCCCGCGGCCATTAGCGGTATGAGCTCATCGACGTGCGGATACGGATACACGTAATGCAACCGTACCCATACCCCCAGCTCACCCAATGCGCGCGCCATGTCGATGAAACGGGTCTGGATGGACTGACCGCGCCATTCGACGCTCTGATAGCGCAGATCGCTCCCATAAGCGCTCGTGTCCTGCGAGATGACCAGCAGTTCGCGCACGCCGCTGCGCACCAGGAGCTCGGCCTCGCGCATGACCTCGTCCAGTGGGCGACTCGCCAGCAATCCACGGAGTGATGGAATGATGCAGAAGCTGCATTTGTTGTTGCAGCCCTCGGAAATTTTCAGGTAGGCGTAGTGGCGGGGCGTGAGGCGCACCCCCTGCGGTGGCAACAGATCAATGTGCGGATCGTGAGGCTGGGGCAGATGTGTATTGATCGCGGCGAGGACTTCAGGAGCGGCATGGGGACCAGTGATCGCGAGCACCTTGGGGTGTCGCGCGCGGATGCGATCGGGGTGGGTTCCAAGGCAGCCGGTCACCACCACACGCCCGTTTTGATCCAGTGCTTCGCCAATGGCGTCCAGAGATTCATCGATGGCCGAGTCAATGAAACCGCAGGTATTGACCACCACCAGATCGGCGTTGCGGTATTCGGGTGCGATTGCATAGCCGCGCAGTTTCAGCTCGGTGATGATGCGCTCGGAATCCACCAGTGCCTTCGGGCACCCCAGACTGACAAAGCCCACCGCCGGCGCGCGCGCGCGCGTAAGTTCGCGGACCGTCTTGCCTCCGGCGCCGGGTTTTGGGCTCGGCGGTGCGCGGCGCGGCGCGGAGCGGGTAGCTGACTTCATGGCGAGAGCGGGCTGCTGAGGGCCCCGTCCGGTACAATGGGCCGATCATTCTAACACCGGGAGCCTCCCCGAGACGCCCCACCGGGCGGCCGGCAGCGGGCGTATTGCATTGTTTGATCGTGCCTATTATCAGCGCTACTACCTCGACCCGCGCACGGCCGTCACTTCGCGAACCGAGATGCGCGCCCGCGCGGCGCTGATCTGCGCCGCGGTACGTTACCTGGATCTGCCGGTCAGCCGCATTCTGGACGCCGGCTGCGGCGTCGGGCTGATGCGCACACCGCTCCTTCGCCGCTTGCCGGGCGCGCGCTACATTGGCCTCGAAACCAGCGCCTACCTTTGCCACCGCTACGGCTGGCGCCACGGCACGATCCAGTCTGTGCCGGCGCGTGAAAGGTTCGAACTGGTGATTTGCTACGACGTCATGCAGTACCTGACGAAGCCCGAAGCGCACCAGGCCATCGCCAAGCTCGGCACGGTCTGCCGGGGAATCTTGTATTTCGGGGCACTGACCAGCGGCGACTGGCGCAACAACTGCGACCAGACTCGCACCGATCGGGTTCCGGGAATACGCTCCGCCACCTGGTATCGGCGCGAACTGAGCCGGGCCTTTCAGCCCTTGGGCTGCGGCCTGTGGCTGAGGCGCGGTGCGCCGGTCACGCTCTGGGATCTGGATCGGGCCAGCCGATGATCAAGTTACTGCTCTTGTTGCTCAAGTTTGCCAAGTTTGGACCGGCGCTCAAGTCGGCGGGCTTTATGCTCTTGTCGGTCGGCGCATACGCGCTCTTGTTTGGCTGGCGTTACGCGCTTGGATTCGTACTGTTACTTTTCATACACGAAATGGGGCATTACATCGCGGCGCGCCGACTCGGCATGAATGTGGGTCTGCCCACGTTCATCCCCTTTGTCGGCGCCTGGATCGAATTGAAGGATCATCCCCTTTCAGTGCAGCAGGAAGCGCACATCGCCTTCGCAGGTCCGTTCGCCGGCACCCTGGCCGCCGCGGTGGTTCTGGCGCTTGCGTTGGGCCAGCACAGCGCGCTGCTTTTGGCGTTGGCCTACGCCGGGTTCTTCCTGAACCTTTTTAATTTGATCCCGATTTCACCCTTCGACGGCGGCAGGATCATCGCCATACTGTCGCCCAAGGTGTGGTTTGTGGGCGTGCCAGTGCTGGTAGGCGCCTTTATGTGGAACCCCAGTCCTATGTTCCTGATGATTCTGTTGTTGCTGGCGCCCACGATCTACAGCGCGCTCAAAGCGGCCTGGCACGGGGAAGTGCCGGCCCACAATCCGCGCTACTACGAGGTCCCGCTGGCTGCGCGGGTGCGTTACGCCAGTTACTACGTGTTGTTGCTCGGTTTCCTATGCGTGATGACTTTTCGAACCCATGAACAGATCGAGGCCATGCGCCGCCTATGAATACGCGCCTGGTAGCAGCGTTCCGCGGCCACGCTCAAAGCCGGTGTGAAACCGGCGCCATCCAGTGGTGCGTCAGCGGGCTGGATCGCGACACCGGCACCGCGCTCGAAGTCTTGCTCAGCGGGGCGGCCGGGATGCAGTTGCCCGCGGAGCTGACCGGCGCGGAACTGCATGTGCGCGATGAGGCCGCAAACGAGGGCTGGGAATTTCGTGCCAATGGCGTGGTGTATCCGCTGGTGGTGCGTTCTGTGCAGGTCCATCGCGGCGCGGCGGCGGAGTTCGCCGACGCGCTACCGCGCATCACCGCCCCCTGGACGACACGGGCCGGCTGGTGGTTGTTGTTAAAGCTCCTGCGCCTGCCGGGCATAGCCCTTGTGCTGCGCCGGGTTAAAGTTCCGGTTCGTGAGTAATGACGATGCCTAAGCGCATTCCCGTGACGGTACTGACCGGGTTCTTGGGTTCTGGCAAGACCACGCTACTCAACCGGATCCTCTCGGAGCAGCACGGCAAGAGAATTGCCGTGATCGAAAATGAATTCGGCGAGGTAGCAGTCGATCACGAGCTAGTGATCGGCGCGCAGGAGGAGATCTTCGAGACTGCCAACGGCTGTATCTGTTGCACCGTGCGTGGCGATTTGATTCGCGTGCTCAATCAGCTGCGCAAACGTCGCAATCGCTTTGATTACATTCTCATCGAGACCACCGGATTGGCCGACCCTGGACCGGTGGCGCAGACTTTTTTCATCGACGAGGATCTGCGCGAAGACTTCGGACTCGACGCCATCGTCACCCTGGTTGATGCCGCGCACATCAGCAATCAGCTCTTGACGGTGGCTGCGGCCGCCGAACAGATCGGCTTTGCCGACGTGCTGCTGCTTAACAAGACCGACTTAGTAAGCGCGGCGCAATTGGCCCGAGTCGAGCAGGAAATTCGCGCGATCAATGCCACCGCGCGCGTGGTGCGGACTCACAAGGCGCAACTGCCACTCGAGCAGGTGCTGGACCTGGGCGCCTTTGATCTCGAGCGCGCGCTAGCGGTCAATGGCGAGTTCCTGCAACCGCAGCGGCCCTATGAATGGGCGGGCTGCTACCAGTTAGCCAGCGGCCCCCATCTCGTGCGTACCGGCACAAGCCCGGAGCATGCCCACGAGCATGGACATTCCGACCATGATCACCAGCAGGCGACCACTCCAAGCGGCCTGAAAGAGGTCGGAGTGGTTCTGCTCAGGGCGGATGCCGCCCCCGCCGATGGCATCGAGGCGTTGCACGGGCAGGCGGCGTTAATTTTCGCGCAGCCCGGCATAAAGACTCTGCCCGGCGCCACACTTGAGCCCGATCGGCATCTACGCCTGGTGCTCGAGGAACATGCCGACTTCAAGTGGGCGGTTTCGCACTCTGGAGTATGGGTGGCCTTCTGTGAGCACGCGCCGGAGGAATTCGGATGGACTCTGCCCACCACGCCGGTGATTGCCGAGCGGTCATTCGGCTCCCATCATCACGAGAGCGCCATCACCTCGATCGGCATCAGTGATGCTCGGGCACTGCATCCTGAGAAAGTCAACGAGTGGCTTTCCTATCTGCTGCAGACCCGTGGGCAGGACATCCTGCGTATGAAGGGCGTGCTGAGCTTCCGCGATGAACCGCGCCGCTATGTATTTCATGGCGTGCACATGGTCTTTGACGGTCAGCTGGAGCGGCCCTGGGGTACGGCCGAGCGGATAAATCGGCTGGTGTTTATCGGCCGCAATCTGGAGCGCCCGGAATTTGAAGCTGGCTTTGAGTCCTGCATCGCGTGAGCGCGCCGGGCTTCAGGCTGGAACAGCGCGCGCGGGTCGAGCTTGGCGACTATCCGGTCGACGCCGCGTGGTCATCTGACGAGCGCGCGCTGGTCATTGCATGCGGGCAGGGGGCGTTGCTTTGGATGGACCTGAGCGCCGCCGCGCCACGCCGTCTGGGCGAGCACCCGGGCGGTGCGCTGGCAGTCGCTTGGCGCAGCGGCGCGCAGCAATTTGCAAGTTCAGGCCAGGACGGTGAAGTGCGCCTGTGGGATGCGCGCAGCGGGGAGGCCAAGCTGATCCACGCCGCTTCGCAATGGAGCGAGCGGCTGGCGTTCTCCGGGCACGGGCGGCTTTTGGCCGTAGCCACCGGGCGCGCATTGCGGGTATTCGACCCCGAGGGCAAGGTGCGGGCACAACTACCCTCGCCGCCCGGAGTTATCGCAGCGCTGGCTTGGCGGCCCAAGAGCAGCGAGCTCGCGTCGCTGGGCAATGGCGGGGCGCGCATTCATCGCCTGGAGCCGGATGTCCAGACTCGGGAATTCACCCTCGCTGGCGCCTGCCTGACTGCCAGCTGGAGCCCTGATGGCCGGATCCTGGCCTCCGGCATGCAGGACGGATCGGTGCACTACTGGAACGTCGCTGCCGGCAGCCAATCACAGATGCGCGGCTACGGCGCCAAGGTAGCCCTGACCACCTGGAGCGCCAACAGCCGGCTGTTGGCAACCGCGGCGGATCCGCAGATTATCGTCTGGGATTTTTCGAGCCGCGGTCCCGAAGGCAGTGAACCGGTGCAGCTCTCGGCGCACACCGCCCGCCTCTCGCAGCTGGCTTTCCAGCCGCGCGGATCGCTCCTTGCCGCAGGGGCGCGCGATCATCGGCTCACGCTATGGCGGCTGAGTCATCCGCAGCAACCCATTGACGCACACTTGATGTCCGAGGAAGTGGCGTTGTTGCGCTGGTCTCCAGGTGGCGAGCAACTCGCGGTGGCCGATCGTGCCGGGGTACTTACTATTTACGGATTGCGGCAGGGGTAGGCCCGATACCCCCGAGGCGGCTCAGGCCTGGGCTACCGCCGAAGGTAGCGCCGCGGTGGCCCCCAGGGGCACCCGGATGCGCAGTCGCGTGAACAGGCCCCGCTTGGTCGCCACCTGGATCTGACCGTGCAGGCGCTTAACGTTGTCGCGCAGAATACGCATGCCGAGCCCGCGCCCGGCGGGCTCTGCCGCCGTGCTGAGGCCGGAGTGAAAGATCAGAGCCGAAGCCTGGCGGCGATTCTGCTCCAGCGATGTGTCCTCAGCGATGAACCCGCTGCCAACGGCGACCTGTACGATTCGCTCGGCGTCCAGGCCCGCGCCGTCGTCCTGGAAATTCAACTCCGAAAGTCCGCCGTGGCGATCCTGGAACTCCACCAGCAGCGCCCCGCGGGGGTTCTTGCCGCCGGCACGGCGCACCGCCGGGGTTTCGATACCGTGCTCAATGGCGTTGCGTAGCATCTGGCTCAGCATGTCGTAAAAGGCGGCGAACTGCGTTTCGGGCACGTGTTGGAGGCCGATGGTGGTCAACTGGATGAGCTTGCCCTGTGCACCGGCCAGCTGCTCGGCGAGCTGCTGCAGCGCGAGTGAAAGTTGCGAGCTCTGGTTTTCGGAATTTGCGTCAGGCTCACCGCTGGTCTTCACCTTGCCCAGAGGCGAGCGGCGCCTTGAGCCGCGGCGCACGCTCAGCGGCACGCCCGTGCGCTGCGCGACGCTCATAAGAGCTAGAAAAACCGCGTCAATGCAAACCAAGGCAGGCAACAGTGCATCGCCGGTGCGCGCCTCACCGGTGCGCGGGACATCCAGTGCCGCCACGGTGCTCTCGAGCAGCTGCGCCAGGGAGTGCATCGGGAGCGCCGTCGCCCGCCGCAGCAAGCGTGTGTAGAGCTTGTGCAGCCGATTGAGCTTGTCCTGAAATTGCTCAGGTTCGTGGGTGCGCCGCTGCAGTTGAATGCGTCCCCGCACCAGGATCCGGGCGGCATAGGCCATGAAATTGCCCAGAGCGACCCGATCGATGCGCACTAATTCGGCCAGCAGCGCGTTCTCATCGCGCAGCTGCTGCAGCTCGGGCGGTATTGATTCGCACCCGTCCATGCTAGGCCGTTTGCTGGATCGGCTCGGCCGGCTGCGCCGCACCGGCGGCCAGCAGGTCAAGGTCGTTCAGCACCGCATCCATGTCGGGGTAGCGCTGGTCGCGCTCGCGGGCCATGAGCCGCGTCATGACCGGCTCGTAAGCGGAAAGCCCGGGCGGCAACGCGGGCCGTTCGCCGCTGACGTGCTGTTGCATTAGATCCATGGCCGTGAGCCCGGTGAACGGCTTGCGGCCGGTAAGCATTTCGTAGAGCACCACGCCCAGTGCGTATTGATCGCTCCTCGCATCAAGCGACCGGCCCTGCACCTGCTCGGGACTCATGTAGTAGGGTGAGCCGCGCAGCACGCCGATGGCCGTGCTCTGAGTGTCGGAATTGACCTTCTTCGCCAGCCCGAAGTCAATCAGCACTATCGATCCGTCCGGCCGCAACATGACGTTGGGAGGCTTGAGGTCCCGATGCAGTATTCCGGAGCTGTGGACGACGTGCAACGCCGCCGCGATCCGGCGCGCGTAACCAATCGCCTCGTCGCTGGTGATGGGATGAAGCAGTCGCTGCTTCAGATCACCGCACGGGAAATACTCAATGGCGAGATATTCGCGTCCGTCGTGCACGCCATAGTCGTAGATGTCGACGATAGACGGGTCGCGCAGGGCGGCAATGGCGGCGTATTCGCGCGCAAACTGCTGCTCATCGCTCGCCGTGCCGTCCAGGGGGTGGCTGATCTTTACCGCCACCAGACGTTGCAGCGATTCGCTGCGCGCCAACCAGACACTGGCGCGGGCTGAGCGCCCGAGCCGGCGCAACATGGTGTAGTTCGGCAATTCCAGTCCTGCCACGGCCCGATCAGTGTGTCGGCGCCGCGCGTTTGCGCTGCGCCGGGATCGCCGGTAGCTGGCGTGCAACACCTTACGCAGCGTTCGCCCGAGCAATTGCGCATCGAGCAAGTCGCACGGCAGGTAGGCGGCAGCGCCAAGTCGCACCGCCTGCACCGCGGTGAGTTCGTTGCCGTCGGCGGCCACGGCGATTAACGGCGGCAGTCGGCGTTCGCGCCGCAACTCACGCAACCACTCGATGCCCTCGATAGGTTCCTTAGCCGCCCTGCCGAAGTACGAGCACAGCAGCACGACGTCGTAGTTGAGGCGCGTGACGGTATCGAGGTGATGGGCAAATTGCTTCAGATCGACACTCGGCGGGTCGGCGTCGGGCCAGAGGGTCTGCAGGTGATGTCGCAGCCACTTGCGCTGCTGCTTATCCTTGCCCGCAATGAGTATCCGCGGGGTCATGCGCGTGCCGCGTACCAAGGGGGGCTGGGCGCATTTTCTGACAATGGCTTCACTCAGGGGCAACGGCGGCGGAATTAAGGGTTGTTAGCGCCAGGAACTTTACGTTTTCTGGCCCCGGCCAACCTTGTTCGGGGTCCAATCTGTGACCTGGGCGAACTCATCCGGTCACGAACTGTGACGCGCATCACCCGCGGCGGCTCCGAGCGGTCCGCGCGTGCTCTGGGGAGCAGGGGTGCGGGCCGCAAGTCGCGTTTCTGTGCGGACAAAGCTAATCTGCGCCGCGTGTCAGGACCTTACGTCATCGTTGGCGCCGGCCAGGCGGGCCTTCAGATCGCCGAATCGCTGCGCCATGAAAAATATGACGGGCCCATCGTCCTGCTGGGCGCCGAGGCGCACGCACCCTACAACAGACCGCCGCTGTCAAAGCACTGGTTGCTCGAGCGCCGTGCTCCCTCCACGCTCGCGATTCGTAGCCCCGAAGCGATCCAGAGGCGGCATATAGACCTGCGGGTGAATACCACCGTGATCGCCATCGATCGGCAGGCTCAGCAAGTACGCTGCCTCGACGGGCAGCGAATCCCATACGCCGGCCTGGCGCTCGCCACCGGCGCGCGGGTGCGCACTCTTGCGGTGCCGGGCACCGGGTTGGGCGGCGTACACGCCCTGCGCACAATCGATGATGCCCAGCGCATCCTCATCTCACTCGATCGCTGTGTGGCTCAGGGCAAACCGGTAATCGTAATCGGCGGTGGATTTATCGGCCTGGAACTGGCGGCCACGGCGCGCAAACTTGGGCTCCAGGTGACGGTGCTCGAAGGCCTGGGCCGGCTCATGTCACGGGTGGTCGCGCCGATCGTTTCCGAGGCCGCGGCTCGGGTGCATCGGGCCCACGGCGCGCACCTGGTCTTCGAGGCGCGTGTCGCCGAACTGCTCGGGTCCGGGGGCGAAGTGCAGGCGGTACGCATGGCCGACGGGCACGAGTATCCGGCCGGCTGTGTCGTCATGGGCGTGGGAATAGACCCGGATGACGCATTGGCGAGCGGCGCCGGGCTTCTTTGCGAGCGCGGGATTATTGTGGATGACTATTCGCGCACCTCCGATCCGCTGGTCGTGGCGGCCGGGGACTGTTGCGCACGCCGCCGCGACGGGGGCGCGCTGCTGCGGCTCGAATCGGTGCAGAATGCCGCCGAGCAGGGAATGTCGGCGGCGCTCTCGTTGCTGGGCCGCCAGCGGGCATTCAGCGCTGCGCCCTGGTTCTGGTCGGATCAGTACGACCTCAAGCTGCAGATGGCCGGCCTCAGCGCCGGCTACGATCAGGTCGTCACCCGCGGCGATACGGCGAAGCCGGCCTTTTCGGCGTTCTATTACCGGGACGGCAAGTTGATCGCCGTGGACTCGCTCAGCCGCATACCCGATCACATGGTGGCGCGCAAACTCCTCGATCGGAACTTGTCGCCCGCGCCGGATCGGGCCGCCGACCCGAATTTCGACCTGCACACCTTGCTGGCCAGTTAAAATCGGCGCGCTTCGCGCTTCACTGGCGGCCGAGCAGGAACTCGGTGCCGCGGAAGCCCAGCACCACGCCCTCGCGCGTGATCTCCTTGACCTGCACGCCTTCGGCCGTGACATCGCCCTCGTGCACCTTGTGCATGTTGATAAACGCGTAACGCTCGGCGGGGTTTGCGGCGTACACGTGCAGGTCGAGTCGCAGTTCCGGTAACGAGCCGCCAAGCTCCGCGTAGCTGCGCAGGTTGGCTGCGCTGTTGGACTCGCCCGTGCTGCCTGCCGGGGGGGCCACCGCCGGTTCAGTGTCGGCCGGGTTGGCATCGGTGGCGGCGGCGGCGACTTGCGCGCTCGCTAGTGCCGGAGTCTGATTCGAGGCTGGTGCGGCGGGCACCGTGGCCGGTGCAGCAACCACTGCCGGAGCGCCCGATGCCGCGCCGGGCAGGGCTTGCGCGTTGACGGGTCCATTGCTGGCTGCCGCGGCGCCGACCGGTGCTGCCGGGGCCGTCGATGCGGTGGCGGGGGCGGGAACCGGCCGAAGTGCCAGCCACGCCAGCACGCCCACGCTCATGATCAGCACCACTCCCACGATCACGGCCCATATCGGCAACCGGCGTGCCGGCCGAACGATGCGCATCTCGAGCAGGGCCGGGCCCGCCTGGCGCTGGCGTTCGCTTTCCGATTTCTTCAGGGCATCAAGAATGAAAGACATGTATCAACCTGGTCATGCGCCTGTGGTCGCGGGGAGCGCCTGCAGTATCGGCGATCCGGGCACGGCCAGAACACCATCCAGTATCAGCTGGGTTTCGATCCCGGCAATGCCGTCCACGGTCAGATGATGCTCGCGTTGGAAGTCTTCCACCAGTCGTGACAGTTCTGCGTCGTACGTGGCACTTTGCGCCCCGTGGGGCGTGGCGCCATTGGCGCGCATCAACTGCATGCGCAACGAGCGCACAGCAGGTCCGTGCATCCCGGGACGCAGTTCGGGCACCGGTGGGGTGACGGGCCGCCACAACAGGACGCAGTCGCCGAACCAGTAGAGCGAAAGGTCTGCGATGGCCACCCACACAGTGCGTGCGCCCATCTGAAGCGCCACGGTGTCGGCTCCGATGCCGGTCAGTACGACCTGGTGCGAGGCTACGCCCCCTTCGCCGAGCATCAGGATGGCCGGGCGGCCGAATTCTCGTAATTGCGCGAGCGAGCTGTGCAGAGTTACGCAATACAGCCCCTGGCTCTCCGCTTGCGTGCACGGGTCGGTGGGGCCCGGCTGGTAGTGGGCGTTCCAGAGTGGGAGGAGCGCGCCAAAGGCCGTGTCCGCGGAGGTGGAGTTACCGACCGTTGCAAACAGTTGGGCCAGCGTGGGTGTTGGCGGCGGGCGGATGGGACCGCTCAGGTGCGCACGGGGCGGCGGGGCGCGCTGCGCGGCGGCGGCCGCGGCTCCGGCGCGGCCTCTTGAGGCCTGGCGCCACAGGACTCCTGCGACCGTCATCGCCACCAATACACAAATCGTGGCGATAAGCGGTATGAGCCACGGCGGAGCGAGGCGCTCGCCGAAGATTTCGCTGGCAGCGCGCCGCACCAACGAGCTGCTCACGTGATGATGGTCCTCGGTGTAGGCGCCCAGCAGCGCACGATCGCAGATGATATTGATGACCCGCGGAACCCCGCCGCTCAAGCGGTGCACCTCGCGAAGCGCCGCTGCCGAGAATATCTCGCTGGTTGAGCCGGCGACTCGCAGGCGGTGGCGTACGTAGGCGATGGTCTCCTCGCGCGCCAACGGCTGCAGGTGAAAACGCGCGGTGACCCGCTGGGCGAGCTGACGCAAGTCGTTGCGGCCCAGCAGCTCACGCAGCTCTGGCTGGCCGATGAGAATGATCTGCAGGAGTTTTTGGGACGATGTCTCAAGGTTGGTGAGGAGCCTGACCTGTTCGAGCACCTCGACGCTCAGATTCTGAGCCTCATCGACGATCAGCACGACGCGCCGCCCGGCGGCATGCGCGCGCAGTAAATAATGATTCAGCTGATCAACAAGTTCTTTGGCGCTGTCAACGGCAACGTCGGGCACGCCGACGCCCAGTTCCTCGCAGATCGTCTGCAGGAAATCCAAAGGCGAGAGCCGCGGATTGATGACCAGGGCGATTTCCGCGTTCTTTGGGGCCCGCGCCAGCAGCGAGCGGATCGTGGTGGTCTTGCCGGTGCCGACCTCGCCGGTTAGCTGGATGAAGCCCCCCGCGTCGTTGATGCCGTACACCAGATGTGCGAGTGCATCGGCATGGTGCCGGCCGAGGTAAAGGTAGCGCGGGTCGGGCGTAATCGCGAAGGGTTTCTCGGCAATGCCGAAGAAGGCCAGGTACATTTGCGGCGCGTCCGGTTCAGGGCCTGCGCTAGGACGCCGCCGACGGCGGGCGGTCGGGAATCGCGAGCTCGTGGCTCGCAAAGTCGTCGACGTTGATCAGATCCATGACCAGCGCGTCGTACTCGCGCAGCGCCGTGGCCTCGGCGGAAGTGATGATGCCCAAGGCCAGTCCCTGTTCAATCTGGCCTGGCAAATCCAGAGCATCGATGAGCTTCATCTTGACGCCGGAGACCCGCAATTTTTTCTCGATGACCTCGGCAGCCGGGCTGAGCTCGAGGGCCTGCTGCAATTGGCCGAGCGGGCTGTGCTCATGGCGCTCATTATAGATCCCGGCGGCCAGCCGTTCGCGCGATTCCCCGACCACCTGCGCGAGGCCTGCGACCTGGCTACCGAGCCGGTCCGCGGGAGCAAAGTAGGTCAGCCCGCGCGGGAAGATGAATCGCCGCATCAGCCATGCCATGGGCCGCGCCGGAAAGTTTCGCAGCACACCGTGCAATTGTTCCTGCGCCTGATACAGCAGCTCACGGCACGACCACTCGACGATTGGCAGATCCGCTGCGGGGCTGCCCTGATCCTCGTGGTGCTTGAGCACCATTGAGGCTAGGTACATCGAGGACAGCACGTCCCCGAGGCGCGCCGAGATGCTCTCCTTTTTTTTCAGGTACCCGCCCAAAGTCAACATCGCCACGTCGGTGGCAAAGGCGAAGGAGGCACTGAAACGCTCAATGTGCTGGTAGTAGCGCCGGGTCGGGCCCGCATCAGGAACGGTCTCGAAGCGCGCGAGGGTCAGCGCCATGACCAGCGAGCGCGCCGCATTGGAAATCGTAAAGCCGACGTGGCCGAACAACGCCCGGTCGAACTCGTCTACGCCACGCTCGCGGTCGGGATTGTGCGCCGCGCTCATCTCACGCAGCACGTAGGGATGGCAGCGGATAGCCCCCTGACCAAAGATGATCAGGTTGCGGGTGAGAATGTTCGCGCCTTCGACAGTGATGGCTATGGGCACCGATTGGTAGCCGCGACCCAGGTAATTACGCGGCCCGAGCATGATGCCTTTGCCGCCGTGCACGTCCATAGCGTCATTGGAGACGCGTCGACCCATCTCGGTGACGTGGTACTTGAGTATCGCGGCGGGCACCGCTGGTCGCGCGCCCGCGTCAATGGCCGCGATCGTCACGCTGCGCGCCGCATCCATGATGTAGGTGAACCCGACCATGCGCGCAATGGCCTGCTCCACGCCCTCGAACTTTCCCACCGGCGTGTTGAACTGGCGACGCACTCGCGCGTACGCGCCGGTGGCGAAAGTTGCCGCCTTTGCGCCGCCCGTGGCGTTAGAAGGCAGCGAAATGCAGCGTCCGACGGAAAGTTGCTCAACCAGCATGCGCCAGCCCTGGCCCGCCATCTTGACTCCGCCGATAATGCTGTCGATCGGCACGAAGACGTCGTGGCCGCGAACCGGGCCGTTCTGAAAGGGGATATTGAGCGGCAGATGGCGCCTGCCGACTTCTACACCCGGCGTATCGCGCTGTATCAGCGCGCAGGTGATCCCCAGGTCGCTCGCGCCCCCGAGCAGTCGCTGCGGATCGTACATGCGAAAGGCCAGGCCGATAATGGTTGCCACCGGCGCCAACGTGATGTAGCGCTTTGAGAAATTCAGACGCAGCCCCAGCACTTCCTGGCCCCGCCATTGGCCGCGGCAAACAATGCCGGTGTCGGGAATGGCGGCAGCGTCGGAACCGACTCGCGGACCGGTAAGCGCGAAGCAGGGGATGTCCTCGCCGCTCGCCAGCCGCGGCAGGTAGTGGGTCTTCTGCTCCTCGGTACCATAATGATTGAGCAATTCCGCGGGTCCAAGCGAATTGGGGACCGCGACCGTCGAGGCGCACACGACGCTGCGGCTGGCCAGCTTCACCAATACGCAGGAGTGTGCGTAGGCGGAAAAACCCAGGCCGCCGTACTGCTTGCCGATGATCATGGCGAAGAAACCGCGCGACTTAAGGAATGACCAAACTTGCGGCGGCAGGTCCGCTCGTCGATGCGTGATATCGAAGTCCTCAAGCATCCGGCACAACTCGACGCACGGACCATCGATGAACGCCTGTTCTTCCGCGGACAGCCTCGGCGCTGGGTTACTGCGCAGCTTTGCCCAGTCCGGGTTGCCGCTAAACAGTTCCCCGTCCCACCAGACCGTGCCGGCCTCAAGCGCTTCACGCTCTGTGTCGGACATCGTCGGAAGAGATCGCAGGTAGGTGCGCAGGAATGGGCGACTGATGAGCGCCTTGCGCAGTGGGCGCACGTTAAGAAGCCACAGCAACGCCAATAGCAACCACAGGAATCCCTGCCAGATGCCCCCGGGATTGCCCAGCAGCATGTAGGCCGCCAGCAGCAAAGTGAAGGTTACAGAGTAGGTCAGTAGCGGCAGACGCCTGTAGGCCAGATAGATCGCCGCCAGCACGAACACAAAAGTAATCAGCGCGCCGTACATGAGCTCAATACTAGCCCGCGCGCGCGCAAGGCGCGAGACGGCACCGACGGAACAGGCCGATCAGCCGAGTAATTCTTCCACTCCGGCGCGTTCTTCGCGCAGCTCAGCCTCCGTGGCATCCATCTTGGTGCGACTGAATTCGTCGATGTTCAGTCCCGGCACAATCTGATAAGTGCCGTCTCGGCAGGTGACAGGGTAGGAATAAATAATGCCCTCGCGAACACCGTAGCTGCCGTCGGCCGGGATGCCCATGCTGACCCAGTCGTCGGCCGCCGTCCCCGCGACCCAGGTGCGCATGTGATCGAGCGCCGCGGACGCGGCCGAGGCTGCCGAGGAAGAGCCGCGCGCCTTGATCACGGCCGCGCCGCGCTGCTGCACAGTGGGGATGAAGGTTTGTTCGACCCAGCTGCGCTCGACCAGACTGCCCGCATTCTTGCCGCCCACCAGGGCGTGATTGAGATCCGGATACTGCGTCGCAGAGTGGTTGCCCCAGATCGTCATGCGCCGGATCTCATTCACGTGGGTGCCGGTCTTCTCGGCGAGCTGGGAGAGCGCCCGGTTATGGTCCAAACGCGTCATGGCCGTAAAGTGCGCGCCCGGCAGATCGGGGGCATTGCTGCGCGCAATCAGCGCGTTGGTGTTGGCCGGATTGCCGACCACCAGCACGCGCACCTGCCGGTCGGCGACCGCGTTGAGCGCCTGGCCCTGCGCAGAGAAGATCTGCGCGTTCGCGCGCAGCAAGTCCTTGCGCTCCATCCCCGGTCCGCGCGGGCGCGCGCCCACCAGCAGCGCGGCGTGACAATCCCGGAATGCCACCTTGGCCTCGTCCGTGGCGACGACTTTGTTCAGGGTTGGAAACGCGCAGTCGTTCAATTCCATCACTACACCGCCCAGCCCCTCGAGCGCAGCGGTGATTTCCAGCAGGTGCAGATTGACCGGCTGCTCGGCGCCCAACATCTGGCCTGAGGCCACCCGAAACGCGAGGGCGTAGCCGATCTGGCCGGCCGCACCTGTAATGGCGACGTTGAGTGGCTTTTTCATGGACTGCTCCGAGCAGGATGCGAAAAAAGAGCGGTGATTCTAATAGACATGCTCTATCGTGGCGATCCAATCAGCTCATTGGCCGCGGGCGTCTCGCCGGTGCACACTTGAGGGACATCCGGCGCCAAACCTACAGATAATGGAGTCAAGCATGCACCCGACGCGCAACGACCTGCCCGCCCGGACCCGCGCCCGCATCGAGAAATTGCTCAATCAGCGGCTCGCGGATGCGCTGGATCTGGCGGCCGCCACCAAGCAGGCACATTGGAATGTGAAGGGGCCCACCTTCATCGCGCTCCACGAATTGTTCGACCAGCTGCACGGCAACGTGGAAGAGCACGTGGACACGATTGCGGAACGAATTAGCGCCCTGGGCGGTACGCCGCTGGGCACCGTCGCGGCGGTGGCGCGTGCCACCTCTCTGGCGCCTTACCCACTGGACCTGAGCGACGGTCCGGGACATGTCGCCGCACTCTCCGACCGACTGGCGGACTTCGGACGTAAGGTGCGTGCGGGTATCGCCACGGCCGCCGAGCTCGATGATGCTGGTACCTCAGACTTGTTCACCGAGGTCTCGCGCGATGTCGACAAATATCTGTGGTTTCTGGAAGCCCACTTGCAGGCACCCCGCTAGGGGACGGCGGCGAATGAGTAGCAGGCAAGTCATCGGGCGGCCATTCGTTGGAGGCATGCCCCCTGCGTTCTTAGGCGGGGGCGCCTCACCGTGAGGCCTACCTTCGGCAATTCCGCGAGCCTCTAAGACGGTGTATTGCACCTTACAGCGGCAAGCCGAGGAGCTCGAACTGAGCTTGCATGGGCACTGGCAGGCCGCAACGCTGCGCGACATCCACGCGGAACTTGCATCCGTATCTCTGCGCGGGGCCAGCCAGTTGCACGTCGCGGCCGCCGATGCTTCCTTTGATCTTTCGGGTGCCTGGCTGTTGCACGATTTTCTGACGCAGGCGACGGCTGAGGGCATCAAGGCGGATTTCCAGGGCACCACGCCACCGGTCCTGCAGCTCATCGAGCGCACGCTCAAGGCGGATCGCGCCGCGCCAGAAGTGGACGAGACCTCGCAGACGGTGTGGCTGGACGCGGCCGCCGCGGTCGAGGGCCTCGGGCGCCGCACGGTCCGCCTGTGGCGTCACCTGGATGCGCCATTGGACTTTATGGGGCGCGTCAGCGTTGCCGCCGCTCGCGCCGCTCCACGGGTGAAGCAATGGCGCCTTACATCTGTCGCGCGCCACGTCTATGACACTGGTATCGCCGCGATTCCGATCGTGGCGCTGATCGGCTTTCTGATTGCCGTGATCCTCGCCTATATGGGCGCACAACAGCTGCGGAAATTCGGCGCCGACATTTTCGTGGTCGATCTGGTTACCGTGGGCGTACTGCGTGAATTGGGGGTACTGCTGACCGCGATCATCGTCGCCGGTCGCTCGGGCAGTGCCTTCGCTGCGGAAATCGGCGCCATGTGCCTCAACGAGGAGGTGGACGCGCTGCGTGCCATTGGCGTCGATCCCTACGAAGTGCTAGTCGTGCCGCGGCTGCTCGGGCTGATGATTGCCTTGCCCCTGCTGACCATCATTGCCGATGTCATTGGGCTTACCGGAGGCGCATTACTGTGCCACTTACTGCTCGACATGCCTTTGACACAATTTCTTAATCGAGCCAATGAGGCGATTGCCAGCACGACCTTCTGGGTGGGCATGGTCAAGGCGCCGATATTTGCGCTGCTGATAGCAATCTCCGGCACCTGGTGTGGTCTGCGCGTGCGCGGCTCTTCGCGCCAGCTGGGCCGCTATACGACGCTGGCCGTGGTTGAGTCGATATTCCTGGTGATCCTGGCCGACGCCCTGTTCGCGGTGATCTTTATGAAGATGGATGTCTGATGGCGGCAGCAGTCGAAGTGCGCGGGCTGTGTAATACCTTTGGGCGGCAGATCGTGCACCGGAACCTTGATTTCACGGTCGAGGAGGGCGTGATATTCGGTATCGTCGGGGGATCCGGGGCAGGCAAGTCGGTGTTGCTGCGGAGCATCCTCGGGTTGCAAAAGCCGCGCGCCGGTTCGGTAAACCTTTACGGTCGCGATATTACGCGCATGAGCTCCGCTGAGCTACGCACGGTCAAGGCCGGCTATGGCGTCACCTTTCAGGAGGGCGCGTTGTTTAGCGCGCTAACGGTGCTGCAGAACATACAGCTGCCGATGATTGAGCACCTGCACCTGCCCCGGCGGATTCTCGATGAGCTGGCGATGTTGAAGCTCAAGCTCGTAGGACTGCGGCCGGACGCCGCCGGCAAGTTTCCCTCGCAGCTGTCCGGCGGCATGGTCAAGCGCGCCGCACTGGCGCGAGCACTGGCCCTCGACCCTCCCCTGCTGTTCCTCGATGAGCCCACCTCCGGCCTCGATCCAATCGGTGCGCAGGCATTTGACGATCTGGTAAAGAACCTGCAGCGTCAGTTAAATCTTACCGTGGTCATGATCACGCACGATCTGGATACGTTGTTCGGGATCTGTACGCGTGTCGGCGTGTTGGTTGATGGGCGTATGATCAGCGACACACTGGCAAATATCGCCCGCAGTCCACAACCGTGGATTCATGCATACTTCCAGGGCCCGCGGGCACAGCGCCGGAGAGTCGATCATGGAGCGTGAAGCCAATTACGTCGCCGTTGGCGCCTTTGTGCTGCTGGTTGTGGTCATGGGCGGATTGTTCGTTTACTGGTACAGCGATTCGCGCGATCAGCGCGATTTCAACCGCTACGAGGTTTACTTCGATGGCAGCGTCAGCGGTCTGGCGGTGGGTGGGCAGGTGCGTTACCTGGGCGTTGATGTCGGGCGCGTGGTGCGCGTCACCCTGGATAAGCGGGCGGCCGATCGGGTCCAGGTGATCGTCGATATCGACGCCAGCGCGCCCATCTCCGAGCGCACTCTTGCCCAACTGTCCACGCAAGGTGTCACCGGCCTCCTTTATATTGATCTGTTGTTGCAACGGCCCGGTGCGCTGCCCGAACGACTGATGGACATGGTGGCGAGCGAGCACTATCCGGTGATCCGCTCGATACGTTCGAATTTCGACGTACTGCTGAGTGGTCTGCCGCAGGTAACCAGCCAGATCGGCGAGCTGGCGTCCCGCGGAAACAAGATGCTCTCCAACGAAAACCTGGCGGAATTCAGCCACCTGGTCGGCAACTTCGATAGGGCCGGGGACGTGCTTCCTCAGGCGGCGCACGATGCCGGCCAACTCATCGCCGAATTGCGCGAGGCAACGGCCGCCACCCGGACGTTGATCGGCAAGCTCGATGCGGCAACCGATACCGCGGGACCCGATTTGGTGGCCACCGTAGCGCGCCTGCGCGCATCGGCCGATCATCTGGCTTCCGCCAGTGAGCAGCTCGATGGTTTGCTGAGTGAAAACCGCGGAGCCCTACATGGTTTTGTACAGCAGAGCCTGCCGCAGGTCGAGGCGCTGCTGCGTGACAGCCGCGACGCCGCGCGCGAACTCGGGGATTTGTCGAAGAGCCTGCGTGAAAATCCGGCGCAACTGTTGTACCAGCCGGCCAGTGGCGCCGTGGAGATTCCAAAATGAGGCTGAGTTTTCGAACCGTCGGCGGGCTAACGGCCGGCGCGTTGCTGATGTTGGCGGGCTGTGGAGGATTGCACAGCGATCAACCCGTCATGCAGGTCTATACGCTCGATCCGGTGTACCCACCATCCAAGCTCGAAGCACCCAGTAGTGGCGCGAGCGTGCTGGTGTTGCGCCCGCAGGCCGCCCCGGGCCTCGATACCGATCGTATTGCGCTTCGGCGCAGTGCCCAGCGTTTGGACTATTACGCCGCCAGCCGCTGGCCCGCGCAGCTTCCTGATTTCCTGCAGTCGCTGGCAATCGATGCGCTGCGCGCTTCCGGAAAATACAGTAGCGTGCAATCCGACCACGGCTCATTTGCCGCCGATGAAGTGCTGCAGATTGAGATCCGGCGTTTCCAGGCCGAATATCCAGCCGAAGGCGCGCCTGTGGTGCACGTGCAGTTGCTGGCCACGCTGGGCCATCGGAACAACCGCTCCGTGGTGGCCGGTGCTAGCGCCGAAAGCTCGGTGCCGGCAGCAGAAAACCGTATGCAGGCGGTGGCCGCGGCCTTTGAAAGTGCGGTGGCCGCGGCGCTGACGGATCTCACCGCGCACCTCCCGCCCTAGCGCATCGTCACCAGTTCTTCGGCCGAGGTCGGGTGGATCGCCACGGTATCGTCGAAGTCCCGCTTGGTGGCACCCATGCGCAGCGCCACGGCAAATCCCTGCAGCATCTCATCGGCCCCGGGCCCGACGATATGCACGCCGACCACCTTTTCCTCGGGCCCGGCGGTCACCAGCTTCATCAGAGTTTTCGGTTTGCGCGCGGTGATCGCGTGATACAGCGGCACGAAACTTCGGGTGTACACCTTGACCGATCCTCCGTGCCGGCGTTGCGCCTCCGCTTCCGACATGCCGACCGTACCGATGGGCGGGTGGCTAAAGAGTACCGTCGGTATGTTCTCGTAATCCAGGCGGCGTTCCGGCTGCCCGCCAAATAGGCGATCGGAAAGGCGACGTCCGGCGGCTATCGCCACCGGCGTCAATGGCACGCGGCCGGTGACATCGCCGATCGCGTACAGGCCCGGGACATTGGTCTGTTGGTAGGCGTCGGTGTGGACAAAGCCGGCCGCGTTTCGCGCCACGTGCAGAGGTTCCAGGCATAGACCCGACAGCGCGCCAATCCGGCTGATAGCCCACAGCACGCAGTGAAATGGGCCCAACCGCCGACCGTCGGCCAGCTCGAGCGTCAGTAGTCCGGCGGCGTCCCGGATCAGCGCGCTGGGCACCGCTTGGGTCGTAATCTGCATACCATCTGCGTGCATGGTCTCGAGCAGGTATTCGCCGAGGAAGGGCTCAAAGGACCGCAGCAGGCGATCGGTGCGCAGTACGAGGCTGAGCTGCGAGCCCAGCGCCGAGAATACGCCGGCCAGCTCCACGGCAACGTAGCCACTGCCGATGATCGCGACGCTGGCGGGCCGTTCCGGGAGCTCGAAAAATCCGTCGGAGGTGATGCCAAGGTTCGCCCCCGGGATCGCGGGCAGCACCGGGTGACCGCCGGTGGCGAGCACGATGTGCTCGGCGCGGTATTCCTTGTCGGCGGCAATAACCGTGCGCTCGGCCGATAGCGTGGCGCGCGCGTGCAGCAAGCTCACCCCACGGCGTTCCAGATTGGCGGCATAGATGCCATTGAGTCGTTCGATGTAGGCATCGCGCTTGCGCTTGAGCAGCGCCCAATCGTGACGCAGCAGCGCGAGATCAAATCCGTAATCGTGGGCATCGTGTGCCGCGTGGGCCAGTTGCGCGGCATTCCACATGACCTTCTTCGGCACGCAGCCCACGTTCACGCAGGTGCCACCCAGCCGGTGGGATTCGATCACCAATGCTCGCGCGCCATGATCCGCGGCGCGCTGTGCGCAGGCCAATCCTCCGCTGCCGCCGCCGATGACTATCAGGTCGAAATCGGTCGCCATAATGCTTGCTGACCCCTTCACCGCCCGGGGGGGCGGGATGTTCCTATTGAGCCCGCTCTCTGGCAGTCTAGTCGGATGCCAATCGCCATCCAGCCGGCCGCCGCGCCGACCAATCCGCTGCTCGCCGATGCGGGCCTGCCGCGTTTCGCGGATATCCGCCCGGAACACATTGAACCGGCGGTCCGCCAGTTGCTCGAGGAAGGCCGAACGCGCCTCGCGGCCATCGCCGCGCTTCGGCCGCCGAGTTTTTCCGCCGTAGTCGTGCCGCTCGAGCAGCTGCGTCACCGGCTGGCGAGAATCTGGTCACCAGTTGGCCATCTGAATGCGGTGATGAATTCCGAGGTGCTGCGCGCTGCCTACACCACGTGCCTGCCGCTGCTGTCAGAGTACTACACCGACCTGTCGCAGAGCGAGCCGCTGTATCGCGCGTACCAGTATATCCGCGAACACGAGGCGGCGAGCCTCGACACCGTGCAGCTGGCGGTGCTCGAACACGCGCTGCGCGATTTTCGTCTCGCCGGAGTGGCGCTGGCGCCTGAGCGCAAGTCACGCTTCAAGGTCGTGATGAGCGAGCTGTCCGTGCTGCAGTCAAAATTCGAAGAGCACGTTCTGGATGCCACCAGCGATTGGTCGCATCAGCTGACCGAGGAGGCGCAGCTCAAGGGCATCAATCCCGGCATCATCGCGCAGGCGGCGCGGCGCGCTGAAGCGCAGGGCGTGGCGGGCTGGATTTTGGGGCTCGATCAACCCACGTACGTGGCCGTGGTCACGGACGCCGAATCCTCCTCCCTGCGGCGCGTCTTCTATGAAGCCTGGAGCACGCGTGCCTCCGATCGAGGCCCCAGTGCCGGTCGTTTCGACAACACCCCGGTCATGGAAGACATACTGAGACTCCGCCATGAGGCGGCTCGCCTGCTCGATTTCAAGTCCTATGCCGAATATGCGCTTGCCGATCGGATGGCGCACACCGTCCCGGAGGTGGTCGCGTTTCTACGGCAGCTGGCAGCCGCTGCCCGCGCCAGTGCCGTCGCCGAGCTCGCCGAACTGGAAACCTACGCCGGGCGGGGGCTGGAGGCCTGGGACATCACCTACTACGCCGAGCGCCTGCAGCAGAGCCGCTTTGAGGTCTCCCAGGAGGAATTGCGCGAGTACCTGCCCCTGCCGCGCGTCCTGGAGGGGCTGTTCGGAGTCGCCGAGCGCCTATACGGAGTCCACTTGCAGGAGCGCACGGGCGTGCCGGTGTGGCATCCGGACGTGCGCTACTTCGAAGTTCGCTCGCCCGGCGGCGCGCCGGTGGCCAGTTTTTACCTCGATGCCTACGCGCGTCCGAATAAGCGCAGTGGCGCCTGGATGGATGACTGCATCGGCCGTATGCAGCTGCAGGGCGCGCTGACGCTGCCGGTCGCCTACCTGGTTTGCAATTCACTGCCGCCCCAGGACACGCGTCCCGCGCTGCTCACCCACGATGATGTGGTGACTCTGTTCCATGAGTTTGGCCATGGCCTGCATCACATGCTCACGCGCATCGGTTATCCCAGTATTGCGGGCATCAACGGCGTCGCCTGGGACGCAGTCGAGCTGCCCAGTCAGTTCATGGAGAACTACGCCTGGCTGCCGGAGGTGTTGGCCCGGATCGGGGCGCACGCCCAAACCGGAGAACCCATCCCGGAGGCAAAGCGGCGCCAGCTCATCGCCACACGCAGCTTTCACGCCGGATTGCAGACCCTGAGGCAGGTGGAATTCGCGCTGTTCGATATGCGCTTGCATGCCGAGTACGATCCCGCGCGCGGCGCCAATGTATATCCGCTGCTGGACGAAGTGCGCGCCGAAGTCGCGGTGACCCCAATCCCGGACTGGAATCGCTACCCGCACAGCTTCACGCACATCTTTGCCGGGGGCTACGCAGCGGGCTACTACAGTTACAAGTGGGCCGAGGTGCTGGCGGCCGACGCCTTTGCGGCGTTCCGTGGGCCTGGCGCCTTCGACCGGGCGACCGCCGCGCGGTTTCTTGACAGCATCCTCGCCCGTGGAGGCAGCTGCGATCCGCTCGAGGCCTTTGTCGAGTTCCGTGGGCGCAAGCCAGAAATTGGGCCGCTTCTTGAGTTGCACGGCATAGCCCAGTCCAAGGTGGCGTAACGGTTCATCCCGTGCGCATCGCGAGCTGGAACGTCAATTCCCTGCGTGTGCGACTGCCGCAGTTGCTCGAATGGCTTCGTGCCGCCGCACCGGATGTGGTGGCATTGCAGGAAACCAAACTCTCGGAGGATGCCTTCCCGGCCGCGGAGCTGGCCGCGGCCGGCTATCAGAGCGTATGGTCCGGCCAGAAAACCTACAACGGCGTGGCCACCTTGGCGCGCAGCGATTTGGGCGACGTGCTGTGCGATATGCCCGGATATGACGACCCGCAGCGACGGTTCCTCGCGGCAACCGTCGGCGGGGTGCGGGTGATCAATGTGTACGTGCCCAACGGCCAGCGCGTGGGCTCGGACAAATTTCTGTACAAGCTGGGGTGGCTGCGCGCATTGCGTAACTGGTTGCGACACCAGATCGCCTCGCACGAACGTCTCATCGTGCTCGGCGACTTCAACATCGCCCCGGAAGACCGCGACGTGCACGATCCGGCCGGCTGGGTGGGGTCGGTGCTGGTCAGTCCAGAGGAACGCGAGGCATTGCAGGCGGCACTTAGCCTCGGACTCATCGACGTATTTCGTCGTTTCGAGCAGCCGCCCCGTTCCTACAGTTGGTGGGACTACCGGGCCGGCGCGTTCCAGAGAAACAACGGTCTGCGCATCGATCTGCTGCTGGTGACCCAGGCGCTGGCCGAGCGGTGCACCGGCTGCACCATAGATCGTGAACCACGCCGCGTAGAACGAGCTTCCGATCACACACCGGTGGTGGGCACGTTTGACATATAGGTCGCCGGGATGGGCGGCGAGGAGCAAGCGGGCTCATAACTGTGCGGCAGGTCGCTGGTACCGGTGTGGCAGCTCGCCTACACTGCTCGTTCCATGGGATCCGTTGAAAATGAGCGGCTCGGCGCCCCGCCAGCCAGTCCCGGCATGTCCAACATCCGGCGCAGCGATTTCGACATCACCAATACGGTGCGCGTGAGCTCGCCGCCCGCGGTGCTCCTGGCCATTGAACAGCTGTTCGCCGGTACCTGGCCGGAAACCTCGACCGCGGCTTTGCGCGACGCCTTTGCACAGTTCGATGACATGTTTTCCGGCCGCGCACCCGGGTTTGCCGGCGTAGACACCGTCTATCACGACCGCCAACACACTCTGGACGTCACCCTCACGATGGCGCGACTGTGCGCGGGCTATGAGCGGCAGGTGGACGCGCTGTGGAAGCTTGGCGCGCAGCGCGCCATTGCCGGTGTGGTCTTGGCGCTCTTCCACGACGTCGGTTACCTGCGTCGTACGACGGATACCACGCAGCGCAACGGGGCCGAATTTACCACCACCCACGTTTCGCGCGGCATCGAATTCCTGCGCGGCTACCTGCCGCAAATTGGCCTCGGCGAATGGGTTGAACCGGCCGGCCAGATCCTGCACTTTACCGGCTACGAGGTGCCGTTTAGCGAACTGGTGTTGACCGACGCGCGCGACGTGCGCCTCGGGCACCTGCTGGGGACGGCCGACATGATTACCCAGATGGCCGATCGCTGCTATCTCGAGAAGTGCCGCGACCGCCTGTACCCGGAATTCGTGCTGGCCGGCATGGCACTGCCCTACAGCAACGCCAGTGCCGAAAAAGTACGCTATGCGTCGGGCGTGGACTTGTTGCGCCACACGCCAGGATTTGTCGCGGAGACCCGCAGCAAGCGCCTGGACGGCGAGTTCAACCGCGCTTACCGCTACCTCGAGATCCTGTTCGAGGGCCGCAATCCGTACATGGAGTCTATTGAACGCAATCTGAGTTTTCTCGCGCAGGTGCTGCGCAGCGAAAGCTGGCGCATGCTGCGTCGCAATCCGCCGCTGTACGCGGCCGATCCCAATACCCTTGCCGACGTGCGCGGGCAGATGCTCGGCTACTTCAAGCGAGCCTGGCTCCGCGACTAAGCGCGCGCGCCGCCAGCGCGGCGGCCGGTGGTGCGGCCACGGCGGTGACATAACGCTCGTACAGCCGCGGCAGTTGCAGTTCCACCGCATCGCGACCTGCCATTGGAGCGCTCGAGAGCGCCTCGGACAGCAGTTCAACGCTCATGGCCGCAAGCGCGGGGCCCGCCACTGGCGCGAAACTCAGGTGCCAGGGTTCAGGTTGAACTCCACCACGATCGCGGTCGTAGGGCAGAAAAAATCCGTAGTGGTGGGCGTGTCCGCTGAGCCACGAGGAGAGCCTCGCGTAGCGGCCTCCGGGCTGGTAATCGGTGTTCAACAGTTCCACGCGGGCGCCTGCTTCGAGTGCGCCGCGGTCGATGACATCCAGGTCGCTCCCCCAATGATGGCGGCTGGCGCCCGGGAGCGCTGACCAGATCAGAATCGCCGCTACCCGCTCGGTCTCGCTGAGCCCGGTGGCTTGCAGGGGCCGATTCTGAGCACTCAGTAACGCTCGCGCGCCCGAGAACTTTCCATTCCAGATGGCGAGCTGCTGCTCGAAGTCCCGAAACCCCGACACCGCCTGCAGCTCAATGCCATCGCTGCGCGCGGCGCTGCGCAGCGCCAGCAGCGCTCTGCCGGTGGCAGGATGGAGCGTGCAACCCAGTTCAGCCACCGCCTGCACGTGAGTGCGGGCCCTTCCGGTCAGCTCAAGGCCTGACAGCGCTTTGGCCAATGGCGCCGACTTGGCGCTTTGCTCGCTCATGGGGCATGATTCTATGCCGCTACACAGGGGAGGCGCGTGCGCTTAATTCAATTTACCAGCCGACACGTCGCTTCGCTTTCCCTGGCGCTGGCGCTGGGCGGGTGGGTGGCGATCGCAGTCGTGCGGCCCCGGGATCCGGGAGCGGTGATCTGGCTGGCCGGGCTAATGACCTTGGCCGGCGCATCGGCGGCTGCGTTCTGGTCGTGGCGCGAACGGCAACGGCTTCAAGACGGGGTCGAACAGCTCATTGGCGCATTCGAGCGTCTGGGGCGTGGAGAATTTTCCCAGCCCGCTGACGGAGGGCTGGCCGGTCATTTGGGCCGGCTGCAGCGCGCGCTCGAGCACACCCGCGTGGAGCTGAACGAGACCACCTTTAGCCGCGACTACCTAAATAGCGTGCTCAACAGTATGAGCGACAGCGTGTTCGTGGCCTCTCCCGACGGGGTCATACGCCTGGTCAATGAGGCCGCGCGGCGCCTGACGGGATTTGCTTCCGAGGAGCTGATCGGCACGCGCGTGGCCGCGTTGCTGGCCGCGGCCGGTGAGGGGGGCGGTGATCCGCTGGCGGCAGCCCGCGATGCCGGGGAGACGGTGCTGCGCACCCGCGTGGGACAGACCATACCGGTCTCGTTTGTGGTCTCCTCGGTGGCCAGCACCGACGCCCAATTCGCCGGCGATATCTACGTGGCACGCGATATTACCGAGCGCAAGCGCGCCGAACGCCGCATCCGCTACCTCGCTCGCTACGACGCGCTCACCAAGATTCCCAATCGCATGCAGTTCCAGCACCTGCTGCAGCAGGCGATTGCGCGCCAGCGGCGCGTGGGCCAGGGTGTCGCGCTGCTGTACATCGACATGGACCATTTCAAGGAAGTAAATGACACCTTTGGCCACGCTTCCGGCGACCGGGTGCTCGAGGCGCTTACCGAGCGCCTGACGCGAGTGCTGAGCAGCGAATCGGTGCTGGGGCGCCTGGCGGGCGATGAGTTTGCGCTGTTCGTCGATGGCCTGAGTAGCGATGCACAGGAGACAAGTGAGCAAGTCTCGCAGCTGGCGCGCACGGTGCTGGACACCGCGGGAGCCGCATTCCACATCAACCAGCAGGAAGTGTTCCTGACGGTCAGCATCGGCATTGCCCTGTGCCCGCGCGACGCCGACAACGTCATCGATCTGATCCGCAACGCGGATGCCGCCATGTATTACTCCAAGCAGAATGGCGGCAATACTTTTGCTCACTATTCGCAGGAGATGAACGCCGCGGCCGTGGAGCGGCTGATGATGCGCAGTAAGCTCCGGCGTGCTGTAGAGAGGGATGAGTTCCTGCTCCACTACCAGCCGAAGATTAATCTGCGCGACGGGCGCATCGTCGGTGCCGAAGCGCTGCTGCGCTGGCGCCTGCCCGGTCACGGGGACATACCGCCCTCGCAATTCATTCCGATGGCGGAGGAAAATAATCTCATCGGCGACATTGGTGAGTGGGTGCTGGAACGCGTGTGCCTGGATCTGAACCTGCTGCGCGGCGCGGTTGGCGATCCCGGGCGCATCGCGCTGAACCTGTCACTCAAACAGCTGCGACACGCAGGTTTTATCCTCAACTGCCGATCGCTCTTTGAACGCCACAACGTGTCACCACAGAGCCTGGAGCTGGAGATCACCGAGAGCACCCTGATGGCCGATCCACGCCGCACCGTGCAGATGCTGGATCAACTGGCCGCGATGGGCATGCACCTGTCCATCGACGATTTTGGCACCGGCTACTCCTCGCTCTCCGCGCTACAGCAATTTCCGATCGGTTCGCTCAAGATTGATCAGTCCTTCATTCGCGACCTTAGCGATGATCCGGCCGATGCGACGTTGGTGCGTACCATTATCGACATGGGCCACGGCCTGGGACTGCAGGTGGTGGCAGAGGGCGTGGAAAAGCTCAGTCAGATGCAGGCACTGCGTCTTTGGGGTTGCGATGTGGCCCAGGGGCGGCTCTTCGGGGACCCGGTCGGGATACACGAACTGCTCGCACAGATGCGTTCCCAACACAGCGGCCGGCCGGCGTTCTCGGGCATGATCGACGCCTCCGCCGGCGACGCGCTGAGGGCCTAGGACTTCACAGGGCCCATCATTCTTGCCCACCGACGGATCCGCGGCGACACCAGGCCGTCAGTTTCCCGATCAAGGGGCACGGCGGCGGCGAGCCCGACGCGCCGCGTACTGCGGCGGCGGTTGGTTGAGGCGATTGAGGTAGGTGCGGCGTGCGGCCGGTCCTAGATTGGCCCAGTCGACTTTTTCGTTCCAGGTACTGCGCAGCTCCCGGTCAGTGACGGTGACCGGACGCCCGAGTATCGGCCCGCGCCGTGTGGAAAGGCGCGTGGTTCGTCCACGGCGTAGCAGTTCCACCAGCGCGCGCGCGACGCTCACGCTGCGCGGCAGTTCGCTGTGCTCGCAGCGCACGTAATAATTGTCACCTCCGGACAGCTCCGCACTGGCGACCGGCACGGTGCCGTCCCCGCCGTCGCCGATTTCATACTGAAAGTCGTCGTCGGAAAGCCGCAGGTCGACGACGGTGCGCTGATGTGTGCCGCTGATGGCAATGCAACGCGCGTCACAGGGCGCCAGCGTATTTACAAATTCCCGGGCGTCCCGCAACAGCTCCAGGTCCGGTTGCGGGCCGGACCCAGGCCAATGGCCGATTTCGAACAAATCAGCGTGCACGCTCAGATTTCGGTCGGGCAGCAGCTGGTGAATGCTGGGGAAGGTGCTGAACACTCGGGTCGCCAGCAGTTCCGCGTCATGGTGCCGATCCAGCGCGGCCAGTCGCCGAACTACCGGATAGGTCCCGCGAATCGCCTGAACGGCTCCAAAAGAGCCGCCGTGCGGTACGCCCAGAGTGATCAACCGTCGCACGCGCTCGAAGCCTGGCAGGCGCATTGCGCCGCGCGCAATCAGCCCGCCCATGCTGTGCGCCACGATTGCCAGGCTTGCGGCCGGATCGGCGCATAACCTCATGGACAGGCCGCGCGCCAGATCGCGCAGGTTCGCGCGCCAGTCATAGTCATGCATGACCACGGTGTATCCGGCCGCCCGCAGCCGCAATTGCAGCGGCAGGTAACTGTAGGGAATGGCCCCCAGCGGGTGCAGGGCGGCGTCGCCTGGGAGCCGCAATCGTTCCAGTCCGCCGCCGATAACATCCTGCGGATCGAGCCAGAGCAGGTCGGCGGGTGTGGGCGCGGCGCGCGGTGCCCCGAGCTGCGTACCCATGATGCCGGGCAGGATATAAACCGACTCGGCATGGTGCTGCTGGATGCGCTGTGCCTTGCGGGCCAGGGCGGCCAGCACCGCGTATTCGCTGGAACCGAACACGGCGGTAAGCTCCCGCCGCGCCGCGCCACTCGCCAGGAGCTCGGACAACTCCGCATCGCTCCGGCGGAGCCGATCATAGATTGAGAGGTCGGCAACGAGTTCCTGGTTCATGCCCAGGAGCCTTGGGGCGCGCTCGATAAGGAGCACCCGGGTTGTGCACGGGCTGCGAGCGGGCTTCGATATTGCGCGTTCTTGAGCTGGGAATGGGCCACAGGTAGCACCCTAAGCCTGGTCGGTGGCGATTATAGAATCAATCGCAGTTAAACCTTGGTGCCATCGTTGCCGTGGCGGTGTTGGGCGCACCGGTCCGCCGATACGGTGCCCCGGGAACATTCGCGTATCGTGGCCGTCAGAGTTACGATCCAAAACACCGCCGGAGAGTCTGTGCAAATACTGCTGATCGAAGACGACGTCGAGGCCGCTAGTCACGTGAGCAGTGGCCTGCGCGAAGCCGGCTATACGGTGAAGCATTGCGTAGACGGCGCGACCGGGCTGGCGGCAGCGCGCGCGGCACGCTATGACCTGCTGATCGTCGATCGCATGCTGCCGCAACTGGATGGGTTGGCACTCGTCGCAGCGCTGCGCCAGGCGGACGTGCCAACGCCCGTGTTGGTGTTGAGTGCACTGGGCACCATTGACGATCGCGTCGAGGGATTGAGGGCGGGCGGCGACGATTACCTGGTCAAGCCGTTTGCTTTTGCCGAGTTATTGGCACGGATCGAAGCCCTGTTGCGGCGCGCTTCCGGCGACAACCGTCACGTCGGCACCTTGCGGGTGGCTGATCTGGAGATCAATACGCTCGCCCGGCGTGTCACGCGCGCCGGCCGCAACATCGATCTGACGACCAAGGAGTTTCAGCTGCTCGAATACTTGGCGCGGCGCGTCGGCCAGATCGTCACGCGCACCATGCTGCTCGAGTCGGTCTGGAATCTCCAGTTCGATCCGCAGACCAATCTCATCGACGTGCACATGAGCCGCCTGCGGCAAGCCATCGACCGTGACTTCAGCCCACCGCTCCTGCACACGGTGCGCGGTTCGGGTTACTGCATCAAGGATCCGGGGGCTACGGCTTGAGGCAACCGCGGCTGCTCTCATCCAGCGCGCGACTGGCCCTTTGGTACATGTGCGGCGTCACCATCGGCGTGAGCGCGCTGCTCCTTAGCGTCTACCTGTTGATCCAGCGCGCCATGGAGCGGCAGGTCGACCTGGTGGTCGAGACCGAGATCGAATCCCTCCGTGAAGACTACCGCAGTGGTGGGCGCAAGCGACTGATCGACGTGCTCGATAAGCGCACCGATGACTGGGGCCGGCTGGGTGCGGCCTACCTGCTGATAGACAAGCAAGGGACAGCATTGGCGGGCAACCTCCCGGCCTGGCCGACCATGTCCAATTCGGTCGGCGCCTGGCGCGAGTTCGACATCACCGTCAACGAACAGGGTCGCGCGGTCAACCATCCGGTGCGAGCCGCCGTCGTCGCGCTCGACGGCAATCGCCTGCTGGTAGGGACCGACGTGTCCGAGCGTCGCCGTTTTACGCAACGCCTGCGCGCGATGACTTTCTGGGGCATAGGACTTACGGCCGCGCTGATTGCAATCACTGGATGGTGGTTCAGCCGCCGGCTCGCGGCGCGCGTGCGCGCGATCGCTCAGGCCTGCGACAGCATCATTTCCGGGGACCTGACCCGGCGCCTGCCCATGGGCAAGAGCGCGGACGAATTCAATCAACTCACCGGAACGGTCAATGGGATGCTCGATCGGATCGAGCAGCAAACCACCGCCGTGCGCGTGACCTTTAACAGCGCCGCGCATGACTTGCGAGCACCGTTGTATCGCATGCGGGCCCGACTGGAGACCACGCTGCAGGGCGCGGTCGTGGACGGTACGGCCAGCCGCGCCGTGCAGGCGACGCTGGATGATCTGGAGCGCGTGCAGCGGACCCTGGCGACGCTCTTGCAAATTGCGCAGGCCGAGGCCGGCGGCGGCGCGATGCCGCCAGAACGGGTTGACCTGGCGCAAATGGCTATAGAACTTGGCGAGCTCTACGCACTCGAGGCGGGCGCACGCGGTCTGACGCTGCGCGTCGCGGCTGCCGGCCCGGCGAACGTGAACGGCCACCGGCAATTGCTCGCGCAGCTGCTTACCAATCTGCTTGAGAACGCCATCAAATATGTGCCTTCCGGTGGCGGTGTCGACCTGCAGGTAACGGCTAATGGATCGAAGATCACCTTGAGTGTGAGCGACGATGGGCCGGGAATTCCGGAGATGTCGCACGAGACCATGGTGCTGCCGTTTCGGCGGCTGGAACGCGATCAAGGCGCTCCGGGTAGCGGTCTGGGCCTCAGTCTGGTCGCCGCCGTCGTTCGCTTGCACCACGGCCAGCTTGAGCTGCTGAGCACCAAGCCTGGCCTGCGTGTGAGCTGCAGTTTTGCCGCGGCGGCGTAGCTTTCGAAGCGCAAAAAATGCATTCGCACCGCGCCAGCAGGAAAGTCCCACGGCAATGCCAGTTCCAGACACGGACCCAACTCACTCACCGAATGGCGGTACTGGCCTTGGGCCTGCTGGCGCTGGCCGGGCCGAGCCAGTCGGCGGATTGGAAGGTCCACGATGACGAGGGGCAGCTGCTCTCGCTCGCGGCTCCGCCTCAGCGCATCGTTAGCCTGTCGCCGGGCGCGACCGCGATGTTGTTTGCCGCCGGAGGAGGTGCGCGCGTCGTCGGCACCCCGGAATTCTCGGTGGAGCCTGGGGCAGCGCGCACGATTGTACGGATCGGCGACAGTCACGGATTCGACGTTGAACGCATTCTCGCACTCCACCCCGATCTGATCGTCGCCTGGACCGCTGGCGCCTCCTCCGCACAGCTGCAACCTTTCCTGCGTGCCGGACTGCCGGTGTACCACCATCGGGTAGTGCGCCTCGATGATTTGCCGAGCGCCATCGAGCGTCTGGGCGTGCTTTTACATACCGAAGCCCAAGCCCACCAGGCCGCCGCCGCACTGTCCTCACGCATCGCGGCAATCCGGGCCCGTTATGGCCGCGTGCAGGCTCCACGCCTGTTGTTGCAGGTTTGGGACCGCCCCGTGTACACCCTGGGGGGTGGGCAGATCATCTCCGATGCTGCCGAAGCCTGTGGCTACAGCAACGTGTACGGGGAGCTGCACGATGCCGCACCGGCCGTGTCGCTGGAATCAATCGCGGCACGCGATCCGGAGGTCATTCTAGTTCTCGCCGCAGACGCTCCGAGCGCGCGGCAGTGGACGGAACACTGGCAATCTCTACCGGCACTGCGCGCTGTGAAGAACCGGCGCGTGATCAGCTTTATCGATGCTCGTTTGAGCCGGATGGGCCCGGAAGTGGTCAGCGCGACCGAAGCCCTGTGCACAACGCTGGCGAGCGGCCCGGCGGCCGAACCTTGAGCGCTCCTGGCGTGGGAGGGTCTCGCGTTTTTTCGTCGCCGGTGCCTGGCACCCGGAGCGCAGCCCTCGCGCTCGCTTGACGCCTGCAACACGCTGTCGCCATACTCACCTGATATGCGCGCCTCCCCCCGTTCCGCCGTGACCCACCGGTGGTGGCCCCGTTCCTGCAACGGAGTGGGACCTGGGCTAATCTCGATCATTTCCTAATTTTTCCCCGAACACCAGACCCATCTCCGGAACGTTGCCGGGATGGGTCTTTTTTTGGACGCAACTATTGAATGAAGCCGCCTTTTGACATCGCAGGTGACCTGGATACGCCGGTCTCGGCGTACGCCAAACTGGCCGCGTTCCGGCCGCGCTTTCTGCTCGAAAGCGTGGAAGGCGGCGAGCGGCTAGGCCGCTATTCGTTTATCGGTTTCGGCGAGGCGCTCGAAGTTCGGCTCGATGAAAACAACTTCACTATCGGCTCACAGCAACTGCCCGTTCCACGCACTGCACCGGAACTGCTGGCGGGGCTGCGTAAGGCGCTGATCGCCTCCCCGCGCCCGCTGCCCGAACTCGGTACGGTGCCACTCGCCGGTGGACTGGTGGGCTACACCTCTTACGACGTCGTGCGTTATTTCGAGCGCTTGCCGAGTCGCGCGGCGCGCCTGACGAACGCGCCACCGCTCTTGCATTATCTGGCGCCGTACTCCTTGCTGGTGTTTGACCACCTGACGCGTGCCATCGCACTGCTGCATGCGGGCAGCGAAGATGAACGCCGCGCGCTTCGGCGCGATGTGGTCCAGGCATTGCGCGGCCCGATGCCCCCCGGACCTCGGCGCAACGGCGGTTATCGGCCTCCGGATGCGGCGCTGAGCCGCGCCGCCTACGTCTCGGGCGTGCAGCGTGCGCAGGAATACATTGCCGCCGGCGATGCCTATCAACTGGTGCTGTCCTCGCGCTTCTCCGGGCTGCACGACCTCGACCCGTTTCAGGCCTATCGCGCTCTGCGATTAGTCAATCCCTCGCCCTACATGTTCTATTGCGAGCTGGGTGCGCTCACCGTGGTGGGTTCCTCGCCCGAGGCGCTGGTCAAACTCACCGGCGGGCAGGCCGAGTTGCGGCCGATCGCCGGCACGCGCGCGCGTTCGGGCGAGGCGGACCTGGATGCCGCACGGGCGGAGGAATTGCTCGCTGACCCGAAGGAAAATGCCGAGCACGTCATGCTGGTGGATCTCGCGCGCAATGACCTGGGGCGCGTGGCAAGCGCCGGCAGCGTGCGCGTCGAGCCGTACCGTGCGATCGAACGCTACAGTCACGTAATGCACATCGTCAGCGGCGTGCAAGGCCGCCTGGCCGCAGGGTGCGATGCATTCGACCTGTTCGCGGCGGCATTTCCTGCCGGTACACTGGTGGGCGCACCCAAGGTTCGCGCCATGGAGATCATCGACGAACTCGAGCCCGTGCGCCGAGGACTCTACGGCGGCACGGTGGGCTACTTCGGCGCGCGCGGCGACATGGACCAGGCCATAACAATACGTACCCTGGTGTTTAACGGCGATGAATACAGCTACCAGGCGGGCGCGGGCATCGTCGCCGACAGCCGGCCGGAGGCCGAGCACGATGAGGTCCTCGCCAAAAGCGCAGCGGCCGTTCAGGCCTTGCGGCTGGCGGAGGAAGGATTGTGAGCACGCGCCTGCTGTTGATCGATAACTACGACTCCTTCACCTACAATCTGGTGCAGGCTTTTATGGTGTTGGGCGCGGAAGTGAGCGTGCATCGCAATGATGCCTTGAGTGTCGAGGCGGCCATTGCGCTCAAGCCTACGCATCTTTGTATATCCCCGGGACCCGGGACCCCACAGCAGGCGGGAACCTCGATCGGAATGATTCGCGCCTTTGCCGGCCGGATTCCGGTCCTGGGTGTCTGCCTCGGACATCAGGCGATCGCCGAAGCTTTCGGCGGGCGCGTCGTGCGGGCGCCGCGGCTGATGCACGGCAAGACTTCCCCTATCGAGCATGACGGAGAGGGCGTCTATAGGGGTATACCCAGTCCCTGCGAAGTGGGGCGATACCATTCGCTCATCGCCGATCGCGAATCGCTCCCGGGCGAGCTGCGGATCACGGCGCGCACCGCCGAAAACGAGATCATGGGCATGCGGCACGTGTCGTTGAATCTCGAAGGCGTGCAGTTTCATCCTGAGAGCGTGCTGACCCCCGACGGTCCCGCCATGATGAAGAATTTCCTGGCCGTCAGTGGCGGTCAGCGCCCGGCGTCGTCCGGCATTTAGAGGCGCCGCGCGTGCCCACCACTTTGCACGGTACCCTTGATCGCTTGCTCGATGGGCAAAACCTCCCGGAACGCGAAGCCACCGACTTGCTCTTGGCGCTCGCCTCGCCCCAGCTGGCCCCCGCCATGGCCGGTGCGCTGCTGGCCGCGCTTCGCGCCAAGGGCGTTACCGCCGCGGAGCTGCGCGGACTGGCCGCGGGCATGCGCGCGCTGGCCCGTAAGCCACTTTTGCCGGAACAACTGCGGGCGGTTGATATCGTGGGCACCGGCGGCGACAAATCCGGCAGCCTTAATCTGTCTACGGGCGCCGCACTGCTTGCGGCGGCGGGCGGCCTTGCGGTGGTCAAGCACGGGAACCGGGCGGTCTCCAGCCGCGCTGGCAGCGCCGATGTGCTGGAAATACTCGGCGTGAAGCTTGCGTTGGACGAGCAACTCGCCGCCGATTGCCTCGCCGCGACCGGGTTCACTTTCCTGTTTGCGCCTCATTACCATCCGGCAATGAAATCCCTCGGCCCGGTGCGTGCGGCGCTGGGTGTACGCACGGTGTTCAATCTGTTGGGACCGCTGACCAATCCGGCGGAACCCCGGTTCCAGGTCGTTGGCGCGTTCGACCTGCCTACCGCCGAACTCATGGCGCAGGCGCTGTCGGGCATGAACATCGAACGCGCTCTGGTCATCCACGGGGCGGCCGGGTGGGACGAGCCCACGCCGGTTGGTCCGTTCGAGCTTTTTGACGTGCGCGGGGGCTCGGTTCGCAGGGAACGGCGGGATCCCGCCGACTACGGTCTGGTCGGGTGTACGCCGGCGGACTTGGCCGGTGGCGACGCAGTCCACAATGCGCGGGTGTTACGGCGTACGCTGGCGGGCGATGAACGCGGAGCGCCGCGCGATGCCTTGTTGCTGGGCGCGGCGCTCGCCTTCGAGGTGAGCGGCGTGGAGGCCGCGCCGCGGCTGGCGATTGCGCGAGCCGCGCAGGCCATTGATTCGGGTGCGGCCACTGCACTGCTCGACAAACTGATTCGGTTCCATGCCACGTGAGCGCCTAGAGGAGGTTCGGTATGAGTGACTCTGGGAATTCTGGCGATTTCCTTGCCGCGATGAGCGCGAGCAGTCGCCAGCGGGTGTCCCTGGCGCGCGCGCAGCTTGGCGATGAGGAAATCCAGGCGCGTGCCTTGGACACGCCCGCGCCTCCACGGCTGAAGCTGTCGGTGCGACGCTTCGACGTGATCGCGGAGGTGAAATTCCGTTCACCGGCGGCAGGGCAGCTGCGGGCAGGCAGTGAAGAGCAGGTCAACGCGCGCGTTGCAGGCTACGCGGAGGCCGGCGCAGCGGCGGTGTCTGTACTTACCGAACCGAGCCATTTCGACGGCTCGCTGTCCCACCTTAAGACCGCGGTTCGGGCGCTGGAAGGCCGAATCCCGGCCATGCGCAAGGATTTTTTGGTCGACCCCTACCAGGTGTGCGAGGCGCGCTTATTCGGCGCCGGCGGCGTATTGCTGATCGTGCGCATGGTCACTGACGCGGAGGCGGCCGCTTTGATCGAAAGCGCTGTGCGTCTGCGGCTGTTCGTGTTGCTCGAAACTTTTGATGAAGCGGACGTTGCTCGCGCCGCCGCGCTGGTCAAGCAATACCGTTCAACCTCCGAGTTACTGGTGGGCGTGAACTGCCGGGACCTGGTGAGCCTGGAGGTGGTCCCGGGACGGCTCGAAGCGCTGGTGCGGAGCCTTCCGGACAACGTGCCGCGCGTCGCTGAGAGTGGGGTGGCCACGGCACAGGATGCGGGCCGGATCGCGATTGCCGGCTACGATGTGGCGCTGGTGGGCAGCGCCCTGATGAATGCGCTCGAGCCCCTGCAGCTGGTGCGGGCCATGCTTTCGGCCGCGCGCGGCGAGCGCGCGCGCCGGTCATGAAGCGACGCGGGCGCGTGTTCCTGCCAGGGGTGCGCTGGCCGTGACCGGTTGGATAAAGATCTGTGGCCTTACTTCTGCCGAGGGCGTCGCCGCGGCGGTCGCGGCCGGCGTGGATGCCATAGGCTTCGTGTTTGCACCCTCGGTGCGGCGCTTAAGCGCCGAGCGCGCAGCGGAGCTTGCGCTGCCGGCGCGCCGGCAACTCACCTGCGTCGCCGTCACCCAGCATCCGGATCAGTACGCCGTCGATGAGATCGTGCGCGAGCTGCGGCCCGATCTGCTGCAGAGCGATCTGGAAGACTTTTCACACCTGCATCTGCCGCACAGGCTGGCGCGCTTACCGGTGGTGCGATCCGGCGCCCCGCCGCTGTCCGAATATCCCGCGCGCTTGTTGTTCGAAGGTGCCCGCAGCGGCACGGGTGCAGTGAGCGATTGGCCGCGCGCGGCCGAGCTGGCGCGCCAGACGCGCCTGATACTCGCGGGCGGCCTGCATGCCGGAAACGTCGCCGAGGCGATTCGCACGGTGCGTCCCTTCGGCGTCGACGCTTCGAGCGGCCTGGAATCGCGCCCGGGCGTCAAATGCGCAACCAAGATCCGGGAATTTGTGCTCGCCGCACGGGCAGCGTTTGGGGAGATCAATCAATGAGCGCCGAGCCTTCACCCGCCGAGCGCGAGCAGCTGTTGGCGCAACTCATTGCGGGAAAATATCCGGACCCGCAGGGGCGTTACGGCCCCTTCGGCGGGCGCTTCGTGCCCGAGACACTGGTGCCCGCCCACGAGCGGCTTGAACAAGGCGTGCGCCGCTGGCTGGCGGACGAGCACTTTCAGCACGAGCTGCAGCGGGAGCTCAGCAGCTGGGCCGGCCGCCCCACGGCATTGAGCCACGCACCGCAGCTTTCGCGCCGCTGGGGCGCGGAGGTCTGGCTCAAGCGCGAGGACCTCGCGCATACCGGCGCCCACAAGATCAACAACGCGCTCGGGCAGGCCCTGCTGGCCAGGCGCCTGGGCGCAAAGCGCGTCGTTGCCGAGACCGGCGCGGGACAGCACGGAGTAGCGAGCGCGGCGGCCTGCGCACGCGTGGGTCTTCCGTGCACGGTGTACATGGGTGCGGTCGACATGGAGCGACAGGCACCTAACGTGGGGCGCATGCGTTTGCTCGGCGCCACGGTCGTTAGCGTGACGAGCGGCGATAGGACGCTGCGCGCGGCCATCGATGAGGCGATGCGCGATTGGGTCGCCGATCCCGAGGGCAGCTACTACCTGCTGGGTTCGGCGGTCGGCGCGCATCCTTATCCCTATCTGGTGCGCGAGCTACAAAGCGTGATCGGTCGCGAGGCGCGTGCCCAGATTCAGGCGCAGGCGGGTGGCCTGCCCGATGCAGTCATCGCCTGCGTCGGCGGTGGCTCCAACGCAATCGGACTGTTCTTTCCGTTCGTGGGCGATCGCGCGGTGGCGATCCTGGGGATCGAGGCCGGTGGGCGCGGGGCGGGCCTCGGGGAGAACGCCGCGCCACTGAGCTACGGCCGTCCGGGCGTCCTGCACGGCAGTTATTCAATGCTGCTGCAGGACGCGGACGGGCAGATCCAGGAAACCGAGTCGGTATCGGCGGGACTCGATTATCCAGGCGTGGGCCCGGAACATGCCTTTCTGCAGCATTGCGGGCGGGTTCGTTATGAAGTCGCGAGTGACGCGCAATCCCTCGCGTCCGTGCGCGAGTGCTGCGAGAGCGAAGGGATACTTCCGGCGATCGAGAGCGCGCACGCGCTGGCCGGGGCGCAACGCTGGGCGCAGGCCAATCCGGGCAAGCGCATCCTGATCGGCCTGTCCGGGCGTGGCGATAAGGACATGCTCACGCTGACCCATGCGCTCCTTGCAGGAATCGGCTAGTGCATCCGCGCGAACGCATTGCAGAAGCGATACGGGAGGGTGCGCGGGGCGGTGAGCCAGCGCTGGTGGCGTTCATGACGGCCGGTTATCCGAAGCGCGAGGAGTTTCGGTTGCAGCTCGCGGCCGTCGCTGAGGGCGCGGATGTGGTCGAAGTTGGCGTGCCGTTTACCGATCCGATGGCCGACGGCGTGACCATCCAGCGCTCCAGTCGCGAAGCGCTCCGCCAGGGCGTAAGCCTGCAGTGGATATTTGATGAGCTCAGCGCGATGTCACGCCCGCGCGCACCGCTCCTGCTGATGAGCTATCTGAATCCTTTATTAAGTTACGGTTACGAAAGACTCGCCGGCGCCAGTATGGCCGCCGGTGTGTGCGGCTATATTGTTCCAGACTTGCCTCTGGATGAGAGCAGGTTGTTGCGGGCGGCGCTGGATCTGCACGGTATCGCACTGGTGCAGATGGTCACGCCGGTCACGCCGGCCGACCGACTTGCGCGCTTATGCGCGGCCAGTCAGGGATTCGTGTACGCGGTGACCATGACCGGCACCACCGGCAAGAGCGTCGCGGAACCCAGCGAGGCGCTCGCCTACTTGGCGCGCGTGCGCTCGGCATCGACCGTGCCGGTCTGCGCAGGCTTCGGAATCCGAACGCGCGAACAGGTCCAGGCACTGCGCGGTGCCGTCGATGGCGTAATTGTCGGCTCCGCATTGGTCGAAGTGCTCGAGCGCGGCGAGCCGCCGCAGGCATGGCTGGCCGCGCTTCGTCCACGGGCACGGTGACCGAGCCGCATCCCGCGGCGGCCACGCCACGTCTGGCGCTGATACTGGCACTGCTGGCGACACTGGGCTCCTACACGATCGATGCGTTTTTTCCGTCGATGCGCGCAATTGCGGCGGAATTCAACATCAGCTATTGGCAGGTACAGCAGACGTTGACGGTCTATCTGGTGCCTTACGCCTGCATGTCGCTGGTGCACGGCTCGCTCTCGGATGCCATCGGACGGCGGCGCGTCGTTCTGGTTGGGCTGGTGCTGTACGCGCTGGCCTCCATGGGCTGTGCTCTGGCGCCGGGGTTCGGTGCGTTGCTATTCTGTCGCGCCCTGCAGGGGATGGTCGGCGGTGTGGGCATGATCATCGGGCGAGCGGTGGTGCGCGACTGCTATAGCGGCGCGCAGGCCCAACGGGTGATGAGCGCGATCACGATCATGTTCAGCTTAGGCCCGGCGCTGGCCCCGGTGATTGGCGGGTGGATCCACGTATGGCTCGGCTGGCGCGCTGTGTTCGGCAGCATGGCGCTGTATGCACTGGTGTTGGCGTGGATGGTATATCGGAAACTGCCGGAAACTTTAGGGCTGGCCCATCGCACACCGCTGGAATTCGGGGCCCTGACCATCAACCTTTACCGCGTCGCGCGCCATCCGGAGTTCTTGCTGCTGACCGCGGCCAGCGGTTTGTGTTTCGTGGTGTTACAGATCTACGTCGGCTCGGCGCCGGCGATCATCCTCGATCATTGGGGTGGCACCGAGGTCGGCTTTGCCATGCTGACAGTGCCCATCATTTCAGGTTACGCGATCGGCGCGGTCGCCTCGGGGCGCATGGCCGGGCGCCTGCCTCCCTCGCGCCAAGCCAACTACGGATTCACCTTGTTGCTGGCGGCCACCGGTGGAATGTTGATATTGCAGCGGCTCGTAGATCATCCGCCGATTCTCGCGCAACAAATGCTGCTCACCAGCATGGCGTTTGGATTGCAGCTGCTGTTTCCCATTATTACGCTGCGCATTTTGGATCTGTTCGGTCACTCGCGCGGCGCGGCTACTTCAGCGCACACTTTCTTTCTGCTGGTGCTGGCGGCACTGATGATGGGCGCCTTGGCGCCCTGGCTATCGCAGTCGATGCAACGCCTGGCGATCACAGCATTTATCTTCAGCTCCGGTGGCTGGTGTATCTGGCGGCGGGCGCGTTGGTACCAGCGTCGCTTCCCGGTGGCGTTTCCGTGAGACACTGCGGCCCGGCGATGACTTGCGCCTGGCCATCGGTCTGCTGGCGGATGTTGTGCTCCCAGGTGTCTCCGCCGCGCAATTCGCTCTGATCGAACCACACCTCGATGCCGGCAGAGCGCAGTGCCTCGCAAATGCGCAGCGCCGCCTGCGCATCCTGCGACGCGTAGCTCAGGAACACGGCCTTGGTTGATTGCATCACGGGTAGACGACGATACCCCTAGCTATAGATACGTGGATTCAACAGACTCACCCGCGATACACGAATAAGCTCAATCGCGAAGCACTGCCGCGGCGATGACCAGTAAGCCGGCGCTCGCGAGCAATGCTCCGGCCCACTGTGGGTTGACCTGCAGGCCTAACCAAAGAACGCCGGCGGGGATAAGTGCCGCACTGGCGATCAGCAGATCGCGCCGGCTGTTGTCCGCAATTGGCGGGAGTGGCTGAGTGGGTGGCGCCGCTGCCCCCGCCGGCTGCCGTGCGGGGTCCTGCTCACGTTCGACTGCTGCTTTGGCGATAGTCGGCAAAGCCTTCATCACCTCGAGGATGTCGGGCAGGCCCTGGCGTAGCTCGCGCCAAACCACGCGCGGCCTAACGCGATCTCGCTGCCAGGCGCGCAATACCGGTGCGGCCGCTTTCCAAATGTCGAGCTCGGGGTACAGCTCTCGTCCTAGGCCTTCGACGTTCAGCAGGGTTTTCTGCAGCAGAATCAATTGGGGCTGGATATGACCGTCAAACCGCTGCAGTGCCGCAAACAATCGAAGCAATACCGTGCCAAATGAGATCTCGCGCAGCGGCCGATCAAAGATTGGCTCGCAGATGGTGCGCACCGCCGATTCCATCTCATCGACGCGGGTGGCCGCGGGCACCCAGCCAGCCTGGATGTGCAGTTCGGCGACGCGCCGATAGTCACGATCAAAGACTGCGAGGAAGATCTCGGCAAGATAGCGTTGGTCGCGCGAGGCGAGCGTCCCGACAATCCCGAAGTCAACCGCGGCGTAGCGGGGTGCCTTCGGATCATCGACCATCACGAAGATATTCCCCGGGTGCATGTCGGCATGGAAGAAGTTGTGGCGGAAGACCTGGGTGAAAAAAATCTCCACGCCGTTTTCGGCCAGGCGCCGAAAATCGGTGCCGCGTTCCCGAAGCACCGCCAGTTCACCAATTGGCACCCCGTGGATGCGCTCCATCACCATGACGTCGGCCCGGCATAAGTCCCAGTGGACCTCCGGCACGTACAGGAGCGGTGAACCAATGAAATTGCGCTTCAGCTGCGAGGCGTTGGCCGCCTCGCGCATCAGGTCGAGTTCGTCGAATATGGTCTTGCGGTAATCGCGCACCACTTCGATGGGTTTGAGCCTGCGCGCCTCGGGCCACCAGCGTTCGGCCAGCGCCGCCATCGCCGCCATCACTTCAAGGTCGCGGCCGATCTGCTCGCGCATGCCCGGACGCAGCACCTTTACGACCACTTCGCGCCCGTCCAGGCGCCGTGCCACGTGCACCTGCGCGATGGAGGCGGCGGCCAGCGGCGCGATGGTGAAATCTGAGAACAATTCCCCAAGCGGCCGCCCGTAGCTGTGCGCGAGACTGGCGCGTGCCATCTCCCCGGGAAACGGAGGAACCTTGTCCTGGAGCTTCGCGAGCTCGTCGGCAATATCGGCCGGCAACAGATCGCGGCGCGTGGAGAGCGCCTGACCGAATTTCACAAAGATCGGTCCCAGCTGCTCGAGTGCGAGACGGAGCCGTTCGGCACGTGTCGCGCCGCGGCGCCGCTGGAACCAGGTCCATGGTGAAAGATAGAACAGAAACCGCAACGGCCGATACAGGTGAGTGGCGCGCACAAAATCATCGAGCCCGTGGCGCACCAGCACTCGGTGGATCTCCACCAGCCGGCCAACGACCCGCAGCTTCAGGCTATGCTCCGCGAAGTTAAGGCCGTAACTCGTTCGGTAAGCTTGGCAAGGCGCGCCTCGGCACGCGTCAATTCGGATCGTAGGGCTTCGACGCCCGAGAAATGGCTTTCGGCTTCTGCGCGCGGCACCAGATCGCGGCTCTCATGCGCGAGATAATCGGCGCCATTGCGCAGCACCGACTCCCACGCTGCGCGACTCCAACCGGCAAGCAGCGCGAGCGCGCCGGCGGCCAGGTGCGCCGGCATACGGCCCACTAATTTTCCCACGCCGGCCTCAATGTCGGGGCGTAGTAGTCGCGCGAGTTCCTGGAACTGCTGCGTGAGCAAGTCTTCCCCTTCTACGCTGGCGCCGCCGCGCATGACGGTCTCGCTCGCGCCTGCACCTGCCAGGGCCAGCAGGCCCAAGGGGCTGCCGCGGATGCTGACATCGGCGGGCTGATCGGCTGAAGTCGTATCGCTCATCTCGCGCGTAGTCTGGATCGCGCCGGCGCCCACCTTCACGCACAGTGCGCCCGGCAGCCCATCGATCTGTACTCGCAGGCGCCGGCCATCGAGTGAGTTGCACAGTTCACGGGCGCGCGGCGAACGCTCAAGCGCGCGCGCCAGATATCCGTTTAGTTGCGCTTCGAGCATCTAGAAACGATAGCCACGGTGCACGGCGACGATGCCGCCCGTCAGATTGTAGTACCGGCACTCCTCCAGGCCGGCGGTGCGCATCATCGACAGCAGGGTTTCCTGGTCCGGGTGGCGGCGGATGGATTCGGCGAGGTACCGATAGCTATCGGCGTCGCCCGCGACGACCTGGCCTATCAGCGGCAGAACCCGGAATGAATAGGCGTCGTACACCGTCTCTAACGCGGCGTTCGTGGGTTTGGAAAATTCCAGCACCAGCAGCTGGCCGCCGCATTTGAGCACGCGCCGCATGGCTGCGAGGGCGCGCGGCTTGTCGGTGACGTTGCGCAGTCCAAAGCTGATCGTAACGCAATCAAAACTCTCGTCGGCAAACGGAAGTTGTTCCGCGTCGGCCTGTGCGTACAGCACGTTGCCCACCAGTCCCGCGTCAATCAGGCGGTCGCGCCCGGCCTCGAGCATGGCGGCATTGATGTCCGTGAGCACCACCAATCCGGATTTTCCGACCTGTCCGGAAAGACCCATGGCGAGGTCCCCGGTTCCACCGGCGACGTCCAGCACACGGTCACCCGGGCGCAGCCCGGTCAACGACAGGACGAAGCGCTTCCAGAGCCGGTGCACGCCTGCGGACATAAGGTCGTTCATAAGGTCGTAGCGACGGGCGACCGAATCGAAAACCGCCCGCACGCGTTTCGCTTTTTGCGCTCGCGGGACTTCCTCAAAGCCAAAATGGGTGGTCGGTGGATCGCCTGAACTCAATGCCTAAACTCCCCAAGATTGAGCGGGTAGAACGCGGAGTGCCTCGCCAAACCTCGTTGCGTCATTTTAGTGCGCCGCAATACGGAAAACTAATTGCCGCCGACTGTAGCAATTCGGCGTCAACGGTTTAAAATCCCGTCCCGGTTGGCTTCCCACAGGGGCCAATCAGTGGGGGTCTTGTCAGATATTAGGCCGGGTTATTACCCGGCCTTTCTTTGCAGGCTCCGGCACTTACGGGTCGCGCCGCTTCAAACCGGCTCTATCCAGTTTACGCAAATACATGAGCCAACGTGCCTCCCGTTCCGAACCGAGTTCGTGCAGATACTTCCAGGTGTACAGCCCCGTATCGTGCCCGTCGTCAAAAACCAAGCGCACCGCATAGTGGCCGATCGGTTCCACGGCGCTGATGCCCACGTTTTCTTTGCCGGTCACCAGTACGCCTTCCCCCATGCCGTGACCCTGCACCTCCGCCGATGGCGAATGCACACGCAAGTACTCGGCCGGCAACTCGTAGTGCGCTCCGTCGTCAAAGGACACTTCAAGCAGTCGCGACCGGGTGCGCAGGCGAATCTCAACCGGGGCGGGTAAACTCATTGCACGCTATCCCTTATATACTAGTGTTTTGTTATACACACTGATGACATGAATCCTACAGATACCACGAATCCTGAGCATTATCATCGCGTTGTAGACTGCCAATGGGCCTGTCCCGCGCACACCGACGTACCGGAGTACATCCGGCTGATCGCGCAGGGCCGCTTTACCGACGCCTATCTTCTAAATCGCGACTCCAACGTGTTCCCGGGCATACTCGGTCGGGTTTGCGACCGTCCCTGCGAACCGGCCTGCCGGCGCGGGCGAGTCGAGGACAAGCCCGTTGCCATTTGCCGCCTCAAGCGAGTGGCGGGGGATCTTAAGGGGGACCTGACCGGCCGCATTGCCCGCGCACCCTTTGAGCGCAACGGCAAACGCGTCGCCTGCATCGGCGCAGGCCCGGCCTCCCTCACCGTCGCCAACGATTTGGCACCGCTCGGCTACGAGGTCGTGATCTTTGAACGACTCGAGACCCCGGGCGGGCTGATGCGCAGCAATATCCCCGCCTTTCGCCTGCCTCAAGCGGTGCTCGACGAAGAGATCGGCATGATTCTGGACATGGGGGTGGATCTGCGTCTGGGCACGCCGGTTAGCGGTTTGCGGGATCTGCTCGAATGCCAAAAGTTTGACGCCGTGTTCGTCGGTTCGGGAGCGCCCAAGGGCAAAGAGCTCGATCTGCCCGGTCGCCGCGACACCGATCGCATCCACATCGGCATCGACTGGCTTGAGTCAGTGGCCTTCGAGCACATCGATAAAATTGGCGAGCAGGTCCTGATCATCGGTGTCGGCAATACGGCGATGGATTGCTGCCGGACTTCGCTCCGTCTGGGCGCCAAGAACGTTAAAGTCATGGCACGCAAACCGCGCGGTTTCTTCAAGGCATCCGACTGGGAGCTTGAGGACGCCGAAAGCGAAAACGTTGAGATCGTCATCAATCGTGCGCCCAAGCGCTTCGTGATCGAGGCGGGCAAACTCACCGGCATGCTCTTCGACAAGATGGAGTACGAACTGAAGGACGGCAGGATCACCTCAGAGCGTATCGTGGGCGAGGAGTTGCTGCCATGCGATGACGTGATACTGGCCATCGGCCAGGAAAATGCGTTTCCCTGGATTGAGCGCGATCTGGGCATTGAATTTGATAAGTGGAGCGTACCCACGGTCGACGCCAAGACATTCCAGTCGACACGTCCCGGGGTATTCTTCGGCGGGGATGCTGCCTTTGGTCCAAAAAATATCATCTGGGCCGTCGAGCACGGCCACCAGGCCGCCATATCGTTGCATGGCTACCTGCAGGGCAAGTCACTGACCGAGCGTCCACCCTCGACCGTAAAGTTGAGCAGCGTAAAGATGGGCATGCACGAATGGGCCTACTCCAACGATTACGCCACCCTGGAGCGGCGACTGGTGCCGCACGTATCTCTCAAGGAACGGTTCAAGAAGGTCAATATCGAAGTTGAACTGGGATTCAAGCCCGAACAGGCAGCCCAGGAGGCGCAGCGCTGCCTCAACTGCGACGTGCAGACTGTGTTCGAGGCCAAGCTTTGCATTGAGTGCGACGCGTGCATCGATGTTTGCCCCGTGGACTGCCTGACGATCACCGCGGATGGGGAGGAGAATGATCTGCGTTCCCGGTTGCGGGCCCCGGCCAAGGTGCTGACGCAGCCCCTGTATGTGTCCCGAGCCCTGCCGCAAACCGGGCGTGTCATGGTCAAGGATGAGAATCTGTGCGTGCACTGTGGGCTTTGCGCAGAGCGCTGTCCGACTGCCGCCTGGGATATGCAGAAATCTACAATTCACTGGCCACACGCCGGAGAAGGTGAACCCGCATGCCATACGCAGCGCCAAATCGCGTAAACGACTTCGTCATCAAGATCGCCACCGTGAATGGCACTGGCTCGGCCAGTGCCAACGGCTTGTTGATGAAAGCCGTGTTCCGGAGCGGCGTGCCGGTAGTCGGCAAGAATTACTTTCCCTCGAATATCCAGGGCCTGCCCACCTGGTATGAAATCCGGGTGACCCGGGACGGGTACCGCGCCCGCAGCGGGCAAGTCGACATCATGGTGGCGCTCAATGTAGAAACCTACGCGCGCGATCTGCAGGAAGTCACCTCGGGTGGCTATTTTCTCTATGATTCCACCTGGCCGCGCCCGGCGCTGATGATGCGCGATGACGTCACCGTGCTCGGCGTTCCGTTTGCACGCCTGTGTAATGAGAACTTCACTGGCGTGCGCACTCGCATCCTGATGAAGAACATCTGCTACGCCGGTGCGCTCGCGGCGTTGCACGGAATCGACCTGGACGTTATCCGCCAGCTGCTGGCCGAGACTTACGCCAAGAAACCACAGCTGGTCGATAACAACATGAAGGCTATCCAGCTCGGGTACGATTTCGCGCAGCAGCAGTTCAGCTGTCCGCTACCGCTGCGCATCGAAAAAATGGACGCCACGCGCGGCCAGATCATCATCGACGGTAACACCGCCGCAGCCTTAGGGTGCATCTACGCTGGCGCCACGGTTGGAGCCTGGTATCCGATAACTCCCTCTACCTCATTGATGGATGCCTTTAAGAGTTTTGGCGATCGATTGCGTGTGGATCCTGCGACCGGCCGCAAGAACTACATCATGATCCAGGCCGAGGATGAGCTCGCCTCGATCGGCATGGTGATTGGCGCCTCCTTCAATGGGGCGCGCGCATTTACCGCGACCTCCGGCCCGGGCCTATCGTTGATGCAGGAATTTATTGGGCTCGCCTACTACACCGAGACTCCGGCGGTGGTTTTCGACGTGCAGCGCGTCGGGCCTTCCACGGGCATGCCGACGCGTACCCAGCAATGCGACATCCATTCGGCAGCCTATGCATCGCACGGGGACACGCGCCAGGTGTGCCTGTACCCGGCCAATCCTGAAGAATGCTTTGAATTCGCCCCAATTGCCTTCGATCTGGCCGAGCGCCTGCAAACGCCAATCATGGTGCTGTCCGATTTGGATATCGGGATGAACGATTGGATGTGCCCGGAATTCAAATGGGATGAAAGCTACGTGCCCGACCGCGGCAAGGTGCTCGACGACGAGGCGCTGGCCAAGATCAGCAAATTCTGGCGCTACTACGACCATGATGACGATGGCATCCCCCAGCGCACGATTCCCGGCGTCAATTCCAAGGGGGCCTATTTCGCCCGTGGCTCGGGCCACAACCAGTACGGCGCCTATACCGAGGATTCCGCCGATTACCAGGTGGTGATCGATCGGCTGCGCAAGAAATGGCTGACGGCCGCCCGCATGGTGCCCAAGGCGCTGATCGAGTCGGGCAACGGCACTGAGCTGGGCATCGTCACACTTGGAAGCGGCGACGCGCCGGTGCGCGAGGCGATTGCCCGCTTGGGCGCGCAAGGCGTAAAACTCGACTATATGCGGGTGCGCGGCTTTCCGTTTGGAGATGAAGTGGAGCAGTTTCTCGAGGCCCACCCGGTAAATTTCATTGTCGAGCAGAACCGCGACGCTCAGCTGCGTGCCCTGCTCACGCTTGAGACCGGAGTGGCGAAGAATCGCATGCGCTCGATATTGCACTACAACGGCATGCCCTTGGCCGCCAAGTACGTCATCGCCGGGGTCATGGCGGAAGTCCAGGATTACTCGCGCCCGGCGGCGCAACTGGTGCGCAAATGAGCTTCATGTTGAAACCCAAGGTCGCGCATCCGGACCTGCCAAAGAACGCGCTGGGTCTGACACGGCGCGACTACGAGGGCGCGAATTCCACGCTTTGTGCGGGCTGCGGGCATGATTCGATCACCGCCGCCATTGTCGAAGCGTGCTGGGCCAATGCGATCGAGCCCAAGAACCTGGTCAAGCTTTCCGGGATTGGCTGCTCTTCGAAAACCACGGCCTACTTTGTGGCCGGCTCGCACGGCTTCAATTCGGTGCACGGACGCATGCCCTCAGTGGCGACCGGGGCGAATGCCGCCAATCGCCAGCTCGGGTACATCGGCGTCTCAGGCGATGGCGACACGCTCTCGATCGGACTGGGACAGTTCATTCATGCCATCCGTCGCAATCTCAATATGGTGTACATCATAGAGAACAACGGTGTGTATGGACTGACCAAGGGCCAGTTCTCCGCCTCGGCTGACGTTGGCAGCACGGCCAAGAAAGGCGAGATCAACAACCAGACCCCTATCGACCCGGTGCAGCTGGCCCTGACGCTTGGCGCATCTTTCGTGGCCCGCAGTTTTTCCGGCGACAAGGCACAGCTCGTGCCCTTGATCCAGGCCGCCATGCATCATCCCGGGTTTGCGCTTATCGATGTGCTCTCCCCCTGCGTCACCTTCAATGACCATGAGGGCTCGACCCGCAGCTACGAATACACCCGCGAGCATTACGAGGAAGCCGTGCACACCGATTTCGTGGCCCCGGCGGCCAACATCAGCGTGCAGTATTCCGAAGGGGAGTCAGTGCCGGTGACCATGCACGACGGGAGCCGCATCGTGCTGCGCAAGGTGGATAAGGATTATGACCCCACCGACCGCGGCTCCGCGCTGGCGCGAATTCGCGAGCGCCTGCGCGCACAGGAATACCTGACCGGCCTGCTGCACATCAGCACCAATCAGCCGGAGTTCCACGAGCTCAACGCGACACCCGACCTTCCGCTCAATCAGATTCCTTACACTAAGCTAAATCCTGGAGCTGCGGCACTGGCCAAGACGCTCTCGCGATTCCGCTAGGGAATGCTGGGGGGAGGGCGGTTTGCGCAGGCGCACGCGAATCACTAGACTCTCGCCGGTTCGTCAATGATGTTAAGGAGTAGCCGAGTGGGTAAGGGTGATCGCAAGACTCGTCGAGGCAAGATTTACGCGGGTTCATTCGGCAAATCCCGCCCCAAGGACCCGGCCAAGAGGAAAAAGGCTGCGGCTGCGAAGCGGACTACCCGCAAGTAGTTGACCGCTCGGCGGCTACTGCTTACCCGGGCTGGCGCAACGAGCGAGCGCGGCGTGTCTGGTCCGCACCCTTGGTCGACGAAGAATCCTGCGCGCGGCCGCCGTCACGAAACAGATCAGCGAGTTCGTTCGCCGGCATGGCGGCGCTGTAATGGAAGCCCTGGTATTGGTCACAGCCGAGCATCTGCAGGAATTCCAGCTGCTCGGGCGTCTCGACACCTTCGGCGATGACCTTCAGTTTCAGGGTGTGGCCGAGCGATACGATGGCGCTCACGATCGACGCGTCATCGCTGCTGGAGGTCACCTCGTTGATGAAGGTGCGGTCGATCTTCAGTTTGTCGATCGGGAAGCGCTGAAGGTAGCTCATGCTCGAGTAGCCGGTGCCGAAATCATCGACCGATACCAGCACGCCCATCTCGCTGAGCTGCTTTAGGATGTTCACCGACTCTTCGGGATCGCTCATCAGCGCGCTCTCGCTGACTTCGACTTCCAGATAGCTCGGATCAAGGCGGGCATCGAGCAGCGCGCGCCGGATGGTACCCAGCAAGTTGCCGTTGCGGAACTGGAAGGCCGAGAGGTTCACGGCTACGCGGATCGGCGGCAAGCCGTCTTTTTGCCAGGCGCCGGCTTGCCGGCAGGCCTCGCGAATAACCCAGTTGCCGATCGACTCCATTAGTCCGCAATTTTCTGCCATCGGAATGAATGTTCCGGGTGGAACCAGACCGCGCACGGGGTGGCGCCAGCGTATCAAGGCTTCGGCGCCGCTCAGCAAACCGCTCTGGGCGTCCACCTTGGGCTGATAGTGCAACTCGAACTGCTTACGCTCCAGGGCCTGCTGCAGGTCGCTTTCCAGCCTGCCGCGGTCCTGGGTGTCCGCATCCATGCCAGTTTCGAAGTACTGGAAGTTGTTTCGGCCATGTTGCTTCACGAAGTACATCGCCGCATCGGCGTGCGCCATCAAACTCTCGACGCTGCTGCCATCCTGCGGAAACAAGGCGATGCCGACGCTGGCCGAAGAATGTATTTCTTTCTCTCCGATACGTAGCGGCTGCTGCAGGGCCGCGATGGCTCGCTGCGCCACGAGCTGAGCATCGGAGTGCTGCGCGAGATGGTCGATAATCATCACGAACTCGTCGCCACCCAGGCGTACAACGGTGTCGATGCTGCGGGCGATGCCCTGGAGTCGGCGCGCGACTTCCTTGAGCAGCTCGTCACCGATGCCGTGCCCGAATGAATCGTTAATGACCTTGAACCGGTCCAGGTCAAAGATCGCCACCGCGAACACATGTTTGTCGCGCGTAGCGTGGGCGATGGCCTGCGACAGGCGATCTTCAAGCAGGATGCGATTGGGGAGCCCGGTGAGCGAGTCATGGGTGGCCAGGTGGCGCAGCTGCCGGTTTGCCGCTTCCAGGCCGCGGGTTCGGTCTTCGATGACCTGCTCCAGGCTTTCAACATGACGGCGCAGGGTATGCTCGTTGTGCCACTTGCGGGCAAGCGAAGTGGCGCATTGGAGCACTTCGATGGGATGGAAAGGTTGTTTCAGCACCAGCAGCTTGTCGGAGTGGTCCAAACGCGTGATCGCCTTGCTCCAGTCGTAATCGGAGTGCGCCGAGCTCATGACCACCTGCAGGTGCGGGTCTATCGCCCAGAGGCGCTCAATGGTCTCGAGTCCTCCTGCACCCGGTGAGCGGCGCATTTCGACGAAGGCGAGCGCATAAGGGCGGCCCGCATCCAGCGCCCGTTGCAGGAGCTGGATCGCGGCTTTACGGTTCAGAGCGGTTTCCACCTCGAAGCACTGGCGAGCACCCCGGCCACCCTTGCTGCCGGGTGGAGCGCGTTCCGATTCCAGCAGGGCACTCTCCGCGCCGTGCTCGGGGCCGAGTATCTTGTGGAAGGTATCGTGAACCGCCGGGTCGTCGTCGATCACCAGCACGCGCCGATTGACGACTGCTGGGCTATTGACCATAAGGATTCTCATGGGCCGCCGGCAGCGTCTTTGCAGCCGCGGTGGCGTCGGGCGAGTTCCTCGCGGCCCAAAACTGGCGGTGGATCAGCCGCCGCAGCGAGTGCCAGGGACTGACGCTACTCACGGTGAGCCTGCGCCAGGACAGCAAATGCGCGCGCGCCCTGCCCGCGGCGCGAGCCACCCAGCAACTGAGCCACCAACAATGCGGTGACCGCCACAAGCAAGGTCGGAAGCTGCACGGCAATCGCCTTTTCGGTAGAACGTCTCATAGCTCGCGGTGTGGCTACGCTGTGCGTGGACGCTACCTGATTTCGCCATCCTACAAAGCGCGGTATTGCAGATAGTTAAATTGCGATGGCCATCGACAACTGGAAACTGTGACCGGTGTCATATTTTTCGCAGCGTGAAGCCTTAGAGGATGTAGCGGCTCAGGTCCTCATCCTTGGCCAGGTTCCCCAGGTGCTCATCGACGTATGCGGCGTCCACCCGCAATTCGCTTCCGCGCCGTTCGCTCGCCTCGAAGGAGACCACTTCCAGCAACCGCTCCATTACGGTGTGCAGACGGCGCGCGCCGATGTTCTCGGTCCGCTCATTTACATGGTGGGCGAGTTCTGCGATGCGGCGCACGCCGTCCGCGGTGAACTGCAGCTGCACCTCTTCGGTTCCGAGCAGTGCCGTGTATTGCGCGGTGAGTGAGGCGTCAGGCTCGGTCAGGATGCGCACGAAGTCCTCCACCTTGAGCGAGTCCAGTTCAACGCGAATCGGAAACCGCCCCTGTAGTTCAGGGATCAGGTCCGAGGGTTTGGCCATGTGGAATGCGCCTGAGGCGATGAACAGCACGTGGTCGGTCTTGATCTGACCATACTTGGTGCTCACGGTGCAGCCCTCGACCAGCGGCAGCAGGTCGCGCTGCACGCCTTCGCGCGACACGTCCGCGCCCAGGGTTTCCTGGCGTCGGCAGATCTTGTCGAGCTCATCAATGAAGACGATGCCGTTCTGCTCGGCATTGACCAGCGCGCGACTCTTGAGTTCTTCCTCGTTGACCAGTTTGCCCGCTTCCTCTTCAGTCAGAAGTTTCAGCGCCTCGCGGATCTTGACGCGGCGCGCCTTGGTGCGGGTGTTGCCGAGGTTCTGGAACATCGACTGCAACTGCTGTTGCATCTCCTCCATGCCCGGAGGAGCCATGATCTCGACGCCCGTTGGAAGTGAGCGCAACTCGAGCTCGATCTCGCGCTCGTCCAGCTCGCCGCGCAGCATTAGTTCGCGAAATTTCTGGCGCGTCTCGGCATCGCGTGGCTGCGCCGGCTCGTCCGTGGAAAAACCAGTGAGCTTGGGTTTGGGCAGCAGGGCGTCGAGGACGCGTTCCTCGGCCGCGTGGCGCGCCGGTTCACGCACGCGGGCCACCTCCTGCTCGCGCGCCATCTTGACCGCCACATCCGCCAGTTCCTTGATTATCGAGTCAACCTCACGGCCCACATAACCGACCTCGGTGAACTTGGTCGCTTCGACCTTGACGAACGGTGCGCTCGCCAGTCGGGCCAGGCGGCGCGCAATCTCGGTCTTGCCGCAGCCGGTCGGCCCGATCATCAGGATGTTCTTTGGGGTGATCTCCTGGCGCAGCGGCTCATCGACCTGCATGCGCCGCCACCGGTTGCGCAGCGCGATGGCGACCGAGCGCTTGGCCGCGCCCTGACCGATGATGTGTTTGTCCAGCTCTGCGACGATCTGTTGTGGCGTCACGCGCCCAGCTCCTCGATGATCAGATTACGATTGGTGTAGATGCAGATGTCGGCGGCGATGTTCAGTGCGCGCTCGACGATCCCGCGTGAGTCCAGCTCACTGTTCTGAAGCAACGCCAGAGCGGCCGCCTGTGCATACGGGCCGCCCGAGCCGATCGCCGCCAGCGGGTGTTCGGGCTCGATGACATCGCCATTGCCCGAGATCACGAACAGGCTCTCCGGGTCACCGACCAGTAACAGTGCTTCGAGCCGGCGCAGGTAGCGATCGGAGCGCCAATCCTTGGCCAGTTCGATGGCCGCGCGCGTGAGGTTGCCGAACTTCTCGAGCTTGCCCTCGAAGCGCTCGAACAACGTAAATGCATCGGCCGTGCCCCCGGCGAATCCGGCCACGACTTTTCCATTGGCCAGCCGGCGCACCTTGCGGGCGTTGGATTTCATCACCGTGGCCCCCAAAGTCACCTGGCCATCGCCGCCCAGCGCGATGGTGCCGTTGCGGCGCACCGCCAGAATCGTGGTGGAGTGGGGATCGAAACTCTGGCTCATGGACAGCCTCTGGCTTTAGGGGGTTAGCTACGCCGGCGGGCGCGTGGATGTGCACTTTCGTAGATGCGGGCGAGGTGCTGGAAATCAAGGTGGGTATAAATCTGGGTGGTGGCAATGCTGGCGTGACCGAGCAGTTCCTGCACGGCCCGCAGGTCGCGGCTCGATTCGAGCAAGTGCGTGGCGAAGGAATGGCGAAACAGGTGCGGGTGCACGCCCATGGGAAGTCCTTGGGCGCGCGCATGGCGTGCCACCAGCAGTTGCACGGCACGCCCGCTCAGGCGCCGGCCGCGGTGATTGAGGAATAGGGCAGTCTCTTCGACAGCCGCAATTCCCGAACGTTCGCGCAACCACAATTTAAGAGCCGCCAGCGCCTGCGTGCCCACGGGCATGATGCGGGTCTTGCTGCCCTTACCGGTCACGCGCACGGTGCGGTCGGCCAAGTGCAGGTCGCCAACATTAAGACCCACCAGTTCAGCGAGCCGTAATCCGGAAGAATACAGCAGCTCCATCATGGCCAGATCGCGCACCCCCAGCGGGCCCTGGGGCTTGAGCGAAAGCAGCGCGCCCATCTGGTCCACGTCCAGCGTGTGCGGCAGGCGCTTGCCGGCTTTTGGAGCGCGCACGTCCACGGCCGGATTGTTCTTGAGCACCCCTTCGCGCACCAGGAAGCTAAAGAAGGTGCGCAACGCCGATAATCGCCGTTGCACGCTGCGCGGCTGCAGACCCCTCGCGTGGCTGCGCGCGGCGAAGCTGCGCAGGTGCGCGGAGTCGATGCGTTTCCAGTCCTTAAGTCCCGCGCGCTCGCACCACTGCATCCAGGCTGCTACTTCGCGCAGGTACGCGGATACCGTGTGCGCCGAAAGCCGGCGCTCTGCGGCCAGATGGCGCTCGAAGCGCTCAACCCAGGCCGCCTCAGCGACCACGCGCGGCGCCCATGGACGTGTCTTAGGGGCGCAGGAGCGAGTCCGCGATCAACTCGGCCATGCGCGAGAGGAACTCGACGCTCATGCCCGGATGGAACCGGTCGCGATCGACGCTGCCAAGTACCAGCAGTCCGGGCGGCGTCATGGCGGCGAGCGGGATAAGCGCCACCGAACCGATGGCGGCGGCCTCGGCACCGAACAGAAAATCGCGCTGGCTGTCACGAACCTGGCCACAGCGCGGTCGCCCATTGCTAAACAGCGACTCGAAGCTCTTGATGATGGGGTTATCGGTGGACACCTCGCGCAGGAAGTGGCTGGGCGCATCTGCAGACAGCGCACCTGCGCTACCCCTGGGGACCTGCAACACCAGAGCGGTGTGGTAGGCGTCAAAGTCCTCGCGCAGTCCCGTTTCGATCTGCGTTAGAGCCTGGCCGCGAGAGCTCGTGCGCAGGAGGCGTCGCGTAAAGCGGTGGATGCGCTCAGCGAGCGTGTCGTTATCGCGTGCCACGCGCACGAATTCGGCCAATTTCTGCTCCAGAGCCGCGTGTTTCTCGCGCAGCACCTCCACCTGGCGCTCGATCAGCGATACCGTGGTGCCATTGCGCGGATGCTGCAGCCGCAAGCGTGTCAGCAGCTGCGGATGGCGATCGAACAGGTCCGGGTGTTGCTGCAGGTACTGGGTGACGGTCTGTTCGTCGACGGCTTCCAGCTTCAGGTCCTGGGCAATATTGCTTGTCATCCTAAGATTCCCTGTGACGGCATGTTTGCCAAGGCTAGATGTCGGCCTGGCCAGTGTAGGAGACCGCGGTCGGGCCCGCCAACCAGATGTGCTGACCGGCTCCGTCCCAGTGTACGCCGAGCCGGCCGCCCCGAACATGGACCTCGACCTCGGCCCCGAGCAGGCCGAGGTTTCGTCCCACCGCAACCGCGGCGCAGGCGCCGGTGCCACAGGCCATGGTCTCACCCGCGCCACGCTCGTAGACGCGCAGGCGGATATGGCCAGAGTCGAGGATTTGCATAAAACCCACGTTAACCTGGCGCGGAAAACTCGGATGGGCCTGCAGGGCGCGACCGATCTGCTCGACCGGGGCGCTCTCAACGGCGCTGACGCGCAAGACCGCGTGCGGGTTACCCACCGCCACCGCGCCGAATTCCACATTCTCACCGGCAACCGCCAGCGTGTAAGTGGCTTCCGTGGCCAGCGCGGTAAACGGCAGTGCGCGCGGATCGAAGTCGGGGATGCCAAGATCGACCGCGATTCGGCCATCATCCAGTGCCTTCGCGCTCACCGGCCCGCCGGCGCCGTCCATAAACAGGGCGCCATCGGCACCGCCGCGTCCCTGCATCTGCAGATATCGCGCGAGGCACCGGGCCCCGTTACCGCATTGCTCGACTTCGCCGCCGTCGGCGTTGAAGATCCGGTAATGGGCGGCCGATCCTGCCACGCGGGGCGGCTCTATCACCAGGGCCTGATCGAAACCCACACCGGCGTGTCGGTCAGCGAGTTGGCGCCACTGGGCAGCGCTCGGCAGGACGCCCGCGCTCGGAGCCTCCATAACCAGAAAATCATTTCCCAGACCGTGCATCTTCGTGAAGGCGATGCGCATCCGTAAATCATAACCGAAGTCAGCGGCTGGCCAGTGCCTCGACCGCCTGCGACCAAAGCTGCGAAGTTGCGGCCGCCAATACCGAGTCCCCCGAATGAGCATCGAGCGGCCGGCCATTCCAGTCGCTTATCTTTCCGCCCGCGCCTTCCACGACGGGCACCAGCGCCTGAAAGTCGTGCGGCTTCATCGCCGCTTCGATGACCAGGTCGCAATGCCCGGCGGCCAACAGCCCGTACAGGTAACAATCGCCCCCGTAGCGGCGAATGATGGCGCGGCGCGTGTAGGCGTCAAAGCGGCGCAAGCGCTCAGCGTCAAAGGCGTCGGTCGTGGTGCTGTAGACGCGCGCTTGTTCGATGGTCGCGCAAGAGCTCGAGCGGGCCGGGGTTCCATTGCACAGCGTCGCTGCCCCCTCGATACCGACCCAGCGCTCGCGCAGCGCCGGGGCCTCTATAATCCCGAGCACCGAGCGCGCTCCGTGAGTGAGCGCTATCAGTGAACCAAACAGCGGAAAGCCGCTGATAAAACTCTTGGTGCCGTCGATCGGATCGATTACCCAGGTGAATTCCGCGCCTTCTTCGGCGGCAAATTCCTCCCCCTGAATGCCGTGAGTCGGAAACTCGGCCCTGATCATGCGTCGCATCTCGGATTCGATCGCACGATCGGCAGCAGTGACAGGACTGCGGTCGGCCTTCTGTTCCACGGCGATGGGGCTGCGAAAGTACTCCAGCGCGATGCGCCGCGCCGCGTCAGCGAGTTTATTTGCCAGAGCGAGCGCGCGGGAACAATCACGGTGCCGGGCATAGCTCATGTGCTCCAGTATAATCAGCCGCGCCAAACTCCGGGAACCTCACGCCCGATCAATCCACCCGAGGATACGTTTAGCAATGGCTGATTTTCCCGACAGCGCACGCGCAGTCGTGATCGGTGGTGGCATCGTCGGCTGCTCGACCGCCTATCACCTGGCCAAATTGGGCTGGCGCGACACGCTCATTATAGAGCGCCACAAGCTCAGCTCGGGTTCGACACACCACGCGGCCGGACTGGTGGGGCAATTGCGCACCAGTGCGAATATCACCCAGCTGCTGGGTTATTCGGTAGCGCTCTACGGGTCGCTCGAGGCCGAGACCGGGCTGGCGAGCGGCTGGAAGATGAACGGGGGCCTGCGCCTGGCCTGCAATGCCGACCGCTGGACAGAGCTGAGGCGACAGGCCACCAGCGCACGCTCCTTCGGCCTCGATATGCAGTTGCTGACGCCGCGCGAAGCGCAGCAGCTGTGGCCGCTGATGGATATCTCAGACCTGGTGGGCGCCGCGTTTCTGCCTACCGACGGTCAGGTCAACCCGGCTGATATTACCCAGTCGCTCGCCAAGGGTGCGCGCATGCGCGGGGTCAAGATCTTCGAGGACACCAATGTGCTCGGGGTTGAGCTCAAAGGTCAGCGCGTCGCGGCAGTGCTGACCAGCCGCGGGCACCTCAGCTGTGAAGTGATCGTGAATTGCGCGGGCCAGTGGGCACGACAGGTCGGTGCGATGGCGGGGGTCGATGTGCCGCTGGTGTCCGTTCAGCATCAGTATCTGATCACCGATGCGATCCCGGGCATCGAGCGCGGCTTGCCGACGCTGCGCGATCCGGACCGCCTCACTTACTACAAGGAAGACGTCGGCGGTCTGGTCATGGGCGGCTACGAGCCCAATCCGCGGCCCTGGGCGCTCGACGGGTTTCCAGATAATTTCAATTTTCAGCTGCTGGCGCCCGACTGGGATCATTTTCAGCCGATTCTCGATCTGGCCATGCCGCGGGTGCCGGCGCTCTCGAGCGCCGGGGTGAAGGAACTCATCAATGGCCCGGAGAGTTTTACACCCGATGGCAACTTTATTATCGGGCCGGCGCCGGGTCTGGCCGGCTACTACGTCGGGGCGGGCTTTAACGCCTTTGGCATCGCCTCGGGCGGCGGAGCGGGCAAGGTGCTTGCCGAGTGGATCGTGGGCAACGAAGCACCTTTTGACGTCTGGCCGGTCGACATTCGGCGCTTCGGAGCGCCGCATCGCGATCTGGACTGGGTGCGCCGTCGGACACTGGAACTGTATGGCAAGCATTACACGATCGCGTGGCCGGGCGAGGAACACGCCAGCGGAAGACCACTGCGGCGCTCTCCTCTCTATGAGCAACTCAAGTCGCAGGGCGCGGTGTTCGGAGAAAAACTCGGCTGGGAGCGGCCAAACTGGTTTGCGAACGGCGCCGAAGTGGCACGCGATGAATACAGCTTTACACGACCGAACTGGTTTGCGGCCGTGGCGCGTGAACACCAGGCGACCCGCGAGCGCGTTGCGGTATTTGATCAGAGCTCATTCGCCAAGTTTCAGCTCATCGGACCCGACGCCGAGCGCGCGCTGAGCTGGATCTGCGCCAACGAAGTCGCCAGGCCCGCCGGCAGTCTCATCTATACGCAGATGCTCAATGCCCGAGGAGGCATCGAGTGCGACCTGACGGTCGGGCGGCTCGGGGAGGACTCCTATTACATCGTCACGGGCACCGGCTTTGCTACGCACGATTTCGACTGGATCTCCCGCCAGCTTCCCGAAGCACTCAATGTGCGCCTGATCGATGTGACCTCGGCCTATTCCGTGCTGGCATTGATGGGACCGTGCGCGCGCCAGGTGCTCGAGCGGCTCACCCGGCAGGATGTCAGCCATGCGGCCTTTCCTTTTGGCCACCTGCGGCGGCTCCAGGTGGCCGGCGCCCCAGTGCTGGCGCTGCGGATCACCTACGTGGGCGAACTGGGCTGGGAGATTCACATACCGGTGGAGTTCGCGTCGACCGTGTACGGCGCACTCATGCAGGCCGGCGCCGAGTTCGGCATCGCCAACGCCGGCTATCGCGCGATAGAGACCCTGAGGTTGGAGAAGGGCTACCGCGCCTGGGGCGCCGACATCGGCCCCGATCACACGCCCTTCGAAGCGGGCCTGGGTTGGGCGGTAAAACTGAAGACCGCGACACCCTTCCTCGGCCGCGATGCGTTGGAGGCCCAGGCCAGCGCCCCGCTCAAGAAGTCCTTGTGTGCGTTCACCGTGGATGATCAGAGCGTAGTGCTGTTGGGTCGCGAGACCATCTACCGCGATAATGAGCGGGTCGGCTGGCTCGGGAGCGGCGGTTACGGCCACACGCTCCAGACCAACATCGGCTACGGCTATGTGCGCCGCGCTGAGGGGCTCACGCGCGAGTACCTGCGCTCCGGGCGCTATGAACTCGAAGTGGCGACCGCGCGCGTGCCCTGCGACATTCACTTGGCGCCCCTGTACGACCCGAAAATGGAACGCGTCAGGCGCTGAGGGTGTCCCCCCCGGAGGGCCCACCGGGTCGGCTACTGCGCCGCGCGGCCCAACGCCGCTTCGGAGGCGGCAATCTGTGCCTGACGTTGGGCAATCGTTTCGCCCAGCGGCGGCCCCTGGAAACGGCGCTTTTCGAATGCGAACCAGACCAGCGCGGTCAGCACCAAAAAACCGATCGTCGCGTTGAAGGCCAGCGCGTTGGGTGGCTGCACTCCGATGATGAAGATCACTCCCATCGATATGATGGACAGCAAAGCGAACAGCGTGTAGCCCCCGCGCCCCATATTCCAAGGGCCCATCTTGCGCCAGCGTGGCCCGCCATAGGCGAACAGTCCCAGCGCGATGGGTATTGCGAACGAGAAGAAAAGGAAAATCACCGTGCAGGACACGACCACCGTGTACACGGGCGTGCCGCCCGCCTCGAGCCATTTCGCGCCGCAGACAAACAGCAGCGCGAGCGTGGCGCCGGTCCAGATGGCCGCATTCGGGGTGCGGTGCTTGGCCGACACCCGTGCCAGCAGCCGGGAAGCCGGTAAGCCCCCGTCACGTGAGAATGCGTAGATCATCCTCGAGGTGGAAGTCACCGTCGCCAGCCCGCACAGCACTTGCGACAGGAAAATCAGGGCGAAAAGGACCTCCCTAACCGGATAGGGCACGCGCTGCTCCATAGCCCAGAAGAATACGTTCCAACCCTGCTTGGCGGCCTGGTCCATGTTGGGGATCATGAGCAGGAAGGCCACCAGGAACACGTAACCGAGCACTCCCGACCAGATGATGGAAGAGACAATGCCCCGCGGCACGGCCACGCTCGCCTGAATCGTCTCCTCGGAAGTATGGGCCGAGGCGTCGTAACCGGTGATGGTGTAGATCGGCAGCAGCAGGCCGAGCAGAAAAATCCAGCCGCCGCTAACCCTGGGCCATACGTTTCCGCCTGCCGCTCCGGAGTAATTGGTGAAGGTCCACAAGCGCGACAGATCGTAGTGGCGGGCACAGGCGAAGCACACGATGGCCAGCATCGTGGCAGTCGCAAAGATCAAGTAGCCGGAAAAGTCGGTGAGCTTCGCGGTGAGCGAAATCCCGTAATGGTTGACCAACGCCTGAGCCCCACCGAGCACGGTGATGAAGGCCATGAGCATCCCCATGGAGTCAGTCAATCGCAGGGCCGGACCAAAGGCGCCCAAGAAGAAGTAGTAGGCGCCGACGTTGATGGCGCCCAGCACGGTGATCAGCCCCAGAAGATTGAACCAGGCCGTCAACCATCCGGTAAATCGGTTGCCGAGTATCGAACCCCAGTGATAAAGGCCCCCGGCCGTAGGGAAAGCCGACGCGATCTGCGCCATGGCCAGTCCAAAAGTTCCTGACATCATCACGCCCAGCGGCCAGCCCAGACCGAGAGCCGCGCCTCCGGCACCCGAAGTCGCCTGTGCGAGCGAGTTGATGGCCCCGGACAGTATGCAGATGATCGAGAAGGAGATCGCAAAATTGGAGAAGCGACTCAGACGCCGCGACAGCTCCTGCGCATAACCCATCTCGTGCAGCACTTTCACGTCATCATCCAGGGCCGTTAAATTCTGTCGCGGACTCATCGGTCTTCCCCTGGTGATTCTTAGGAACCCACCCCTTGTGCGACAGGGAGCCGCCGGGGCAGCCCTCCAGCATCCGCGATATCTTTGCTCTGCCGCCGCGCCTCTACAACCGGAAGCGGTCCCGCAATTCGCCCGCCAGCCTGCGGCTTACCGCCAGTCGCTCATTGATGTCTCGCAAGATGACGTGATACTGGCCCTGCGCATCGCGCTCGATCGCGGCCAATCGGTTGATGCTGGCCAGTGCGTTGCGGTGCACGCGCACAAACTGTGCCGCGAACTCTTCCTCGAGGGTGCGGAGCGAGTCCTCGATCAGGTCGCTCCCGCCCTGGTGTCGCACCGTGGTGTACTTCTGATCGGCCCCGAAATAGTAAATCTCCGGCACCGGAATCAGCCGCACCTGATCCCCGAGCCTGGCCGCCACGTGAGTGCGGGCCGCGTGCTGCGGGTCGCTCGCCGCCAAACCCGCGAGCTGCTTGCCGGCCAGCCGTGCCGCCCGGCGCAGAGCTGCAGCGAGTTTCTCGGCTCGTATCGGCTTGAGCAGGTAACCCACGGCTTGCGCGTCAAAGGCCTCTATGGCATACGAATCGTAGGCCGTGGTAAAGACCACCGCGGGCGGCTCCGGAAGCAGCGCCATGTGGCGCGCCGCCTCCAGACCGCTCATCCCCGGCATCCGTACGTCGAGCAGTACGACGTCCGGGTGCAGTTCGCCCGCCAGCCGCACCGCCTGCTCTCCCGTGCCCGCCTCGGCGAGCACTTCGATATTGCCAAGCTCACCCACCAGCCGCCGGAGGCGCTCGCGCGCGGGCGGTTCGTCATCAACGATCAGCACCTGCTGGATCATAAGGACAAGCTGCGCTCCGTATCCTCGAGGCGCGGGAATCGCAGCCTCACCAAATACTCATCACCGATGCGGTTGGCTTCGACCGATGAGCGTCCCGGATAGATCAGGTCCATGCGTTCGCGAATGTTATCGAGCGCGACGCGATTTCCCGCGTGGGCCGCCTCACCCGCTTCGGGCAGCGGGTTGCGCACCGTCAGATCGATGATGTCACCGTCCAGTGAGCCACTCACGGTCACGACCCCGCCGCCCGGACGCGGCTCGATACCGTGGTAGATCGCGTTCTCGAGCAGGGGTTGCATCAGCAGTCCGGGCACCAGGGCGCGCATCGGCAGGTCAGCCACGTCCCAGACCACGTGCAGGCGCTCACCGAGGCGAAGTTGCTCGATGCGTTGATAGATCCTGGCCACCTCCAGCTCCTCCTTCAGGGTGATGCTGCTGCGCTTTTCATTGAGGTTGGCGCGGAACAGGTCAGCGAGGTCCTCCACGGCCTCCTCGGCGCGCGCCGGGTCGGTACGCGTGAGCGCGGCGATGGTGTTCATGCTGTTGAACAAAAAGTGCGGACGGATGCGTGCCTGCAGCGCGCGCACCCGCGCGCGCGCCTGCAGTTCGACGTTACGGCGCCATTCGCCAGTGACATAGAAATAACGCAATGCGAGAGCGCCGACGATCGCCCCAATGCCCAGACTTGCCGCGAAAAAGCTCTGTGGCGCGACCGGTAGCAGCAGATTTGACGCGCGCGGCCCGAGCAGCGCGCTGCTGCCGAGCCACAGGACACCCAGCGACACCGAAGCGATGACAACCAGCACGCTGCCCAGCGCCAGGGCGCTGGCGGCGGGAAGAGAAAGCCGGGCCAGGCGCGCGCGCAGCAGGCACAGCGCCGCGGCACTGCCCATGCCCGCCCAAAGCAAGAACAGCGAGCTGCGCGCCAGATCGAGCCAGAAGCTCAGCCCGCTGCTCTGGCGCGCGACCGCCAGAACGATGGCGGTCAGTGTCACGATTAGTACCACCGCGAGAACCGCCCGCGCGGCGCAGAAGTCGGGTAGGTTCAGCGAGCGGGCGTTACTGGTGGCACGGCCCGCCATGGTCAGCTCGCGATCGGCTGTGCGAACAGGGCCCTCTTGAGGCGGTAGATCGCCGAGATGTCTTCATCGCCGTGGCCCGCGGCGATGAGCTGAGCGTAGTCGCCGAGCGTGGCCTCGACCACGGGCAATTCAGCGCCGCGCTGGCGCGCCATCTCGTGGCAGATGTTCAGGTCCTTCTGGTGGAGTCGTACCTTGAAACCGGGCGGGTATGTACCGCGCTCCATATTCGATCCGCGATGGGTGAGATACCAGTTGGCCGCCGCGCCTTGGCCCAGCGTGCCGATCACCTTGGCCAAATCGAGGCCGTGAGCCGCCGCGAAGGCGAGCGCCTCGGCATTGGCGCGAATGATCCCTGCCACCATGATTTGGTTCGTGGCTTTCGCCGCTTGTCCGCTGCCCTGCTCGCCAAAATGCGTGATAGTGGCTCCCATGGCCTCAAGCACGGGCCGGGCCCGCTCCAGCACGCTCGCCGCCCCCCCGACCATGATCGCAAGGGTCCCCTTGGCGGCGCCCTCGACACCCCCACTCACCGGCGCGTCGAGGAAATCGACCCCGCGCCGGGCGAGCTGTGCACTGGCGGCGCGCGCGGTGTCTGCCCCGACCGTCGAGCAGTCGATGACGATCGACCCCCGGCGCAGGACCGGGGCCATCGCGGCCACGAGCGATAAGACGTCACGGTCGGCCGATACACAGGTCACCACCACGTCGCACTGATGCACGAGCTGGCTCAGTTCTGTGGGCGCCGGGCACTTTAATTCGGCGGCCAGGGCCTGGGCCTTTTCGGCGCTCCGGTTCCACACGCCATAAAGCAGCCCCGTACGATGCAGGTTGCGCGCCATGGACGTGCCCATCGCGCCTAATCCGACAAATCCCGTTCGCATGGTCATACCGCTCCCGTTGCCGCCGGTGCAATTTAGCAGGCAGCACTGGTGCGGCGCGAACGGTAACTTAGGAGGCGGGGGGCCCGCAGGTCCGGTCGACTTCTTGGCGGGCGCTCACGCGCGCCTGCTCCATTTCCGCATCAGAAAGGTATTCGCGCTCCCCGGCCTTGTTCAGGCGGTAGACGCGGCGTGCCGCAACGGCCTTCTGGTACTTGTCCTGCGCCTGCTTGCACTGGTCGGCGCGGACTGCGGCGACATCCTTCTGCACGGCCTTGCGCGTTTCAAGGTCCTTCAGCCGCGCGTCGGCGTTAGCGTCGACAGGGGGCTTAACGCTCGCCTCGGGCGGGGCGGAATCATTACGGGCGGCCGAGGGCGTGCTGTTGATGTGTACGACGGTCGCATTCGGGCTTGGCCGGTCGCTGCAATCGCGACCCTGGTTATTGCAATAGATGTCGCCGGCGCCCACGGTGCCACTCGCGCACAGGGCCGCAATGACCAGGTAAAGGGCCGTCGGATACCGCATCTTTTAGCCTCCCGCGATGAGTCCGAGAGTATCAGCGTTATGGTGGGGCATAAAGGTGAGCCGGATCACAAATTAACGGGCCGTGACCGTTACCAATTTGGCGCCGTCGCCCATTTGACAGCGATCAGGGCACGCCGTTACTAATAATGCGATGTAAAAGGCCTCGTTCCGGCCGTGTGTCATTGCGCGTATCCTGCCGCCACCCCGGCAGAGGGCTCGCCGCAGCGATGCGAAATGGAGTTGAGCCATGGACAATTTGAATATCGAAGAAATGGCCCGGAAGTTTGTGTCCGGCCTGCCTGCTGCATTGAGTGGTATGCGGGCGGAGCTGGAGGCTAATTTTCGTGTCGCCCTTCAGGGCGCAGCGGGCCGGTTCGATCTGGCCACCCGCAGCGAATTCGACGTCCAGGCCAAGGTGCTGGAGCGCTCCCGACAGCGTATTGCATTACTCGAAACGCGCCTTCTCGCCCTTGAGGAGCGGCTCGAGAATCTTCAGCAGCAACCACCCCCGGCGCGGTAAGTCGACCGTCCGAGCGCCTACTATTGTTTCTTGGTTGATACAATAGAACTCACATGCCCGTACCACGCGGAGATTTAGGCAATAAAAGTAACAGTTCCCGGGTGCCCTGGTCCGTTAGCGCGCCCCGGAATCTCAGGATCGCACCGGGACCGGCCCGCTGGCACTCGAGCCGTCCCGCGTACTGACAACCCGCGGGTTACTCGCCCTTGGACACCATGTAATCGACTCCTAACTTGATCAGGTCATCGTTCAGATCGGTGCGTCCGCCCTTGGCAGGCATGACTCCCACTTTGCCGGTAAATCCCTTTAGGGCGTGCGTATACAGCGTAGCCTTGCCCTCGGCAATGCGCGGGCCCCAAGCCGCATGGTCCCCGAACTTCGGCGCACCCATCAGGCCCGTCGCGTGGCAGGTTTTGCACACCGCTTCATAGAGAGCCGGTCCGTCCTTGGGGGTCGCCAGGGAAACGGTGCTCGCCTGCGGCGCCGCTTGGATCGAGAGTGCGGAATTGTCCGCGCCCGCGACCGCCACGCGCGCGAAGGGTTCGATGCGCTCGGATAACGCGGCGACGTATTTCGGATCGGCATAGGTTTGCGGTTCCTGGGTCCGTCCGGACACCGCGCGCGCCAGGGCAAAAATCATAAGCGCTACGACGATCAGTCCACCAATGACAATGCTGAAATTGTTGAAGAAATGGGTGTCATGTTTACTCACGTGCGGTCCAATGGGTGGCCAGGAAACGGGCGCGATTATAGCGGATGTGTGCTACGGAGGCGGCGGTTCCCCGAGACAGGGCAGTGGCCCCGTTCTCAGAGGACAACGGAGGCGTTCCGGGGTGGGGCATACCGTGACGATATCCGGCAGAACGCAGCGCTGGCCGTACGGAGGTGGGTACTGCAGCACGCTGTGTAGGCTTCACTCGGCAAGCTTCGCTTCCGGAACTGCTCCGTCAAAAAATCACGGGTTGGGGCTTCGGCGCCGATTGTTTTTAGGTGACGCAGTTTTTTACATCACTCGCTCCACCTGGCGGTGGTGATGTCGGGCGGATTTAGGTGCAGAGCGATGGCTCTACAGGAATCCTCACCCGTTTTGGCGGGCGGGCTGAACACGCCGAATGGCTTTGCAAGCGCAGGTGACTCGATCTTCGTGTCGAACAGCGGCGTTTCGGACAAGGGCTCTGTGCAAGTGAGCTGATCGCGGTCACGCCGATTACGTTGCCTCTTGCAGCTACTTGCTTTTCCGATTTCGTCGTGAGGAAACTTTGCGCACCAGCCGCCGCAACGGTTTATCGCCGTCCTTCGTTTGATCATTGGGCCCTAGGAACTCTATGACCGCGTTGCCGTGCGTGGAATGTTCGGCGATTACTTTCAAAGCCACAAGCATAGGTGTGGCCAGCAGAATGCCTGGAACGCCCCAGAACAAACCTCCGAGCCACAAACTCAGAAAAATAAGCAGCGGATTGATTTCTAAGTGCTTCCCCACAAATAGCGGCTGAATTATCTGTCCTTCGATAGCTGAAAGAAGCAAATAGCTGCCTGCTACACCTAGCACGCGGCCAATTTCATTGAATGTAATGAACGCAACGACGGTCACGAGCGCCAAAGTAGTCGAGGCCCCCGCATAGGGGATGAAATTAAGAAGTGCAGCCACGATTCCCCAGACATACGGAGTGGGCATTCCCCAGCACATCATCACTATTGTGGTCGCGCACCCAAGACCGACATTAATAGTGGCCGTAACGACGTAAAAGCGCGCTACCTCAGCTCGAACCGCTTCAATGACTGTTTGAGCGTGAGAAGCATTTGGATCATCCGTGAACGCGGCCGTCATGCGCGCCAGCATAGGTGGGCCCCCAGTCAGCAGAAACAGCGTTAGGATGACGAACGTCAACATGCTTACCGCAGCCTCTATCGTGGAACTGAACAGTACGGTAGCGAGACTTGTCGGGCCGGTATTGGTGGCACCTCCACCAACCTGTACTTTAGGCGATGTCGCGGGGGCAGCATTAGTCGCTCCGATAGCGGCAGCATTCTTGCCAATACTGTCAATCCGATCCACGAGCCTCTCGGCCGGTGCGATCTTTAATCTTATGGATCTGATTGTCTGAGGCGCATCGGCGTACCAATGCTGGGCTGGCTTCCACAGCAAGGCAACACAAGCTCCCACAGCTCCCAGGGCGACAGCAAGAATCAGCAACGCACCCAGCCCTCTGGGAATTCTACGGCGGTGCAACGCTTCAACAGGGCTGGACAGAATCAGCCCGAATAGCAACGCCAGTGCTATCGGAATGAAAGCCACGTGGGCGAAGTAGAGCAGCGCGCCCAACGCACCGAGAACTAGCAACCCGCTGGCAGTGATCTTCATTTCAACAAAGAGTCAGCACATACCGCGACGATGGCAAGCTACGCCATTCAGCCCGCGCGACGCGCGCCTTTGAGTGCACTTTTTCGCGCCAGCAACCTCGCTCCGAGTTTGACCAAATCTATTTGTGATTTCTTTGCTTCCGCGAACATCCCGCCCGGCTGCTCCTCTTCCTTAACATGATGTTTAATCATCTCGGAAAGTACATGCACCTTGGACTCGTAATAGTCATTGCGCGGCCCGATCTTAGCAATCTGCCTGATTAGGAATTTCGCACCGGCATGTTCCACCACCGCCTCGTGGTGCAGATCCTTGTCCTTAGTAGCGGCGATGAAGGCCGGATAAAAGATTTGCTCCTCGATTTTCATATGCACCGTCAGCGCGCTGCATATTTGGCGCGCGAGGGTCCGTTTGCGCAAACCGCTCCGGGCCTTTTCGAATTCCGCAAACCATTTAGCAACTTGGCGATGGTCGGCCTTGAGCAATGCGACTGCATTCGGAACTTTCCCGGTGCTCTTCGACTTAGTGTGACTGGCCATTGTTTTTCCTAAGTGGGGTAGGGATTTGGCAGCGCAGATTCATTAATTGATTTGGGAGCTTGTAAAAGTACTCCCATTGCAAGGTTCCGTTAGAGTCGGGGTCGATGCCTCCACCTGCCGCCACTCGTGATCCTGCCACATATGCACCAAGAAAAGGCGCACAAGCCTTCAAAATGTCTAGCTCATAGCGCGCGGCATTCTGCTTTGATGTGCGTCGCGAACTTCAGCTCACGGAAAGCACACAGCTAGCGGCCCTGGGCGCAATTCGGCACGCTGGCCTTACGGAATGTTTCCCGGCGGCGGATATCTTGGCGGCAGACGCTAATCGGCAGACGCAACTGATCGATCGCATCGAGCGACTAATTGAGAGCATCCGGGCGACGGCAGCGCCACAACAGGCATAGGCCGGCGCGGGCGAGATGGCGCGTCAGCCGAGGGCGTGCCAACTTGACCCGCGTCAGTTGCGCGTTACGTAGATCAACCCCAGCGGGTAACGTCCCTCAAGTGATTAGCTCTAGGTGCAAGTCTGAGATTATCAGCAGTGCGGCCGACTATTATCCGCCGCGCCAACAAACGCTCACTCACACTGCCCATCGAGCGAATGTCTTCCTTGTAGCGGCGCGAGGACGATATTGCCAATCGTATTGTTTTCAAGCGCGCCAAACCCGCTAGCAGTGTTGCTATTCCCCGCTGTGTTGGCTTTAAGCGCGTATGCGCCGAGAGCAGGTGTTCTCCGCGCCAACATTAGTTTGCATCAACGCATCGCTGCCGAAGGCACTGTCATAGGTTCCCGTTGTGACATTCGCCAGCGAACCCTGGCCGGTCGCGGTATTTGTCTGGGCGACTGCCGCGCCGATGCCGCTCGCGGTGATTAGTAAACACAACGTCAAGCGCACACTCAACGGAGGTCTTAATTCCATGGTGACATAATCCTTATTTCAGGCTTGGGGTGCCTCCGCGCATACTACGCTCAAGTCACGCCCCTGAAGAAGTACCGGAAAATAGCGGCTAATCAATGCGTTGGAAATTCGTGTGGCGGTATTTGTAGGGGCCCCTATGCAGTGCGAAGTAAACGTGGTATGAAAACGTACTGAACTTAACCAATAAATAAATAACACAGGGGAACTTATGGAGAACATTCGTCGATCTGCAACGACTGTCGCGTGCACAGTGCTGCTCGGAGCCGCGTGGCTGACTGCCGCCGGCGCGGCGGCGGCAGTGAACGCTGACAGCACGGGCTCACGCATACTGAGCTATTCCGACATGGTGAAATTGACGGCGCGCACCGAGGCACAGTTGGAGGCGGCCAAGGGTGCGAACGAAAAGTACAAGGACGTCAACAAGGCCTTGGCCGACGGGTATGTGCAGGTGAGTCCGGACGTGCCTGGCGAGGGATTCCACTACCTCAATCCTAAATTGTTGGACTGCACGTTTAACGCGGCGCACCCACCACAACTGCTTTATGCCTTACTGCCCGGCCATACACGGCTCCGACTGGTGGCGCTCGAGTACGCCATTCCCTATGCGTGCATGCCCAAAAACGGGCCGCCGCCGAAAGGCTTCGCAGGCAACCTCGATGTATGGCGCAACGACGCGCCGGTGCCGTTCTGGCTTGTGGCAGCTTGGCTCTATCTGAAGAATCCGGATGGTCTGTTTGGCTCGAAGAACCCGCTGGTTCCGTAACACGCCCTCGGCTCCAGCCTGGTCGGCAGACGCCGACCGGGCTGGAGGCCTCGACTCGTATCGGGCACCGCTTTCCTCACTTGGCCAAACTTGCCGCGTCGATTCAAAGAACGAGTCTACCCAGCCACCTTCTGGCGGGGTGCATAGGTGAACTTGGATTTCGGGGCGCGTACGTAGGACGCCCTAGAGGCCGTTATTGGAGGAAGTCCGGCCGGGCAGGGCTAAATAAATCGCGAAGGGCCGTATCCATCTGCTGCGGGCTCAGTCGGACGCAAATGCACGAATCGGCGTTCGCTGTAGCGTCGGCAGAAGAAGAATGCGGGTTATGGCTCATCGTCAATTTGCCAGCCTTCAGCGGAGAGCCGAGCGATAGCGCCGGACATGATGGCGCGCAAGTCGGAGCCGAGGGCCAGCGTCGTGCATTCGAGAACTGGCTGACGGCACCAAGGATCTGCCGCACCATGATGGCAGTTGGAGTTTCGGCGGTGAAGTGGTCAGGCGCATCGACGGGCACCAGAGCAATGCCTCTCGACTTCAGCAAGTCGTGGCCCGTCAGTTGTAGCACCAGATCGCGAGCGAAGCGCGACGCGCTCTCCACGAGGATGGTGTGCACGTCCTGGTTCTCGGCGAGGTAGGCCAGCATTGAGGCAAAACCAGGCCGGCGATCGATAGGATCGGCACCCGATACGGCATCGTCGTAGTAGGGCGGTAGCTCGATGCTGTAGCCAGCGCGCTTGGCGAATGCGTTGATAGCCGCCATCTGGCGCTTGTGGCTGTCCTTGTCTTCTCCCACGTTCGTGGCGGAGCTGGTGCGGAGATAGGCGACTGCTTTGACGTTCATATCTGGCCGCAATGCGCTGCGATTTACGATGCGCGACAGCGCATCATGTTCTTTATTTTCAAGATATAAGAACAACTGAGGTCTCAGTCGTACGCTTTGCGCGATGGGCCGCATCTGTCCAGGGCCGCCGGCATCGCAGGCTGACCGAGCCAAGACAGAGAGGGCGAGCGACTGGCGGCCAGCCCCGATAAGCGTAAAAAACGGGAAGCTCCGAGAAGACAATTGTAGTCCGTCCGTAGGCCTGCGACGGAGCAGCCCCCTGCGACGGCCCTAGGCGGCTTCGGCTAGACTGCACCTCGTTGCGAAGCTGCCGGCGCCGCATCAGGTGTCGCCCTGGCCTCGCTCAGGAGGAGAGCATCGGGCCATGTCGGAGCCGAACAAGGCTGTATTCCTGAGCTATGCCTCGCAGGATGCCGAGGCTGCCCGGCGCATCTGCGAGGCGCTCCGGGCCGGCGGCATTGAAGTCTGGTTCGACCAGAGGGAGCTCAGGGGCGGGGATGCCTGGGCCCAGCAGATCCGCAAACAGATCCACGACTGCGCGTTGTTCATCGCCGTCATCTCAGCGACCACCCAAGGACGCGAGGAAGGTTACTTCCGGCGCGAGTGGAACCTCGCGGTGGATCGCACCCATGACCGGTCCGAACGCAGGGCGTTTCTGGTGCCGGTGGCCATTGACGACACGGGCGACGCGGAAGCGGATGTGCCGGACGCCTTTCGGGCCGTGCAGTGGACGCGACTGCCCGCCGGGGAAACGCCACCGGCCTTCGTGGCTCGAATCTCACAGCTACTCTCTCCGAGTCCGTCCCACGCCCCGGCACAGGGCCGACCGTCTTCCGCTCACTTACCTGCGCCAAGTGCATCGGCATTACGAGGGCCGAGAGTCGTGCCCTTGTTGATTGCTGCGTTCGCCCTCCTAGGTGTCGGCTACTTCGCGCTGGAGAAGTTCGGGCTGTCGAAGCACTCGGCGGCCTCGATGCCCGGTGGGTCCACGCAGAGTGCAATCCCCGAGAAATCGATCGCGGTGCTGCCCTTTGTGGACATGAGCGAGAAGCACGATCAGGAGTATTTCTCGGACGGGTTGTCGGAGGAGTTGATTGATCATCTGGCGCACATTGCGGATTTGAAAGTCATTGCACGGACGTCTTCCTTCGCATTCAAAGGGAAGAACGAGGACATGCGCTCCATTGCCACCAAGCTCGGGGTGTCCAATCTGCTGGAGGGCAGTGTGCGCAAGGCCGGGGATACGCTGCGCGTAACGGCGCAGCTCATTCGGGCATCAACCGGCGTGCACCTGTGGTCCGAGACCTACGACCGGGACATGAAGGACGTGTTCAAGGTTCAAGACGAGATCGCCGGGGCGGTGGTTACGGAGCTCAAGCTCAAGCTGTTGCCGACTGCGCAGACGGCCTCGGCGCGCACATCTAATCCCGACGCCCATAACGCGTATCTGCTCGGTCGGCAGTTTTTCGATCGTGGTGGCCTCGACAACTGGCAGCGTGCGATAGACGCCTACAGTAAGGCCATCGCGCTCGATCCCAGCTACGCGGCCGCCTACGCCGAACTTGCCATCGCGACAGACTTTCACGCGGATCAAATCGGGGATTCGTTGGGTCTAAAGCGAGCGGAAGCCGCGGCGGACAAGGCCGTGGCACTCGCCCCCGAGCAAGCGGATGGCTACGCCGCTCGGGGCCTCTTACGCGCCGGCCATGCCTGGGACTGGGCCGGTGCGCAGGCGGATTTTGAAAAGGCGGTGGCGCTCGATCCGAATAACAGCACAGTGTTGCGGCGGTACGGCATACTCCTGTCTTCGGTCGGCCGGCTCCCCGAGGCCATCGGGGTCACGCGAAAGTCCACAGACCTGGACCCGCTATCGGCACGAGCGTGGAGTGAGCTCGGCGACGTCCTGACATATAGTCAGAAGTATCCCGCCGCGCATGAGGCTTATCGACGGGCCCTTGAGATACACCCGGAAGACCCCTTTGTTCTCTACGGCGTCGGCACGCTGCAGTTGCTCGATGGCCAGGTAAAGGAGGCGCTGGCGACGTTTCGGAAGAGTACAGGTGTAGAGGCCTTCCGGCTGGAAGGCATCTCGATAGCCGAACACACGTTGGATCATGTCAAGGAATCGCAACGGGCGCTCGATGAGCTGATCGCCAAGGACGGCGCGAATTCAGCCTACCAAATCGCCGAAGTTTTTGCGTGGCGCGGTGAGAGAGACAAAGCGCTCGAATGGCTGGAGCGAGCGTATAAGCAGAAGGATGGCGGGCTTACGTCCATCAAGACCGACCCGCTGCTGAAGTCGCTGCACGCTGATCCGCGCTTCAAGGCGCTACTGCGCAAGCTGAAGCTGCCGGAGACGCAAACACCGACTACAAGCTAATGACACATTCCAGTAAGCCCGTGTTCCTAAGCTACGCCTCCGAAGACTCGGAGGCAGCTGCGCGCATCTGTGCGAGCCTGCGTGCTGCGGGCATCGAGGTCTGGTTCGACCAGAGCGAACTGCGCGGCGGGGACGCTTGGGACCGGCAGATTAAGCAGCAGATCCATGAGTGCGCGCTCTTCATTCCTATCATTTCTGGCCACTCACAGTCGCGCCTTGAAGGTTATTTCCGGCGGGAATGGAAGCTGGCGGCTGAGCGCACCCACGACATGGCGGAAGAGAAGTCCTTTCTGGTGCCGGTCGTAATTGACGATACGCCCGAACGGCGCGCGAGCGTCCCAGACAGGTTTCGAGAGATGCAGTGGAGCCGGCTCCCCGGTGGGGAGACGTCGCCTGCCTTCTGTGAACGAGTCAAGGCACTGCTCGGAGGCCCGTCGGCGGCAGGAGAGTCGCGCGGGAGCGCCGGTTTTCCGCCTTTCGCTGTTGCAAAGCGGTCATCGCACCGCTGGGTTGCTGCGACTATCGCCGCTGCGCTGGTGGTACTTGTGGGTGGGTGGCAGGCGTGGCGGATAGTGACACCCAAGCACAGCGGTGCAGTACAGCAGTTATCCAAAGTCGCGCCCAGTGTGGCGCTAGAGAAATCCATCGCCGTGCTGCCGTTCGCAGACATGAGCGAAAAGAAAGACCAGGAGTATTTTGCTGACGGACTTGCGGAGGAACTTCTCGACCTTCTGGCAAAGACGCCGGGTTTACATGTTATCGCCCGAACCTCCTCATTCTCGTTTGAAGGGAAGGCGGACGACATTCCCACCATCGCCGCGAAGCTCAAGGTGGCCAATATCCTCGAAGGGAGCGTCAGGAAGTCGGGCAATCAACTGCGCGTCAACACTGAGCTGGGTGCGAGCTTCCGACGGCGAGCACATGTGGTCAGAGAGTTACGACCGGGAATTGAAGGATATTTTCAAGATACAGGATGAGATTGCGGGGGCCGTGGTGTCGGCTTTGAAACTCAAGCTGGCCCCTAACCCAGTTGCTTCCTCCAGTCGCTCTGCCAATACTGACGCCTATGTACAGTACATGCTTGCCCAACAGTATTTTTATCACGGTAACGATGAAAGCTATCGACGCTCGATCGTAGCCTACCGTCGAGCTATAGAACTCGATCCGAACTATGCGGCGGCCTATGCAGGCTTGGCTCTTGCCGACGACTACCTTAGCGCTAATATCGGCGATAGCGCAGGGCCGGGCAGAGCACTGGCAACGGCACAACGCGCAATCGAACTCGCTCCCGATCAGCCTTTAGGCTACTCGGCCCGCGGGGATCTGCGCAGCTTTGCTTGGGACTGGACGGGGGCGCAGGCAGATTATGCGAAAGCGCTCCAGCTCGATCCCAACAATCCTATTGTCTTGACACGGTACTCGCGCTTGCTGACAGTGCGTGGACGAATTCCCGAGGCGGTCAGCATCGCACGCAAGGTGACGGAGCTGGATCCTGTGTCGGCGAACGCATGGAAATTTCTGTCCCTTGCGCTCATGTTTGACAGAAATATGCACGCCGCGCGGGAAGCCGCTCATCAGTCGCTCGCTATTGACCCGACGAACTGGGACTCGCTAAACATCCTTGGCTTAATTGAGTTGCTAGATCACCGGCCCTCTGAGGCCCTTGCCGCATTTAAGCGGATCGAGGTGGATAACTCCGCGACACTCGCGGTGCGACTGACAGACACAGCGATGGCTGAGTGTTCGCTCGGTCACGCCCGGGAGTCCCAGCTGGCACTCAAGGAGGTGATAGCCGAAACTGAGCAAAGTCAGGCTTATCAACTCGCTGAAACCTACGCTTGGTGCGGCGACAAAGACAAAGCGTTTGACTGGCTCGACCGCGCCTACCGGCAGCACGATGATTCACTTAAAGATTTAAAGATTGATCGCTTGTTAGCCTCCTTGTTCGGCGATCCGCGCTACAAAGCGATGTTGAAGAAAATGAATCTGCCCGAGACCTGAGCACGGCGGCGAGTCGCAGGACACCTCGGCGGCGCGAGACTGGGCCAAAATCGAGAGGTTTGGCGGGAAGAGGCGGGGCTAGAGCGGCGCCGCTCGACTAGGCGTCAGCGCTAGGAATCGGCCGGCAGCGTCAGCCCGGAGCCGAGTAGTCGCCGCGCAGTGCAGCGTTGGAGCCTCTAAGCCGTCCACCCACGCCGCCACGGCCCCACATACGCAATCGTCCCACTAGTCACCCCGGAAGCCCAGGCTCACAGTTACACGGCATTGGATTGTCGGCCCGGACGGGCGCGTTTTACATGTTGGCCAGGTCAACAAAACTAATAATCCCTAGCCCTCACGACTCGCCGTCCCGGCCGACAATCCAATGAGCATTGGCCGCCAGCACACGGGCCCGCGAGGCGCGGTCTGAGGGCGGCCGCGGAGCAATGGGCCCGTGCTAGCTTGCCAATCGCCTTTTCAGTACGAGGGCCGATTCAACGCCGCCGGAGCCCCTGTAGTGCCCTCACCGACCTCCTGCTTGCACGCCCGAAATAAGGGGATGGGAGAAGTGGCCCCGTTTCTTGAAACAGCAGGATAAGTGGAGTCTCTGTCCCAGTAGAGCGAGGATATCGCTCTGGAGGCTTGAGAACCATGACGAGAAGATCGCGCCGCAACCACTCTGCGGTATTCAAGGCCAAGGTGGCC
>JBBQTF010000013.1:0-90188 GCA_038234675.1 Steroidobacterales bacterium
GCTTCGGAGCGGAAGCAAGGCGTGTGCGCCACATATTTGTGCGGCAGGGACTCGGCCGTGATGATTTGGTCGCGCACCAGGTTGGCAAGCGACACTTCCGCGGTCGGAATCAGAAAAAAGTCCTGCTCGCCGCGCAGTGCGAATAAATCCTGCTCGAACTTCGGCAGCTGACCGGTGCCTTCCAAGCTCGACCTTGCAACCAGATAGGGAACGTACACTTCCGTGTAGCCGTGCGCGGTGGTGTGAAGATCGAGCATGAACTGCGCCAATGCGCGTTGCAGCCGGGCAAGGGCCCCGCGAATGACCACAAAGCGCGCCCCCGAGATTCGGGTCGCGGCTTCGAAATCCAAGCCGCCAAGTTTTTCGCCCAGCGCTACGTGATCAAGCGGCACAAACCCCAGTTCGCGCGCCTCTCCCCATTCTCGCACCACCACATTGGCGCTCTCGTCAGGGCCCTCGGGGACCGAAGGGTGCAGCAGGTTGGGGAGCCCCAGTTGCCAGTCGCTCAATTCTTTTTGGACCGCCTCGAGCGCCTGGTCGGCCGCCTCAACTTCGTGAGCCAGGGCCTCGCCACGACCTAGAAACGGTTCAATGTCATCCCCGCGCCCTTTAGCCTGACCAATGGCCTTCGCATGACTGTTGCGCTCGGCGCGCAGACGGTCGCTCTCCAGCTGCCAATGCCGCCGTTTGCCCTCCAGTGCGTTAAGCGCCTCGACATCCAACCGGTAGCCGCGGCGCGCCAAGTTGCGCGCCACCTCTTCGGTGGCCGAGCGGAGTAGCTTCGGATCGATCATGGCCGCGTCACTTCTGCCCAGCGCTGGGGGTACCGGTACCCGCAGTCTGATTGCGCTCGCGCAATCGTGCCAGCGCTTCGCCAATGCGGATCTCAAGTCCGCGCGGCACCGGCTCGTAGTAACGTCGCTCCGGCAGCCCTTCGGGCAGATAGCGCTCGCCTGCGGCGAAGGCACCGGGCTCATCGTGCGCGTAGCGATATCCGCTGCCGTAGCCGAGCTGCTTCATGAGTTTGGTCGGGGCGTTGCGCAGCTGGAGCGGCACCGAGAGTGATCCGTAACGCTCGACGTCCTCATTCGCAGCGCCGAGCCCGGTGTACAGCGCGTTGCTCTTGGCGGCCACAGCCATGTAGACCACCGCTTCGGCAAGGGCCAGTTCCCCTTCGGGACTGCCCAGCCTTTCGTAGGCCTGCCAGGCCTCCAGCGCGATCGTGAGCGCTCGGGGATCAGCAAGTCCGATGTCTTCGCTCGCCATGCGCAGCACGCGACGCGCCACATAGTGCGGATCACAACCGCCGTCGATCATACGTGCGTACCAGTACAGGGCCGCATCCGGGTCCGATCCCCGGACCGCCTTATGGAGCGCCGAAATCTGATCGTAGAACTGCTCGCCCCCCTTATCGAATCGCCGCCGACCGCCGGAGGCAACCTCGCGCGCTTGCGCGAGCGTGATGGTGAGCGTGGCGGCGGCGGCGGCCAGACCGCTCGCCAGTTCAAGCATGCCCAGCGCCCGGCGCGCGTCGCCATCGCCCGCCTGCGCCAGCAGCTGGAGGGCTTCCGGTTCGATCGAAAGCCCGCTCTCGCCCAGGCCGCGCTCGCGATCCGCGAGTGCCCGCTCCAGAAGGCCCCGGATATCATCGGCCTCCAGCGCTTTGAGTACATAGACCCGCGCACGAGAGAGCAGTGCACCGATGATTTCAAAGGAAGGGTTCTCGGTCGTGGCGCCGATAAATACCAGCGTGCCGTCTTCGACGTGCGGCAGAAAGCTGTCCTGCTGAGCCTTGTTGAATCGGTGCACTTCATCCAGGAACAACACCGTCGCATGGCCCGCCGCCGCGACCTGACGCGCATGCGTGACTGCCTCGCGGATATCTTTAATCCCGGCCTGCACGGCCGACAGTGGGATGAATTCAGCACCGGACGCGCCTGCCATCAATCGCGCCAAGGTGGTCTTGCCGGTACCCGGCGGCCCCCAAAGGATCAGCGAGTGCAACGCACGGGCCGCGATCGCTTCGTACAAAGGTTTGCCTGGCGCCAGTAATTGTGGCTGCCCGACGAACTCGGCCATGGTGCTCGGACGCATGCGATCCGCCAGCGGCCGCCAGTTCCTTAGCGCGGTGTGAGCCATTTTTCGACCCAACTCGGCCAATGGCGCAGTCCGGCCATGCACAGCGACAAACCGATCGCCGCGCCGAGGGCGTCCGCATAGAAATCGCGCCAGTCGGCTTCGCGCCCCATGCCCATGGCCCCCTGCGCAATTTCAATTCCGCCACCCAGCGCCAGCAAGGCGAGGCCCAGATACGCATAGCGGCGCGGCGCCATCAGGCCGCCATAACACAGTGCCAGGCCCCCATAGGCAATCATGTGCTCGAGTTTATCGGTCATGCCCAGGTGCGGCAGGCTCCCTGCCGGCACCAGGCTGGCCACCACCACGACCAGCACCAGACCGCCGCCGACAACGTGCCACAAGCGTGCATGCGGCAGGACGTTCATCGGCCGAGTTCCGTTTGCGGGGTTCCAATAACATCGACGCCGGCCGGGGGCGTGAAGTGCAATTCCGAATCCTCAACGCGTGCGCCACGCGCACTGCGGGTAAAGCTCAACGTCTCGGTCTGGTTGAGCCGATCGTGGATCACCAGGCGCGTCAACTGCGAGCCGCGGAAACCAAGTTCCGCCGCGCTAAATTCGGCCGCGGGGCTGCGCGGTGTGACCTGCACCCACGCAAGATCTTCGCGCGTTCCCACCTCGGAGATCGTAAAGGCCGCGCGCATCTCATCCGCGGTGCCGGAAAGTAAAATCACCGGGGTGGTGGTGAGCGCGGCGGCCGCGGGCTTGACTGTCGCTTGCTGCAGGTCGCGATCGTAGAACCAGAGGTTGGTGCCATCGGCCACCAACAACTGAGGTCCAGCACCCTCGGGCGTATATTCCCAACGGAATTTCCCCGGTCGCCGCACCAGTAAGTTCCCCTGACCTTTCTCGAGTTCCTGACCCTTCGCATCGGTGACGGTCTGCGTAAAACTGGCTCGCAGGCTTTGCAGGTTCTCGAGGAAATGATCCAGTGCGGTGCTCGTGGCTGCCTGCAAGGGCGCCGATAAAGACGTCAGCAGCGCGGCTCCAAGGAGCCACGCGGTGAACCTTGGCATTTGCGCCCGTGCCGCGCTCATGGCGGGGGCGGAGCGAGCACTTCGCGCGCACCGTTTGATTGGAGCGGGCCGACCAGGCCGGCTGTCTCCATCGCCTCGATCAATCGCGCCGCCCGGTTGTAGCCGATCTTCAGGCGGCGCTGCACGTAAGAGATCGACGGCTTGCGCTCGCGCGTTACGATGTTCACCGCCTCATCGTAGAGTGGATCCTGTTCCGCATCATTGTTCGAACCGCCCGCCTCGTCTTCTTCACCCGATATGCCCACCAGAGGTTGGGAGGGTCCCTCCAACACCGCTTCGATATAGGTGGGCGGTGCGCCCTTGCGAAGCGCATCGACGACCCGGTGCACTTCCTGGTCGCTGACGAACGCGCCGTGCACGCGTGTCGGGATCGCCGTGCCTGGGGGCAGGTACAACATGTCGCCGTGACCGAGAAGCGATTCGGCGCCCATCTGATCGAGAATGGTGCGCGAGTCCACGCGCGCCGAGACCTGAAAAGCGATACGCGTGGGAATGTTGGCCTTGATAAGACCGGTGATCACATCGACCGAGGGCCGCTGCGTGGCCAGTATCAGATGAATGCCCGAAGCGCGCGCCTTCTGTGCCAGGCGTGCTATCAGCTCCTCGACCTTCTTGCCCACGATCATCATCAAGTCGGCCAGCTCATCGATGATCACGACCACGAAGGGCAAGGGGCCGAGCTCCGGGATCTGCCGCTGATCGATCGTGGGGTCGCTGGCGGCGCGCATGAGGAGGATCGGGTCCTTGATCGGCTTGCCCGCGGCAGTGGCATCCTTGACGTGCCGGTTGTAGCCGGAAATGTTGCGCACCCCGAGCGCCGACATGAGTTGGTAGCGCCGTTCCATCTCGGCCACACACCAGCGCAGTGCGTTGGCCGCCTGCTTCATGTCGGTAACCACCGGGGCCAGCAGGTGCGGTATTCCCTCGTAGACGGAGAGTTCGAGCATTTTCGGATCAATCATGATCAGGCGCACGTGCTCGGCCGTGCTCTTGTACAGGAGCGAGAGCACCATGGCGTTGAGCCCCACGGATTTGCCCGAACCGGTGGTACCGGCGATCAACAGGTGCGGCATGCGCGCCAGATCGGCCACCATCGGCGCCCCGCCGATGTCCTTGCCGAGCGCCAGCGCCAGCGGCGAGGCGACTTCGTCGTACGCTTTGCTCTTGATGATCTCCCCGAGCGTGACCACTTCGCGCTTCTCGTTCGGAATCTCAAGACCCATCACCGACTTGCCGGGAATCACCTCCACGACGCGCACGCTCGTGGTCGATAGCGAACGTGCCAGATCCTTGGCCAGCGCGGTGATCTGGCTGGCTTTCACTCCTGGGGCCGGCCGCATCTCAAATCGGGTGATGACCGGCCCGGGATGCACGGCCACCACTTCCACGTCGACGCCAAAATCCTTCAGTTTCAACTCGACCAGGCGCGACATGGCCTCGAGCGCCTCGTCCGAATAAGAGGCCTCGCGCGCACCCGGATCATCCAGTAACCCCAGTGCCGGCAGCTCGCCGGCCTGCGGAGGATCGAACAGCGGCACCTGGCGTTCCTTCTCGGCCCGTTCGCTCTTGGCCACCACCGGGGCCGGCGCCTCGATGCGTGGCGGCGGCCGGGCACGTATCTTCTTGGTCTCCGCCTCGCCCGCGTCCATGCGCGCTTGCTTGCGTTCGCGCCCGTCGGTTACTTCGCGCGTGACCTGCCGACGCTCCCGCACATATCGGATGCCACGCCAAACCGCCGCGCCCATCCCATCAATGACGCGTAACCAGGAGATGCCAAAAGCCACGGCCGCACTGGCCGCCCAGGCGGCGAGCAACACCAAGGTCGCGCCCAGCAGGTTTAGGCCGTTGGACAAGCCTGTCCCAACCGCCGTGCCCACCACCCCACCGGCCCCTGCAGGCAGTACGCCCGGATTCCAGTGCAAGGCGGTGAGCGAACAACTGCTCATCACCAACACCGCAAAGCCCAGTCCGCGTACCGCGAAGTTGACTCGCGAACTCGCTTCGCTCGGTGCGCGCGCGCGGGCCATGCGCACTGCTGTGACCGCAATCGCCAAGGGCAGCAGGTAAGCGGGCCGACCAAACAGGAAATACAGCAAGTCGGCGAAGAAGGCGCCGGTGCTGCCGACACGGTTGTGGATCCCATCGCCCATCCCGGTGGAGGAAAACCCCGGATCACGCGGATCAAAACTGAGCAATGCCACCACCACGACCAGAGCGATCACGCCCAGGGTGATGGCGGCGCCCTCGCGCAGTCCACGGGCCACCGCCGCCGAGAAACGCGGCGGCGACACAGGCGATGCCGGAGAATTAGTCAATACGCCATCCTTAATCAATTTATGACTTGGCCGCGCGCGTCGCGTTACTTACCATGGCTTAAACGACCCGCTGTTAGGGTCGCTGCAAGTCATCGGGAAATTGTACATGAGCGCGGCCACTCACCGTCGTTTGATCATTCTCGGCTCCGGGCCCGCAGGCTACAGCGCCGCGGTGTACGCTGCGCGCGCCAACCGACACCCGCTTTTGATCACGGGCACCGATCAGGGCGGCCAGCTGATGATCACCACCGACGTGGACAACTGGCCCGGTGATGTCGAGGGCCTGCAGGGCCCGGATCTGATGGACCGCATGCGACGCCACGCCGAGCGCTTCGCGACCGAACTGCTCGCCGATCACATTCACACCGTGCAGCTCAAGCAACGCCCGATACAACTGGTGGGCGATAAGGGCACGTATACCTGCGACGCACTGATAATCGCCACCGGCGCCTCGGCTCAATACCTGGGATTGCCCTCCGAGGAACTGTATCGCGGGCGCGGTGTGTCCGCCTGCGCGACCTGCGATGGATTTTTCTTCCGCGGCCAGCGCGTGGCGGTGATCGGCGGGGGCAACACGGCGGTCGAGGAGGCGCTTTACCTGGGCAATATTGCCGCGCACGTGACCCTGGTGCATCGGCGCGAGCGGCTGCGCGCCGAGAAGATCCTCCAGGACCGGCTGTTCGAACGCGAGCGCGAGGGCCGCGTCAGCCTGCTGTGGAACCACACGGTCGAGGAAATTCTCGGGAGCGCCCAAGGCGTGAACGGGGTGCGCGTGCGCGCCACGGCCGGCGGCGCGCTGCGCGATCTGCAGGTGTCGGGAGTTTTTATTGCCATCGGGCACAAGCCCAACACCGCCATTTTCGAAGGCCAGCTGGACATGCGCGCAGGCTACGTGCAGGTGCGCAGCGGCAGCGCGGGCGATGCGACGGCCACCAGCGTCGCCGGCGTGTTCGCCGCCGGGGATGTGGCCGATCACGTGTATCGCCAGGCCGTCACTTCCGCCGGGGCAGGCTGCATGGCGGCGCTCGATGCCGATCGATACCTGGAGCGATTCGACGGAGCAGCATGAAGTCCGCCGCACCGGTGAGTTTTCACTCCGCCATGGCGGAACTTGACGCCACCGCTTGGAACCGCCTGGCGGGCGATTACCCTTTTCTGCGCCATGAGTTCCTGGCCGCGCTCGAGCAGACCGGGTGCGTGGCGGCAGCCACCGGCTGGGTGCCCCGTCACCTGCGCATTGGCGCGCCATCGCAGCCGCAGGTGCTCGCCCCGCTGTACGAGAAGACCCATTCCTGGGGCGAATTTGTGTTCGATTTCGCGTGGGCGCGCGCCTGGGAGAGCCGGGGCCTGGAGTACTACCCGAAGCTGCTGCTGGCGATTCCCTTCACGCCAGCCACCGGACCGCGTTTGTTGTGCGCGGACTCCGGCGATGCGAGCGGGGCCCGAAATCGCCTGGCGGGGCTGGCCGCCATTGAGTCCGACGCGCGCGCGCGCGGCCGTTCTTCGGCTCACGCGCTGTTTATCGATGAGCCACTGCGAGCCGCGGCCGCCGAGGCCGGATGGCTCCTGCGGCGCGATTGCCATTTCCAATGGCACAACCGCGGATATGCTGACTTTGAGGATTTCTTGGCCACCTTTTCGGCCGATAAACGCAAGAAAGCGCGACGCGAGCGACGGCGTATTACCGAACAGGGCATCGAGTTCGAGACCCGGAGCGGCGCGACGCTCGATCCGGACACGCTCCACCAGGTCGATCAGCTGCACGCCTCCACCTTCCTGCGTCACGGCCACCTGCCCTATCTGAACTACGAATTCTTCCGGCGGGTGGCCGCCGCGCTCGGCGATGCGTTCGTGGCGGTGCTGGCGCGGCGCGCCGGAGTGCTCGTCGCCACCGCGGTGTACTTTCGCTCAGACGACACGCTCTATGGACGTTATTGGGGAGCGGCGGCGGACCTGCACAGCCTGCACTTCGAGGCCTGCTACTACCAGGGCATCGAGTACTGCATCCGCCACGGCCTCAAGCGCTTCGAGCCCGGCACCCAGGGCGAGCACAAGCTCGCGCGCGGCTTCGAGCCCACGTTCACCTGGTCGGCCCACTGGCTTGCCGACCGCGAGCTGCGGCTCGCCGTGGCCCGCTACCTGGATCGGGAAGCGGCTGCCGTCGCCGAGTATGCTGACGCGGCGGCGCGCCATACGCCGTTTCGCGCCTGAGCATGATCGCCTGGCTGGCGCCCGGGGATCCGCCGGCGAGCTTTCCGCCCGTCGAGCGGGCCCTGCGTGAGCCTGCGGGCTTGCTGGCCGCCGGCGGGGACTTGTCGAGTGAACGGTTGCTGGCGGCTTACCGGCGTGGGATCTTTCCTTGGTATTCCCCCGGCCAGCCAGTGCTGTGGTGGTCGCCCGATCCGCGCGAAGTGCTGTTTCCACAGGAATTTCACCGCTCCAGGAGCCTGATCCGCGCGCTGCGCCACCGCGGCTTTGAATACCACGTGGATCGGGACTTCGAGGCGGTGCTCTCGGCCTGCGCGGCGCCCCGCAAACTGAGCCCCGGTACGTGGATCACCTCCGACATGCACGCGGCCTACCTGAAACTGCATCGAATGGGAATCGCCCACAGCGCTGAAATCTGGCGCGCCGGCCGCTTGGTGGGCGGAGTGTACGGGGTGCGGCTCGGAGGGGTGTATTTTGGCGAGTCTATGTTCAGCGCGGAACGCGACGCCTCGAAGGCCGCCTTGGACGGCCTGGTGCGCCAGGCCCTGGCGGAGGGGCTGGTACTGATCGATTGCCAGCTGCCTTCGGCACATCTGCGCAGCCTCGGCAGCCGGGCCATCCCCCGCGCCGAGTTCGTGGCCCGTTTGGCGCAAGCCATCGGCGCGTAGGATGCTAATTGCAATGCGAGCGGGGTTTATGCAGAATTCGCGCCCCTTAGGATCAACGATGAGCGGCATGGCAAAAGAGGACGCGATTCAGATGGAGGGCGAGGTTGCCGAGACCCTGCCCAACACCACCTTTCGCGTGCAGCTTAAGAATGGCCACATGGTCACGGCGCACATCTCGGGAAAGATGCGCAAGAACTACATCCGTATCCTCACCGGGGACGCGGTGACCGTCGAGATGACGCCCTACGATCTGACCAAGGGGCGCATCGTCTACCGGGGTCGCTAAGCCTTTTTACCTTTATATAGGGCAATGCCAGCGCCCCGCAGGTTCGCGGCATCAGACACACTAAGCGGCGACTTCCGGCTCCGGCGCCGGCACGCATTCGATCGCGAGTCCATTGCCGTCCCCGGCCAGTGTCACCAGCGCCTGTCCGCCGTGGGAGAGCTTTCCGAACAACAGTTCTTCGGCGAGCGGCCGCTTGACGAACTCCTGGATCACACGCGCCATCGGCCGTGCGCCCATTTTCGGATCGTACCCCTTCGCCGCGATCCAGGCGCGAGCCGGCTCGTTCACGCTCAAGGACACGCCTTTTTGTTCGAGCTGCATCTCGGCCTCGACCAGGAGCTTGTTGACCACGCGCTCGATGGTGCGCGCATCGAGCGGCGCGAACTGGATAATTGCGTCCAGGCGGTTGCGAAATTCGGGCGAGAAGAGTCGCCGCACCGCTTCCATACCGTCGCTGGAATTATCGGCACTGACGAAACCGATCGCCGGCCGGTTCATTTCCTGAGCGCCGGCGTTGGTGGTCAGCACAATGATCACGTGCCGGAAATCACTCTTGCGACCGTTGTTGTCGGTCAGCGTGCCGTGATCCATCACCTGCAGCAACAGGTTGAACACATCGGGGTGCGCTTTTTCAATCTCATCGAACAGCAACACGCAGTGCGGGTGCTTGGCGATCGCTTCGGTCAGCAACCCGCCCTGATCAAAGCCCACATATCCGGGCGGGGCACCGATCAGACGCGAGACCGTGTGCCGCTCCATGTATTCGGACATATCGAAGCGCACAAACTCCACCCCCATGGTGAGCGCGAGCTGGCGGGTCACTTCGGTCTTGCCAACACCCGTGGGGCCCGCAAACAGGAAGCTGCCGACGGGGCGACGCTGGTCTCCGAGTCCTGAACGCGCCATCTTGATGGCGGAGGCCAGAGTGCCGATCGCCGCGTCCTGGCCGAAAATCACCAGCTTGAGGTTGCGCTCGAGGTTGCGCAGCACGTCGCGGTCGGAAGAGGACACCGTCTTGGGCGGGATGCGCGCGATGCGGGCCACCACCTCTTCGATGTTCTGGACTTCCACGCGCTGCACGCTGGCGCTGCTGGGCTTGAGGCGCAGGCGCGCGCCGGCCTCATCGACCACATCGATGGCCTTGTCCGGGAGTCGACGATCGTTGATGTGCCGGTCGGCGAGCTCGGCCGCAGCGCGCAGCGCCTCGGGCGCGTAACTGACGCTGTGGTGTTCCTCGAACTTGGACTTCAGGCCGTTGAGGATCTCGATGGTCTCGGCCACTGAAGGCTCGGTCACGTCGATCTTCTGGAATCGACGCGCGAGCGCGTGGTCCTTTTCAAAAATCCCGCGATATTCCTGATAGGTGGTCGAGCCGATGCAGCGCAGCTCACCGTTAGTGAGGGCCGGCTTGATGAGGTTGGACGCGTCCATGACCCCGCCCGAGGCCGCTCCGGCACCGATCACCGTGTGGATTTCGTCAATGAACAGGATCGCCCCGGGTTGCTTTTTCAGTTCGCCGATGACGCCCTTGAGGCGCTTTTCGAAATCGCCCCGGTACTTGGTGCCGGCAATGAGCGCGCCCAGATCGAGCGCGTAGAGGGTGCAGTCGCTGAGCACATCGGGCACCTTGCCCTCGACGATCAGGCGGGCCAGGCCCTCGGCAATGGCGGTCTTGCCCACGCCCGCCTCGCCCACATAAAGAGGATTATTCTTGCGGCGCCGGCACAGGATCTCGATCGTGCGCTCGACCTCCACGGCCCGCCCGATCAGCGGGTCGATGCGCCCGGCCTGCGCCTGTGCGTTGAGATTGGTGGCGTATTTTTCCAGTGCGCGCCCGCCCTCGCCCTCGCGCTCCGCGTCGCTGGTGCCGGCTTCCTCCGACTCGCCCTTGGCGTCGCTGCCGCGCGCCAGGCCGTGCGATATAAAGTGCACGACATCCAGACGCGTGATGTTCTGCCGGCCCAGCAGGAAGACCGCGTGGCTCTGTTTCTCGCTGAATATCGCCACCAGCGCGTTGAGCACGCCCACTTCCTTGCGCCCGCTCGACTGCACGTGGAACACCGCGCGCTGCAGCACGCGCTGGAAACCGAGCGTCGGCTGCACTTCGCGCTCTTCGCCCTCGCGCACCAGGGGCGTGTTGGCTGCGATATGTGCGCGCAGCTCACTCGCCAGTTCATCGGGCGCTCCGCCGCAACCGCTGAGGGCTTCGCGCACCTTCGGGGCATCGAGCAGCGCCAGCAGCAATTGCTCCACGGTGAGAAATTCATGGCGGCGGGTGCGCGCCTCGCGGAACGCCTGGTTCAGACAGAATTCAAGTTCGCTGGAAAGCACTTTGGGGTATGTCGCTCCGGTTAGTTCAGGCCTGCTCGAGCGTGCACAGCAAAGGGTGCTGGTGCTCGCGCGAGAATTGGGTCACCTGCGCCACTTTGGTCTCGGCGATCTCGTGGGTAAAGAGCCCGCAGTCGCCCTTACCCTTGGTATGCACCTCCAGCATGATGCGCGTGGCCGCGTGGCGCGCCATGCCAAAGAAACGCTCGAGCACGTCCACGACGAACTCCATCGGCGTGTAATCGTCGTTGAGCAGCACGACCCGAAACAACGGGGGCACCTTGGTCTTCGGTGTCGCCTCGGCTACCGCGATGCCCTGTTCCGGCCGTTCGTTGCGCGTGTTCATGTCACCATAATTATAGAACCGATTGAGCCTTTCGAGCGTGGGCAGGATCACAGGCGCGCCGCCGGGGAAGAAGTCCGATAAAACAGACAGTTGAGCGATTCAAGCGCCGCGCCGTATCATGCGGAGATATGGGCTGGATGGACGAACTCAAGAGCACCGCCGGGCAGAAGGCGGCACTGATCCAGCACGGACCGCGTCTGGCGGCCGGCCTGATGGCCGCCCTTATCGCTGTTCAGGCCGGATTGTTCGTCACCAGCCAAAATCGCGGCCTGGCCGTCCCACCGGCCGCCCACGGCCTGGCGAGCGGCCCCATCGGGCCCGCCACTCCTACAAATGCGAACTTAGGCACCCTGCACGTGTCGGAAATCACCTCGGCACACCTGTTTGGCGAGACGCACAGCACGGTCGATGACGCCAATGCGCCGCAAACTAGCGTCCAACTGGTCTTGGCAGGAGTATTGGCTGTGCCCGATCCGAAACGCGGCCTCGCGATCCTCGGACCCAACGCCGGGACGGCGAAGCTCTACACCGTGGGCAGCGCGGTCCCGGGCGGCGTGAGCTTGTATTCGGTGTATCCGGACCGCGTGCTGCTTGACCGGGGCGGAGTCATTGAATCCCTCCTCCTGCCGCGCAAGGCTGCGCTGGCCGGTGTGGCCCCGCCGCCGTCCGATTCGCTCAGCCCCGGGCAGCGCCTGGCGACCTTGGCCCAGGGCAACGCGGCCGTGCTCGGCGGATTGGTGCGCGCGCAGCCCGTGTTCGTCGGCACCAAGCTGACGGGTTATCGAATTTATCCGGGGGGGCGCACCAGTGTCGGCGCCTTCACCCACCTGGGGCTTCGGCCCGGGGATTTAATTACCGGGGTGAACGGCACGCCGCTTGATGATCCGGCGCGGGCCGGGGAGATTTTGCAGACTCTGTCCTCGCTGGCGAGCGCCAATGTGACCATTCAGCGCAATGGCCAGTCGCAGGAGCTCACGCTTAACCTTGAGACCGTCGCGAGTGACGCTGAGAATGTGGCGGCCGCCGAAATCCGCCACGAAGCGCCCCCGGGCGGGCCCGCGCCGCCGCGTCTGCCGGGCGCGGCCGAAATCAACGCCCCGCCGGTGATGGCCGACCCTGACGATTCCGAGTCCCCGCCGGTCGAAGATCCGGCCGACAATGCCTCCAGCGAGCAATAGAAGCGAATCTGCCTCATGAAAAAGTCGCCCGCCCCCGTTTGGAGCCGAGCCGGCGCACTGAGCGCGCTCAGCGCCGTGCTGCTGCTCTCGAGCAGCGCCGGCGCCCAGCAAAAGGGTCCGCGCATCACGCCCAACTTCAAGGACGCCGACATCACCCAGCTTATCGAAGCGGTCAGCGCGGCGACCGGCAAGAATTTCATTATCGATCCCAGGGTCCGCGCGCAGGTGACCTGGTTGTCGGGCGCGAGCACCGCGCTCACCCCCGAGCAGTTCTACCAGGGATTCTTATCGGTGCTCCAGGTGCACGGATTCATTGCCGTCCCGGCCGGCAATATCATCAAGGTGCTGCCCGATGCCAACATGCGCCAGATCCCGGGAAGCGATCTGCCCAGTCACGTCAGTTCCACCTCGGATGATGTGGTCACTCAGGTGATTGCGGTCTCCAACGTCAGCGCCGCGCAGCTGGTGCCGGTGCTGCGTCCGTTGATGCCCCAAAACGCCCAGATGTCGGCGGTCACGGGCGCGAACATGCTGATCATTTCCGATCGCGCCTCCAACGTGAGCCGGATGATGCGCATCGTGGCGCGCATCGATCAGAGCGGCGGCTCTGATATCGACGTGATACCGCTCCAGAGCGCCACCGCGGCCGACACGGTGCGCGTGCTCTCCTCGCTGGTGGCCCAGGGAGGGGATGCGGGCGGACCGACCCTCCATCTGGTCGCCGATGACCGCTCCAACAGCGTGCTGCTCAGTGGCGATCCGGCCATGCGGCTGAAGATCCGGGCCCTGATCGCCAACCTTGACACCCCGCTCGACACCGGCGGGGAGACGGTGGTGCGCTACCTGAACTACGCCCGTGCCGAGGACCTGGCCGCGAAGCTCAAGGAACAGATCTCGAGCAATTCCAGCAACGCCGGCGCCTCCAATATTCCCAACGCCGTCGTCCCTCGTGCCGGAGGCCCGGCGCCCGCCGGCGCCGCCGGCGTGGCCGGCGTGGCTGGCGCCACCACGATATCGCTCGCCGGCGGGACCGGGACGATCTGGGCCGACAAGGACACCAATGCGCTGATTATCACCGCGCCCCAGCGCACCATGCGCGCGCTCAACGCGGTGATCGACAAGCTCGACATTCGGCGCGCCCAGGTGGTGGTGCAGGCCATCATCGTTGAGGTCTCGGCCGACAACACGGCGGACCTGGGCATCAACTGGATCATCGATGGCACCAACAGCCGCCTGGCCGTAGGAGGTTTCATCGAGCCCGTGGGCGGCTCCTCGCTCGTTGATCTGTATAACGCGGCCAAGACCGGCACCGTTCCGCCCACCGGTGCGGTCACCGGCACCACCCTCGCGATCGGGCGACTGGCGACCACGGGGGTGAATTTCGCGGCCATCGCCCGCGCGCTGCAGGGCGATTCGCGCACCAACATCATTTCCAGGCCGACGGTCACGATGCGGGACAACGAGGAATCCAAGATCGAGGTGGCCCAGGAAGTGCCGTTCCTGACCGGCCAGTACACGGCGAACACCGGCAATGCCACTGCGTTTAATACCATCCAGCGCCAACAGGTGGGCACGATCCTGAGTGTCACCCCGCAGATCAACGAAGGCGACTCGGTCGTGCTCAAGGTCGAGATCGAGGTCTCGAGCATCGCGGCGAGCTCCCAGGGCGCGGTCGACCTGATCACCAACAAGCGCACGGTGAAGACCACCGTGTTGATCCCCGACGGGGGCACGCTGGTGATCGGAGGCTTGATCGAGGACAAGGCCACCAACAGCGAACAGCGCGTGCCGTTCTTAAGTCGCATTCCGTTGGTCGGTGAACTCTTTCGGGTCCGTGACACCAGCAAGGGCAAGACCAATCTGATGGTGTTCCTGCAACCGCACATCTTGCACGATGATCGCGAGGCGGCGCTCGAGACCGACGCCAAGTACGAATACCTGCGCGATCAGCAACACAAGGCCGGCCATGACTCGGCCGTGTTGCCGCTCGCACCTTTCCAGAATCTCGATCCGATGCCGGCGCTCAATCAGCCCGACTTGCTCAAGCCCCCGGCGCCGGCCCCGGGTGCCGCCGCGCCGTCCACGACGCCGGCCCCCGCCACGTCGGCACCGCCCTCGTCCTTGAAATACCCCAACGCCCAACCGCCGCCGGCCACAGCGGCCCCGCACACGTCCGCCGCGCCGCCGCCCCCGGTGCCGGGTGCTTCGGCGGCGGATGATCCGAACGCCATTGCCTTTCCGGGCGCCGCCACCGAATCGGGGAACCGGCGTTGAACGACGCCGCCGCGGCCCCAGAGCCGGCGGAATTGCGCCTGCCCTTCGCGTTCGCGCGTCGCCACGGCCTGCTGGTGCGCGCCCAGGCGGACGGATCGGCCGAATGCGTGTACCGCTCGCCCGCCGCACCCTCGGCCATCGCCGAGGTGCGCCGGCTGCTGCGCGTGCCCTTAAGCTACACGCCGATCGGCTCCGAGGAGTTTGACGCCCTGCTGCAAAAGACCTACGAGGCCGGGAACGAATCGATGCAGGCCGTCGAAGGCCTGGAGGGCGGCACGGACCTGGCCCATCTGGTCCAGGAACTGCCCGAACAGGCCGACCTGCTCGAAAGCAATGACGACGCGCCGATCATTCGACTGATCAACGCCGTGCTGACCCAGGCGGTGCGCGAGAACGCCTCCGATATCCACATCGAACCGTTCGAGAATCGCCTGGTGGTGCGCTTTAGGGTCGACGGGGTGTTGCGTGAAGTGCTCCAGTCCAAGCGGGCGGTGGCCCCGATGGTGGTCTCGCGCATCAAGGTGATGTCCCGCCTGGACATTGCCGAGAAGCGCTTGCCGCAGGACGGGCGCATCAGCCTCAAGGTCGCCGGTCGATCGGTGGACGTGCGCGTCTCGACGATTCCTTCCGGGCACGGTGAGCGCGTGGTGCTGCGCTTGCTGGATAAGCAGGCCGGGCGGCTCGAACTGGGGTCCCTGGGCATGGATCCGGCCACGCAGCAGCTGATCGATGAGCTGATACACAAGCCGCACGGCATCTTGCTGGTCACGGGCCCGACCGGCTCTGGCAAAACCACCACGCTCTATTCGGCCCTCGAGCAGCTCAACGACAACACTCAGAACATCATGACGGTCGAAGACCCGATCGAGTATTACATCGACGGGATCGGCCAGACCCAGGTCAACACCAAGGTGGAGATGACCTTCGCGCGCGGTCTGCGCGCAATCCTGCGCCAGGACCCGGACGTGGTGATGGTGGGTGAAATCCGCGATCTTGAGACCGCGCAGATCGCCGTGCAGGCCTCCCTCACCGGCCACCTGGTGCTCTCGACCTTGCACACCAATACCGCGGCGGGCGCGCTCACGCGACTGCGCGACATGGGCATCGAGCCGTTCCTCTTGTCCTCGAGCCTGATCGGCGTCGTCGCGCAACGCCTGGTGCGCGTGCTCAACAGCGACTCACGCCAGTCGTTCGTCGCCGGCGATTACGAGCGGCGCCTGCTGGGCCTCGCCCCCGATCAGCCCTCGCCCACCCTGTACCGCCCCGGAGCCACCAACGGTTATCGCGGGCGCACCGGTATCTACGAGCTGATCATGGTCGACGATGCGATGCGTACCATGATCCACGACGGGGCGAGCGAGCAGGAGCTCGAGCGTCACGCGCGTCTGCACACGCCCTCGATCAGGGACGATGGCCTGGCCAAGGTCCTGCGCGGCGTGTCCACGATCGAAGAGGTCCTGCGCGTCACGCGCGAGGATTAGGGCCGCCGCCTTAGGGCCTTAACGCCATGGGCGCCTTCGCGTACACCGCACTTGATAGCGCCGGCCGCCCGCACAAGGGCGTGCTGGAAGGGGACACCGCGCGCCAGGTGCGCACGCTGCTGCGCGAGAAATCACTGCTCCCGGTGAGCGTGGATGAGGTCGCCGGGCAGGAGTCGCGCACCCAGCGGAGCGCCGGTTCCTTCAGCCTGCTGCGGCGGCGGGTCAGCACCTCGGAACTTTCGCTGCTCACGCGCCAGCTGGCGACGCTGGTGCGCGCCGCGCTGCCGCTCGAGGAAGCCCTGCTCGCCGTCTCGCAGCAGACCGAGCGCGAGCGGGTGCAGAGCATTTTGCTCGGGGTGCGCGCCCGGGTCATGGAAGGACACACACTGGCGACGGGACTGGCGGATTTTCCGCGCGTGTTCCCGGAAATCTATCGCGCCACGGTGGCCGCCGGGGAGCAGTCCGGGCACCTGGACACGGTGCTCGAGCGCCTCGCCGATTACACCGAGGGCCGCGAGGCGCTGCGCCAGAAAGTGATGGGCGCGATGCTCTATCCGATCGTGCTCACGGTCATGAGTTTTTCGATCGTCTCGATCCTGCTGGCCTACGTGGTGCCCAAGGTGGTGCAGGTGTTCGAGAACAGCCGCGCGAAGCTCCCGCTGATGACGCGGGCGCTGGTGGCCTTAAGCGACCTGATCCGCCATTTTGGCCTCTGGTTCTTGCTCGGGCTCGCACTCGCCGTGGTGTTGTTCGTGCGCTGGCAGAAGGAGCCGAATAACCGCCGCCGGGTGCACCGCTCGCTGCTGAGCCTGCCGCTGGCCGGAAAACTGCTGCGCGGCTTCAACACGGCACGCTTTACGCGAACCTTGAGCATCCTTACGGCCAGCGCCGTGCCGGTGCTTGATGCGCTGCGCATTTCCGGGGAAGTGGTCACCAACCTCCCGATGCGCGATGCGGTCGCGGAGGCCACCGCGCGCGTGCGTGAAGGAGCGCCCATCGGCAGGGCCCTGTCCACCAGCCGGCTGTTTCCGCCCATGACGATCCACCTGATCTCCAGTGGCGAGTCCAGCGGCAAGCTCGAGAGCATGCTCGAGCGCGCCGCGCTCAGCCAGGAACAGGAGCTCGAGGGACTGGTGACCGCCCTCACTGGGCTCCTCGGACCCTTGCTGATCGTGTTTATGGGTCTGTTCGTGATGGGCATCGTGTTTGCCATGTTATTGCCGATTTTCGAGATGAATTCGCTCATTCGATGACGAAAATGTGAAGCGGCACCATTGCATCCGCGCCCGGATGGATTTATTTTCCGCTCCGAACGGTTGCAACACCCACAAAGGGAATGCCGCCATGACTGGAAGTGAGGAAAGCGAAGAGTTCGACGCCGATGACGATGGCGACGAGAGCGTCGATGACGACGGTCTCGATGTCGATCGTGTCATGAAGGATATGGAAATCGCCAAACGGCGCGCCGCCAAGGTGGGCGAGCCGGCCTGGCGGCGCCTTGAGCGGCGCATGGAACAGCAGCACACGGCCGAACTGATCAGCGACTTCGAGGACTACGATATCGGCGATGGCCAGCCGCACCGCGCGGCGCGCAAAGCAAAAGCCGCCCGCTAGGCGCCGCGCCGCACGACCCCGACCACGACCCCTTCGATGAGGAGCGGTTCGTGCTGCAGGTCGACGCGGATCGGCTCGAAATCCGCATTCTCAGGCATCAGCCATACGATTGAACCCTGCTGGCGATAGCGCTTGACGGTCACTTCGTTTTCCAGCCGGGCCACGATGATCTGACGGTTTCGGACCTCGGGGGTCCGATGCACCGCCACCAGATCCCCATCGAGAATGCCCGCATCCTTCATGCTCATGCCCACGACTTTGAGCAGATAGTGCGGACGCGGCTGAAACAGCGCCGGGTCGACGTTGAGGTGATCGACGATGTGCTCCTCGGAAAGGATCGGGCGGCCCGCGGCCACCCGGCCGATCAGGGGCAAGCCCAGCTGCTCGCGCAGCGTGTCCTTAAGTCGGATGCCGCGCGAAGATCCGGGCACCAGTTCAATGCAACCCTTACGCGCCAGCGCCCTCAGGTGCTCCTCGGCCGCGTTGGGCGAGCGGAACCCAAGCTGGGCGGCAATCTCGGCACGGGTGGGGGGCATGCCGCTTTCCAGCAGAGCCTGGCGGATCAAATGCAGCACTTGGGATTGACGAGGAGTGAGGTCCGACATGGCTGTAACTATATACAGTTGTCGTGTCGATGCAACAGATTTCTCGGCAGAAATTTAGGGCCTAAGAGACTGATCTGTCTGTCGCAGGCCGCCGACAAGTGCATCTTTACACTTGCAAATTGGCCCCAGATTTGGTCAAGTGGCGCTTCCGCTGATCTCCCGCGACAGTGATGTTGTGCCGGCGTGGCGCGGTTCGTACTCACACACATGAACTCTAATGGGGATTTATCCAATGAATAAGGCAATTTTCGTGAAGCTGGCCGCCGCCGCCGCTGTCGTCTCCCTTGCTGGCTGCGTAGACCTCAAGCCGCTGCAGGCCCAGGTGGACACTCTGAAGTCACAGACGGCTGCTATGCAGACCGACCTGGCCGCCAATAAGGCCGAAGACGACAAGATGGCTGCCACAGCCAACAAGGCCGCCTCTGACGCCGCCGCCGCCTCCTCGGCTGCCGCTGCTGCTCAGAGCACCGCCAACCAGGCCCTGGCCGCCGCCCAGGCTGCTCAGTCTGGTGTGGACGCGACGAACGAAAAGATCGATCGCATGTTCAAGAAGTCAGTCTCGAAGTAAGTTACTTCGCCTGGTTTCTCCGGCTGCGAGCCGGGAAAAAAAAACGCCGCGAGATCGCGGCGTTTTTTTTGCCTGGACGCCATTGCCCGGTGCCGGCGAAACGGCTAGTACCGGATTAGAGCCGATCCCCAGGTAAAGCCGCCGCCGAAGGCTTCAAGCACCAGCAGGTCGCCGCGCTTGATGCGCCCGTCGCGCACGCCCACATCAAGAGCCAGCGGCACCGAGGCACTCGAGGTGTTGCCGTGCTCGGCCACCGTGACGATGGCCCGCTCCATCGGCAATCCGATGCGGCGCGCAGTGGCCTGGATGATGCGGATATTGGCCTGGTGCGGCACCAGCCAGGTGAGCTCGTCCTTGGTCAGGCCATTGGACGAGAGTGCCTCTTCCACCGCGCGCGCCAGCATGCCCACGGCGACTTTGAACACTTCGGCACCGGCCATGGTGATGTAGTCACCTTCCGCGTGAAAACCGGTGGCGACACCGCCCGTACAACGAAGCAACTCCATCTGCGATCCGTCGGCGTGCAGGTGCGTGGAGATGATGCCCGGTTCAGCCTCAGGGGCCAGCACCACGGCGCCGGCGCCATCGCCGAATAAAATCGCCGTGCCCCGGTCCTTGGTATTGGTGATCTTCGAGAGCGAATCGGCGCCCACCACCAGCGCGAGTTGACTTTCGCCCGAGCGAATGAATTTATCGGCCATCGACAAGGCGTAGATAAAGCTGCTGCAGGCCGCCTCGACCCCGAGCGCGGGGGAGCCCAAATTGCCAAGCCGCGCCTGCAACATGACCCCGGCATTGGGGAAGAGCAGGTCAGGTGTGCACGAGCCCACCACGATCAGGTCGACCTCGCCCGGTTCGCGGCCGGCCGCGGCCAGTGCCGCACGCGCCGCGTGCTCGGCCATGTCGACGGTGGTTTCGCCCGGGGCCACGATGTGACGGCGCTCGATGCCGGTGCGTTCGCGGATCCACTCATCGGTGGTGTCCAGGCGCTTTTCGAGATCGAAGTTCGTCAGTACCGCGGTCGGCAGGTAACTGCCGGTGCCGAGGATACGGGAACGCATGAGCGAGGCTTCCCTGTAACTGCCTAGCGCTAGCCCAACCGCGCCAGGTTACGCTTTATCGTCGGTGCCGGCCTTTTCGATCACGCGGCGGCCACGGTAGAAACCGTCGGGCGTGATGCAGTGACGCAGGTGCGTCTCACCGGTCTGCGAATCGACCGACAGTGCCGGGCGTTTCAGTGCAGCGTGCGAGCGGTGCATGCCACGCTTGGATGGGGTCTTGCGGCTTTTCTGTACGGCCATTTCCTGAAAACTCCTGACTAGAACAATTCAACCCGTTAACTTTTAGCACGTTCGAGCAGCGCGCGCAGCTCCGCGAAGGGCCGCTGCGTCTCTACCACCGGCGCCATCGCCTCCGTCACCGCCGGCGCGCTGTCCGCTGCCGCGGCGCCGGGGCAGGAAACCTCACACCGTTCTCCACTGCCATGGCGCGGCACGATTGGCAATGCGAGCAGCAACTCCTCGGCCGCGAGGGCCGCCAACGCGGCGTGCCCGTCGGTGGCCAGGAAGGTTTCGAACTCCTCCGGCACGCCCTGCGCCTGCCCCTGACTCTCGACCACCGCCACGTGCGAATCGGCCGCAATCGGCACTCGCATGGGCTTCAGGCACCGCTGACACAGCGGCGTCAACACCGCATTCAGCGTGATATGCACCACGGCCAGGCCCTGCTCGCGCCCGAACTGCACCGCGAGCTGCACCGGCCCCTCGGCAAGCGAAAATTCCACTGGGATACCCGGCAGGTCCCCCAATGGAATTTCAAGCTCAAACTGAGCGCGCATCTCGGCCAATTTGACCAAGTCGCGCGGCTTGGACCAGCCGTTGGGCATGGGGCGCGTATGATAGGTAGGCCTACGCGGCAAGTCAAAACCCGTGTATGTGTTAAGCCGTTGTTTCTATTCTGTCATTCGGATCTCACGCTTGCCTACCGTTGCTGGACTGATCCTGGCCTCCACCTCGGTCTACCGCCGGGAGCTGCTTGCCCGGCTCCGGGTAGCCTTTACGGTCACCGGCTCCCAGGTCGATGAACGAAGCCACCCGGGCGAGGCGCCGCGCGCCCGCGCCGAGCGCCTCGCGCTTTCAAAGGCGCAAGCCGTGGCCCGCGCACACCCGGCCCACCTGGTGATCGGGGCCGATCAGGTGGCCGCCTGCAACGGGCAGGTGCTCGACAAACCCGGCCAGGCCGAGGCCGCGCGCGCGCAGCTTCGCGCCCAGTCCGGGCGCGCCGTGCAGTTTTTCAGCGCCGTGGCGCTGGTGCACGCGGAGCGCGGCTATACGGAAGGATTTGTCGATGTGACCACCGTGGTGTTTCGCGCCTTGAGCGAGGCTGAAATCGATTCCTACCTCAGCGCCGACCGACCCTTCGATTGCGCGGGCTCGCTACGGAGCGAAGCGCTGGGAGTGAGCCTGTGCGAACGCATCGAGACCTCCGATCCCACCGCATTGATCGGGCTTCCTTTGATCAGGCTCGCCGCGAGCCTGCGCTCCTGCGGTTACGCCCTGCCTTAAGCGCGGCTCCCGAGCGCACCTGGCTCAGGCGATCGAGCACCGCCTTGAGCTCGGCCGGGAGCGGTGAACTCAAGCTGACGGTACCGCCCTGTGGCCAGTCAAAGGACACGCTGTGGGCGTGCAGGAACATGCGCTGCAGGCCCGCCTCGCGCAGCGCCGCGTTAGCCGCCGCGTCGCCGTATTTCACATCGCCCGCCACCGGGTGTCCGCAGTACGCTGCGTGCACGCGGATCTGGTGCGTGCGCCCGGTCTCAAGCGTCGCCTCGACCAGCGAGGCCAGCGCCCCGTATTGCTGCACCAACTTAAATTGCGTGCGCGCGCTCTTGCCGCCTTCGCCCACGCGCACGGTGCGCTCACCGCTGACGCGCGCCTCGGTCTGCAACGGAGCGTTGATGAGTTTGCGCCCCAATTCCCAGCGGCCCACCACCAGCGCCAGGTAACTTTTTTGCACCGTGCCCTCGCGCAGCAAGGCATGCAGGATGCGCAGCGCCGAGGGCTTGCGCGCGATCATCAACAAGCCGCTGGTGTCCCGATCCAGGCGGTGTGCCAGTTCCAGGGTCTCCTCCGGACGCGCGGCGCGCAGCGCTTCGATTGCACCGTAGGTGAGCCCGCTCCCGCCGTGCACGGCGAGGCCCGCCGGTTTGTCGAGTACCAGGAGTCGCTCATCCTCGTAAACGATCGCGGCCATCACCCGACTGATCAGCCCAGGGGGCACGCGCGCCGCTCCGCCACAGGCTTGAGTCTCCGCGCTCACCGAACGCTCGTGCACCGGGGGCACGCGTAGGCGGTCTCCGGCGACGAGGCGTTGCTCGGGCCGTGCGCGCTTGCCATTGACGCGTACCTCGCCCTTGCGGATCAGCCGGAAAATGCGGGTGCGCGGCACGCTGGTCAAAAGTGCGGCCAACACCTTGTCCAGCCGCTGGCCGGCGTTCTCCTCGCCAATGAGCTGCTGCTGCACGCCGGAACGTGCGCCGTGGCCAACCTTAGTCTTTTCCAAGGGAAATGGACCTCGCCGGGAGTGAGCGTAAATCGTTGTTTCTAAAGCATGCTGGCGCTATACTGTCGTGGTCCCGCAGCGGGCCTTAAGCTCCAAAACGGCTAAAAGTCCACGCGCGGCGGCAAGTTCGCGACCCAAAAGCGGTCGCATAGTAGTTGGTCCTCGAAATCGAGGCCATCGCAAGAGTTCGGCCGACCAGGGTCACAATGGCCCTCGCCTCTCAAAGCTGCTCCCCATGAGGGTAGAGCCTGAAGGCGAGCGCCCCCAAGGGTCAGCGAACCTCAAGGTTTTCCGGCGCTGCCCTCCATGGCGGCAGTAACAAAAATCGATGCCCCACCGCACGCGCCGACAATCAATCTTCGGGTTCCATCGCTGGCTGCTTGATGCCGCGGCACCGCCTGCATGCAGGTTTGGCGCCGTCCGGTCGGTCCCTTACGCAAATGTAGCAGGGACAAATGAAGAGAATGCTTATCAATGCAACTCAGCAGGAAGAGTTGCGCGTCGCACTGGTTGACGGCCAGAAGTTATACGACCTATCGATTGAGATCCCGTCCAGAGAGCAGAAGAAAGCCAACATTTACAAAGCGCGCATCTCGCGCGTCGAGCAGTCATTGGAAGCCTGCTTTGTCGACTATGGCGCCGTCCGCCATGGTTTTCTTCCTCTTAAGGAAATCTCCAAGGAATATTTCAAGTCCGCGCCCCAGAGCGGGCGCATGAATATCCGTGAACTGGTCAGCGAAGGCCAGGAACTTCTGGTGCAGGTCGAGAAGGAAGAGCGCGGCACCAAGGGTGCCGCTCTGACCACTTTTATCAGCCTGGCCGGCCGTTTCCTGGTGCTGATGCCCAACAGCCCCCGCGCCGGCGGCGTCTCGCGCCGCATCGAGGGCGAAGACCGCGATCAGATGCGCGAGGTGATGAGCCAGCTGAACGTGCCCGAGGGCATGGGCGCGATCATTCGCACCGCCGGCGTCGGTCGCGCGGTCGAAGAGCTGCAGTGGGATCTGGACAACCTGCGTACGCAGTGGGACGCGATTGCCCAGGCCTCGAGCGGCCGCAGTGCGCCCTTCCTGGTCTACCAGGAAGGCGACGCGGTCACCCGCTCGCTGCGTGACTATCTAGGCGATGACATCGGCGAAGTGCTGGTGGACGATGCGGGCGCGTTCCAGAAGGCTCAGGAGTACATGCAGCGCTTTATGCCAGCCGACGCGCAACGCAAGCTCAAGACCTACACCGATGATATCCCGCTGTTTACGCGCTACCAGATCGAAAATCAGATCGAGTCCGCCTACGCCCACAAGGTGCAGCTGCCCTCGGGTGGGAGCCTGGTGATCGACTACACCGAGGCGCTGGTGTCGATCGACATCAACTCGGCGCGCGCCACGCGCGGCTCGGACATCGAGGCGACCGCCACCAACACCAACCTGGAAGCCGCGGACGAAATCGCCCGCCAGCTGAGGATCCGCGACATCGGTGGCCTGATCGTCATCGATTTTATTGACATGGAGGACGGTAAGAACCAGCGCGCGGTCGAGGATCGGCTGCGCGATGCGATGCGCATGGATCGCGCCCGCATCCAGATCGGCCGACTGTCGCGCTTTGGACTTCTGGAAATGTCCCGCCAGCGCCTGCGCCCGAGCCTCGGGGAATCGAGTCACCTGGTGTGCCCGCGCTGCATTGGTATCGGCAGTATCCGCAGCGTCGAATCCCTGGCGCTGTCGATCCTGCGCCTGATCGGCGAGGACGCCCGCAAGGAGCGCACCTCACGGATCATCGTGCAGGTGCCCGTGGACGTAGCCACCTACCTGATGAACGAGAAGCGCGACTGGCTGCGCGATACCGAGGACAAGGCCAAGGTCACCATCGTGCTGGTGCCCAACCCGCATATCCAGACGCCCGAATATTCCTTCCGCCGCGTGCGCGAGGACGAAACCGCGCTGCCCGAGCACAATCAGGTCAGCTACCAGATGCCGGCCGCTCCGGTCCTGGCCGACCCGACGCTCGATCGGGACAAGCCGGTGGCCGACGCTCCGGCCGTGGCCGCCTTCATGCCCGCGACCGCCGCTCCGGTGGTGCTCGCTCCCGAGCGCGCCCCGGTGGCGCCGGCGCTCGCGACGCCGCCCCAAGCCACCGGGGGCGGTGGCTTGTGGGGCCACCTTAAGCGCCTCTTTGCAGGGCCCGATGCACCCAAGGACAGCGAGGCTCCGGGAGCCACGGCGGGACCAGGCGAGAGCCGCGACCAGCGCGACACCCGCGATCGGCACCCGCCGCGGCGCGGCGGTTCCGGTCGCGGACCATACGGGGATCGCTCCGGCGCGCGTCGCGACGGTAATCGCGGCCACGGCGGGCGCAATGACGGCAATCGAAGTGAGCCCCGCCGCCAGGGTCGCCCACGCGATGAAGCGCATCGTGACCCGCACCGCAACGACGCACCGCGCGCCGATGCACGGCCCAACGAGGGAGCGCGCAATCCCGCGCCGCGACGCGAGGAACCGCGGCGCGAGTTACCTCCGGACAGCGTCAATGGGGAAGCACGGCGCACGGAAGGCGAGCGCACCGATCGACCGGGCCGCTCGCGCCGAGGTGGCCGCCGCCGCCGCGGCGGCGGTGGCAATCGCGAAGGGGCCGAGCGCGCGGGGCAGCAAGCAGGGACCGACCCGATGCAAGGTGCCGAGCAAGGCTCGGACAGCACTTTCGATCCGTCAAACGTCCGAGACGGCGGTGGACAGGAGCCGGCCATGAGCTGGACTCAGCCTGCGCGCCCGAACACCGGCCAGGCGCAGTTGTTTGACGCTTCCGCGCCCGAGCGCGCAAGCGCGCCTACCCCCTCGCCACCTGCCGCGCAGCCCTCGGGGCCAGTTGCGGCGCCGGGCGCAGCGAGCGCCCCCCCGCAAGTGGTGTGGTCCTCAGCTCCCGCGCCGGATAACTGGCACAGCGAGCCGCGACGCGACGAGTAGCGCCCCGACCCGTTCCAGGTCGGCGTCGGTATTGACGTCCGGTCCCGGCGGCACCTCGCCGTCGGCGATCCGGATCTCGAGGCCGGCCTCGAGCGCGCGCAGCTGCTCGAGCTTCTCGGCGCCCTCAAGCAGCGAGACCGGCAGGGCCGCCATGCGTTGCAGGGCGCCGGTCCGATAGGCATAGATCCCCACGTGGCGCCGTGCGCGTTGCCATGGGGCGCCATCGGCGCCCTCCTTCGCATCGCGAGTGTAGGGAATCGGCGCGCGGCTGAAATAAAGCACACGCTGACTGGCGTCGGCCACGACCTTGACCACGTTCGGATCAAGAAAATCGGCGAGTGATGCGACCGGGGTCGAAAGCGTGGCGATGTCGGCGCTCGGGTAGCGCTCAAGAAGCTCAGCGGCCTGGCGGATGAGCCGTGGGGGCAACAGCGGCTCATCGCCCTGGACATTCACGACAATCTGGCGCTCATCCCAGGCTTGCGCACGCGCCACCTCGGCCACCCGATCGGTGCCCGAGGCATGAGCGCTTGCGGTCATGGCCACGCGCACCTCACCCGGTGCGCCGAAGGCGCGTGCGCGCTCGGCGATGCGCTCATCGTCCGTGGCGATCCACACCTCTTGGGCCTGCGCCTCGCCGGCCTGCTCGTACACCCACTGCAGCATGGGGCGCCCGGCGATCAGCCGCAGCGGTTTGCCGGGAAGTCGTGTTGAGGCGTAGCGCGCCGGAATCACGACCTTAAACAAATCTAGCGCTCCAGCAACGGGTCGGTCGAGGGGAGCTGCCGCGCTGCCTCCTCGAGCATCACCGGTATCCCCTCGCGCACCGGATAGGCCAGCCGATCGGCGCGGCACACCAGCACCGGACCCGCGCTTTCCTGCACCAGGCGCAACGGGCCTTTGCACACGGGACAGGCGAGGATATCGAGCAGGCGTGCGTCCATCAGTATTCTCCCTAATAGGGCCCGCCCCTCCGCTCCAGAAAAACTGGCGGTGACCGGCAGATACCAGCAGTTCTCTGGCGCGAAGGCCTGGCATTTTACTGCATCCTTCTCGGTCATGATCAGCGCGAGGCCATCATCGAAGCGAAGTTCCGCCGCCACGTAGCGATGATGGTCCGCAAAGGAATGTTCGATCGGTTCGAGCCGGGCGGCGCGGAGTGTGCTGAAAAAGCGCGCGGGGTTGCCGATCCCGGCCAGAGCGTGAACACGTTGCCCGGCGAAGGCGGCCAGCGCTCGTCCGTCCCCCACGGCGCTCACAGGTCTAAGCACCGTCCCCTCCAGGTGCATGCGCGCGATCGGGCGAAACCGCCCACCGAGCGCCGGCGTCCCTGGGCCCGTCAGCACCACCGCGCTCGCCTGGGCTGCGCGCTCGGGAGGCTCGCGCAAGGGACCGGCCGGGAGCAGTGCGCCATTGCCCCAGCCGCGCATGGCATCGACCAGTATGATCTCCGCATTGCGAGCCAGCCTCAGGTGCTGTAGCCCATCGTCGGCGATCACGACCCGCGCCCCGTCGGCCAGCGCCGCCTGCGCGCCCGCCACCCGGTCGCGACACACGTACACGGGACACTGGGCACGGCGGCTGATCAGCAGCGCCTCGTCGCCCACGTCGTCGGCACGGCAGCTCGCATCCACGCGCAATATGTCGTTGGTCACCCGTCGGCTGTGACTGCGTCCGTAACCGCGCGTCACCACTGCGCCCTCAATTCCCAGTTCGCGCAGCCGCTCGATCAGCCAGATCACAAACGGAGTCTTGCCCGTCCCGCCCACCGTCAGGTTCCCCACCACGATCACGCGCCCGGCCACGCGCTGGGAGGGCAGATAGCCGCGCGCGTAAAGATAATGGCGAACGCGCACGCAGGCGCCGTACGCAGAAGAGAACACGCGCAGCCACGCGGGTGCGCGGTTCGGCGCGTACCAGACCTTTTGCAGCCAGGGATCGAGGCTCATGGCACCGTCCGCGGCTCATCCGGCGTGCGCACGGCCCGCCGGCTCACACGTTGAACTGCAGCTGATGCAACTGGGCATACACCTTGGATTTGGCCACCAATTGCTCGTGCGTGCCCGATTCCACGATCAGGCCATCCTGCATCACGACGATCAGGTCGGCGTGCTCGATGGTGGACAGGCGATGCGCGATCACGAAGGTGGTGCGATTGCGCACCAGCTGTTCGAGCGCGGCCTGGATGTGACGCTCGGATGCGGTATCGAGCGAAGAGGTCGCCTCATCGAGCACCAGGATCGGACTGTTGCGCAGCAATGCCCGCGCGATGGCGATGCGCTGGCGCTGGCCACCGGACAGCAGCAGGCCACGATCTCCGACCTCCGTGTCCAACCCCAAGGGCAGTTCGGCGACGAATTCGCTGACGAAGGCGGCCTGGGCCGCCGCGGCGATCGCCGGCTGGTCGACATTCGTGGCACCGAACACGATGTTGTTGCGTATCGTATCGTTGAAGAGCACCACATCCTGGCTCACCAGGCTGATCTGGGCGCGCAGGTCGTGCAGCCGATACTCGCGGATATCCACCCCGTCGAGCAGCACCGCGCCGGCGCCCGGATCGTAAAAGCGCGGCAGCAGCGAAACCAGGGTGGACTTGCCGCTGCCTGAGCGCCCGACGATCGCCACGGTGGCCCCGGCCGCCACGCGCAGATTGACGTGGTCGAGCACCCTGCCCTTCTCCACATCGTAGGTAAAACTCACGTCGCGAAATTCCACCTCACCGCGCGCGCGCGCGAGCGTGCGCGTCCCGCCCTGGGGTTCGACCGGCGCGTCGAGCACCTCAAAGACGCTGGCGCTGGCGGCGATGCTTTGCTGCAGCGGACCGCTGACGCTCACCAGGCGGCGCAGCGGCTCGGTCACGAGCAGCAAAGCGGTCAGGAAACCTAGGAAATCCCCGACCTGCATGGTGCCGGCGGCCACCTGGCGATCGGCGACGAAAAGGACGCCAGCCAGGCCCAGGGAGGCGATCAGCTGCACCAGCGGATTGCTGGCGGCGCGCGCCGCGACCAGCTTCATGTTGCTGTGCCGGTTGCGCTCGTTGGCGACGCGGAAGGACTCCTGCATGTGCGCTTGGGCGTTGAAGACCTTGACTACGCGGTGCGCCTCGATGGCTTCTTTGGCTACCCGCGTGACGTCGCCCATCGAGTTCTGGATGCGCGTGCTGTAGCGGCGAAAACGGCGGTTGACGCTTCGCATCAGGCTCGCGATCACCGGAGCGGCCAGCATCGCGAAAATTGCCAGCTGCCAGTTTTGCCAGAACAGGTACCCCACCAGCCAGGCGATCGACAGCGAGTCGCGGATCAGCACCGTGACCGAATTGGTGGCGGCCTCGGCCACCAGCTCCGCGTTGTAGGTCAGGCGCGAGAGCATTGGACCGGACGACTCGCGCTCGTACCAAAAGGTGGGCAGTTGCAGGTACTTGGCGAACAGCTCCGCGCGCATCGTCTTGATCATCTGCCGCCCGACCCAGCCGGGAAAGAAGTTCGCCAGGTAATCGCCGATGCCGCGGAACAAGAACAGCCCGACGATGCCGGCCGGAACGTACTGCAGGATGCGCAGATTCTTAGTCAGGAACGCCGCGTTGAGGAAATTCTTCACGAACCAGGCGGTCAGCGGGCTCACCGAAGCGTACATCACCATGCCCAGCACGCCGACCATGAACATGCGCCAGTGTGGCCGCGCATAACCGAGCAGCCTGCGGTACACCACCGCGGCATCCGTAAGGCGCGGCGCCGGATTCAAGGAGCGCGAGCCCCGGGTTCGCGTGTGGTGATGAAGTTCAGTTGCGCAAAGCCCATCGTGCCGAGCACGTCCATGGCGGTCACCACCGATTGGTGCGTGGCGCGTCCGTCGGCGCGCAGGCTCACGGGCAAGTCGCGCTGCGCGGGGGCGACCTTCTCGATGGCGCTGCGAAGCGTGTCGGGACTGGAATTGACCAGCTCGCGGTTATTGACCAGATAACTGCCCCCGGCGGTCACGGTCACCACCAGGGCCGAGGCCTTCGCATTCGCCTCGGGCACCGCCGAGGACTGGGGCAGGCGCACCCGCAGGCGCCCCTCGCCATTAAAGCGCGCCGACAGCATGAAAAAGATCACCATCATCAGGACGACGTCGATCAGCGAGACCATGTTGATCTCGGGCTCCTCATGGCGACGAGGCTTGAGGTTCACGGCGCGTCCGCGCGCGCCGCGGCGCGCGATGTTTCCAATGCGTCGGCCAGCAGGATCGCGTCCTTCTCGATTTCGATGACAATGCGATCGACACGCCCGCGCAAGTACCGGTAGGCGATCAGCGAGGGAATGGCCACGCACAAGCCTGCAGCCGTGGTGATCAAGGCCTGGGCGATACCCCCTGAGAGCAGGCGCGGATCGCCCATCGAGCCGGCATTGATGGCATTGAAGGCCTTGATGATGCCCCCGACCGTGCCAAGCAGCCCCAGCAGGGGCGAGACCCCGGCGATGGTGCCCAGTGTCGTCAGGAAGCGTTCCAGCTCGTGCACCACGTGCCGGCCAGTGTCCTCGAGCCGCTCCATCAGCGCCTCGCGCGAGCGATGGCGATTGGCGAGGCCCGCCGCCAGCACCTTGCCCAGAGGCGAATTCTGGGCGAGCGCGGCGATCACCTTGTCGCTGACCTGGTCGGTCTCGATCAGCTGCCAGACGCGGCGCGTCAGGTCAGTGGGTAATACGCGCCGGTCCTGCAGCGTCCACAAGCGCTCGAGGATGATCGCTACGGCGACGATCGAAGCCAGGATGATCGGACCCATCATCCAGCCGCCGGCACGCACGATTTCCCACATCGGCTATTCCACCCCGCCTTAATGCTCAGCGCGCATGATACCCAAGCGGGCGCGCGGGTTTGAGGCTTTCTCCGGATAGGCGCGCCGGATCAGGCTTGCGGATATGCGACGCAAATCCGCTGCGCGCGTGCTCGGGCGACTGCTAGAGTGTGTTATCGATGTCGCGCCGCGTAGTCAAGCAACTGTCTGTGTGGGTGACCGCGCGCCGGCATCACTGGTACCTGCGCGTATTCGGCGCACGCATCACCGAGCCGCTGTTGTGGTCCCTCAACCGCCATTCCATCACCGGCGCGTTTGGTGCCGGCATCGCGATCGCCTTTATACCACTGCCCGTGCACACCATCGCCGCGGTGCTGGTAGCGCTGTACTGGCGCGTCAATCTGCCGGTGGCGCTGGCAAGCACCTGGGTGGTCAACCCGTTCACGATGGTGCCGTTCTATTACGGCGCCTATCGCCTCGGGACACTGCTGCTGCGCAATACCCCGCATCATTTTGCCTTTCACCTGAGCTGGCGCTGGCTGGAGCACGGACTGGGGCCCGTGTGGAAACCGTTTCTACTCGGCTGCCTGATCAGCAGCGTGCTCTTCGGGCTGCTGGGCCGCTGGATTCTGGAGCTGGTGTGGCGATCGGCGGTGCGACGCCGGTATCGAACGCGTCATCGCCTCACGCCCACGGCCGGAGCCATTCGCTAGCGCAATATCCCATTGTCCAGTTCGAGCACCCGGTCCATGCGGGCGGCCAGCCGGGTATCGTGCGTGACGATCACGAGGCTGGTGCCCAGTTCGCGATTAAGCTCGAGCATCAGGGCAAACACCTGCTCGGCGTTGCGGCCGTCTAAATTTCCCGTCGGCTCATCGGCCAGCACCAGGCGCGGTGTGGTGACCAGTGCGCGCGCCACCGCCGCGCGTTGCCGCTCACCGCCCGAGAGCTGATGAGGCCGATGCTTGAGGCGCGCGCCCAGGCCCACACGCTCGAGCAGCGCGGCGGCGCGCTGCTGGGCCGCAGCGCCGCTCATGCGTCGCACCAGCAGCGGCATGGCCACATTCTCCAGCGCGCTGAACTCCGCCAGCAAATGGTGAAACTGATAAACAAAGCCGATCGTGTGGTTGCGCAAAGCCCCGCGATCGGGCTCCGAGAGCGCGTGCAGATCGCGGCCTTCGATCTCCACCCGACCCCCGTCCGGACGGTCCAGACCGCCCAGGATCTGAAGCAAGGTCGTCTTGCCTGATCCGGAGGCACCGATGACCCCCAGTCGCTCACCCGCGCGTACCTGCAGATCAAGGCCGCGCAGCACTTCGAGGGTCGTCGAGCCTTCCTGAAAGCGCCGTTCGACCCCCTGCGCCCGCAGCACGATGCCGGCGGTCTCGCCGTGACTGTCAATCATGCCTGAGGGCCTCCGCCGGCTGGGTAAGCGCCGCGCGCCACGCAGGATACAACGTCGCCGCGGTGCACAGCACAAAGGCAAGCGCGCACACTTGCAGCACGTCGTGCCATTCCACGTACGCGGGCAGCTCGCTCATAAAGTAGACGCGCGCGTCAAGGAACTGCTGGCCGCTGAGGCGCTCGATGGTGGAAACTATTTCGGACACGTGCGCCGAGATGAACCATCCGAGCAGCGCGCCACCGATCGTGCCCGCCAGTCCGATGAGCATGCCCTGCACGGTAAATATCGCCAGCACGTTGCGCGGTAGCGCACCGAGGGTTCTCAAGGTGGCGATCGCAGGGCGCTTTTCTTTGACCACCATCACCAGGGTCGCGACGATATTAAAGGCGGCCACCGCCACCACCAAAATCAGGATCATGAACATCATCGTCTTGCTGACCTGGATGGAACGAAAGAAGCTCGCGTGGTTGCGGGTCCAGTCACTGACATAAAACCCACCGCCGATCTGTCGCGCCAGCTCGCGCACCACGCGCGGTGCGGCGAGCGGATCGCGCAGTGCGAGCCTCAGGCCCGTGACCCTGTCGCCAAGCCGATAGATACGAGCGGTGTCCTGCAGCGGAGCCAGCGCGAGCGCACTGTCGTACTCATACATTCCGGAGTGAAACAAGCCGCTGACCTGGAAGCGGCGCATGGTCGGTGTAAATCCTGCCGGCGTGACGCTGCCGCGCGGGGCAATCAACACCACATCGCTCCCGACGGTGACCCCTAGTGACTCGGCCAGCGCGTCCCCCAGCACGATGCGATAGCTTCCGGGCTCGAGCGCCTCGATGCGGCCGCCACTGATGCGCTGCGCGAGGCTCACGGCGCGTCGTTCCTGCGCCGGCAGCACGCCGCGAAGCTGCGTTGGCGCCGAGCGCGCCCCATGCACCAGCATGGCCTGCACCTCGACGTAAGGCACTGCCGCGCTCACCTCCGGGTGCGCCTCGGCGAGGCGTTGCGCCGCGCGCCAGTCGGCGAGCGTGCCGTCGATTCCCATCAGCGTGGCGTGCGCGGTCACACTCAGGATGCGGGTGCGCAGTTCGCGCTCGAATCCGTTCATGACCGACAGCACCACGATCAGAACCGCCACACCCAGCGCCAGGCCGAGCATCGACACCAGTGAGATGAAGGACAGAAAGCCGCGCCGCTGCGTCGAGCGCAGGTAGCGCGTGCCGATCATGATCTCGTACGGTGCGCCCATGGACTATTCGTAGCGCAGGGCCGCAGCGGGCGGTGTGGCCGCGGCACGCAGCGCCGGATACACGGTGGCCGCGAGCGTCAGCAGCAGCGCGGCGGCGCTGATCCACAGCACGTCGGGCGCCTGCAACTCGGAGGGGAGCGCGGTGATGTAAAAAACGTCGGCATCGAAGAAGTGAAAGCCGAGCAAGCGCTCCAGAAATGGCGCGATGCTGCCCACGTTGCGCGCAATCAGCACGCCCAGGCCCACCCCGGTGGCCACCCCGCACCAACCGATCACCAGTCCCTGGGTAATGAAAATGCGCAGCACCGTTCCCGGGTCGGCACCCAGGGTGCGCAGGATCGCGATGTCGGTGCGCTTGTCGGTCACCACCATCACCAGCATCGCGACGATGTTGAAGGCGGCAACGCCTACGATCAGCAGCAGGATCAACGCCACCATCGTCTTCTCGATGCGCACGGCGCGAAAATAATTGGCGTTGTCCTCAGTCCAGTCGCGCACCAGCATCCGCGGGCCCGCCGCTGCGCGCACGGCCGGCATGTACTGCGGGGTCGCCAACGCGTCGCGAAAGCGCACCCGAAGCCCGCTGGCCCCGACCGCCTTGGGCGCAAAAGCGCGCACGTCGGCGAGCGTGGCTAAGGCCAGGCTCGAGTCGTGATCCTGAATGCCCGCCGAAAAAACCCCCGCGATGTTGAACACCCGCAGCTGCGGCTCGGGCGGCGCGTCGGCGCTGGCGATGGGCACCAGCAGCGTGATCGCATCGCCGACCGCGACGCCCAGCTGATCGGCCAGCGCCTCCCCGACCATCAGACGGTTGCTTCCCTCGCGAAGTGAGGCGAGCGAGCCCGAGACCAGGAGCGGTGCAAGATGCGTGACGGCCGATTCGCGTCGCGGGTCGATGCCGCGCAAGGTCACCGGCACCATTTCGCTGCCGTGCATGGCGAGCGCCTGCAGGTCCATATAGGGGGCGACTCCGATGACGCCCGGAAGAGCGGCCACGCGCTCGCCCAAGGCGCGGTCATCGGCATCCTGCGCCGCCCGCTCATCGACGATGCGCGCATGCGCGGTCAGGGTCAGCAGCCGATCGCGCAGCTCGCCCTTGAGGCCGTTCATGACCGAGAGCACCACGATCAGAGCGGCCACGCCCAGCGCCACCCCGGCCAATGACACCCAGGTGATGAACGAGACGAAGAACGTGTGCTGGCGGGCGCGCACGTAGCGCAGGCCCACAAACAGTGACAACGGCTGAAACATGAGCCGCGCATTACATCATGACGGCGCCGGCCACCGCGACGAAACCGGACGGGCATCACAGTTTCGAGCTGTGCGGGCCTAAAGCGGGCGTTCGCGCGCGCTTAAGTGGGCGGAACGCGCCGATGCGGGTGGTATAGTCGTAAATGCGGTCAGGCGGGCCGCTGCGGGCGCGTGAGGAGACCTTGCATGAAAACGGGCACGTTGAGGATAGCGCTGGCGCTGGCGACCCTGTGGGGGGGCCTGGCGGCGGCCGAAACCATCGTCGTGGACGACCAGGTGCAAGTCCTCCCCACAACGATCGCCCGCCCCGCCCGTGGCTCGAGCATGGCCGCGGTTGAAGCCAAGTTCGGCGCGCCCCAGGCGCGCCATGATGCGGTCGGTACGCCGCCGATTTCGCGCTGGGACTACGCCGGCTTCAGCGTGTTTTTCGAAAAGGACCGCGTCATCGACGCGGTCGCGGCCGGCTCTTGACTGAGCTCGGCCTTGTAATCATCGCCTAGCCCGGTAAGCTCCCAGCCCCTAGCCTAGAAGCCGGCCTCACCGCCGCCGGCACGGCTCGCCTTTGCATGTCCGCTCTGATCCGCCCCACGCTCCCTGCGCCTGGCGCCTCCCAGTTGCACTGGCCGGCTTTGCACGCGGGCGCGCGTGCCCTGGCGCTGGCCGAGGCGGTGAGCGCCGATACGCGCCCGTGGAGCTGCGTGGTCGCGGACGCGCGCGAATTGGAACGCCTAGCGATCGAGCTGCGCTTCTTTGGTGGTCCACAGCTCGAGATTCTCACGCTCCCGGACTGGGAAATCCTCCCTTACGACCAGTTTTCCCCGCATCCGGACATTGTCTCGGAACGCCTGGCGACCCTCGCGCGGCTCCCGGAACTGCGGCGCGGAATTTTACTCTTGACCCCCGAGAGCCTGCTCGGGCGTCTGCCGCCGGTCGACTATGTGAGCGCGCGCAGCTTTTCACTCCGCCGGGGCGCAATGCTGGCGATCGAGCCGTTCCGGCACCGGCTGGTCGCCGCCGGCTATGCCAGTGTCAGTCAGGTGAGCGGGCCCGGAGAGTTCGCCCTGCGCGGCTCGCTGTTCGATGTGTGGCCGATGGGCACCCTGGCCCCGGTGCGCATCGATCTGCTGGATGATCGGATCGACTCGCTGCGGCGCTTCGATCCGGACACGCAGCGCTCGCACGAGGCCATCGAAAGCCTGCAACTGCTTCCGGCGCGTGAGCTGCCGCTGGATGCCGAGGCGGTGCGCGAATTTCGCCGGCGCTTCAGACTTCGCTTTAGCGGCGACGTCGCGCGGATGAGCATCTATCGGGGCGTCAGCGAGGGGCTCGCACCGCCGGGCATCGAATTTTACCTGCCGCTGTTCTTCGAGCACACGGCGGGATTGCTCGATTACCTGCCGCAAGGCCTGGTGTTCGCGACCGACCCCGGGCTCGAGCTCACGCTGGCGGCATCCTGGGAAGCGATCATCGCGCGCCACGAGCAGTACCGCCATGACCTGGAGCGCCCACTGCTCTCGCCCGAGGAGATCTATTTCCCGGTCGCTGAACTTCAATTGCGCCTGGCACAGCACGCGCGCGTTTACCTGGAACGTTTCGATCCGGGTCAGGCCGGGCCGGATGTAGACGATGATCACAGGAGCCTGCTGCCCCGAAATTTCCAGCTCGACGCGCGCGCCACCGAGCCCCTGGCGCCGCTTCTCGAATTCCTCGAAGCCTATGACGGACGGGTGCTGCTGGCCGCTGATTCGCCCGGACGGCGCGAAGTGATCGGCCAGATGCTCAGCGCGCACGGTCGCACACCCCGGCAACTTACCGATTGGCCACAGTTCGTCAATGGCGATGCGCACCTGGCCATCCTGGTCGCGCCCGAGGTGCGCAGCCTCAACCTGCGCGCCCCGCCGCTGATGTTGCTGGCCGAGACTGAGCTGTTCGGCACGCGCGCACGCCAGGAGCGGCGCCGGCGCCGGAGTGCGGCCGATCCGGCCACGATTCTGCGCAACCTCCAGAGCCTCGAGCCCGGGGCGCCCGTGGTGCACGTCGAATATGGGGTCGGGCGCTACCGCGGCCTTGAGGTGATGAAGATCGGCGGGGACCTGGGGGAGTTTCTAGTGCTTGAGTATCGCGATGGGGATCGCGTGTACGTGCCGGTGCATGCCTTGCACCTGGTCAACCGCTATGCGGGTGGGAGCCCCGAGAGCGCCCCGCTCCATAAGCTCGGTACCGAGCAGTGGGCGCGTGCCGCGCGGCGGGCAGCCGCCGCGGTGCGTGACGTGGCCGCAGAATTGCTCGACCTGCATGCGCGGCGCGCCGCCCGCCAGGCGCCGCGCCTGCAGGCCGGGGAGCTCGAGTACCAGACCTTCGCCAACGCCTTCCCGTTCGAGGAAACTCCCGACCAGTCTGAGGCGATCGCGCGCGTGTTGCAGGACCTGGCGCAGCCCACGCCGATGGATCGCATCATTTGCGGCGACGTGGGCTTCGGCAAGACCGAGGTGGCCATGCGCGCCGCCTTCGTCGCGGTACAGGCCGGGCGGCAGGTGGTAGTGCTGGTGCCCACGACTCTGCTGGCCGAGCAGCACGCGCAGAGTTTTCGCGACCGTTTTGCCGACTGGCCGGTGCGCATCGAAGCCCTGTCACGCTTTCGCACGCGCCCGGCCGCCGATTCGGTGCTGGCCGGATTCGAGAAGGGCACGGTTGATATCCTCATCGCCACCCATAAGCTGCTGCACGCCGACGCGCGCGCGCACAACCTCGGGTTGCTGATCGTCGATGAGGAGCACCGCTTCGGAGTGCGCGACAAGGAGCGTCTTAAGACCTTGCGCGCGGAGGTGCACGTGCTGACGCTGACGGCCACCCCCATTCCGCGCACCCTCAATCTCGCACTTGGGGGTTTGCGCGAACTGTCGCTGATCAGCACGCCTCCGGCCGCCCGCCTGGCCATCAAGACCTTTGTGTGCGAATGGCACGGCCCGACACTGCGCGATGCGGCACTGCGCGAGCTGCGTCGCGGCGGCCAGATCTACCTGGTGCACAACGAGATCCAGACCATCGAGAAGGTCGCGGCCGAGTTCGCCGCCTTGGTGCCCGAGGCGCAGGTGCGTTTCGGGCACGGCCAGATGCGTGAGCGCGAACTCGAGCAGCTGATGGTCGATTTTTATCACCGCCGCTTCAACGTGCTGGTGTGCACGACCATTATTGAAAGCGGCATCGACGTGCCCACCGCCAACACCATCCTCATCAATCGTGCCGACCGCCTCGGTCTGGCCCAGCTCCATCAGCTGCGTGGGCGCGTGGGCCGTTCCCACCATCGCGCCTACGCTTACCTGATCGTGCCTTCGCGCCGCGCACTCACGGGCGACGCCGCCAAGCGCCTCGAGGCGATCGAATCCATGGAGGATCTGGGCGCCGGGTTCCTCCTCGCCACGCACGACCTTGAGATCCGTGGTGCCGGAGAATTCCTGGGCGAGCGCCAGACGGGCGAACTCACCGAGGTCGGCCTCACGATGTACCTCGACATGCTCGAACAGGCGGTCGCTGCGTTTCGCGCCGGCCGCGCGCCCTCGCTCGAACGACCGCTGGCCGCGATCAGCGAAGTGGAGCTGCACGTGCCCGCGTTGCTGCCTGAGGACTACGTGCCCGACGTTCACTTGCGCCTGGCGCTTTACCAGCGCATTGCGAGCGCCAGTGCCCCGGAACTTGCCGACATGGCCGGAGAACTGATTGATCGTTTCGGTCCGTTGCCACCCCCCGCCGAGCACCTGGTGCAGTTGGCGGGCATCCGGTTGCGGGCCCGCAAGCTGGGCATTCGGCGCCTGGATCTGGGGCCGCAGGGAGGGAGCGTGATGTTCGAGGCGCAAAACCGCGTGGACGCGAGCGCCGTCATCCGCCTCATTCAGCGCCCGGCGCACGATTACCGCATGGAAGGCCCGCTCAAACTGCGCTTTAGCCGGGGGCTAAGTGCCATTCCGACGCGTTTCGAATTTGCCGCACGACTGCTCGAGGAGCTGGGCGGCGCGAAGGGCTAGCAGGCTGCTAACATAGCAACATGAGAATCCCCGCCACTGTGGTGCGCGCCGCCGCAGGCCTACTACTTATCCTGGCGATGACGCAGGCCACCCCGCTCCAGGCAGCAAGTGCCGGAGGCACCGGGGCTTACCAGGTGGAACTGGTGATTTTCCGCGTCGCCGAGGCGCCTTCGGGAGAGGACTTGAGCGTCCCGGCCGAGGGACGCGGCTTCAGCCACCAGATCGATACCGGGGCCACCCCGCCGGCCATCTATCGGAGTCTTGAGGCCTCACAAATGCAATTGGGCGCCGTGGCGTCCAAATTGCGCTCGAGCGGCAGCTGGCGGGTGCTCGCGCACGCGGGCTGGGTGCAGGGCGCCACCGACTGGCCTAAGCACGTGGGCATTTCGCTCGAGCAGCTGGGCATCAACGTGCCAGGCCTGTCAGGGAGTGTCTTCGTGGAACGCGGGCAATTCCTGCACCTGGGGCTCGATCTGCACTTGGGAGAAAATCCCACTTGGTCGCTGAGCGAGCTGCGCAAGGTTAAATTCAACGAGAAGAATTATTTTGATCATCCCGGCTTTGGCGTCATCGCCATCGTCAGCCCGGCCGCGCGCAGCTAGGGCGCACTGGCGCCGCGGGACCGGCGCAGTTCGGGCCGGTGCGCTTTAAGCGAAGTCCTTCCCGGTTGCCATCATGATGCGCCCCGCCTGCAGGGCGCGCGCCCGTTGCAACGCGCGCTCAGCGCCGAGCAGTAACGCCTCGGGTTGCAATTTTACGGTCGGCATCAGGCTCGCCACCGCCACGCTCACTGTGACGTACTTGCCCGCGGCCCCGCGCGGGTGGTGGATGCACTGATCGATCACTCGCTGCGTGATCATGTGCGCAAAACCCTCCAGCGCCGCTGGCCCCGTGCTGCGCGCGAGTGCGATCAGTGTGCCGCCCTCCCAGCGCGCCACCAGATCCGAGCCGCGCCGGAAGCAGGCGGTGATCACACCGGCCAGGCGGCGCACGCAGGCGTCGGCCGCCTGCTGCCCAAATCGTTCGGTATAGGCATCGTGCGCATCAATTTCGAACATCATGACCGTCAGCAGCCGCTCCTCGCGCCGCGCGATCTGCCAATCGTGGCGCAGCAGCTCCTCGAAATAATTGCGAGTGTAGAGGCCCGTGAGCCGGTCTTCGCGCATCCAGGCCGGGAGTCCGACACTGCTTTGCGTGCCCGCGGCACGCTCACGTTCGCCGACGTCACGATGGAAACCGACAAAGTGCGTGAGCGCGCCTGCAGCGTCGCGCACCGGCTCAAGAAAGATCTCATTCCAGAACTGCGTGCGGTCCTTGCGATAATTGCGCAGCAGCGCGCGCGTGGCCGCCCCCTGAGTGAGGGCCTGACGCAAACGGCTGCGGCCTTCCTGTTCTCGATCACTCCCCTGCAAGCGGCGCAGGTCCGTTCCGATCAGTTCACGCGCCTCGTAACCGGTCAGCCGTTCGAACGCGGAATTGGCGTACACCACCGGCTGATCGGCGCCCGAGGCCGAGCACACGACGATGCCCTCGGGGGCCGCGTCGATAACGGCGCGCATAACCGGGGCAGTCCACTCATCCATAGGTTAGGCAAACCTCAGGGGCGGCGGCTGCATGCACTGATCGAGCGCCTCGCGGCACAAACGCCAGTGGCTCGAGGCTAATAACTCGTCGCGGTCCGGATGCGCGTGTGCGCGCAGGCGCGCCTGGCGCAGGTGCGAGGCAGGATCCGGAGCAACCTGCAGACCTGAGAGTAATCGCAGCACGCTGTCGCGCGAGTTGCATACCGGCAGCACATCGCAGCCCGCCGCAAGCGCCTGCGCGGCGCGCGCGAGGATGTCCCCGTAGCTTGCCGCGCCGCCCATTGACAGGTCATCGGCAAAAACCGCGCCGCTGTAGCGCAGCTCGCCACGCAACACGCCCTCAATCCAGCGGCGCGAGAGACTCGCGGGCTTGTCATCGATGCTGGGAAATAAAACGTGCCCCACCATCACGGCCGCCAGCCCATTGGCGATCAGGCGCCGGTATGGGGTCAGCTCCTCGCCCAGATCGGTGAATTCCCGCCGGTCGACGGGCAAGGCCAGATGGGAGTCGGCCACCACGGCGCCGTGGCCCGGAAAATGCTTGGCGGTGGCCGACATGCCCGCATCCCGCATCCCGTGCATGTAGGCCACGGCCAGCTCGCCCACCGCGGCGCCCCGGTTGTGCAAGGCGCGATCGCCGATCACTTCCGAGAGGCCATAATCCAGATCCACGCAGGGCGCAAAGGACAAGTCCAGCCCGCAGCTTAAAAGCTCGGCGGCCATCAGCCAGCCGTGCCGGCGCGCGAGCTCGAGGCCTGCCGCTCGATCCAGGTCAAACTGGTGGCCGATGAGCCGAAGCGGTGGCAGCTTGGTAAATCCGGCGCGGAACCGTTGCACGCGCCCGCCCTCCTGATCGGTCGCCACCAGCAGCCGCGGGTTGCGCAGCGCGTGAATCTGCGCCACCAGCTGCCGCAACTGTTCCGGGTCGGCGTAGTTGCGCGTGAACAAAATCACGCTGCCCACCAGCGGGTGGGTGAGCACTTGGCGATCTTCGGCCGTCAATTCCTGGCCCGCGACATCGACCATCAGCGGTCCGAGCGTCATGGCGCACTCCTTGCGAGGCTCGCGCCGGTGCGATTGTCGCTCAGAGCAGAGCCCGATTCCCAGCCGTGCGTCACGATGAGCCGGCCGGCGCCAGCACGGCGAGCGATTCGACGTGGCTGGTTTGCGGAAACATATCGGCCACGCCCGCCGCCAGCAGCTCAAAGCCCAGTTCGTGTACGAGCAGGCCCAGATCGCGCGCCAGGCTTCCCGGGTGACATGAGACATATACCAGGCGCTTGAGCTCGCTGCGCGCCAGCAGCGGCAGGACCTCGCGAGCGCCGAGCCGTGGCGGATCAAGCAATGCGTGGCTGAAGGGGCGCCGCGCCCACGGAGCCGCGCCAAAATCATCAGCGGCGAGGTTGGCGCTGTAAAATTCGGCGTTGGTGATGCCGTTGAGCGCGGCATTTTCCCGCGCTCGGCTCACCAGAGCGGCCTCGCCCTCGACGCCCACCACGTGCGCGGCACGACGCGCCACGGGCAAGGTGAAATTCCCCAATCCGCAGTACAGATCGAGCACCTCGGAGCTCTCATCCAGTTCCAGCAACTCCACGACGCGGGAGACCAGCGCACGGTTGAGTTCGGCATTGACCTGGATGAAATCGCTCGGCTCGAAGCGCAGCCGCACCGCAAAGTCGGGCAGTGCGTATTCGAGTACCGGGGGGGCCTCGCCGAGCGGGCGCACCGTATTGAGTCCGCCGGGCTGAAGGTATAAATGCACACCGTGGACGCGCTCAAATTCGAACAGCAACTGCCGATCCTGCTCTGAGGGGGCCTCGAGCACGCGGATCACCAGCACCACGGCGGTCTCGGCGATCGAGACCTCGACCTGCGGGACACGCTCGCGGATCGACAGCGCGCTCAAAAGCGCGCCCAACGGTGCGATCAGCGCATCCACGGGCGCGGCCAGCACCTCGCAGCGGGTAAGTTCAGCCACCCGGCTCGAGTAGCGCTCGCGAAATCCGACCAGGGAATGCCCGCGCGCCTGTACGTAGCGCGCGCCCAGGCGCGCACGTCGCCGGTACTGCCACTGCGGGCCATGCAGCGGGGGAAGCCAGAGGCGCGGCGTGACCCGCCCGACCCGAGCCAGATTCTCGCGCAGCTGCTGCTCCTTGATCGTCAGCTGCGCGGCGCTGTCCAGATGCTGCAGCGTGCATCCGCCGCAGACTCCAAAATGAGCACAGTGGGGCGCCACGCGGTTGGCCGCTGGCTCCAGCACGGCGACCAGTTCCGCCTCATCGTGCTGCCGGTGATGGCGGCGCCGGATAAAACTCACCGATTCGCCGGGCAGCGCGCCGCTCACAAAGGCGGTCTTGCCACCACGCACCACGCCCTCACCCTCGTGGTTGAGCGAATCGACGCGGCCGGTCTCCACGAGCGCCGGACGTGCCGACCTCAAACCTCCGGCTCCCAGGCGGCCAGGAACTGCTGATGATGAGTGGCGCTGGACGCGCGCAGCCAGTCCCGGAGCCGCTCGAGTTCCTGGCGATAACCGGCCTGCTCCAGGCGACCGCGAAACAGTTCGAAGCGCAATAACACCAGGTAAGTGTTGAGCACGTCGGTCTCGCAGTAATTGCGCACCGCGCCGAGCTGCCCGGCCTGCACCGCGTCCCAGACCTGCGCACCCGAAAATCCGAGCTTGCCGGGCAAATTCAGCAACAGAGCGACATCCTGTAGCGAGGCACGTGCGCGTACCTGGAAGCTCGAAAGCACGTCCATCAGATCCAGGTGACGCCAGTGGTAGCGGCTCAGGTAGTTGTTATATCGAAAGCTCGTGTCCTCATCGCCCGTCTCCCAGTAACGCGGCGCCTGCACACCGGCCTTCAGCGCCCGATAGTGGAGCACCGGCAGGTCAAAGCCGCTCCCGTTCCACGACACCAGTTCGGGGGAATATTTATCGATGCCGTCGAAGAAGCGCGCGATCAGTTCCGCCTCGCTCGATTGCTCATCGCCCAGGGACCAGACCTGAAGCTGCTCGCGGCTGCGCAGCACACAGGAGATTGCCACCACCCGATGCTGCTCGAGCGGCAGGAAATCACTCCCGTTCTCCTGGCGGCGCACGGTGTACATGGCTTTGGCCACCTGCGCATCGCTTAAGGCTTCAATGCCCAGCACCCGACGGCCAAGCTCCACGTCCGGCACCGTCTCGATGTCAAAGACCAGCCGGGTCACGAACGCGCTCGCTTCTTGGGCGCCGGGCGCGGCAAGCGGCGCCGCGCTTGTGGCTTGGCGCGTCGCGCAGGTGTGGCCATCAACACGGCCACCGCGACGATCAATCCGGCCTCGTCGGTCAGCGTGACATGTCCGGCACCAATGCCAAGCGTGCGCCGCAGGCGATCGCCACGCGCCGAGTAGATCACCTCGGGCTTGCCCCAGGAGTTCTGAACGATTCCCACATCGCGGATCCACATCCCGTGCGCAAAGCCCGTCCCCATGGCCTTGACGAGCGCTTCCTTAGCGGCGAATCGCATCGCCAGGAAGCGCTCGGGTCGCTTGGTTTGCAACAGCTGGACCCGTTCCTCAGGCAGCAGCAGGCGAGCGACAAAATGCTGTCCGAATCGCTGATAGCAGCGCTCGATGCGCGAGAGCTTCAGCACGTCGACGCCGATGCCGTAAATCATCGGCGCGCGCGTTGCATCTGCGCGCGCATTTCCCGCACCGCCGCGGCCAGTCCCTCGAACACCGCCTGGGCGATGATCGCATGTCCGATGTTAAGCTCGCTGATCTCAGAGATCGCCGCGATCGGGCCCACGTTGCGATAGTTAAGACCGTGTCCGGCGTGCACCTCCAGCCGGCGGGCCAACCCGTGGCGCGCGGCCAGGCGCAGGCGCTCGAGCTCCTGCACCTGCCGGGCACCGCTCGCCTCGGCATATTCGCCGGTGTGCAATTCTATGACGGCCGCGCCGCTGTCGGCCGCGGCATCGATCTGCGCGATATCCGGGTCGATAAAAAGCGCTACCCGCACTCCTGCGGCCGAGAGCCGCTTACAGGCGGGCGCGAGCGTGCCTAGGTTAGCGTGGACATCGAGCCCGCCTTCGGTGGTGAGCTCGGCGCGCCGCTCCGGCACCAGACAGCAGTCGGCAGGCTGCATTTCGCAGGCGAAGGCCAGCATCGGCTCGGTGGCAGCCATTTCAAGGTTCATGCGCGTGGCCAGAAGCCCGCGCAAGGCGCGCACGTCGCGCTCCTGAATATGCCGACGGTCTTCGCGCAGGTGCAGCGTGATGTTGTCCGCGCCGGCCTGTTCGGCAATGAGGGCGGCATGCACAGGGTCCGGATAACGCGTGCCGCGCTGCTGGCGGAGCGTGGCGACATGATCGATATTGACGCCCAGTTCAAGTGCCATGCCCATCAGCCGGACCGCTCCATGTTGGCGACCGCGCGCGCCACCGCGCGGACATTGAGTTCACGACCGTCCAGACAATGATCGAGCGCGCTGCGTAAAAGCGAGCGCGCCTGGCGCTGAGCTTCCGGATCGTCAAGAGGCTCATTGGCCGCCAGCGCCAGCAACACCCGACCCTGCACCGCGTCCGCATCGGCGCGGGTGGGCGAGAGGCCGGTGCCGGCGTGGAAATGATAATACGCATCCGCCCGCACTGCGCGCCCGTCGGCCTCGCAGCTCAGTTCGCTCCCATAGCCCAACAGATCGAGCAGGCGCTTCTCGAAGCGACGCAGCAGCGCATCGAGCGCTTCCCCCGCGCGCAAGCGCTCGAGCGTCGAGACATAGTGCGCGTACAGCTCGGGCTGCGGGTCATGAGCCACCGTCAACTTGAGCAGCAGCTCGTTCAGATAAAACCCGCTCAGCAGCCGGTCGGGCGCGAGCGGAAGCGGTGGCGCCCCGTCGCCTTCGGCGCCGGTGAGCGTGGGCGCTTCACCCCGGCCGACCCAGGAGAGCAGCAAAGGCCGGAAAGCCTGCAGTCCGCGAAAACGCGAACGCGGTCCGCGCGCCGCGCGCGCAAAGGCGCTTAGGCGCCCGTGCTCACGCGTGTAGAGTTCAACGATCAGGCTGGTGTCCCGGTAGGGTCGCTGGTGCAGCACGAAGCCGCTGGTGAATTCCACCCGGTGACTTGCGCGGCTCATTCGACCTCCAGCTGGTGGAGTGCGCGCGCATCATCGGCCCAGTTCTCGCGTACCTTGACCCACAGCGTGAGATGGTAGCGCCGCCCGAACATCGCGTTGAGCTCGAGCCGCGCGGCCTGGCCGATGCGCTTGAGCCGCGAGCCGCCTGCACCGATGACGATCGGCTTCTGGCCTTCGCGGTCCACCCAGATCACCGCGCCGACCTCCACGCGCCCGTCCTCGAGCGGGTTGTAGCTTTCAAGTTCGACCGCCACACCATAGGGGAGTTCTTCGACCAGTTCGAGGGTGAGTTTTTCGCGAATCAACTCGGCGATGCGAAAGCGCTCGCTCCGATCGGTAAGCTGGCCTTGCGGATAGTTCCGCTCGCCCTCCGGCAAGGCCGCCAGTATTGCGCCACGGAGCGGTTCGAGGTTTTCAGCACGCAGTGCCGAGATCGGCACCACGGCCAGAAATTTCGCCCGTTCGGCCAGCTGCGCGATGTAGGGCAGGAGCCGTTCACGGGGCCGCGCCCGATCGATCTTGTTGATCACCGCTATCACCGCCCGCTCGCTCTGCAGCACGCGTGCGAGCGCCATGTCATCCTCGTCGGTCCACTTCAAGGCCTCAACGATAAATACCGCCAGATCCGCCTCCCCGAGTGCGGCGCCGGCGGCGCGGTTCATCGCGCGATTGAGCGCGCGCTTGGGGCCCTCGTGCATGCCGGGCGTGTCCAGAAAGGCGATCTGGCCCGCGGGGGACTCGCTGATGCCAAGCACTCGATGGCGGGTGGTCTGCGGGCGCGAGGTGACGATGCTGACTTTCTGGCCAAGCAATGCATTGAGCAGCGTCGACTTGCCGACATTCGGCCGGCCCACCAATGCCACATAACCGCTGCGAAAAGCGCTCATGCGCCCAGCTGCGCCAGCAGTTGTTGCGCGGCCGCCTGCTCGGCGCGGCGCCGGCTCAAGCCCTCGCCTTCGGCACTCTTATTTATGCCCTCGAGCGCACAATGGACCCGGAACGTCTGCGCGTGCGATTCACCGGCGATCTGCACCACCTGGTAACGGGGCAGCGGCAGGCCGCGGCCCTGGAGCCATTCCTGCAGGCGCGTCTTGGGGTCCTTTTGCCCCTCGGCGGCGCTCACCGCCGCGGCCTCAACCCCACTGAGGGCCGGGGCCAGCACGCGCAGGAAGGCGCCCTGCGTCACCTCCAGCCCCGCCTCCAGGTACAGCGCCCCGCACACCGCCTCGAGGGCGTCGGCCAGGATCGACTCGCGGCGGAAACCCCCGGTCTTTAGTTCTCCGGCGCCGAGCGCAAGGGCCGGGCCCAGCTCGAGCGTGGCGGCCACCCGCGCCAACGACTCTCCGCTGACCACCGCGGCCCGCAAGCGGGACAAGGCTCCCTCGTCGGCGTCAGGGTATTGCCCGTACAGGTAGCGGGCAACGATCAGGTTCAGAACCGCGTCGCCGAGAAATTCGAGCCGCTCATTGTGATTGCGCGCCGAGCTGCGGTGCCGAAGCGCCTGTTCGAACAGGGCCGCATCGCGCGGCTCGTACTGCAACTGGCGGCGCACCCACTCGGAGGCAGGCACGCCCGCGTGCAATTCACCGGCGGACATACGGCCACGCCCGGCTCGGCTGGCGCGGGCAGGCCCGCGCGCCGGTCACTGCAATTCAACCTGCTTGTCAAACTGCAACAGCAGCGACAGGTCGCCAAACAAGGGTGCCACCTCTTCATACTTCGCGATTGCCACCCAGTGCTCGCCCTCGCGGTGCACGTCGATGTCCTTAGCATCGGGCGTATCGACGTACTCAACATTGAAACGCCGCTCCAGGGAAGCGTGTACCTCGGCCGGATTGATCGCCTCGCCCTTGGCTTCCGCGGCGGTCTGCTCGAGCGCCTTCACCACGCGAAAGTAGTTGATATAGATCGGCGCCACGCGTATGCACGCATAGCCCAGAATCCCGATGGGGATCAGCAGCAGCAACCAGCCCAGCAAGGTTATGCCGCGTTGAGTATTTCGCATCGGTCGCACTCCTTGAAAATCGCGCCTACTCTATACGTTTGCCAATACGATTCCAGTCTGGCCATCCCGAACGCCCGATCGGCAGATTTAACCAGATCCTGGAGGCCCTGCCGACCAGATGGTCCTCCGGGACATAACCCCAGAAGCGCCCATCCAGGCTGTTGTCGCGGTTGTCGCCGATCATCAGGTACTGGCCGGGCGGCACCACCAGGTCGGTGACGGTGTCATTGCGATCAGACTCGTGCCCGCGCACCGAGTCATCGCACTGGTAGCTTTGCTGGATCTGTCGCTTGCAGCTCGCGACCGGGGGCGCCTGCAGGTAATCGCTGGTGTGGCAGGACAGGGTCTGGTGGCGGTGGGTGCCGAGCACTTCGGTGGACAGGCGCATGTTCAGGTAACACCCATCGTTGTAGCGACCATCATCACTGGTGACCACCGGCTGGCCATTGACGATTAATTGATCATCGCGCACGCGCACCGTATCACCGGGAAGTCCGGCCACACGCTTGATGTAGTTGATGGCCGGATTCGGAGGGTAATGAAACACCACCACATCGCCGCGCTGTGGTTCGCTGATTTCGAGAAACTTCTTGTTGAGCACCGGGACCCGCAGTCCGTAGACATATTTGTTGACCACCAGGAAGTCCCCCTCCTCGAGCGTGGGCATCATCGAATCGGAAGGGATGCGGAAGGGCTCAAACACAAAGGAGCGTAACCCGAGCACCAGCGCGGCGACGGGCAGGAAGCTGCGCGCATAATCGACGGTCACCGGCAGAGGGAGCGATGCGATCTGAACGCCCGCGCGCTGCGCGGCGGCCGCGCGCAGCGGAGCGAACACGAAGCGATCGAGGGCCCAGACCACCACCGAAAACGCCAGCACCAGGACCAGTACCAGGCTGAAATCGAGTTGCTCGGACATCAACAACCGGGCGATGGCCCCGACGATGACCACCGGCAGTGCCATATAGACGCCGCGCATCAGTGGCGGATCGAGCGCTTCGGCCGGGAGTGCGGCCAGGCGTCGGCGCGGGCGCAGGAACCAGTCATCGATCATGGCGAGAAATGCCAACGGGCCCGCCAGCCAGGCCAGTGCGGTCGTAATTTGCATCAGCATGAGAGATCCTTCATTTGCGGCCGACCTGCAGCACGGCCAGGAACGCTTCCTGTGGAATTTCCACCGAGCCCACCTGCTTCATGCGCTTCTTGCCCGCTTTCTGTTTTTCGAGGAGCTTGCGTTTGCGCGAGATGTCGCCACCGTAGCATTTGGCGAGCACGTTCTTGCGCAGCGCCTTGACGGTGGCGCGCGCGATCACGTGCGTGCCGATAGCCGCCTGCACGGCGACTTCGAACATCTGCCGCGGGATTAGTTCCTGCATCTTGTCGACCAGCTCGCGGCCGCGCTGGTAGGAGTTGTCCCGATGCACGATGAGCGCCAGTGCGTCCACCTTGTCGCCGTTGATCAGCACGTCCAGCTTGACGAGCGGCGCGGCCTGGAAGTGGCTGAATTCATAGTCGAACGACGCGTAGCCGCGGCTGGCGGACTTCAGGCGGTCGAAGAAATCCAGAACCACCTCGGCGAGGGGCAACTGGTACTGGATCGCCACCTGGGTGCCCAGGTATTGCATCTTGGTCTGCACGCCGCGCTTCTCGCTGCACAGGCCCAGCACCGCGCCCACGTAATCGGGCGGCACCAGGATATTGGCACTGATGATGGGCTCGCGGATTTCCGCGACCTGGTTGGGCGCAGGGAGCTTTCCGGGACTGTCGATGCGCATCACCGTGCCGTCGCTGCAGGCGACTTCATAGATCACGGTCGGGGCGCTGGTGATCAACTCGAGCTGGTACTCGCGCTCGAGCCGCTCCTGCACGATGTCCATGTGCAGCAGGCCTAAGAACCCGCAGCGAAACCCGAAGCCCAAGGCGGTGGACACCTCTGGCTCGTAATGGAGCGCGGAGTCGTTGAGCTTGAGTTTGGCAAGCGCGTCGCGAAAACTCTCGTAGTCTTCCGAGTTGATTGGAAACACGCCGGCGAACACCCGCGGCTGCACCTGCTTGAATCCCGGGACCGGCGATGGGGCCGGCCGGTTCTCGGTTGTGATGGTATCGCCCACCGGAGCGCCATCGATCTCCTTGATGCCCGCGACCACAAACCCGACCTCGCCCGCGCTCAACTCACGCATGACCACCGATTTGGGCGTGAAGCGCCCGAGCTTGTCGATGCTGTGGCTGCGGCCCGTGGACATGACCCGTATCTTTTCACCCGTGCGCAGCACGCCATTCATGACCCGCACCAGCGAGACCACGCCCACATAATTATCGAACCATGAGTCGATGATCAGGGCCTGGAGCGGGCCTCGCGGATCGCCGCGCGGCGGCGGGATGCGCTTGACGATTTCCTCGAGCAGCTCCGCCACGCCCGCGCCCGTCTTGGCACTCACCAGGGCCGCATCGTGGGCCTCGATACCGATGATTTCCTCGATCTCCTTGCGCACCCGCTCCGGATCGGCCGCAGGCAGATCGATCTTGTTGATCACCGGCAGCACCGTGAGGCCCTGCTCCACCGCCGTGTGGCAGTTGGCCACGCTCTGCGCCTCTACCCCTTGGGAGGCATCCACGACCAGCAGCGCTCCGTCGCAGGCCGCGAGGCTCCGGGACACCTCGTAGGAAAAATCGACGTGCCCGGGCGTATCGATCAGGTTGAACTGGTAGCGCTCCCCGTCGTGCGCGGCGTAGTGCAGGGCGACGCTCTGCGCCTTGATGGTGATCCCCCGTTCCCGCTCCAGGTCCATCGAGTCGAGCACCTGGGCCTGCATTTCGCGCTCTTCCAGCCCGCCGCAGAGCTGGATCAGGCGGTCGGCGAGCGTCGATTTACCGTGATCTACATGCGCGATGATCGAAAAGTTTCGTATGCGTTGCATTCAGTGACAGTCTGCGGCCCACAGGGAATTTTGGGCCCTGGGGCCCGGAGCGCGCGGATTATAGCCGCAAAAGCCGCAGCAATTCCGGGGCGTCGAGCTCCGGCCCGCATACCCGCGTCCCATCCAGAAGCAGTACCGGTACCTGCAGCCCCCAGCGCCGTGCCAGCAGCGGATCGGAATCCACATCGATCAGCTCCACCGGTGGCAGGGGCACCCGCGTGCGCAAGGCCGTGAGCCCAGCCAGCAAGCGCTCGCATAGTTCGCACTCGGCGCGGCTGAGCAGAGTGAGGTGAGGTGCCGGAGAGAGACTGGTCATGTGCTGAGGGGCCGCGCGCCCTGGTGCAGTGCTTAGGGCTTAGCACTCATCATGGGCCTTCCGGGCGGTGCGAAGCCCACGCGCAGCGAGCGCGTGATGGCGCGCACGCAATCGGGCGGCACTTCACCAATCGTGGTGACCTTGTGGCCGTTGACCTCGGTGGACAACGCCGTCGAGGAACCCATGTTGGTCATCAGCGGTGCCGCCGGGGACGTGCGCCGGGAGGAGGACACCGGGGATTGTGGTTCCACGAAAACCGACACCGAGGCCAGCCCGTCGCTGAACACCAGGTGCGTGACGGACTTGTGCCCATCGCCCAGGATCTGGGTGGAGTTCCCAATCAGTCGAAATCCGGCCGGCAATTCGGACGCATCCCAGGTGGTATCGGCGCCCTGATTGCCCGCGGCCCCGGTCGTATCGGTGTGGCGCAGCAGACGATACTGGTGGGTGACCGGGGCGGGCTGCAGCGCCGCATCAGAAATGTGGGCGGGAAGGGAAAGTTCGGTGAAGACAAGTTGCTCCACCACCTGGCCGGACACCGTGTGCGATTCGGTCTTGACCGGCATCGCGCTCGAGGCGTCGATCCACACGCGGTAGCCATACCGCAGGTCATCCTGCGGCTCGACCGCGATTACTCGGGCCTCACGCCCGCTGATACGCGTGGGCGCTTCCTCGCTCATGCGATAGAGCTGCTCGGAGGCGCTGTCCAGGCCGGCCAGCCCCGAGAGCAACAATCCGCCCTTTGGACCACCTTCGACCAGCACCACTTGCTGGTCTGGGAAATAGGCGCGCAATTCCCCATCACGTTGCACAGCCTCGCGACGTGAGCCATCCAGGGACACGACGCGCTCAGCGAAGTCGCCGTTTTCAGCGCGATGCACGATCTTCATCGTTTCCGTGCGCCCGTCGTGCTCGTGCACGAACGTGCCCTGATAGTTGCGGGTCGCGAGCACGTGTTCCATGCGCTCGAGCAGGCCCCGTGCGTCCTCGGCAAAAGCCGACAGGCTGGCGGCCAGCGCTGCAGCCGCGGCGAACAGCGCCTTGTTAACGCCCGCCATCGACAAAAATGATGTTCGGCGCGGGCTCCACCAGCTGATTGCCGACCAGCACCGACAACAGGCTTCCGCGCGCGAGGGATGAGGGGACCTCGCTGTGCGCCACCACGTAGTCGGCCAGGGACGCGGGCACGCTGCCACTGCTCTCGGCGCTCAGCGGGGGAACCACATAGCTGAACATTTCATGGCTGGAATTGGCGGCCGGATTGGTCACCCGAAGATTAATGCCACCGCTATAGGCGGCCAGCGTAGTGCTCGACGACGCCACGCGCGTCACGACGGGCGCGGCCACGTTCACCACCTGCTCTTGTACCGGCAAATCGTTTCGCAACAGCAACAGGGCCGCGCCGGCCACGCCGGCGGCCACCACCGAACCGAGCGCCGCGCCGCGCAGTGCCCGACGCACGCCTGTGGCGGCCGGAGCGTCGGTCAGCGCCGCGCTCACGCGGCGGGCGAAATCAGGATGCACCTGCGCCACAGGCTCGGCCCGCAATACCGCCCCGATCACCGCATAGCGAGACCAGGTGGCGCGCAGTTGCTCATCTCGCGCCAACCGGCGCGACAGCAGCTCGCACTCGGCGGCGGGTAGCTCGCCGTCGAACATCGCCGATAGCTGGCTGGCTCGTTCAATTTCGTTCACAGCATCTCCTGCGTGCGGCCCAGGCCGCCGTCAAATACTTCGCGCAAGCGGCCATCGATTGCCTCCCGGGCGCGAAAAATGCGCGAGCGGACCGTGCCGACCGGACATTGCATCGTGGTGGCGATCTCCTCGTAACTGAGGCCCTCGAGTTCACGCAACACGATTGCTGTTCGCAGATCGTCAGGCAGCGCGCCGATGGCGGCCTGCACGATGTCGCGGATCTCCTCGCTCAGCGCCAGCCCTTCGGGCGTGTCCGGATCCTTGAGCCGCCCGCTCATATCGGCGCCCTCTTCGTGACTGTGGGCGTCGATTTCGTAGGCGACGAGATTCCTCTCGCGCGAGACCAGCGCATTCTTGGCGGTGTTGATGGCGATCCGGTACAGCCAGGTATAAAAGGCGCTGTCGCCGCGAAACTGCGGCAATGCGCGATAGGCCTTAATGAATGCTTCCTGGGCCACATCTTCCGCGTCCGCCGGATTGCGTACGTAACGCATGACCAACTTGACGACTTTGTGCTGGTACTTAAGCACCAGCAGGTCGTAGGCTGCCCGCTCGCCCGCCTGCACGCGCCGCACCAGGCTCAGGTCGCCGTTTTCCACGCTCATCTGGGTAAGCGCCGTAACCGGCACCGCCGCTGCGCTGGCGAGCACGTGATCAGACCCCATGGGCATTGGAAAGTTCGCCACGGCTTTGGACATCTGAGCGATTCACTTGCGATCGTTGGCGCCATCGCCGGTCAGTCTAACAGCACGCCCGGCGCCTGGATTTCCAGTGCGCTCGCGCTGACCGAGGAAGCGAAAAAATACCATCGTGCCTTTGAGTGCGCACCTACCCCTGGGTTCCGCGTTCCGAGCGCATAGGAAGAAATATTGGCCACGGCGCCACCCTGGCCGCTCAATATGTGAGCCACGACCACCTCCAAGGGCCTCGCCGCTCAACATAAGCGTGTGCGGCCGGTTCGGCCGGGCCGCACCCGGAGTCCTCCCTAGCACCTGGAAGGGCGCTCGCCCGGGGCTAATTGTGCAACCAACGCGGCCATCGATGGATCTTTGGGCGGACTGTAACCCAAAAGGTAACCGGCAATCTCGGGGTCGGGCAACTCGAGAAATTGTGCAAACTGACTCCGTTCTTCTGCGGAAGCGACGGCGTAGCGCCGCTCGAGCCAATCCTTAAGGATCAGGTCCAGTTCCTTCATGCCCCGTCGGCTGCGCCAGACGAGGTGCCCGGGCGCTTCGCTGCTCAATGCTGACGCTCAAGCATCATGCGCTTGATGTCGGCAATCGCCCGGGCGGGATTCAGATCCTTTGGGCACACTTCCGTGCAGTTCATAATGGTATGGCAGCGATACAGCCGGAATGGATCGTTCAGGTCATCGAGCCGCTCACCGGTCGCCTCATCGCGCGAATCCACAATCCAGCGGTACGCGGCCAGCAAGGCCGCCGGCCCCAGGTAGCGCTCTCCGTTCCACCAATAGCTCGGGCAGGCGGTCGAGCAGCACGCGCACAGGATACACGCCGCGGGCCGGTCAATTTTCTCCTGGTCGGCCTTGGACTGCAGGCGCTCGCGATCCGGGGGCGGCGCGCTGCCGGTCTGGAGCCAGGGTTTGACGGCCGCGTACTGGGCGTAGAAGTTGCTTAAGTCCGCCACCAGGTCCTTGACCACCGGCAGGTGCGGCAGGGGGTAAATGCGAACATCGCCACGGCCCAGATCGGCACAGGATTGTGTGCAGGCGAGGGTATTGAGTCCGTTGATGTTCATCGCACACGAGCCACAGATTCCCTCACGGCAGGAGCGGCGCAAGGACAGGGTGGCATCCACCTCGTTCTTTATCTTGAGCAGCGCATCGAGCACCATCGGTCCGCAGGCGGCCATGTCGAGCTCGTAACTATCGATCCTCGGGTTCTCGCCGCTGGCCGGATCGTAGCGATAGATGCGGAAAGTGCGCACGCGCGTGGCCCCCTCGGGCGCCCGGTGGTTCTTTCCGGCGCGTGCATCGATGCGCGAGTTTTGGGGCAATTTGAAGTTGGCCATCGCTTTAAAAAAACCTTTAGTACGTGCGGGCCTGGGGTGGCACGCTGGCCACCTCGTTCGTCAAAGTGTTCACCTGCACCGGCCGATAGTCCATTCGTGCCTTGCCTGCCTCATCCACCCAGCATAACGAATGCTGCATCCAGTGGGCGTCATCGCGCAGCGGAAAGTCCTCGCGCGCGTGTGCGCCGCGGCTTTCCTTGCGGTTGGCCGCCGATTGGATGGTGGCGGTGGCCTGAAGCAACAGGTTCTCGAGCTCCATGGTCTCGATCAGGTCGGTGTTCCAGATCATTCCCCGATCGCTCACCCGCACTTGGGCAAAGGAGTCCACGGTGCGGGCCAGCGCGGCGCAGCCTGCCGCGAGCGTCTCCCCGGTCCGAAACACCGCGGCATCGGACTGCATGGTGCGCTGCATCTCGAGGCGGATTTCGGCGGTCGGCCGCGAACCGTGCGCGTTGCGCAGGCGATCGATGCGCGCCACGGCGGTATCGCCCGCTCCGGGGGTCAGGGGTTTTTGGGCGGCGCCGGCTTTTAGGGTCACGGCGCAGTGGTGCGCCGCCTCGCGCCCAAAGATCACCAGGTCGAGCAGTGAGTTCGAACCCAGCCGGTTGGCCCCGTGCACCGAAACGCAGGCCGCTTCGCCCACGCTCATGAGTCCAGGCACGAGGATCTCGGCGTTGTTCCTGCGCGTGACCACTTCGCCGTGCACGTTACAGGGCACCCCACCCATGTTGTAGTGAACGGTCGGCAGCACCGGGATGGGGACCTTGGTGACGTCCACGTTGGCAAATATGCGCGCGGTCTCCTGGATCCCGGGGAGCCGCTCGTGAATGACCTCCGGTCCCAGGTGCTCCAGATGCAGGTGGATGTGGTCGCGCTGCTCACCTGCCCCGCGACCCTCCCGGATCTCGATGGTCATGGCGCGGCTCACGACATCGCGCGAGGCCAGGTCCTTGGCGTTGGGGGCATAGCGCTCCATGAAGCGCTCGCCGGCGGCGTTGGTGAGGTATCCGCCCTCGCCGCGCGAGCCCTCGGTGATAAGACAGCCGGAGCCGTAGATGCCGGTCGGGTGAAACTGGACGAATTCCATGTCCTGCAGCGGCAGCCCGGCGCGCAACGCCATGCCACCGCCATCGCCGGTGCAAGTGTGCGCAGAGGTGCAGGAAAACCAGGCCCGCCCATAACCGCCGGTAGCCAGTATCGTGGTCTGTGCGCGAAACCGATGCACGGTCCCGGTCGCAAGATCAATGGCCACGACACCGCGGCAGGCGCCCTCTTCCATGATCAGGTCCACGGCGAAGTATTCAATATAGAACTGGGCGGCGGCCCTTAAGGATTGTTGGTACAGGGTGTGCAGCATCGCGTGCCCCGTGCGATCCGCCGCAGCGCAGGTGCGCTGCGCCACGCCCTTGCCAAAATGCGTGGTCATGCCGCCGAACGGCCGCTGATAGATCAGCCCGGCCTCGGTGCGCGAGAAGGGCACACCGTAATGCTCCAGCTCAATCACCGCGGCGGCGGCCTGCTTGCACATAAACTCAATCGCATCCTGATCGCCCAGCCAGTCCGACCCCTTGACCGTGTCGTACATGTGCCAGCGCCAATCATCGTCGCCCATGTTGCCCAGGGCTGCGGAAATGCCACCCTGGGCCGCCACGGTGTGACTACGGGTGGGGAAAACCTTGGTGATGCAGGCGGTCGTAAGGCCGGCTTCGGCCAAGCCAAGCGTGGCACGCAAACCCGCGCCACCCGCGCCCACGACCAGCACGTCATAGGTGTGATCGATAAACTGATATTCCTTCACGTTGCGCCCCGCAGTGCCACGCGCAGCAGCGCGTAGAGTCCCCCGGCCAGCACCAGGAGGTGCGCGGCGCTGTTGGATAAGAGACCCGCGAGCTTGAGCGCCGGCGCGTGCACATAGTCCTCGATCACGACCTGAACCCCGAGCCGCGAATGCCAGCACAGGGCGAGCAGGAGCAGTGCGAGCCACACCGGATTCCAGCCGCCTGCGATCCAGATCGATACCGCGGCGTAATCATTCAGCGGCAGGCCCACCAGCGCCACCGCAAACCAGACGCTCAGCGGCACGAGCATCAGGGCCGAGACGCGTTGTCCCCACCAGTGGCCCACCCCCTCGCCGGCCGCGCCACGACCCAGCACCACCCCGAGGGCCGAGCGCAGGCTCACGGTACACCCGCGCGCGGGCAAAACAGCAGGTAGGCGAGCAGCACAAAACCGATCAGGGCGACAAGCACCACCACCCGCGCGGTGCGTCGAACTTGGAGCCTTTCCAGGCCGAAGCCGGCGTCCCATGCGAGGTGCCGCAGTCCGTTGACGAAGTGATAACAGTAGGCGGCGAGCCACAGCCATAACAGCACGCGCACCAACCCGCTGCCGAGCAGTGCGCTGGCGCGGGCGTACTCGCTCTCGCCAGCGGCGGCGCTTGCCAGCCAGTAGACCAGCGCGCACAGGCCGATCGACAACCATACGCCGGTGATACGGTGCAGGATGGACAACACCAGGGTGTGCACAAATCGGTACACCGACAGGTGCGGCGACAACGGCCGCGCGCTCATCGCTTAACTCCTCACAGGCATTAGAAGTCGATACAGCGGCCGCCGCGTTCCCAATCACCGAAACGCGTCGGATCAGGGCCGGAGGGTCCGCCACTTTCCGGGCCAGTACCCGATTTTGGGGGACGTCCGAGCGGCGGCCTCTCGGCGGGCGCCGCCTTAGGAGCAGTTCGCCCGGTGATTTCCGGGCTGGGGTCTGGCGGAACCGGCATGGCGCGCGAGTGTGCCAGAATCCCCCAGTGACAACCACCGGATTTGCTCAATGCGCCGACGCGCGCTGGTGCTAAAGCGATGATCAACGAGTCTCCCGCCGACACGGGGCGCAGCTTCGGACTGCTGCAATTCCAGGGAGCGGATGTCCAAAAATTTCTGCAGGGACAGCTCTCCAACGACATGACCCTGCTTGGCGCCGAACGATTCACCCTCGCCGGCTACCACAATCCACAAGGTCGTGTGCTCGCGCTGCTGCGCCTTGCCGCCCCTGCAGCCGATCAGGTCGTCGCGCTGCTGCCCGTGGAACTCGCTGAACCCACAATGACGGCGCTGCGCCGATTCGTGCTGCGCGCTAAGGTTGCTATTACCCTGGAAACTTCGGCCACGGCCATCGCCGCCAGGGCCCGGCAGTGGCCCGTGCTCGAATCGCTCCTCGCCCCCTCGGCTCATGCATTGGATGTTGCCGCCGGCATTCCCCAGGTGTATGGAGCCACCACTGGCATGTTCGTGTCGCAGATGCTCAACCTCGATTGTTTGGAGGCGATCTCGTTTAGCAAGGGCTGCTACACGGGCCAGGAAATTATTGCCCGCGCCCATTACCGCGGCCGCATCAAGCGCCGCATGCAGCGGTTCCTGACCGAATCGAGCGCGGAGCTCTCCCGCGGCCAGAGCGTGACCCTAAGTGACGGGCGGGCGGCGCAAATTGTGGATGCCATCCGCCGCGTGGATGGCCAACGAGAATTTCTCGCGGTCACTCCGCGGGCAGCGCACGTCGTGTCGGGGGGCGAGACCACACCCGCTCCGCTCCAGGGCAGTGGCCAGGGGCTGGCATGCAGTTCGTTACCACTCCCTTACGCGCTTCCGGAGTAATCATGGACCCACTGTTCTGGCGTGAGCGCTGGGAAAACGGGCAGACCGGGTTTCATCAGGCACAGGTCAATATCGACCTGCGGGCGCTGTGGCCGCGAGTGCACTGCCCGCCGCATGCGCCGGTGTTCGTGCCGCTGTGCGGCAAGAGCCCCGACCTGGCGTGGCTCCGTGCGCAAGGGCACAAGGTCATCGGCATTGAGCTCTCCGAGCTCGCGGTCGCCTCATTTTTTTCCGAACAGCAATTACAGCCAGTTCGTGAGTGCTCCGGTTCCCTGCAATGCTGGAGCGCGGGCGGCTACGAGCTGTATGTCGGGGACTTTTTTGATCTGGGCGCCGCGAAGCTCGAAAACGTGCATGCGCTCTACGATCGCGCCGCGCTGATTGCGCTGCCCGCACCGCTTCGCGAGCGCTACGCGCGGCATTTGTCGGCCATTTTGCCCGCTGGCTGCAAGATGCTGCTGCTGACGATGGATTATCCCCAGGAACAGATGGCCGGACCGCCCTTTGCGGTCGCCGAGTCCGAAGTGCACACCCTGTTTGACCCTGATTTTTCCGTGCGCGTGCTTACGACCCGCGACGCACTGCTCGAAGAACCGCGCTTCCAGCAACGAGGCCTGCAGCAACGCTACGAACAGGCCTACCTCCTCGAACGCACCTAAGGAAAAGCGGGGCGCGCATGAAACTCTATTCGGGTCCTTTGAGCATGTTCGGTGCCAAGGTGGAAATTGCCCTGCGAGAGAAAGGCCTGACCTTCGAATTGGAGACGGTCCCCTTCGATCGCGAGCGCGGCTATGAGCCGAGGCATCCGGAAGTGGTGCGCGTCAATCCCAAGCGCCAGGTGCCGGTGCTGATCGACGGGAGCGTGGAGATCTTCGATTCCACCCAGATCTTCGAATACCTAGAACACCGGTGGCCGGAGCCGCCGCTGTGGCCGCCAGCACCCGCCGAGCGCGCGCAGGCGCGAACTCTCGAGCACGGCTCGGATGAGGTGTTTTTCCCGAACGTGATCCGCTTGATGGGACTGCGTGCCGAACCGGATCCGATCGACGTGCCCGAATGGGTTCAGTCCCGAAACGGCATCGATAAGTACTATGCCCGCATGGAACTCGCGCTCGGCGACCGGTCCTACCTCGCCGGTGATTACAGTTACGCCGACATTGCTTTCTACATGGCGCAGTTCTTTGCCGCACGCCACACAGTGCCGATGAGCGTTGCCCACCCCAGGCTCCTTGGCTGGCGCAAGCGCGTGGCTGAACGAGCGGGGGTGCGTCCGGTGATTGAAGCCATGGCCGCGTACCTGCGCAGCGTCGATCGGCCGGTACCCGAATTCGCCTAGCGCGCCAGGAGCGAAGGGCGCATTTAGCTGTTGGCCGCCTTGAGTACCCGCGTCGGCTGCGAGATGCCGTAGCCTTGAGCGTAATCGATGCCGATGCTGGTGAGCATCTGGATAATCTCGGCGTTCTCGGCAAACTCGGCGATGGTCTGCTTGCCCGTGAGATGGCCGATTTCGTTGATCGAGCGCACCATCTCGCGATCGATCGGGTCGTGCAGTATCTCGCGCACGAAACTGCCATCGATCTTGAGGAAGTCGACCGGAAAGTGCTTCAGGTAGCCGAACGAGGACAGCCCGGTCCCAAAGTCATCCAGTGCGAACTTGCAACCCAGTTCCTTGAGCGCCTGTATGAAGCGGTTGGCCTGCGAGAAACTCGCCACCGCGGCGGTTTCCGTGATTTCAAAGCAAATTTTGCTGGCATCGAGGCCACTTTTCTGGAACTGGTCAATGACGAACGGCAGAAATTTGTCATCGCCCAGGCTCTGCCCGGACAGGTTGATTGAACACAGCGCGAGCCGCTCGCGCTCGTCCGCCTCGGAAACCAGCCAGCGAAACGCGTTCTCGATCACCCAGCGATCGATGTTCGGCGTGATTCCGTAGCGCTCGGCGGCGACGATAAAATTATCCGGCGAAATGATGCGCCCGGCCTCATCGCGCATCCGCAGCAGCAGTTCGTAGTGCGCCCCGATCACCGGCTTCTGGAGCGGAAGGATCGTCATGCGGAACAGCTCGAAGCGACCTTCTTCGAGCGCCGCGTTGATGCGCGCCGCCCACTGCATCTCGCGCCGGCGGCGCATGAGCTCGATGTCGTTGTCGGCGAAGCTGTGGACGCGATTGCGACCCTGTTCCTTGGCCGACTGGCAGGCGCTGTCGGCCGCAGAGATGATCGAGGCCACATCCTCACTCTCGGCCGTGAGCGGGACCACGCCGATGCTGGCGCCCAGCCGGAACACGCGCTCTTCCCAGTTGAAGCGGAAGTTGCGCACCGCCTCGCGCAGCGTTTCAGCCATGCGCATCGCCTCATCGAGGGAGCAGCTTTCCAGAAGAATGCCGAACTCATCGCCCCCCAGGCGCGAAAGCGTGTCACGCCAGCGAACCTTGGACTTGAGCAGTGCGCCCACCTGGCCGAGCAACGCGTCCCCGGCGCTGTGACCGCAGCTGTCGTTGACGATCTTGAACTGGTCGATGTCCAGGTAGCAAAGCGCGTACGAGGACTCTCGAGCCTTGGCACTCTTGAGCGCACGTTCCAGGCGATTCTCGAATTCGCGCCGGTTGACCAGGCCGGTCAAAAGATCGTGGCTGGCGTGGTAACTCAAGCGCCGATTGAGCTCGCGCGACTCACTGACGTCATGGAACACCAGCACGCCGCCTGCGGTGCGGCCGGCGCCGTCTCTAATCGGCGCCGCGGTGCTGTCGACGTACAACTCGTTGCCGTCGCGGCGGATCAGGAGCATCGGCCGGACCGATTTGATGGCGCGCGCACGACGTATGGCCACGGTCAGTGGATTCTCGAGCGGCTCGCAGGTTTCCTCGTGGAAGGCGCGGAAAATGTCCTCGACCGGCTTGCCCATGGCATCTTCGAGCCGCCAGCCCGTCAGATCCTCCGCCACCGGGTTGATGTAGTCGATGACCGAGGCGGCATTAGTGGTCACCACCCCATCGCCGATCGATTGCAGCGTGATCTGCGCGCTCTCCTTCTCGCGAAACAATGCCTCTTCGTAGAGCTTGCGCTCGGTCACGTCCAGCTCCACGCCCACCAGGCGCAGCAGACGTCCGTGCGGATCGACCGTCGCCTTGGCGCGGCTGGACACCCAGCGCCACTCCCCGCTCCGGTGCTGCATGCGATGGACGCTTTCGAACATCGGAGTCTTGCCGGCGACGTGATCGCGGATCGCGTTTTGGACCCGGACCGAATCCTCGGCATGCACGAGGGTGCGCCAGTCGAAGTTGCGCTGTAGCTCAACCGTGTCGTAGCCGAGCATGATGCGCCAGCGGGGTGAAAAATAAGTTTCCTGTGCCTCGACGTCAAAATCCCAAAGTCCATCGTTGGCGGCGAGCTCACCCAGTTCGGTGCGGGCCTCCAGCCGTTCCAAGGACAGGCTCAGGCGCACCCGCTCCAGGCCTGCCGCCAGGCTGCTGCCCAGCAGTTTGAGCAACAACTGCAGGTTTACATCAAAGTGGTTGCGCGGCAGACCGAAGCCCAGGCCCAGGAGTCCCGCGGGCTTGTTGCGAATGCGAAACGAGACCAGCAGCGCCGAGCCCATCGACAATTCAGACAGGAGTCCGGCGTCATTGGCCTGCTCGCGACGCGGCGTCGCCGTGTCACGAAATTCCGTCATGCGCAGGTGTTCATTGCGCGCGGCCAGGTACGGCAAGCGGTTGAGAGTGACTCCGCGCAGCGCTTCGGGATGGACCTGTGCGAAGGCGCCCCCGGCGACCATCACCGATTCGATGTGGGTGCCGGTGGCGTCAAAGAACGCGCTGAACGCGGCATCCGCCGAGGCGGCCTCCCGCAGTATCGCCAGACTGCGGCGGATGGATTCGTCCGCGCTTGCGCGCTGCAGGTTCTGGAAATCCACCGCGATCTTGGTACAGGCCACGTCCAGACCCGGCGGCGGACGCTCCGCACGCCCGGTCCAGAATTGCGGCGCGAGCACGTCGGAGGCTGTGTAATCGCCACTTGCGGCCGGCGGCAGGTTGCTCATGAGCGTTTGATTCTCCCACACTGCCGCAAGAAGGCAAGCCAAGTGCGCATAACTACGGGAAATTCACCGCCTGCGCGTGCTGTTTGAGAGCGCTTCGCGTGCGGCCTTGAATGTCCGATGCAACTGCGATGCCAGCTCATTCTGGATCCGCTCGATGCCCGCCGCATCGGTGCCGCGCGCCACACTGCACGGCTCGCCGATGGCAATGGCAATGCGCGAGCCCGGCCAAGGCAGCACGAACTTGTCCCAGTGGATGAGCCAGGCGTGCGTCGCCGCGTAGCTCAAGGGCAGCATCGGCCGCCCGGACATCTGCGCCAACATGATGGCTCCGGGTTTGCAGACGAAGCGCGGGCCGCGCGGTCCGTCGGGGTTGAGCACAGGGGAGACCTGCTCGCGCATCAGCGCCTGGAAATATTCCTTCATCGCCATGGCGCCCGTGCGGGTCGAAGAACCCCGGATCACGTATCCGCCCAGGCGCCGCATGATCATGGCGCCCAGTTCACCGTCCGCCGAAGGACTGATCAAAAAGCCGGTCCGTAGCGGATGCTGCTTTTGTTGCGCCAACAAGAAGCGCGCGCAGAAAAGGTGGTGTTGATGCCAGTACACCGGCAGGAACGAGGGGTAACGCGCCAAGACCGCATCCAGGTGTTCGCTCCCGACCACCACCACGATCCGGCAGCTCCACCACCACACACGCACCAGGCCGGCCGCGAGCGGCGCCGCCACGCGGTAGAGCACACGGCGCGCGAGGCTCAGCCTCTGACCGGAGATCGACACCTGTCCGTACAGACCTCCGCGCAGGCCCCCATCTCCGGGCGGCGGCGGCTCGCTCATACCGCGAGCGCCGCCCGCGCGGACACTACGCGCTGCAGCACCTGCCTCACCGGCCGTTCGGTGACCACTCGAGCGATCATGCGCGGGGCGACGCGCGCTGCACGTGCGTGCCAGAGCCGGCCGTGAAACTCGACCCGCCGGCCGCGCACCCGAATCGAGGCAAGTTCCGCCAACGTGCCTCCGGCCGCCTTGAGCGTCGCCTCCTTGGTGGTCCAGATCCTAAGCCCCGCGCGCGCCGAATGCGCCGCGCGGCGCTCCTCGCTGTCAAACACAGTCAGCCAGCGCGGCAGTGCTGCGCCTGCCACCAGGGGCTCGATATCGATTCCAACGGCGCCACCGCTCCAGAGCGCGCACACAACCCATACTCCCGCGTGCGCGATACTGAACTGCGGCAAGCCCGATGCATGAGGTTTGCCATTGCGCGAGTAGTGCAGTTCGTGGGGTCCGACCTGCCGGCCGCTCGCGCCGCTCAGCAGGCCGCACGCGAGTGCCACACCGAGGAGCGATTGAGACTGCGCACGTGCGTCCTCGCTCAGGCGGGCCGCGTCGACTGCACCCAGGCGCGCGCGCCAGCGCGCCCGCAGCGCGGCGGGCAACTGCCGAGGGAGCCGTGAGTAGGCTAGAATGAGCCGGTCCATCCGCATAACAATCCTTGGTTTGCAAGGCAGCGTCAACCGCCACCGCCCGCATGAATGCCAACACGCTGAGCGAGCTGCTGCAATCCAACCGCGGCGCCGCACGATCCATAACTTATTACCAGGGCGAGCGCGAGCGGCGCGTGGTGCGCTATGGCGAACTGCACGAGCGCGCGCTGGGCATCCTCCATCACCTGCAGCGCCTCGGAGCCCGAGCCGGCGACCGATTGCTGCTGTTCCTGGCCAATAACGAAGCGTTCATCGACGCGTTCTGGGCCGGAATACTCGGCGGGATCATTCCAGTGCCGGTGGCTCCGGGCATCAGCGACGAACATCGCCACAAGCTCCTGCGCATTGCCGGGCAGCTGGGCACCCCCTTCCTGTACACCGAACGCAGGCTGCTTGAGCGCATCCGAAACTTTGCCGAGCAGCACCAGCAACAGCCCCAATATGAGCGGCTCGCGCAGCGCTGCCTGCTCTCCGATGATCTGCTGGACATCGCGCGTGCCGGGCGAGTGCACCCGGTGGGGCCCGAGGATGTGGCTTTCATTCAATATTCCTCCGGCTCGACCAGCGCGCCCAAGGGCATCGTGCTCACGCACGCGAACCTGATCGCTAACCTGCGCGGCACGACCAGCGCGGTGCGCTATACGGATCAGGACGTCGGCCTGTCGTGGATGCCCCTCACCCACGACATGGGCCTGATCGGTATGCACATCTTCCTGATGGCCAATCGCGCCCACATGCACCAGATGAGCACGGAACTGTTCGTGCGTCGGCCGGCGCTCTGGCTTGAGCTCGCCTCCGAGATCCGGGCCACGATCCTGTGCTCGCCCAACTTCGGGTATCGCCACTATCTGAAGGTGCTCGGTGAACGCACGCTGAGCGAACTGGACCTGAGCCAAGTACGCTTGCTGTTCAATGGCGCCGAACCGATCAGCCTTGCGCTGTGCGATGAGTTTATGGACCGCTGTGCCCCGGCACGCCTTGCCCGCCAGGCGATGTTTCCGGTGTACGGACTGGCCGAAGCCTGCGTCGCTGTCAGCTTTCCGCCCTTAGGTTCGGCCTACCACGCCAGTCACTTTGACCGCCACCGGCTTAACCCCGGCCAGGGCGTGGCGATCGTGGCGAGCGATGATCGGAGCGCCCTCACGCTGGTGGCGGTGGGCGGAGCGATACCTCACTGCGAATTGCGCGTTGCCTCGGACACGGACCAAACCCTCGCTCACGAGCAGGTCGGGCATATTCAGATTCGCGGCGCCAACGTGACGGGGGGATATCTTGACGCTGAGGAGGCCAACGCCGCGCTTTTCACGGCCGATGGCTGGCTGCGCACCGGGGACTTGGGCGCGATACACCGGGGCGAGCTCTATATCACCGGCCGCCACAAGGAAATCCTCTTCGTCAATGGCCAGAATTATTACCCGCACGATCTCGAAGCGGTGGCCCTGGACGTGCCCGGGATCGAACTGGGCAAGGTTGTTGTGAGCGGCGTGCGCGCGGCGGGCGCCGAGGGTGATGAGCTGGTGGTCTTCGTCCTGCATCGCGGGGAGCTCGCGGATTTTCTGGCACTGGCTCGACAGGTGGCGCGCCGGATTGGCGAGCACGCGGGACTGGAGGTCGGCGCCGTGGTGCCGGTGCGCCGCATCCCCAAGACCACCAGCGGCAAAGTCCAGCGCCATCTGCTCGAGGAGGAGTATCTTTCGGGCGCGAATGCGGCGGACCTGGCGGTGCTGCGGGACCTGGCGGCGCAGCACGGCGATCTGCTCGGTAGCGCCAGCACGGTGGAAGGTGAGCTTCAATCCATCTGTGACACCGCGCTCCCCGGCCGGCGCGTCGATCCTCACGACAGCCTGTTCGACGTGGGCGTCAGTTCGCTCAAGCTGGTGGCCATTCACGAGCAGCTCGAGCAGCGCTGGCCGGGCATGATCGATATCACCGACATTTTTGATCACCCCAGTATTGCGGAACTGGCGCGGCTGATCGAAACGCGGCGCGAAGGGAGCGGGAAATAATATGGTTGAAGAACCGTCCACGACAAGACAGGCCGCTCAGGCGTTACTGGCCGTGCGGCGCGGCGCCCCGCGCATCGCGGCACTGCCCGCGGCATTGTCTCCACACACCCTGAGCGAGGCCTACGCGATACAACTCGCGCTGCTGGAAGAAATGCACACCGACATCGCCGGCTGGAAAGCGAGCCTGTTCAGCGCCGAGGATGGCGCCTGCGCGCCGCTGCCTGCAAACGCGGTGGTCGATGCGCCCGCCTATACGCAGATCGTGCGGCCCCCGCTCCGGTATGCGCCGCCCCACGGCATTGAAGCGGAGGTCGCCTTCCGCCTTGGACGCGATCTGCCACCGCTCGCACAAGGCGCGCGCTATGAACGCGATGCGGTGTGCGCCGCCGTGGTCAGCGCACACGCGGTGATCGAGGTGGTCGCCAGCCGCTTCATCGAACCGGAGGCGGTATCGCACCTCGAACGCGTCGCCGATCAGCTGATTAATTCACTGCTGGTGGTCGGACCCTCCTGTCCGGATTGGCAAGCACTGCCCTTGAGCGCACTGCCGCTTGAGGTGCGGGTGCAAGGACATCCGGTCTTCCAGGGCCGGGGCGGCCATCCCCAGGGCGATCCACTGATCCCGCTGGTGTGGCTCGCCAATCATCTGTCGATGCACGGGCGTGGCCTGCGCGCCGGGGAGCTTGTCACCACCGGCAGTTGCTGCGCGGTTCAGTTTGTGCCACCGGAACACACTGCGACGGCGCACTTCGTAGGCCTCGGATCCGCAGTGGTGACTTTCTAGCTCGAGGGCAAGGCCGGGGACGCTACTGGCCGTTGCAGTTTCCAGCGTCGATGGGTCCAGGCCCAGTCCTCGGGAGACTCTTTGACCAGGGCCTCGACGCGCGCGGCGTAACGGGCCGTGAACTCCGGCACGGCCAGATTTTCACCCGCCGCGGCCAATGGTTCAAAACGCGCCTCGTAGTGACCGCGCCGGGTGCGCCGCAGCGCCAGGAAATAGGCGCTGTACGCCCCGGCGCGCGCAATCTCGGCCGGTCCCGGGAAGAAGGCGGTGTCGCGCCCAAGAAATTGCAGCCACACGCGCCCGGGACTGCTGGTGGGCATCTGGTCCGCCACCATGCCCATCGCGTGCACGGTGCCGCGTCGGCGCAACACTTCTCGCAGCAACCGCTTCCCGGGCACCATACGCACGCCAAAGCGACTGCGCAGCGCGAGCATCAAGCGATCGGCGCTTCCACTGTGCGGCGGCTTGTAAGCGGTCAGGAACGGCACGCCCACATCGAGGGCCACGGCCTGAAGGAGCCATTCCCAGTTGCACTGATGACCGGTGAGCAGCAGCACCGCATGTCCGCGCTTAAAGTCGGCCCGCAGCATGGCGAGGTCCGGCAGCCCCACCCGCTCGCGCAGTTCAGCCGGATCCATGACGGCTACGCGCGGCAGCTCGAACAGCACGTCGGCAAAGACACGATAGTGGCGGCGCAACACTTGCCGCCGGGCGGCCGCGTCGAGCTCGGGGAGGGCTTGGCTTAGATTCTCGCGCGCCACGCGCACCCGATAGCGCAATACGTCGCGCATAAATACCGCGAGCACAGCGGCCAGCGCGTACATCAACGGCAATGGCACCCGCCCGAGGGCGCGCATCCACCACGCGGGCGTCGGTATATCCTTGTTAGAATTCAAGCGCGCAGTCTAGCAGCGCCCGCTGCGGGCGCGGAGAACCGGATGCTCTGGATCAAGTGTTTTCACGTGCTGGGGGTCATGGCCTGGATGGCCGGCATTTTCTATTTGCCGCGCATCTTTGTGCACTACGTTGAGGGGCAGGCGGCGGGCGAGGACGTGCGTCGGCTGGTGACCATGGCGCAGCGCCTCTATGGGTTCATGACGCTGATGGCGCTGTTCGCGCTCGGACTGGGCGTGTGGCTGTGGCAGGGATACGGCTACGCGGGATTGTGGTTGCGCATCAAGTTATTGCTGGTGCTGGGCCTGATCGGCTATCACCTGGTGTGCCGTTATTTCGTGCAGCGCCTGCGTCGCGGCGCGCCGATGCCCCGCCCGATCGTGCTAAGAGTATTCAACGAAGGTGGGTTACTGCTGGTCGTACCGATATTGATCATGGCGATCGTCAAGCCGACCGGCTGAGACTCCCCCAGTGCTGACTAAGGAGTATCGATCGCGTGCGCGCTCTGCGGCGTGCGCTACGAGAACATCTCGCGCTGGATCTTGAGCACCAGGTGTACATTGCCCTCCGGCGTCGACGGCAAGACGCCATGACCCAGCCCGCAGACCCAGGCGCGCCTCACGAGCGCAGGAAGGCGCGCGACCTTCGCGAAGACCGCGCGCACGCGCTCTTCCAGTTCAGCGGCGGGAAGTAACAGCCAGTTCGGATCAAGGTTGCCTTGCAGGCACCAGCGCGGGGTCTGCGCGCTGAGGGTAGCGGCCAGATCATGGCGCCAGTCGACGCCCAGGCACTGCAGGTCCAGCGCCTCCAGAGCGCGCCAGTGCTCAGGGCCGGTATCGCGCGAGTAGTAGATCAGTGGGGTGTGTGGGCAGGAGACACGAAAACGCGCCACCACGTGCGCCAGTGGCGCTACCGCATGGCGGGCGAAGCGCGCCGGGTCGAGCGAGCCGGCGGCCGTGTCAAAAAGCGCGATGCTGTCGGCACCGGCGCGCGCCTGCAGCACCATGTTGTCGGCCAACAGATCCAGGAGTCGTTCGCAAAACCCCTCGTACAGGCCGTCCTCGAGCCCGGGCAGATCCTGGCGATTAAAGCCTTCGTGCGAACCGGCCACCGCGTAGGCGTACAAGGTGAACGGACCGCCCACGAAGCCAATCAGCGCACGCTCGAGGCCCAAGCGGGGCCGCAACACACGAATGGCCTCGGCCTGGAATTCCAGATGCGGCAGGGCCTGCGCCCGATCGCGCAGGCGCGGCAGCTCAGAGCGGCTACGCAGGTACCAATCGAGCTTGGGGCCCGGCTCATAGCGCAGCCCCATCCCAAGGGCCTCGAGCGGAAAGAGCAGGTCCGAGAATAAAATCGCCGCATCAAATCCGAACTCTTCGATCGGGCCCATGGTCACTTGGGCGGCGAGGGCCGGCTCTTTACAAAGCGCTATGAACTCGTGCCGAGCGCGCAGCGCCTGATAGTGTCGATGGTAGCGTCCCGCCTGGCGCATGAACCATACCGGCGGCCGATGGACATTTCGCCGCGCCAGCGCGGCGAGCAGCAGCGTTTCACTCATGCGCGGCTTCAGTCAGCAGGTAGCCCACCCCGCGGATGCTGCGAATGACGCGCGGCTCATCAAGGTCCGGCTCGACCAGCCGCCGAAGCCGCACGATGAAGTTATCAACCGTCCGCGAGGTCGGGAACTCATCGGCCGACCACGCCTTGTCCAGGATCTCATCCCGGCTCACCGCCTTGCCGACCCGCCCGGCCAGCAGCCTTAGCACCGCGCACTCCTTGTGAGTCAGGGCGTGCTGCTTGCCGGCCACTTCGGCACTGAAGCGCTCGAAGTCCACCCGCGCCCGCCCGATGCGCACCACGCCGCGCATTTCGCGCGGAAGTTCGGCCAGGTCCTGCGCGCGCTTGAGGCAATTTTGGATCCGCAGCAGCAGCTCGCGAAAATGAAACGGCTTGCTCACGTAATCATCCGCGCCCAGTTCCAGACCGCGCACGCGTTCCTCGGGATTGGCGTGCGCGGTCAGGAATATGATCGCGGCCTGCGGTACGGCGGCGCGCAACTCGCGGGCCAGATCAAAGCCGTTGCCGTCCGGGAGGCCCACATCCAGCACGCTCAGCTGAGGCGGTTGTGCCTGCCACGCGAGCCGCGCGCGCGCCGCGCTCCCGGCGAGTGTCACGCGGAAACCCGCATCCCGAAGTCGTTCGGCGAGTGTCTCACCGACGTTGCGTTCATCTTCGACCACCAGCAGCTGCGCGCCCGCGTTCAAGGGGCGCCCTCATCACGGCTCGGCGTAAATTGCAGCTCGGCGCGGAACCCTTCCCCGGGTGCGCTGAAGAAATTCGCCTCACCGCCCATGCGCTGCATCAGGGCACGCACCAGGTACAGCCCGATGCCGGTCCCGGCTGAGCCCTCGCCGCGGCCGAACATGCGTCCCAATTCGTGTCCCGGCACCGCGGTGCCCGCGCCATTGTCATGATATTCGAGCAAGACCTTATCGCCGGCCGCGCGCGCGGTGAGGCGCACCTGCACCGGTTCAAGGCGAGCATGGCGTACCGAGTTCTCGACCAGATTGCGAAGGATCATCTGTACCGCCGCCGCATCGGCCAATATCGGCGGGAGCGAGTCGTCAAGATGCACGCGAAATTCTAACCTTTCCCCGTGCGCAGCGGCGACGCCCGCCAGCGTCCGATCGAGCCAGCCCCGTAACGGCACGGATTGTTCGGCAAGCGGTCCCCCGCCCTCGATGCGCGCGAGCTCGAGCGTCTTGTCGATCTGTGATTCCAGGCGGCTTGAATCCTCCAGCAACCGTCGCGCCAGTTCGACCCGCTGATCACCCTCGGCAATCGCCTCGGCCTGCAATCGCATGCTGGTCAGCGGGGTGCGCAACTCGTGAGTCACCGCGGCAAAGAAGGCCTGCATGGCGCGCGCTCGGCGACTCTCGCGCCAGTAGAGCCAGGCCAGCAGCGCACTGACCGCCAGCAACAACAGCAAAAATACCGCCGACTCGCCCACGATGCGCCGTCGCGTGCTGGTCCATTGAGCCGCCACCGCGCTGTCCGTGCTGCCGGTCAGTTCCTGCAGCTCGCTGATCTGGCGGGCCTGGTTGATCACCAGCACCACCCAGCCCGCGCCCAATACCAGCACCAGCATGATCCACAACGAGGCGAGCAAAGCGATCAGTCGCGCGCGCCGCGCCGGCACCACGCTCAGGCTCCCTTGTCCCACCTTGAGGTTCACGAGCGCAACCACTCCCGCCAATGCTGAACCGAAGGAAAGACGTTCAGGCGGGCCACCCCGGCTCCGCGCAACACCTCGGCGGTCTTGCCCGGACCGCAGGCGTGCTGGCAATCGGCTGATGTCTGCCCGCGCCAGTGCTCAAACTGTATTCCACTGTGCCACCAGATTTGCGCGGCGCCCGCCGGCGTCGCGACCGGCTCGTTCGCCGGGGTCACGTTGCCGCTCTCCAGGTGACGGTAGGTCGCCAGCGCCGGCACCTCGCCCCAACCGGCGACCGCCTCGGCATGCGTGAGTGCCAGCCACGCGCGCAAGGGCGGCAATGCAAGCAGCGCAGAGTTCAACAGAGGTTTGATCGAGTTAAAGCCGAGCGACTCCGCGCAGCCTTCGACCCAAACGCCGCGCGAGGCCAGCGCAAACCAGGTCTCGGTGCCGGACACCCACAGGTGCGGGCATCGATTCACTTGCGCGGCGGCGAGCTCGGGCAAGGCCCGGCGATGGGCAATAAAAGCGGCCGGCGCAGCGCTCAGGCGACGCGCACACTCGGCGCTTGCACCCGGCAGAATCTCCAAGGCGGGCGCACCCTGCGCGCTGCCATCCCAGGCGGGTGCCGCCCGGTCCGGCGCTGCGGGCGCATGCCAGAGCACCTTGCGGCCTTCTGCCCCGTGCTCGTCCGCCTCGCGCAGGTACAGAACCGGGCCCAGACCATCGACCTGAACCTGGGTGGCGCCAAATCGCTGCTGGCAACCGCCGCCGCGCTCGGCCAAAAGCGCGCGCTCGGCTTCGATGGCCACGCGCGTCGGCAGATCATCAAGGGCCCCCAGCAGTGCCAGGGCGTGCTTGTCCTCGGTCCGACATTCGATCGCGAGCGCACCTTGCGCCGGTGCCGCCGGGCACAGCGTCAGCGGCAGCACCATGCGCGGGAGCCCCTGCAGCAGCTCTCGCAGCAGCACGCCCGCACCCAGTTCCTCATCCTGAGCGAGCCGCGCGAGGCCGGCAAAGGCGAGTACCACACCGTCGAGCGCCCGATCGCTGCCGCGCGGTTCGCGCAGGCGCCGCAAGCGCGAGTCCACGTTGCCGCGCAATTCGCACACGCTAATCCGCGCTTGGCGGCCGGTGGCATGTCCCGGCAGTGCGCGCTCGAGAAAGGCAGGCACGAACGCCTGGCGCCGAGGCGATGAACTGCCGATGCGCAAGCTCCCGCCGGCCTCCAGTACACTCCTAACGTCGGGGGCAAATATCACGATATCGCGCGGATTCTCACGCCGTGGCACGGCCCCAATAGTGAGCCCCTCCGGCCGCTCCAGGCTCAGATCCTTATAGGAGTGCACGGTCAAATCGACCTTGCCCCCGCGCAGGGCGGCATCGATTTCCGCGGTGAAAAATTCCTTGCCGTCCACCTGGGTCAGGGGGATGTCGGTGATGCGGTCCCCGCGGGTGTCTATGCCGACCAGCTCGACCTTAAGTCCCGGATGGGCGCGCTCCAGCGCGCGCGCCACGGCCGTGCTTTGCACCCGCGCCAACAGCGAACGCCGAGTGCCTAGCCGTAGTGGCCGCTGCGACATCCGGAACCAGCCCCTTTTTGGAGTGATCTAAGGGCTAATAATGGCAAATGCGGCGCGATCTTCCCAGCCGCGCGCGCGTGGCTCGGATGGGCCGAGGCTGCGCAGGGTGGCTTTTTCTTCGCAACTGCGACGGGCATGCGTGAGGTGCGTGCCACGCGACTCTGACTGCGCTCGCAGCATGTCGTATAGAGCCGTAAGACTGGTCAGGCCGGATACGCCCTGCCAATTCGGAGCGCCCGATTCCCCCAATCCCAGGTGCACGATGCGCCCGAGGTGGTCGGCGCGCGCGCGCCAGACGGCCATGCGCGCCGCATCGCGTGCGGCATCGGCGGGCACGCAAACGATGACATCGCCGGCGCGCGACCAGGCGTCGAGTTCCGATTCGATCGAGCCGTCGAGCACGCGGCAGCGTCGGTGCGGGTGGCGCTCCTGCACTCTTCGCGCGACCTCGTGCGCCTTTTCCGCGGTTCGATTCCACAGCAGCAATTCGCCGCACTCGAGCCACGGCGCCACCGCCTTCGCCAGCTGCCCGGCGCCCACCAGCAAGGTCGGTCCAGGGCTTGCCTCGCCCAGCACCCGGCGCACTTGCGAACCGTAGGAGGCGCTTCCCAGCTTGGACAGGTGAGCGGCGCGGATCACTTTGGCATCCTGGAACAGCACTTGCACCAGTGGTGCCAACCGGCGCGAGCGCGCGCTGGGAGTGGCGCTCAGATTGCGCCAGGACTCCTTGATTTGGCCAAACACTTCGGTCTCGCCCGCCATACGACTTTCCAGCCCGCAAGCGAAGCGCAGCAAGAAGGCATAGGCCTCGGCGCCGCGCATGGCGTGCGCGGCCGCAACAGGCAGCGCCTGGAGCTCTGCGATCGGGTCGTGTGCGTTTCGCCCCAGGGCGATGATCACGGTGCGCTGGCAGGTCCCGATCACCCAGGCTTCGCTTCGGGCCTGGACCCGAGCTAAATCACCCGCGGCCAGCTTCAACGCACCCCCGTCGAGATGCAGCACCTCAAGTTCAGCCAACTTCATGTCCCGAAGGCTACCGGCGGGGATGGGCGGCAGTGTCACAGGGGCGTCATGGCGCCGGTTCACGCTCGGCGAATTTCCGTGATCCAGCGCACAGAAATCACCCTACCGCCAGCCCTTACTTTTGAGACGGCAGTTCATGCCAGGAATTTGACCAAAGGCTAGATTCCCACACCATATGGAAAGCCCTGGTCCTGACCCGCCGGTTCGCCACGGCCTGTGCGCAAAGGCGTGCCTGAGCGCGCTTTTTTCGGCGTTTTTGCTGGCTAGCGCGGCTGCCGGGGCCGGGTGCATTGATCTGCCGTTCGCCGACCTGCAGGCCCTGGCGGCACTTGATCTGACCAACGCTAGCCAGGCGGTCGCCGCCTCACAAGCCCAGATCGAGGTGGCGCGACGGAACGTCGATGCCGACCCGTTGCGTCTGGCCGCCCTGTATGCGGTCTCGGCGCAGAGCAACAGCATCCTGGAACTTGACGAGCCCGCGCGTGCGGCGGCGATCAGTGGGCTCGCGTTAGGGCCGCCGGATGACAGCCCCGTCCATTTGAGCCTGATGGTCTCCTATGCGGAAACGGTCTACGACGTGACCGGCCTGAAGCACGAAGTTGAAAAACTCACCTCGGCCGCCGCGAGACAGCCGAAGGGCTCGCAGAGCGAAGTGTGCCTCCTGACGACGGCCGGATGGCTGCAGCATCGGCTCAATCAAGACGACCTGGCGGTCGGCACCTTGACCACCGCTTATCACGAAAGCGCCCGGGCGGCCCTCGGTAAACAGCGTGCACTGGCCGCCGAGGCGCTTGCCAAGGTCATGGATGGCATGGGCGACTTCGATCAGGCCCTGGACCTGACCCGGGAGACTATCGACTGGGAAAAAGCCCACCGCGCCGACCAGATGTTATCGGGCACGCGCTACGCGCGCGGCGAAGTTTTGCTCGAGAAACGCGACTACCGCGCCGCCGTCGCCGAGTTTGCCGAGGCCCGCCAACTGGCAATCGAGTTAAATGATTTTCAGGGTGTCGCATTTGCGGACCTGCGCATCTGCGAGGGCAAGATCGGCCTGGGACAGCCGGCGGCCGCGCGCACCTCCTGCGCCGCTGCGCAGGTCGGGTTCGAAACCGCCGGCGTGGCGCGCATGGTCAAGGAAACCCAGTCGCTCCTTGCACACGCGGATCTGGACGAAGGCAACTACAGCTCGGCGCTGGCGATGCTTGACGCGGTGCTCGAGCATCGGGGCGCGGATCTCGTTCCGCGCTGGGTGCCGGACCTGTACGAATTGCGCGCCCGCGCCAACGCGGGCTTGCACAATTATTCCGCCGCCTACGCGGACCTGTTTGAATACGTGCAACGCGCCCGCGCCGCTACGGACGCCGATCGTGCCCGGAGCGGCAGTGTGCTGCGGGCGCGATTCCGCGTCGACAATGCGATCGAGCGTAATGCTTCGCTCCAGCGCGAGCTTTCGCTCAGCAATGAGCGCTCCGCGTTACAGCGCGAGCAATTGCAGCGCCGCACCGAGGTCATGGCTGCCGGCGTGGCGCTGATCGCGCTTTTGATATACATATTGATTGCCACGCAGCGACACCGCGGCCAGCTGCAGCGCATTGCGACCGAGGACAGTCTCACCAAACTCCCCAACCGGCGGCGCATTGCCGAGCTGGCCATGGCGGCTCTGGCCAACGCGCATGCCCGCAACGAGCCACTGACCATTGCGCTGGTGGACCTCGATCACTTCAAGTTGATCAACGACGCCTGCGGCCACGCTGTGGGTGATCGGGTGTTGAAGGATCTGGCGAATGTCACGCGGCGCATTTTGAGCGACGGGGAAGCCATGGGCCGCTGGGGTGGCGAGGAGTTCCTATTGCTGTTGCCAGGGCTGCCATTGGATCTGGCCATGGGGCGGGTGGAAGCGCTGCGAGCGGCGGTCATGGAAATAAAGTTGCCGGAAAACAATGCGGCCGAGGGTCTGCGCGTGAGTTTGAGCGCCGGCATGGCCACCAGTTACGAGGGCGCAGCGTCCCTCGATGAGATCATCGTGCGCGCGGACGTGGCCCTTTATGAAGCCAAGCGGGACGGCCGCAATCTGGTCCGTGTGGCCAATGAGAGTTTGAAAGCGGTGACAACCGGAGTGCGTCGCGCGCTGCGTGCGCGCTGACATTTCCTGCGTGTGTACTCGCCGTGCCCGGCGGCCTTGATCAAGATATCGCGCAAAAAATTATCAATAGTCGGGTTTGAGGAGTCCTTCGATCGTGTGGGCCTGCACGACGTGCTCGAGCTCATTGACGAGCCTGTAGGTCAGATGGTCAAGTACCCGCGGCGGGAGCGAAGCGGCATAGCCGTGCGTAATTTGCAGGTCGTGATGATTGGCGTTCGTCGCATCGGGCCCGTCAACGCCAATCACAAGCACCGGGCGCGAGCGCTCCGAGCGATTGCTCGTGCCCCGATGAATCGTGAGCGCGGATCGCGCGGACATGTCGCCGCGCTGAGGAAACTTGCGCACCATGCGCTGTTGGTACCGCGGGTAAAGTGACCTGGGGGGAAACATGGCATTCGGGTAGGCGCTCAGATCGTCCCACTGTGTCCCCAAGGCAATTTCCAGCGGCCCTATCTCGGGCGTTGTGTCGACCGCCGTGAGATTGAACGCAAGGGAATTGAGCCTGCGGCCGGTCAGGGTGGCCGGCGGGGACGGAAAATCCCGGTGCCAAGGCTGATCGGCAGCACCCGGGCCCGGAACGTCAAAGCCCGCTTCGACGATTTTGTATTCCGGCCCGAGTACCGCTTCGCAGACCTTAATGAACCACGGATGGGTGGCGATATCTATACAGCCGCGCAGCCGCTCGGGATGGGTCTCGACGTAATAACGCTCCGGTCCTCGCGGCAGCGCACCGCCCGGAGTCGCGAGGGCCTCGGTGAATAAAGTCTCGATGTCCTCACGCATCTCATCAGCCCACTGGCGCGTGAAGGCTGACTTTAGGCCAATGATGCCGTCGCCGTAGAGGCCGCCCATGATCTGGGCCACTTCGAGGTTCTGCAGCGCTGGATCTGATGGGGAGGTCTCCATGGCGCCGAGCCTAACATGCGCTCCGCGTTGCGCTCCGCATCGCGAGCTCGTTGCCAGTCAGCCGCACTTTCGGATCGGGTCGTGGCAGTGACGCGGCGACAGCGGTAGAATTCGCGCCCGCGGAAATCCGAGCGCCGGCTTAGCTCAGTTGGTAGAGCAATCGCTTCGTAAGCGATAGGTCCACGGTTCGAGTCCGTGAGCCGGCACCATTTCAAGAACCTCGGCTCCCACTCCCTTCCCGCTTTGCGTGAACCCTCACGCCCAAGTGTTTACCTTTTCGTGCCAAAAGCCGGCCTGGCCGGCGCGCTAAGAAAAATGTGGATCTAAAACAGGCACTTGAAATAGCCGATGTAGGCGACTATGCGGTCGCAATCGCAACATGCGCGGCCTATTCTGGAACGATTCGGGCAAATACCTAGGCGGCAGTGAACGGGCACTGGACGGCAAGGGACCCGTTGTAGGCAGGCAGAGCGGCCAGTCAGCGCACCGGCCGAAGCCGGATGATCAGGTCCAGACCCGCCACTTCCATCCCGGCGGGAGGTTCGGGCAGCCGGCTGAATTGCACCTCGGGCATCGCCACGTCAGTCAGCGCACCTGAATCTTCATCGTGAAAGTGATAGTGCGCCTGGACGTTGGAATCAAAGCAACTGCGCACCCCGTCGACCACCAGCTGCCGGATCAGCCCATGCGCGGCAAACAGGTTAAGAGTGTTGTACACCGTGGCCTTGGACACGCCCAAGCCCCCCTTTCGTAGCGCCTCGGTCAATTGATCGGCCGAAAGATGTTGCGGCGCACCAAGAAGCAATTCGGCAATCTGGAGCCGTGGTGCGGTCGCGCGTATCCCGCACGCCTGGAGGCGTGTCGCGACGTCGCCCGTTGCTGCCCGTTGAGGGGATTGTGCCTCCTTACTCACAACCCACTTTTACCGCAGTGCGCGTGGCAACGCAAAAACAACGTGCTCAGGCGTGCCGTAGGACTCCGCAGGGGGCGCTGCGCCCCATTCGCGCAGCCGCGCGACCACATCCTGCACCAGTTGCTCGGGGGCTGAGGCCCCGGCCGTGACACCGACGCAGTGGTGTTCCGAGAACCACTCGCGCCGCAAATCCTCAGCCCCATCGACAAGATACCCCGGCACCCGCGCCCGGTCCGCCAACTCTCGGAGGCGGTTGGAGTTCGAGCTGGTCCTGGATCCCACGACGACCAGCACGTTGCACTGTTCCAATAGCGCCTTGACCGCGTCCTGGCGGTTCTGGGTGGCGTAGCAGATATCTTCCTTGCGCGGCGCCTGCAACGACGGGAACCGTACCCGCAGCGCTTCGACGATCGCCGCGGTGTCATCCACCGAGAGCGTGGTCTGCGTGACAAAGGCGAGACGCCCCGGGTCGAGCACCTCAAGTCGCTCGACGTCGGCAATGTTCTCGACCAACAGGATCCGTCCACCCTGGCTTGCATCAAAGCGACCCATCGTGCCTTCGACCTCCGGATGGCCCGCGTGACCGATGAGCACGACCTCGCGCGCTTCGCGTGCGAAGCGCGTCACTTCCATGTGCACCTTGGTCACCAGTGGGCAGGTGGCATCGAATACCTGCAGACCCCTTCGCCGTGCTTCCTGCTCCACCGCGGTGGAGACTCCGTGCGCCGAGAAAATAACAGTGGCACCGTCCGGCACCTCGTGCAGCTCCTCGACGAATACGGCTCCAAGCGCGCGGAGCCTGTCAACGACGTTGCGGTTATGCACCACTTCATGGCGCACATGAATCGGCGCACCGAACAATTCGATCGCGCGCTCGACGATCTCGATCGCCCGATCGACTCCGGCGCAAAATCCACGCGGATTGGCGAGCAGGATACGCATCATTTCGCGCGCGAGACGCGACGACTGTTCAGGTACGCATCGAGCAGCAGGCAGGCGGCGCCCACGCTAATGGCCGAGTCGGCGATATTAAAGGCGGGGAAATAATGCTGCTTCCAGTGCACCTGCACGAAGTCCACCACGTAACCGAGCCTGAGCCGATCGATCACGTTGCCCAGAGCACCGCCGAGTATCAAGGCCAGCGCGGCCGCCATCAGCACCGCACGACGCTCCAGGCGTGCCAGCCAGGTGATCAAAGTAACGCTCACCACCACCGCCAGTGCGCTGAACACCCAGCGCTGCCAACCCGAAGCCGCATCGAACATGCTGAAGGCCGCGCCACGATTGTGAGCGCGCACCAGGTTGAACACCGGAAGGTAGTAGCGCGCCTCGGACAACTGCAGCGTCCCTTCGATCAGCTGCTTGCTCCACTGGTCGGCGCCGATAATCACGCCTGTCAATGCCAGCCAGCGAAGCTGCCCGGCAGCGGTGGCGTTGGCCAGGGGCGCCTTCATCAGGCGAACCGGCGCACTTCGCCGGGCGCGACGAGGTTGGCCACGCAGCGGCTGCACAGCTCCGGATGTTCCACCGTCGAGCCCACATCGGCGCGGTGGTGCCAGCAGCGCACACACTTGGGTGCCGCGGTGCGTCGCACCTGCAGCCACACGCCTCCGCCGGAAACTGACACGGCCGGTACCGCGCCAGCGGGAGGCTGCTCAACGCGATGGACGCGCGCCTGCGAAGTGATCATCAGGAACCTAAGCTCATCGCCCAGCGCGTTGACTCGGGCGTAGGCTTGCGGCGTCAGGTACACGTCCAGTTCGGCCTGCAGCGGAGCGCCGATCTCCCCTGCGATACGGAGCCGTTCGAGTTCGCGCGCCACATCCGTGCGCAACGCGATCAGCGCGGGCCAGTCGATCACCGGACTCGGCGCTCGCTGCGCCTTCGGCAGCGCGTACCAGGTGCTCAGGAACACCGAGGCGGGGCGTGCTCCTGGGAGCTGGAGCCAGATTTCCTCGGCCGTGAATGAGAGGATGGGCGCCAGCCAGCGCACCATGGCTTCGGCGATATGCCACATGACGGTTTGCGCCGAACGCCGTGCCCGGCTCGATTGCGGCGTGGTGTACAGGCGATCCTTGATGATATCCAGATAGAAGCCACCCAGGTCCACGACACAGAAGTTATGGACCTTCTGATAGATCAGGTGAAACTGATAGTCGCGGTAGGCGGCGGCGACCTCGGCCTGCAGATCGCGTGTGCGCTCCAGCAGGTAAGCGTCCAGGGCCAACAATTGCTCGACAGGCAGCGCTTGGGCGGGCTCGAAGCCGTGCGTATTGCCCAGCAAGAAGCGCACCGTATTACGCATGCGCCTGTAAGAATCACTCATGCGCTTGAGGATCTCTTGCGACAGGCTCATTTCATTGGCAAAGTCCGTGGCCGCCACCCAGAGCCTGAGCATGTCGGCGCCGAGCGTGCGCGTGATCTCCTGCGGCTCGATGCCGTTGCCCAGGGACTTGGACATCTTGCGGCCCTTGTCATCGACCGTGAAGCCATGCGTGAGTACGCCGCGATAAGGCGCGCGCGCATACAGCGCCTCAGACATCAAGAGCGAACTGTGGAACCAACCCCGGTGCTGGTCCGAGCCTTCAAGATACAGATCCACCGGCGCGCTAAAATCGCTGCGCATGGCAGCCACGCACTCGAACGACAGGCCCGAGTCGGCCCACACGTCCATGACGTCGGTGGATTTCTCGTAATTGTCGGCCTCGGCGCCGAGCAGCTCGCTCGGCTCCAGCGCAAACCAGGCATCGATCCCCTCGCGCTCGACCCGCGCGGCGACCTGCGTGATGAGCTCGCCGGTGCGTGGATGGAGTGCGCCGCTGGAGCGGTGCGTAAATAAGGTGATCGGGACCCCCCAGGTTCGCTGACGCGACAGGCACCAGTCCGGGCGATTCTCGATCATCCCGGAGATGCGTGATTCACCCCATTCGGGCGTCCACTTCACCTGCTTGATGTCCCGCAACGTGCCGGCGCGCAAGCCGTGGCTGTCCATGCTGATAAACCACTGCGAGGTGGCGCGGAATATGACCGGCGTCTTGTGGCGCCAGCAATGCGGATAGCTGTGCGGATAGGGCGCCTGGTGCACCAGGCGGCCGCGCTCTTCAAGCTTCGCGATGATGACCGGCTCTGCAGCATCAACCTTGAGGCCGGAAACCAGCTCGGTCTCAGAGGCAAAACGTCCGTCGGGACCGACCGGATTGACCACCGGCAAGCCGTAGTTCTTTCCGACCGCGAAATCTTCCTGTCCGTGCGCGGGCGCGGTGTGCACCGCCCCGGTGCCGGCATCGAGCGTCACGTGATCGCCCAGGATCACCGGTACGTGCTTGGCGAGCCACGGGTGCTCCAATTGCAGGCCCTCGAGCGCAGCGCCGCTGCAGCGGCCAAGGATTTGACCCGCCAATCCGTAACGCGCCAGGCAGGTCGCGACCAGCTCATCGGCAAGCACCAGGATTTCGGCCCCGCGCGCGCCCTGAACGCGCACGCTCGCGTATTCAAAATCCGCACGCACTGCCACCGCTTCATTCGCGGGCAGCGTCCAGGGGGTGGTCGTCCACACTACGACGGACACCGGGAGCGACCCGATTGCAGACACCCCGCCCTTGAAACGGCGCACGAAATCGCTGACATCCACGCAGCGGAACGCGACGTCGACCGCGGTGGAGGTGCGATCCTCGTACTCCACTTCCGCCTCGGCCAGCGCTGAGCGGCAGTCCAGGCACCAGTGCACGGGTTTGAGGCCGCGATACAGGTGACCGTTATCGATCAGCTTGCCGAGCGCACGGATCTGCTGCGCCTCATAGCGCGGGTCCATCGTCAGGTACGGGTTTTCCCAATCCCCCAATACCCCCAGGCGCTTAAAATCGGCGCGCTGGCCGTCGATTTGCTGGCTCGCAAATTTTCGGCATGCGGCGCGGAAGGCGCGCGCGTCCAGTTTCTGGCCGGGGCGCCCGTGCTTCTTTTCCACGGCGATTTCGATCGGCAGTCCGTGGCAATCCCAGCCAGGCACGTACGGTGCGTCATAGCCATCGAGCAGGTGCGACTTCACTACGATGTCCTTGAGCACTTTGTTTAGCGCATGGCCCAGGTGGATCGAGCCGTTGGCGTACGGAGGGCCGTCGTGCAGCACGAAGGGCGGGCGCCCTTTGGCCGTGGCTCTGATGGCCGCGTATATGTCCTGCGCGGCCCAGTGCTCAAGTTGCTTGAGCTCGCGCTGCGCCAGATCCGCCTTCATCGGAAAATTGGTTTGTGGCAGATTGAGGGTGTGCTTGTAATCGGTCACTGAAGACTATCCATACGAATCTGGAGGATGCGAGCTCGAATCTACTATTCTATCCCAGGGCAGCGAGTGCTGTGCGCGCGGCGGCGGCATCGCGGTGCATCTGCGCCACCAAGGTCTCGAGGGATTCGAAGCGCTGCTCATCGCGCAGTCGCGCGACAAATTCGACTTCGAGTTCAGTTCCGTAAAGGTCTCCGCGAAAATCGAACAAGTGCACCTCGAGGAGCGGCTCTGTGCCATTGATCATGGGCCGCGTACCCAGGCTCGCCACCGCGGGCCAGCCGCGAGTGTCGCCACCCATTCGCGTCAACATTTCACCGTGTACTCGAACTGCGAAGATGCCCGTCACGGCACACCGGCGCCGATGTACCGGGAGGTTAGCGGTCGGAAATCCAAGCGTGCGCCCGAGGCGTGCGCCGCGAACGACGCGTGCGCGCATGCTGTAGGGCCGGCCCAGCAGCTGCGCGGCGCGCCTCATATCTCCCGCGGCCAGTGCGCTGCGGACCAGGCCGCTGCTGACGCGCTCGCCAGCGAGCGTGACCGGCTCGATGATCTCAACGTCAAAGCCGAACTTGAGCGCTTCGCTCGCGCACCATGCGGCGCTGGCCTCGCCCTTGTGGCCGAAGCGGAAATCGTGGCCAACGATAAGACTGCGCACACCCAGTGAGCGCAGCACCTCCATGAACTTAATTCCCGACATGGCGCGCAATCTGGCATTGAAGGTCAGCAGGTGAAATCGCTCCAGACCGCTCACTTCGAGCAGTCGCCAACGCTCGCGGAAGTTGGTCAGGCGCGCCGGGGCCTCGGCCGGCTGCAGCACCTCGCGCGGCAGCGGCTCAAAACTCAGCACCCCCCCAGGAAGGTCCAGCTCGCTAGCCCGCGAGCGCGCCCGGGCGATCAGCGCCATGTGCCCGACGTGCAATCCGTCGAACGCGCCCATGGTCAGCACGCACGGCGTGGCCCGCGGCGATAAGCCACGAAACAGCCTGAGCGGCCGTGCCGGGCCGGTACTTTTGAGGTTTTCGGGGTCCATGAGGGGGGGCTGAACTATACCGGAGGCGCATTGACAACGAGAGGGCCGGTACGCACACTACGCGGCCCTTTTGGGGGGGCTTTTCGGGCTTTAATCACGGCGGAGCGAGCGTTTGGCAAACACGAAATCGGCTGAAAAAGCGGCGCGACAGGCTGCGGTACACCGGCAGCGCAATGTCGCCATGCGCTCGCGGATGCGCTCGGCGATCCGCAAGATTGTGGATTCGGTGGCGGCAGGCAAGAAGGATGAGGCCAAGGCTCATTACCTTGCAGCCGTGCCATTGATCGACACGCTCGTCAATAAGAAGATCATCCATCGCAATCAGGCCGACCGGCACAAGAGCCGCCTGGCTGCGCGGGTCAAGTCACTGGGCTGATCGCCTGCTCCCGCCCCTGCGCGGCGGCTTCCAGATCATCGATCGCCAGCAGTAGCGATAGTCGCGATTCGCCGCGCGCAACTTCGCGCCAGTGTGTACCCTCCGGCCACGGATCGAGCGCTCCGGCCAGAGCCCAAAGCAGGTTCAACGAGGGCGCCTGTCCGGCGCGCTTGAGCTCGGCAAAGGTGCGCACCGCTCCCTGGCGGCGCAGTTCATCAGCGGTGTAAATGCCGATCTCGGCCAGGATCTGTTCGGATTTGACGCCCAGATTGCGCAGGTCTCGGACCCGGAGCTTAAGCTTCCCCGCGGCGATACGCTGTCTGACCTTGCTATTTCGCATCGCGCACCGGCGGCTTGTGCGCCCGTCTGGTCTCAAGGAAATTCATGACCGCTTCAGTGAGCTCGCGCGTGCCGCGCCCGGTGGCCGCCGAGATCAGGTGCACGGGGCCGCGATAGCGCAGGCGCCGCACGATATCCTTGGCACGCGCTTCGGCCTCATCATCGAGCAGCAGGTCGCGCTTGTTGATGACCAGCCAGCGCGGCTTTTGGCCCAGATCCTTGCTGAATTTTTTTAGCTCGGCCGCAATCGCGCGCGCATCTCGGACCGGATCAGCCGCAGGATCGCTCGGCGCCATATCGATCAGATGCAGCAGCACACCGGTACGCTGCAGGTGTTTCAGAAACCGGTGCCCTAGACCGGCGCCCTCGGCCGCCCCTTCGATCAGGCCGGGAATATCGGCCATCACGAAGCTCCGCTGTTCTCCGCAGTACACCACGCCGAGGTTGGGGTAAAGCGTAGTGAACGGGTAGTCGGCCACGCGTGGTCGCGCGGCTGAGACGGCGCGAATCAGCGTCGACTTGCCCGCATTGGGCAAGCCCAGAAGCCCAACGTCAGCGATGACTTTTAGTTCGAGCGAGAGCATTCGTTTCTCGCCCGGAAGTCCTGGACCGAATTGTCGCGGCGCGCGATTGGTGCTGCTCTTAAATCTTGTGTTGCCCCATCCGCCCTTACCGCCCTGGGCGACCTTGATTTCCATGCCGGCACTCTTTAGATCTCCGATTACCTCGCTGGTCTCCGAATCGCTCACCACGGTGCCCACCGGGACCGTGACGTACAAATCCTCGCCGCTGCGGCCAGTGCAGCCATTGGCAGAACCGCCCTCGCCTATCTGGGCCCGGTAGGTGCGCTCGATACGAAAATCGGCCAGGGTGTTAATGCCCTCGGCGGCGCGCAGCAAGACGCTGCCACCGTGTCCTCCGTCCCCGCCATCCGGACCACCAAATGGCACGGATTTCTCGCGACGGAAGCTCGCCGAACCGCGTCCCCCGCTGCCCGCCTGGACGCGCAAATTTGCCTCATCAACGAATTTCATCCGTCCAGCTTACATCCAACCCCGTGCGCGGTGCCCACAAACGAAAACCCCGGCTCGGTGCCGGGGTTGAAGCTCAAAGCGCGGTCAAATCGAGGCTAGTTGCCGGTCCCTATCGCCTTGGCATCAGAGGCTTGCACGCTGACATACATCTTCTGCTCGGCACCCTTGCGTTTAAAAGTGACCCGGCCATTGGCCAGAGCGAAGAGGGTGTGATCGGTCCCGATGCCTACATTGGTCCCCGGACGCACGCGGGTGCCGCGTTGGCGAACAATGATGTTGCCGGCCAGCACCTGCTCGCCGCCGAAGGCCTTTACGCCCAGGCGCTTGCTGTGGGAATCGCGACCGTTACGGGTACTGCCGCCTGCTTTTTTGTGTGCCATGGGACTAAACCTGCTCTGCTATTGCGTATCAGGACACGTTGATCGAGGTGACGCGCACCTGGGTGTATTTCTGGCGATGGTTTTTCATGCGCAAGTAGTGCTTGCGGCGCCGGAACTTCACGATCGACACCTTGGCACCCTGGCCGTGTGATTCCACCGTCGCCAACACCTTGCTGCCTTTGAGCAGGGGCTTGCCCACGGTAATGTTGTCGCCATCGGCGATCAGCAATACGTCGTTAAACTCGACCGTGCTGCCCGGCTCGGCGATGAGCTTCTCGATCTTGAGCACGCCGTCCTTCTCCACCCGATACTGTTTGCCGCCTGTGGCGATGACCGCGTACATTGATCTAAAGCTCCGTATGATTCGCATAGCCCGACGAGGGATGCGGCCGCGAAAGGACGCGCATTCTACTCAGGCACCGCCTCGGCGGTCAAACCTGGTTTTCCTTGGAGAAACAGAGAGTTGAATAGTGTACTCAGGCCCATAGCAGCGGATGTGCCGCTCCAGGGCAAAGCGGAGCCCGGCTCAGCGGCGGCGCTGGAGGCTATCCGAGCCCTCGTCCGGGCGGATCTCGCGGCGGTTGACGACGCCATTCGGGCGGGTCTGAAGAGCATTGTGCCCCTGGTCGACCAGGTGGCCGAACACATCATAGCGGGAGGCGGCAAACGCCTGCGGCCGCTGCTGGTAGTACTCGCGGGCCGCGCCTGCGCCGCTGCGGGGACGCCACATATACAGGCGGCCGCCTTTATCGAATTCATTCACACGGCGACCCTGCTACACGATGACGTAGTCGATATGTCCGCGCTGCGCCGTGGGCGCGACACGGCCAACGAGGTGTTTGGTAACCAGGCCAGTGTGCTGGTCGGCGACTTCGTGTATTCACGGGCCTTCCAGATGATGGCCGCCGTGCGCTCTGAGCGGGTGATCGAGATCATGGCCGAAGCCACCAATGTCATCGCGGAAGGCGAAGTATTGCAGCTCATGAACGCGCGCGATCCGGACACCACCGAGCAGCGTTACCTCGAGGTGATCCATCGAAAGACTGCGAAGCTCTTTCAGGCGGGCGCCGAGGTGGCGGCCGTGGTCAGCGGGGCGGAAAGTGCGGTGCAGCAGGCACTGGCGCGCTTCGGGAAACACCTGGGAACGGCCTACCAGCTGGTTGACGATGTCCTGGACTATCAGTCTGACCCCGCGACGCGGGGCAAGAACCTCGGCGACGATCTGGCCGAAGGGAAGCCCACTCTGCCGCTCATCTACGCACTGCGAGTCGGTGATTCGGCGACCGAAAAGCTAATCCGGGCTGCTATCGAAGGGGGCGGCCGCGAACAACTCGGCGCGATCCTGCAGTCAATTGAATCGACCGGGGGCCTTCAGTACACTGCGCGGCTCGCGCAAGCCGAGGCCGATCAGGCGTTAGCCGCGCTCTCCATCCTGCCGGAGACGCCGTTTCGCATGGGACTCGCCGCGCTGGCTCGCTTCGCTATCGAACGCAAGCATTGAGTTTTTAGACTTCGGGGTGTAGCTCAGCCTGGTAGAGCGCTACGTTCGGGACGTAGAAGTCGCAGGTTCAAATCCTGTCACCCCGACCAAATAAATCAGGTAATTACGTGACAATTTCGATGGATATAAACCCCGGCGTCACCCTCGGAAGCGCGCAGGAAGCGCGCTAGAATTAAATGGCTCTGTCCACCAAGAGGGACCAGTGATCAGTATTGTCAGGGTATCTACGGCGGTCTGTGCGGTAACCGCATTACTGGGCGGGATTTGCTGCGCTCAAACTTCTTCAGCGGTGCAACAGCAGCTTTCGCAGATTGACCGCTCGTTTATTTGTCCGGAAGCGCTGCCCAGCGACGACGCCAGAAAAGACGCGCTGAAGCTCTTTCTCGAAGAATTTGCGGCGGTCCAACCCTCCACAACCGTGGAAGAGGTAACCCGATTCAGGGTCGCTATGCTAAGAAAACACCAATGCCGCACGACGTTGGCGAACATAGGTGCGACAACCGCAGCCCCAGTTTCACCCTCTGCCAGTAAAAACGATCATTGGGAGCACGCTGGTACGATCAGTGGCTCCCAAGGCATGGTGATCACCGTGGATATGGACAGCATGACTAGCGCCGGGCCGGGCAGGATGCGCACTTGGATTAAGTATCGCTACAACGGCACAGGACCGAATAATGCCAAGGAATCGCTAGTCTACGAGCAACTGGACTGTGCTCGAAGTTATCACTCGACCATCTCGATTTATAGCTATGGAACGAATGGGCAAATTGTGTATACCGGCAGCGGTCCCGCTGAGGATGAAGAGCCCATCGTTCCTGAGAGCGTGCTCGCCGGCATTCTGCCGTTCACTTGCGCCGCACATGGCTTGAGCGTGGGCCGATAGTGGATTGACGAATCAATACCCGAAGAAATCCGCAGTGCCGCCCTTGCTAGCGGCCGTCACCCCGCCTTCGGTATTTCCGCCCAGAACTTGCGATTGGCCTCGTTGAGCGCGTCAATCTTGTCGCGCATGTGCACGGCGCGCTCCGCGGTATGTACCAGACCCTGCACGCTATCCCCGGTCGGTGTCGAGGTCATGCCAGCCGCGTCGGTACGCCAGCCTTGCGCTTGGCAGTAACCGGCCAGCCTTTTGCCAATTTCCTCACGGTCGCCGGGCTCCAGACCTTCAAGGGTCTGCAGGATGCCGGTGTACAGCTTACCGGTGTCCAGCTTTTGGGCCGGCATAGGCGCGTCGTGCACGCGCATCCGAATAATTTTGGTCGTCATAATCACTACTCCATGCGTTGCGAAAGGATTCTAAGGCCAGTGCCGACCGCCAAGTCAGACGCGTCTTGCGTCGGCAGTGTCCCGCTGACGATCAGGAACAGCGAACACCCACAGGGGAGGCCAACCCCTGTGCGATTAATTGCGTGCGCCACGTGTGATCAACGCGGCGATGCGGGCTCGTGCGGCACCCGCCTGCTCCGCCACACGAGTGCGGCTTGCTAATTCGTCCAGTGACTCGCCGGCACGCACGCCGATCAAGGGGACAGGCACGATGCTGCCATCACAGGACCATCGCTGGCGAACGGCGACGTTGTATTGGCGCCGCTCATCGAGCAATTTCGGCGCTACTGCGATTGTGCCAAGCAGCTGAGTACGGATCTGGACGGCACGATTTTCCAACGCGATAACCCTAGCGAATTGCTCATCCGCTTCGGCGCGCAGGACAGCGAATGCAGCGTCCTGTACAGCGGCGTCGGCCGTTGCTGAATCCCCTATCGCTCGTGCGTGTACTGCACGGGCTGTACTCACCTGCCGGTCGGCTGCGGCCGCGGCGGCGTCTGCATCCCGCCGCATCTGTGCGGTGTGCGCTGCGTCGTCAATGGCCGCCGCATTCTCGGCGTGGGCGGCGCGCTCTGCTGACGCACGCCGAACATAGGCCGTGGTCTGAGCCTGCGTCAGGCCGAGTGCTGCCTGCTCCACCGCGCTCCGGGCAATGGCACGAGCCGCAATCGCGGACCTGAGCGCACCGCGTTGGTCCACGGTGTGTGTCGGTTGCGGGACGACTGCATTCATAACTGCCTCCATCTGGTTAAATCCGTGGGGGTAGCGCGGCAATGGCGCGCCAGTCGTATTGGCCGGGCATGGCGCGGGTCACGACTGATCCTCAGGGCGAGCAATCGTGAGGCGGCGCTGGATCAATTCGTAGCGGTCTGGGTCATTGACGATGAACTTCATCCCCCTATAAAAATCGGCAAGCGTAGGCGGCTGGATTGGCCTGCCGTCAACGCTGGGCGGCGGGAGATCAATCGGACTGTCCGTCGGGCGCCCAATCGCACGGTCCAATAGCGCCCGGCAGGCGGAGACTGCGACTGGGCCGTCCTTGGAGCGCGATAACTCCACCAATCGCCTGATAGCGGCAGGTGCGTGCTTCAACGCCAACGCTCGGATTTCCGCTGCCGACTTCGGGCGGCCTCCGGGATTCGGGCAGTCGCCGGGTAGCCAGCGTCCCTGCGCGTCGCGTGATGCGGCCCTGCTCTCAGGTTGGTCGGTCATGCGAATTTCCTCTCTCGCCGAACCTCTTCGAGCGTTGCTCCTGATACGAAGCGCCGGATGGTGGCGTCGTCCTGATCGGGAAACTGTGCGAGGGCCTTACGGATGCGGTCCACCTTGTCCGTATCGGCTGGGTCGGGGACAAGTTTCAAGATCTTCTCGGGGGCACCACCCGAGGTCGGCGCGCTTGCGGGCCGACCTTCATGTTGGAACTTCTGATTGGAACTTCTAGTTGTAACTTCTATTGGAACTTCTATTGGAACTTCTATTGGAACTTCATACCCCACAGCGGGCGGTGCTTGCGTCGTCAGCGGGCGGTCCTCGTGCGTCAGCGGGCGGTCCTCGTGCGTCAGCGAGCGGTCCTTGTGTTTTGGCGAGCGGTCCTCCGAGCGTGCGCGAGCGGTGCTTGAGCGCGGTGCGAGCGGTCCTTCACGACGACCGCCGCGACTACCACCCGCACCGGGCGGTACACGACGCCGGTGACCGGTCTGCGGGAACATGGTGCCGCTGCAACTGAGTGGGTCGATAACGCCATGCACGTCCTCATACTTAGCAACCAATTCGTCCGCCGTTGCACCGCCTTTTCCCACGTCCTGCTTAACGGTAATTTCGTCGAGGGTAAGTGAGTCTGGGCAGCAGGCGCGGTAGCGGTACTGCTTCCAATGGCGGGTGTGGTAAACGGCCCGTGCCTCAAGTGAAAGCCACCCGGCACGGCTCGCCTCAGCTACCTTGCGGCGAACGGTGGAGACGCCCATGCCCGATGCTGTAGCGATGCTCTCCTGTGATGGAAAGCAACTACCCGATTCGTCCATGAAGGAGTTAACGATGAAAACCGCAAGCGTGGTCAGGGCATCGTGCGGCCCGTGGTCACGCAACAGCACGCGATGTAACCACGGTGGGACTGCGCGGGGCACGTTTGTTTCTCAGGCGGCCTGCGACTGGCTCGGCGTGCGGTGGCCATCAATCCACCGGTCCAGCTCACTGATCGCGTACACCAACAGGGTCGGCGACAAACGAATAAACGCCGGGCCTACCTCACCGGGATCGCCGGGTTTTCTCAGCCTGTACTTACGCAAAAGTGCCGGGCTTACGCCGCAGTAATTGGCGGCAGCTACGGTATTGAGATAGCGGCGCAAGGCGTCCGGCTGAATGGGGCGCTGCACGCGGGCCTTGCGGGTATGAACGGTCGCCATGTCTGCGATCTCCGGACGTAGTGAGGAGAAGCAGACAGTAACCAGAGCGCCGTTAGTGCGCTCAGATGTCGGACCTACTTAATTCGTCTCTTTTGTAGGAGTCATCCCTAGAGCACAGTACACCGTGGCTAAGGCACGGAAGGCTTGAGCAAATTGTTCGAAGATAAGCGCCACGGCCTTGTGATTGTCACCTGCAAATGCGGCCACGAAATCCTGTGCGGAGACGCGATGCTCGCCGACGGCCTTCTCGACGGCCTTTATGGATACCTGCCACGCCCCAGCAACGATGCGATAGGCAACTTCTGCCTTCTCAGGCATCTCGCGCTTAGCGTGCAACCAGAGTGCATGCGCCGCCATCATACGATGTAGCTGATTGAGTACCGGGGGCGCACCCCTGCTGCTCTTCTGGTCGCTGCCGTCTTTCAGGCGGAGGATCAAGTCAAACTCATGGTCCCAAAGGATTGACGCCTGCTTTGCAACCATTGCGCGACGTAGCTGTTCCACGATTACAGCGGACTGACGGCTCTCATTGGCACGGACATCAGCGCGAATTCGGGCGACATTTTGGCGCCGGATTTTGCTCGGCGCGGCTTTGGTCACGCCGCCACCAACTTCGCCACCGCGGCGCGCAGGTTGTCCGGGGACAAGTGGCTATAGATCATCGTGGTCTGTATATCGGTATGACCTAGCAACTCACGGACGGTGTTGAGGTCCACTCCCCGCTGTACCAGCCGGGACGCAAACGTGTGCCGCAGGTCATGGAAGTGGAAGTCGTCGAGCTTGGCCAGCTCGACCACGCCACCCCAGCTTTTGTTGATGTTGTCCAACCGGGCGCCCTCAGCGCCGGGGAATACAAATCCAGCGGCGGATTGGCGCTTCCGCCATGAGGCCAGAACGGCCGCGGCCTCGGTGTTGAGCGGGATGTGGCGCGTCTGGCCGGTCTTGGCCGTCGCGGCGCGCACGGTCA
>JBBQTF010000014.1:0-88106 GCA_038234675.1 Steroidobacterales bacterium
TTAAATACCACCTGGATCGTGCATTTCGCATGACTTGCGAGCGATTTGGCACAGTCATCGATAAAGGCGAACTGCCCCGGAGCCGTGCCTCGGAGCGCGATGCCAGTTATCGCCACGGCATTGGCGCTGGTGTTCGTTACCGCCACTGACTGTGGAGCGCTTACGTTATCGATCGGGAGCCCCCCAAAGGCGAGAGTGCGGGGAGCCAGTGCGAGTGCCGAGTGCGCAGGCCCCATCGACTCCAGCAGGTACAAGGATTGCAGCCCCGTGCGGCTGTCCGTTCCTGCAGCCACGACATCACCACGATCATTAATGAACTCGCCATTATTCAAGGTGATGTAGGGCTGCAAGGGATCGGTCGGGTCGACGAGCTTATTCAGATCGCGAATTCTCGTGCCGTCGTTTCTCCACAGGAAGGCATGCGCGGACGTGTCACCGGCGAGAGCAGCCCACCCCGTCACCTCTCCTGAGGAGTTAATACTATTCGCCACACTCCGATTGCCACCGAAAGTCCTGAGATCGTGAATGGGCGACCCATCGTTCAACCACACAAAGGCGTGAATCCTATTAATCGCTTTCGTGTACGAAAACCCCGCGATTTGCCCCGAATCGTTGAGCGAATCGGGGAAAACCGCCCCGCCCAGTGTGCCCACATCCTGCATCGGCGTACCATCGTTCCTCCAGAAGAAAGCATGTTCCGGCCCTGGATGCCTGACTGTGCCTGGCAACGTACTGTTCCCCGCGACCTGACCGGACGCGTTGATAAAAAAGGCAGTACTTGAATCACCGCCGAGGGTGCCCAGATCAAGCATTGGCGTTCCATTGCTCTTCCAGAGAAATGCATGCTCCGCTTGATTGACTCCCGGTATTTCCGAACTACCGGCGACTTGGCCAGAGTTGTTGATAGCGTAGGCGAGGCTCGCATTGCCACCAAGGGTACCCAGGTCAATCAATGACGACCCCTTGCTCTTCCACACAAAGGCGTGCTGAAAACTGCCACCCATGTAGGCGGTGCCGGCCACCTCCCCCAGGTCATTTATGGCGGAATCCTCGATGAAGCCATCATTCACATCTCGGATTTTCCTCATGGACGCGCCATCGCCAGAGGACACAAAAGCAAACGTACCGATACTGTCAGCGCCCCAGCCCGCCATTTGTCCGAGCGCATTGACGTCCATGCCATTGCTCCAGAACCCCACTTCGTCCGGTCCAAGATCCACCATCGCGGTGCCGTCGTTCTTCCACAAGAATGCGTGATCGTCGCCATTGGCATTGCATGCATCTCCGGTTACCTGACCGGCCTCATTGAGGCCCGCCGCAGAGGGAGCTGAGGAAGTACAGCCGCCCAGGTAGCCGAGGGACTCAATGCGGTAAACCACCTGCGCCGAGGCCACGGTAGCGGAGAGGCCCCTAGCGATTGTGATTATCAGCACGCCAGCGAAGAAGGCTCGCGACGCATACCTTGATTGGAGCCGCCCACCGTTATGCGAGCGCAAGCGCCGAAAAATTTTATTCATCGGTATTCCCCATTTGCGACTTGTCTTCTATTTCTTAATTGTCGTCCACTTGAACGCTGCGCTTTTTCCGCCTGCCGCGCAATGGCCTACGAATCCCAGCGAGACTCCGGCGCCACTGGCTGAGACTCTTGGGCACTCAAGTCATTGATTGCGCTGACTATCGAATGCGCTATCCGCAAGTGAAGAGATCACGCTACCGGTGGATTTGATGACACTCGGGCCAGCTAAGAACGGGCTGACCCGAACCGGCACAGTCTGCAGGATCCGACGGAGTGAGATTAACCAGCCGGCGCCCGGAACCCCCGGCCATGAACCTGAAGCCAAAAACTACATCGCTCTCGGCTTGCCATCCCTCCACTGCGCACTGCATGAGTGCCGCCTGTAAGACTCTACGTAGATCGACCCCAGGGCCAATGCCTCGCAAGTGATCAGATTGCGGTGCAGGTCCGAGACCCTCAGCCAGTTGGGGGCGATGGGTATTAGCCCGCGGATCGAAACGGTGGCGGGACATAGCGAGATTTTATTGACAGCGGCCCGATAGGCCATTCACCGAAGGTGTGTCGCCAATATTCGCATAACAGGGACATTAACGAGAGCACACGCATTATCGAGGGCGGCAAGACGGCGGGCGCGCCCCGAACTCTGAGGTCTTACCACGCTTTTTTTAATTCACGCTTACTTTAGCGGGGTCAAGGGTCCATGGTTCGATCCCAGGGCCGCACACCACCTCACATTTCGAGCGCTGCGCGCTCCTCGCGGTCTATTATCTCAGCGATGCGGCCTGTCCGTGAATAGGGGAATCGGTTTGCGATGGCTCGTCTGGATACCCCAAGTGCAGCATCGGCACCGGCGCCAACGGCGGTTGGATTCTGGGAAGCCGTGCGATTCTGGCTGAAGCTCGGACTTATCAGCTTCGGGGGCCCGGCCGGACAGATCTCGATCATGCATCAGGAACTTGTGGAGCGCCGACGCTGGATTTCGGAGCGCCGATTCCTGCATGCGCTCAACTATTGCATGGTGCTCCCCGGTCCCGAAGCTCAGCAGCTTGCCACCTATATTGGTTGGCTGATGCACCGGGTCCGCGGCGGCATCGCCGCCGGTGGTCTATTCGTGCTCCCGTCGCTCGTCGTTCTTATTGTGTTGTCCTGGATCTACGTGGCCTTCGGCGAAGTGCCGGCGGTCGCGGGGCTGCTCTATGGCGTCAAGCCGGCGGTCATAGCCATCGTAATTTTCGCCGCCCACCGTATCGGTTCGCGGGCGCTAAAGAATCCGATCTTATGGAGCGTCGCAACGGCTGCCTTCGTTGGAATCTTGGTCCTTCGAGTTCCGTACCCGGCAATCATCGCCACTGCGGCCTTGGTTGGTTACCTCGGTGGCCGCTTCGCACCGCAATATTTCAAGCTTGGTAGCGCGCACGGTGCCACTGCCCGGTCCGCGGGGACGGCGTTGATCGATGATGACACGCCCACTCCCCCGCACGCGCTTTTTCGTTGGTGGAATTTAGTGCAGGTGCTATTGATCGGTGGTCTCTTGTGGCTGGCGCCAATGTTGCTCTTAACCATGAGTTTCGGCTGGCACCAAACTTACACGCAGATGGCATGGTTCTTCACCAAGGCGGCGCTGCTGACCTTTGGAGGCGCCTATGCGGTGCTGCCCTATGTATATCAGGGCGCCGTTGTGCAGTACGGGTGGCTTACGCCTACACAAATGATTGATGGACTGGCCCTTGGGGAAACCACTCCCGGGCCGCTGATCATGGTGGTCGCATTCGTCGGGTTCGTTGGCGGATATCGCAGCCAGGAGCTGCAAACTCTGTTTGGACCCGGCAGCGGTTTTCTTATCGGCGCCACTGCCGCGACCTTGGTCACCTGGTTCACGTTCCTGCCGTCGTTCCTGTTCATATTCGCGGGGGGACCCCTCGTGGAGGCCACGCACAACGATCTGAAATTCACGGCGCCGCTCACGGCAATCACCGCCGCCGTCGTGGGGGTCATCTGCAGCCTCGCGGTCTATTTCGGCTACCACGTACTCTGGCCAGACGGATGGCACGGAACATTCGACGGGATCTCGGCGGTCATGACAGTGGCTGCCGCGATTGCGCTGATGCGATTTAAGCGCACCGTGATGCAGGTGATTGCGTGCAGCGCCCTGCTTGGCCTGGTCCTAAAGCTGGCCCAGGCTTAAGGGAGGCACGGCCGCCCCGCCCGTCGCTCAGTATTCACGCAGTGCAGCAGTCCTTTCGTTGCCTAAAGCACCTATTGGTGGCAAGCTGGATGCGGTGTGAGCCCCCCGCGGGCGTCCCGCGGCTGGACGTGCGCACCCAACAAATCAGGCACATACCTCACGATGGGCTACCGAGTACCATTCGGGGAGACGTTATTCATTCGACTGCACAAGTGCTCCTCGCCCCGACCGCGACCCGATACCTGAAAAGTGTTCGCCTAACTTCTAAACGCGGCTCACCGACCGCATACGACGCACACCAAAAGGCAACTGGGGAGCCGCGCCGTGGCTACGCCACGTTTGGTCTGCATTGGCCGCTAGCGATGGCGTTACTGGCGTGCACCTCGGGCTGCGTCAGCTCTTCGGGCTGGCTTGCGACATCCGGCCCGAGCCGAGCCCAAGTGACGGATGAAAAACAGGCCACCCCGCAAATACCGGTGATCGACGTCAGCGACGAGGTGGCGCGAAAGTTGCTGACTGCTCGCACGCGCCACTCCTTCGCTGAAGCGCTGGCCCCCAGCGCCGCAGCACCAGACCTGCTTCTGGGACCCGGAGACGTCGTGGCCATTTCTATTTGGGAAGCGGCGCCGGCGGTGTTGTTTGGCGCGAGCAGCAGCGCCGAGCCGTCCGGGGCCGGCGTCACCACGCGCTCCACGACGTTTCCTGACCAAATGGTGGCGGGCGATGGCACCATCAGTATTCCATTCGCAGGGCTGATCAAAGCGGCCGGCAAATCCCCTCACGAGGTCGAGGCCGAGATCGCCGCGAAACTCCGTGGCAAGGCGAATCAACCCCAGATCTTGCTGAGCGTAAGTCGCAACGTCACTTCAAACGTTACCGTGGTCGGCGAGGTGACTCAGAGCCTGCGCATGCCACTCACCGCGAAGGGCGAGCGTGTGCTGGACGCGCTGGCGGCAGCCGGTGGCGTGCGCCAACCGCTCGGGAAAATTAGCATTCAGCTCAGTCGCGGCGATAAGGTGCTCACCATGCCTCTGGACGAAATCGTCCAGGACCCCAAGCAGAATGTCACTTTGGAGCGCGGCGACGTGCTGGCTGCGCTGTATCAACCGCTGAGCTTTACGGCGCTGGGCGCTACGGGCAAGAACGATGAAATCAACTTTGAGGCACAAGGGATCTCGCTGGCCCAGGCCCTGGGCCGGATTAACGGCCTGCAAGATGCACGTGCCGACGCCCGCGGGGTTTTCATCTTCCGCTTCGAAGTCCCTTCGCTGGTGCAGTCGGGCCCGAAACCGCTCCCGATCACGCCCGAGGGCACGGTTCCGGTTGTCTATCGCCTCGATCTGAAGGATCCGCGCAGCTTCCTGATTGCTCAAGATTTTCCAATGCACAACAAGGACGTGATGTATGTGGCCAACGCGTCTTCAGCGGAGCTCCAGAAGTTCCTTACTATTCTTTCGACCGCGGTCTACTCTATTTACGGCGTAATTCACATTAAGCCCTAGGGACCGAACAACACGGCAAATTGATACCTATGCTTATTGATGTCACACGGCTGGTTCGGCGGGCGTTCAAGGGAACGCTGCCCACGGGCGTGGACCGCGTCAGCAACGCGTACCTAAACCACTACTCCGATCGCGCAGGCGCGTTAGTTCGGATCGGGAGCGTCTGGACGGTGCTCGGACGGTGCGACTCAAGGCGTGTCTTCGATGCCCTCCTGGAGCGAGGATCAGGCATGGTGCGCCGTCTCACCTGGGGCATTAGCCGCGGCATCGCCTGGCCATCCGCACCTTCGCGACACCGACTGCTGATCAACACCGGGCACAGCGGCCTGGAACACTCCAGTTATTCTCTCCAAGTGCGCCGCCGCTGCCTGCTTCCGTTCTATTTCGCGCATGATCTGATCCCCATCAGCCACCCGGAGTATTCGCGGGTGGGCGAAGACCAACGACATGCGCGGCGGCTCAAGACGATGTTTGAGACCGGTAAGGCGCTGATCGTAAATTCACAGGCCACGCGCGCGGCTTTTGTAAACTATGCCGGCGATCGCAGCCTGCGCATGCCCCAATGCGTTGTGGCGCCGCTCGCGCCTGCGCCGATGCCCCCGCCCAATGAGCAAGCCCCGTTGGCACGTGACTATTTCGTGATCCTCGGGACCATCGAACCCAGAAAAAATCATGCACTGCTGCTGCAGGTGTGGCGTCGGCTCGTCGATAAACTAGGCGACGCCGCCCCCATGCTGGTAGTGATTGGCCAGCGGGGCTGGGAATGCGATCAGTTGATTAACCTGCTCGACCGGTGCGCCGCCCTGCAAGGACATGTCCTGCACAAACCGCGTTGCGGCGATTTCGAGTTGGTCACCTGGCTGCGACACGCGAGAGCGTTGCTCTTCCCCTCATTCACCGAGGGGTTCGGGATGCCGCTGGTGGAGGCCCTGGCGCAGAGCGTCCCGGTCATCGCGAGCGATCTGCCAGTTTTTCGCGAAATTGCCGGCGCCATTCCGGAATACCTCGACCCACTCGACGGCCCGGGATGGCAACGTGCCATTCAGGATTATTCAGCTCTGGGCGGTGCGCGTCGGCAGTTGCAGATTGAGCGTATGAGCAATTACGCAACGCCTACTTGGAGTGACCACTTTGAGTTGGTGGATCATCTTATCGATCGCTGGCAATACCGGCCCGAAGCGGTTAAGGCCCGCCGCGGATGGATGTATGTTCCCCGACATTGATCTGGACGTCCGATTCGCAGACATGCCGCGGGTGCTCTACACCCTGGGCATCTCTCTGGCGAAATGGCCCGACCTGCGACGTTGCTTCCCGGGACGCAAACTTATTCGATTGCCCCAAACCCATGTATTACCCGCGGACGCGTGGATCGTGGCTTGGGGAATGACGCCGCTCCCTGCAGCCTTGCCAGCCAACGTCACCGTGTTGCGGCTTGAAGATGGCTTCCTGCGATCGGTGGGCCTCGGCGTGGACCTGGTGCGGCCGCTCTCGTGGGTCATCGACCGGCAAGCCATGCATTTCGACGCCACTCAAGCATCGGATCTTGAAACTTTGTTGGCCACAAAAAAGTTTGATGGCGGACAACGTCGTCGCGCATGGGACTTGCGCGAGCGCATCGTCGCAGAGCAAGTGACGAAGTACAACGTCGGCTCCAACCAGTGGCGACGTCCCAGAACACCCGCGCGGGTAATTCTGGTGCCGGGCCAGGTGCCGACCGATGCGGCGATGGCATTTGCGCCGCCGGGCCCTGCAACGAACATGGCGCTCCTAAGCGCGGTGCGCAGAGAAAACCCCGACGCATACGTGTTGTACAAGGTGCATCCAGACATCGTTGCACGCATGCGCGTACAGCAGGAAACAGTGGCCCATGCCCAGGCGTTGTGTGACGAAGTAATTGGCGACGTGAACATGGGTGAACTGTTGGGCCTGGTCGATGAAGTGCATGTCATGACCTCCCTTACCGGCTTCGAAGCACTATTGCGTGGTCGGCCGGTAACCTGCTACGGACGGCCGTTTTATGCGGGCTGGGGTCTGACGCGAGACTTACATCCGCCAAATGAACGGCGTCAGCGTCGCCTCGCCCTCGATGAACTGGTAGCTGGGGCCTTGATCGACTATCCCTTGTACCTCAACCGCAATGGAACCGGTTTGGTTACCCCAGAACACGCCCTAGACACGCTGGCGTCTCAGCGCCGCAACCACGAGCCGGGCCGTGAATGGTGGAAGGAATACTATCGAATGGTGTTAAGGCGCCTCGTGGGCGTGCGATGACGCTGTCGGTGACGCGATTGGCGCTAGCGTCACGGCTTGAGCTGTTGCCCGCACTATGTAGGACGCGGCTGTTTCTGCTGTGCGTGGTGTTGCCCACCGCACTCGCCATTATCTACTTCGGCCTCATCGCCTCGGACGTGTTCGTGTCGGAGTCCAGTTTTGTCGTGCGCAATCAGGAGGACAGACCCCAGTCTTCTCTCGGCATGCTGCTGCGAGGGACTGGAGTGTCCACCGCCGACAGCACCACGTCTGCCGTACAGAACTACATCCTGTCGCGTGATGCCCTGCGGGTGCTTGACACTGATTTGCACGTCGGACAGGCGTTCTCGAGCCATAAGATCGACTTTTTGAGTCGCTTCGCACGGCTGCCGTGGCACTCCGGCTTCGAATATCTTTTGCTTTATTATCGCGGCAAGGTCGCCGTCAGCAGTGATACTTCCGCTTCCATTGTTTCCATCAGCACCCGCGCATTTACCGCTGTCGACGCCTACGCAATGAACCGGAGGCTATTGGAACTCACTGAGGAACGGGTTAACAAGCTCAACGAAGCTGCCCGCGCCGACCTGATTCGCTACGCCGCCGCGGATGTCGCTGAGGCCGAGGCGAAGGAAGACGCCTCGACGGCCGTTCTGGCACGCTACCGTGCGCACAGAAACGTGATGGATCCCGAAAAGCAGTCTGCGGTTCAGCTCGACCTCGTCAGTAAGCTGGAAAGCGAACTTGTCTCCACCCAAGCCCTTATCGCCCAGGTCGAAAAGCTTGCCAGCAAGAACCCGCAGCTGCCGGCTTTGCGCCAACAGGCACTCTTTCTGCAGAAAGCCATACAAGACGAGACCGCTCGGGTAGTCGGTGTCCCGAAGGATTCACTCGCGGCGAAGGCGCAGGAATACTCGCGCCTGGTCGTGCAGAAGGAAGTCGCCGGCACGATTCTTGCCGGAACTATCACCGCCCTCGAGACGGCACGCAATGACGCGAGACGCAAAGTGGTGTACTTCGAGCCCATCGCCCTACCCAGTCAACCCGATGTCGCCATGGAGCCGCATAGGCTTCGGAGCATTGCGGCTACACTCCTGTTGGGCCTGATCCTCTGGGGAGTCCTGTCACTGCTGATTGTAGCCGTTAAAGAACATCGTCAATAAAACAACGATGACCGAGAGCGTTACGTTTGTAGCCAGCGCGAAAATCCAGCGGCGCATCATTGGTGCGCTGCTATTGCGTGAGTTATTGACACGCTTTGGCCGAAACAATATTGGATTTCTGTGGCTGTTTGCCGAGCCAATGTTGTTCACCACGGGCGTGCTCGGCATTTGGACGCTGTATCACGCCAACCACACACCTTTTCCACTGACTGCGTTCTGCGTCAGCGGCTATGCGACAGTGCTGTTGTGGCGCAATACGATAGGACGATGCGGCAATGCCGTAGAGCCAAACCGGGCGCTCATGCATCACCGCAATGTGCGAGTCATCGATTTGTTTTTGGCACGCATTGTGCTCGAAGTCACCGGTGCATCGGTTTCGTTCCTTGCCCTCCTGGCATTGTTAACCTTTTTGGGCGCTGTAGCACCCCCTGATGACGTGACCAAGATGGTCCTGGCGTGGGTGATGCTGGCATGGTTCAGCGCCAGCATGGCACTCATTGTTGGCCCCCTTGCCACTCTGAGCGAACCGTTTGAGCGCTTCTGGCATATTTTCGCGTATTTGTTCCTTCCGGCCTCAGGCGCGTTTTTCGCGGTCAGCATGCTTCCGGACCAGCTGCAACGCATTGCGCTCTGGGTCCCCACGGTCGACTGCACAGAGCTACTGCGCGAGGGGATGTTCGGCACACAAATTAATGCACACTACAGCGTCTACTACGTAGCCGTGGTCAACCTCGTTCTGATGATCCCGGGTCTGTTGCTAACCCGACACGTACAACTGACGGTCGAAGGAGAGTGATCGCACTGCGAAATGTGAGCAAACACTACCGAATCCGCGGCGGCTTGCACGTCGTGTTCGCGGGCGTAGATCTTCAAGTCCGGAAGGGGGAGAAGGTCGGTGTGCTCGGTTGCAACGGCTCTGGGAAATCAACCCTGATCAGGCTCATCAGCGGCTCGGAGTTCCCCAGTACCGGAACCATCGACAGAGCAATGTCGGTCTCGTGGCCCTTGGCTCTCACAAGTGCATTTCAGGGCAGCCTTAGCGGAATAGACAACATTTATTTTATCGCGCGCGTTTACGGTGTAGATGCGGATGCAATCGTCCCTTACGTCGATAGCATTTCGGAGCTCGGCTATTACCTGCGAGAGCCTGTAAAAACATATTCTTCCGGCATGCGCGCGCGCCTTGCCTTTGCGCTTTCAATGGCCGTGGAATTCGATTGCTTCCTCATTGACGAGGTTATCGCGGTCGGCGACGCACGTTTTCATGATCGCTGCGCACACGAGCTTTTTGAACGGCGGCGGGACCGCGCCATGATTATCGTGTCGCATGAGCCCCATTACATCCAGAAGCACTGCGATCGTGCCTGCTTGCTGGTGAAGGGCCGCCTGCGAGTCTTTGAAGACGTTGACTCCGCTGTGTGCGCCTACGAAGCGCAAACCTAGCGCCCCAGGACCGGTGTGGAATGAGTGAAGTTAAACTGAAGGTGATTTTGGAATTGCGCCCAGCTCTCGAGGGTTATTCAGGCATTCCCCAGGAAACCCGTCTGCTGTTCCGGGAACTAAGTGCGGCCAAGGGCATAGAGCTTGAGGGGCTGCTGGTACCTTCAGTCCGCAAGCTGGCCCCAGGGACCAAGAAGGACTGGTTTGGCCGTTCCGGCTCACCGGCCCGAAGGATCAACCGCTATTCCCGAATAGTAGTGTCGCTTACCGCGAAGCCCTTCCGCACACCTCTGGGTCGATTATTCGAATTGGTTTCCAGACGATTACAAGGTGCTACGTTTTCCCTAGTGAATCTGCTAGGACTGTCGCGTATTACCCTTTCTCGCTTCGAGTCTAAGTATTTCGAAGACTTTATCTGGCGCACCCTGTTTTCGAAAACCTTGTCGGCCTCAGACTTAGGCTTGGTGACGGCGAAGGATCTTAGGGTCTGTTCGGTCACCTGGGAAAACCAGCAAAATGCGGGAATCGCTTCGTTGCTCTTTCACCGCTACCCCAGATATGCGCGCGTTGATACCCGCGGGTTTGACATTCTGATTGCGCAAATGCCGTACCCCGGGCGAGTGGCGCCCTCAACGGCCCTGGTAGTCCGCTATCACGACGCCATCCCGATCTTCATGCCACATACAATTCCAGACACGAGCAAACACCAGGCATACCACTTCTATTCGCTGCAGGGGAATGTGCGCACAGGAGCATATTTCGCTTGCGTTTCCGACGCCAGCCGCCAGGCATTGCACAGGGTTTTTCCTGAGGCTGCTGACCGCGTGGTCACCATTTATAACATGCTGTCGTCACATTATTTCCACGAAGACTCGTCCCCTGAGCGGATACCACAGATTATACGCAATAGACTGAATCGCTCCTCCGACCTGACAGCACCAAAGTTCTTGTCGCTGCGGGAGGCGGCAATATTTTACCGCCGAGTACTAGCTCAAAGGCCTTTCCGGTATCTACTGGTAGTCGGAACCATCGAGCCCCGCAAAAATCATATGCGCCTCCTTGCCGCCTGGGACATTGTTCGAACCGAGTTGGATTCCGGCCTTAAGCTAGTTGTTGTAGGTAGTCTCGGGTGGGATTGCGATTTGATCATGCGCGCTTTCCGCGCTGCCATTGACCAGGGGGATGCATTCTTTCTCAACAACGTACCGGCGATGGATCTGCGCGTCCTCTACCGACATGCGCTGGTTACGGTTTGCCCCAGCTTGGCCGAAGGATTCGACTACCCTGGTATCGAAGCCATGCGCAGCGGGGGACTGGTGGCGGCCTCGGATATTCCGGTGCATAGGGAGATCTATGCCGATGCGGCCGAATACTTCGATCCGTACTCTACTACGCCTCTTGTAGAGACGCTTATTGCGATGCTCGCGCCTAATGGTGCAGCGCTTTGCGAAAAGCTGCACCGACAAGGCGACGCGGTGTCCGGCCGGTATCTTCCGGAGCGCATTAGTCCTGAGTGGCAGACATTTTTGGAGCGAGTGGCGCGCGAGAGACGCCGGCAATGAGAACGCCGTTGGCCGTCCGCCTGGTACTGCGATGGCACACCCCGTATTTTGTTAGGGCTTTGTATCTCGCGCTGCTCGGGCGCGACGCCGACGATCAGGGTCTCGCTACCTACTGCGCGGACCTTGGCTACAACAGAAGTCTCACTAGCGTTGCCCGCGCCATCGCCCAGTCCGAGGAAGCCTGGGGCAAGACGCTGTTGGGCCGGCCGGCGCCGATAGTTACAGCGGCCTTTCGCGGTTTGTTGGGTCGGGACCCGGAAGCGGAGGCACTCATAACTTACTCCGAAAGTCTCGGCAGCCACCAAGATTTGGCCGCTCTTCTCGGCGACATAGGGCGGTCTGAAGAACATTGGCGACGCGTATTCGCAGTGCACGCTGACGCGGTCGTGCGTGCAATCTTCCGCGCGTTGCTCAAACGAGAGCCGGAGCCTGAGGCTCTGGCGGTTTATACACAAGAGCTAAGACAAACCGCGGATCTCTCGGCGCTTATGTCGACCATTGCAGAGTCAGCTGAACATTGGGAATCGCTTCTGCAGCTCAAACGGCATTCATCACAGTTGCTGCTCAGTGACGATCTGCCGGCATTGCTGGCCGAAGTAGTAGAGTCGCCTAGAGTGTGGAATGAACTTGCTGCCTTGAGGTTCCCACAGCCCGCCCCTGCTTGCGACGCTTACGAACAGGAAGCTTGGGTATTCATCCACGCTCAGAAAACGGGCGGCACAAGTGTGCAGAATATGCTCGCCGAGACGTTCGGCGATCGAAATGTTTATCGCGAACACACCGATACGCTGTTTCGGCGATCGCCGGCGGAGCTGGCGCAATACACTGTGTTCGCCGGGCACTTCGAATATGCAAGTGTTACCTACATTCCCCGACGCAACCGCCGACTGTTCACCTTTCTGCGCGAGCCCAGGCAGCGCTTGCTGTCGCTCTACCGTTTTCTGCGCGCTCACGAACCCGACTCACCGGCTTTCAGCGGTATTAAGGAAATAGCAAACCGACTCGATGCGGCGGAATTCTTTCGCTCTGTGATGGCGCTCGCGAGGAGCGATCTCTGGAACCATCTAACTTGGTGCGTTATGGGACAGCGCAGGTGGAATGTATACCGCCAGCTGCTGTCGGGGCTGGATGATTTCGCGCTTGCGCGCCGACTCGACGACATCCGGGCTGAAATCCGCAATCGATTGCAGGAGTTTGCTTTTATCGGATTGCAGGAAGATTATTCTCACTCTTGTCAGCGCCTTTTTGAGCTTATTGGTTCGCGCGTCCCGCAAATGCGCCACGATCATTCGGTTGAGCTACTGTCGTCCAACGCGCGATATTTCAAGTATGTTCCTAGACGGCCGTTGACTGCGCAGCTCAACGAAGCCATATCGCCGCTGGTGCAACTCGACGATATGATCTACCAGGAAGGCAGCGACCTGTACACCCATCGTTGGAGCCGCATTGCCGACGCCGACGGGTATCGGCCGCTATGAGGCCCCAGCGCGTTCATGCACGGAGCGTGAGGACGAGGCGATGAGCGTATCAAGGGATGATGTGATCTTCGCGTACCGGCTCTTGCTGAATCGATTGCCGGAGTCCGAGGCTGCGATTGAGCATCACGCGCGAACTGACGACCTCCGTTCTCTTCTTGCGTCCTTCCTGCGTAGTCCGGAGTTCCTGTTGAAGGCACCAGGCCCGATCCGGGAGCGTCTGCCTCTAGATCTCCCGGCCTTGGAGATCGACACAGACGCGACCGACGCCTCCACGGCTCGGTGCTTGGCCGAAATCAGGAAAACATGGACGCAACTCGGTATTGACAGGCCACATTTTTCGGTAATCACCGACCCTCGCTTCCTGCCGGAGAATATTTCCGGATCACTGAATGATTTTTGGCAGACGGGGCAGCGCGAAGCCGCCATGGTTGTAAATGTGGCGCGGCGCCATCTTACCGGTGATTCTGCGAATCAAACCTGCGTGGAATACGGTTGTGGCGTGGGGCGGGTGACAATCGACCTGGCACGTGATTTCGCCATTGTGCACGCCTATGATATATCAGCCACACATCTGGCGCTTGCGCGCCGTCGGTCGCATGACAACGGTTTGACCAACATCGTCTTTCATCACTGCGGCGATGACCCGCTAGCAAGACTCGAGCCCTGTGACCTGTACTATTCCGTGATCGTGTTTCAGCACAACCCGCCGGTGATCATCAGTCGGCTGATCCGCAGCGCACTGCGAACACTCAAGCCATCGGGCATCGCACTGTTTCAGGTGCCCACTTACGAGGCTGGTTACCGGTTCAGGACCGCCGCGTGGCTGGCCGCCAGTCACGCGCCGGATATGCAGATGCATTGTCTGCCTCAAAGCAGGATTTTCGAGATCATCGCTGAAGAACATTGCGCCGTCTTAGAGGTCCGCGAAGACAACTGGGCGGGTCCGGCCACCCAGCGGCTGTCGAACTCATTCGTCGTCAGAAAGTCCAGTGCCGCGGCCTGAAAATGCGCGGCACGGCGCTGGGCCTCAGGCCGTCGCTCGGCTCAGCGCGGTGACTACCTGATCGATCTGCGGCTCACTAAGATCCGCGCTCATCGGCAGACTAATCACTTGACTCGCAAGTAAGTCACTTACTGGCATGGGTTTGAAATCGCACAGCTTCTCATAAGCCGGCTGCCGATGTAGTGGCCGCGGATAATGGACAGCTGTCGGGATGCCCTGCTGCTTCATTTTCTCTTGCACAGCGTCGCGGTTTTCGACCAACACGGTGTACTGTGCCCAGACGCTGGTTCGATCCGGTCTCACCGTCAGCAAGCCGACCTTGGCTCCGCTTGAGCGGATTGCCTCCGTATAGCGATCGCCGAGCTCGATCCGTCGCGCCACCTCCCAGTCAAACCTGGCCAGTTTGGCGAGCAGGATCGCGCACTGCAGGGTGTCCATACGACCGCCCACGCCGATGCGGGTGTGGTGGTACCTGGCGCTTTGGCCATGAACCCGAATTTCCATGCAGGCTTTAGCAAGCGCGTCGTCATCGGTGAAAACCGCCCCGCCATCGCCGTAGCAGCCCAGCGGCTTGCTGGGAAAGAAACTCGTGCAACCCAGTGCCGAGAGCGCCCCACTCCGCCGACCCTTATACGTTGCCCCAAAACTTTGCGCCGCATCCTCAATGACGACGATGTCGCCCCGGCGCGCGGCGATCGCGCTTATTTCATTCATGTCGGCCGGCTGACCGTACAGGCTCACAGGCATGATCGCCTTTGTGCGTGGGGTGATTGCCGCGTCCAACAACGCGGCGTTCATGTTTGCCGTATCAGGCTCGACATCAACGAACACTGGTTTGGCGCCCACCAATGCGATGACCTCGGCAGTCGCGACGAAGGTAAACGGCGAGGTTATCACTTCATCCCCAGGGCCTATGTCGAGCGCCATCAACGCGATAAGCAGTGCTTCCGTGCCGCTGGCCACCGCTATGCAATGCGCACGGTCCACGTAACTGGCGAGGCGCTGCTCGAGCTCCAGCACTTCCGGACCGAGGATGTACTGTCCGTGATCGAGCACGGCCTGGATACGCCCATTGATATCGCTCCGCAGTGCTCGGTATTGCGACTTCAAATCAATAAAGTCCATGTCCGACCTCTTTAGTCGCTCAAGGTGGCGTCGCGGGTCTCGATAATAAGCGGCGCCAGCAGCAGCCCAAGGAGTGGCGCAAGACCCACATAGAAAATGGTCTGGATCGCCGTTCCGCGTGCCGCCGCTGCACCGACCAAAAACGGTCCCACCGAAGCCAGCACCCGGCCGATGTTGTAACAGAAGCCCGCCCCCGTTGCGCGTAAGCGAGTAGGAAATAGCTCTGGGAGGTAGTACGGGAAGGCTCCAAAGACGCCGAACACAGGAACACCAATCACGAAAAACATGAACAAGCGCGTTTCGGGAGACATATTGATCCCAAAAGTTGTAAAGAAGGCGACCGCCGAGGCGCCAAAATAAAGCGCAAACATCGGACGCCTGCCCAGGCGTTTTGCGATGGGTATAGTCAGCAAAGTACCCAGCAGCCCGCCAACGTTGAAGGCCATGGTGCCGGTAACCTTCCAATGTTCGATCAGACTTTGCGTAGCGTTCTTGTCAAAACCGCGCAATTCCGCACTGGCGCGCGCCAGCCCGCTGGCAATCACAGGAATGAACGCGCTGCAGCTCCACCACCCGATCAGGGCAATCACCACCGTAAGGGTGCCAAGGTAGGTGGTGCGCCGCAGTTGGGGCGTAAAAATTTCGCGCACGCGAGCGCGGCTGTGAGACTTCACCGACTCCCAGCGCTCAGGCTCGCGCACGAACAGGCGAACGATGAAGGCGATGCTGGCCGGTAACAATCCAAACAGGAACACATAGCGCCAGGACTGCTCGGTATTGTTGGCGAACCACACTCCGGCCACCTGATAATTGATGTAGGTGGCCAGAAACAGCCCGAAGGGCGCAGCGGTGTATAACAGGGCGCCGCCTTCAACGCGCCGCTTCTCGGGCATGACCTCGGCGACCATCGACGCTCCGGCCGCCCATTCCCCGCCGATGCCCAAGCTTGCCACGAGGCGAAAGATCGCAAGCATCCAAAGGTTGGTGGCGAACGCGCACGCCGCCGTGCCTACGGCATACAGCAGCATGGTCAACTTCAGGGTGCGTAGCCGCCCAATCCGGTCACAGATTGTTCCAAACAGCACACCGCCCGCCGCCCACCCGATCAGCAGCAATGACGTGAGTAATCCCGTCCAATGCAAGGTCTGCACTCGCGCTTCGGGTGAACCCACGGGCAGATGCAGCAGGGCCGGGATGCAGTTGGGCGCAACGTAGTTAAACAACAGCCCATCGAACACATCGAAGCCCCAGCCCAGCCAGGCTGCGAACAGGACCGTCCACTGATATCGGCTGATTCCCCACATGCGCGTGCAGCCTACTTGAGCGCCACTCACCCGTCGAGGGGTGCCCTAGATTTGCGACGCGAGGATGATCCGATTACGGCGCGCATATCCCATTCACCCGCGACACTAGAGCTCGTTGACCAGGTGGGCATGTGCCGGCCGCTCTGGCGCCGCGGGCACGACCGAGCCGATCGTGCCCACATACATGAACCCAATGAGGCGCTCGTCGGCACCGTAGCCAAGCGCGCCTGCGACCGTCGGATCGTAGACGCTCGGCCCCGTCAGTAAGACGGCCCCGAATCCTTGCATATGCAGCGCATTGAGCAGATTCATCACGGCGGCGCCTATGCTCAGGGTCTGCTCAATCTCTGGCACTTTGGGATTGTCGCGGAATCGCGCACTGACCACGATCACCAACGGAGCGTGTTGCGTGCGGCTGCGGATCTTGTCGAGCTGTCGTTGTGGTGTGGCCGGATCGTGCGCCAATGCCGCCTCGATCAAAACACTGCAGAACTTGCCCTTGGCCGACCCGCGAATCAACTTAAATCTCCACGGTTGCATGCGACCGTGATCGGGAGCGCGCATGACGGCATCGAATGCCAAGCCGAGTTGCCTATCATCTGGCCCGGGCTCCGTGAGGCACTGCGCCGGTATCGAGCGACGACTCAACAACATCTCCAGTGCGCTCATGCCGTCTCCATCAATCGCAGGATCTCGGCGCTCTGCCGCTGCATCAACTGCTCGCTGCCGCGTGACTCGACATTCAGACGCACCAATGGTTCGGTGTTCGAGCCGCGTAAGTTGAAACGCCACTGGTCAAATTCCATTGACAGACCGTCAGTGTAGTCCTCCGACACGGCACTTCCTTCGTAGTGCGCATGTACGCGGGCCGTCACTGCCTTGGCATCAACGATTTCCCGATTGATCTCCCCGCTGGCCGGGAACAGTTTTTGTCGTGCATTTACCAGCTCACCGAGACTCTTTCCTGTGTCCGACATCACCACCAGCACGAGCAACCACGGAATCATCCCGCTGTCGCAGTACGCAAAATCCCGAAAATAATGATGGGCACTCATCTCTCCGCCGTACACGGCGTCGACCTCACGCATGCGCTGCTTGATAAAGGCGTGCCCAGACCGGCACAGCACCGGCTCGCCCCCAAAGCGCTTCACGATATCGATGGTGTTCCACGTCAGTCGCGGATCGTGAACGATTCGCGATCCGGGGTATTTCTTCAAAAATGCCTCCGCCAGCAGGCCCACCAGGTAGTAGCCCTCGACGAAGCCCCCGTGCTCATCAAAAAAGAAGCACCGATCGAAATCGCCATCCCAGGCCAGGCCAATATCGGCACCGCTGGCGCGCATCGCCTCGATCGTGCTGGCTCGATTAGCCTCGATCATCGGGTTGGGTACGCCGTTGGGGAAAGAGCTGTCGGGTTGGTGATGAACCTTGATAAATTCGAAGGGCAGGTAAGGTTCCAGCTGATCGATCACCATCCCCGCCCCGCCATTGCCGGCATTGACGACGACTTTGAACGGTCGCAGATTGGCGTTCCGGACGTAACCGAGTAGGTGTTGCACGTACTTACCGCTGGTGTCCCGTGCTTCGCTCTTGCCGGGGCGTAGCGCCGGCAGTGGCAGGCGCGAATCCTCGATAAGCGCGCGCATGTCGAGCAGCCCGGTGTCGGCGCTGATTGGCCGGCTCTGCTCACGGACGAATTTCATGCCGTTGTAGTCGGGGGGATTATGGCTCGCCGTCACCATGATGCCGCCATCCAGTGCTTCGGCAAAGGTGGCAAAGTACACGCCTTCAGTGCCACAAAGACCGATGTCGGCGACATTGACTCCCGAGTCGTTCAACCCCCGAATCAGCGAGGCGGACAGCGTCGCACTGCTGGCGCGGATATCACGGCCCACGGCGACGATGTGCGGCTTGACGAACGCCGCGTACGATTGGCCAATCTGGTAGGCGAGCTGCTCATTGAGCTCGGAGGGAATCCGGCCACGGACGTCGTAGGCCTTAAAGCTGGTCAGTCTCGACATCATGAGATCCCTGTGTCCTGAACTTGCAAAGAGCCGCGAGGTGACTCCGCATCAGCCACCCACCCTTGCAGGCGCAAGTTACTTCGTAGTCCCCTGGCGGCCGTATTGGTCCTCAAAGCGCACGATATCATCCTCGCCCAAATACCCGCCGGACTGGACCTCGATGATGTGCAAAGGAACGTTGCCAGGATTCTCGATGCGATGGCGCACGCCCACGGCAATGTAGGTCGACTCGTTCTCCTCGAGAAGGAAGACCTCATCACCACGCGTGATGCGCGCGGTGCCTGAGACAACCACCCAATGCTCGGCGCGGTGGTTATGCATCTGCAGCGAGAGCACCCCGCCCGGACGAATTGTCAGGCGCTTGACCTGAAAGCGATCGCCATTGTCCAGGCTGTCATAGCTCCCCCAGGGCCGGAATACTTCGCGGTGCAGGGCGTGTTCTTTGCGGCCCGAATCCTTGATACGTGTAACCAGCGCCTTCACCTCCTGAACGCGATCGCGCGGTGCAACCAGCACCGCGTCCTTGGTCTCGATTACGACGTGATCATTCAGGCCAACGACGGCAACCAGGCGGCTCTCGGCATACAGGTAACTGTTGTGCGTCTGTTCGGCGAGCACATCCCCCCGGATCACATTGCCGTTGTCGTCTTTCTCGCAAGCTTCGTGCAAGGCAGACCAGGAACCGACATCGCTCCAATGCGCGTCCAGCGGCACGACCACCGCATCGGCGGTTTTTTCCATCACCGCATAGTCGATCGATTCGGCGCGACAGGCCGAGAATGAGGCCCCATCCACGCGTGTAAAATCGAGATCGCGTTGCGCGCTCGCGTACGCGCGTTCGCATGCGGCTGCGATATCCGGAGCGTGACGACGCAGTTCCTCCAGATAGCGGCGCGCACCAAACAAAAACATGCCACTGTTCCAATAATAGTCTCCAGCGGCTAAGAATTCCTCCGCCTTGGCGCGATCGGGTTTCTCCACAAAGCGGGCAATGCGCCAGGTGCCAGAGGGCAGTTCCGTTCCGCGAAGGATGTAGCCGTAGCCCGTCTCGGGTGTGCGCGGCACCACGCCAAAGGCAACCAGGTGGCCGGCCTGCGCCGCGAGCGCGGCCGCCCCAACAGCGCGCTGGAACGCCGCTACGTCTCCGATCACGTGGTCGGCCGGCAACACCAGCACTAAGGCCTCGGCATGGCCGGCTGCCAAGGCAGCGTGCGCCGCCAAGGCAATCGCCGGGGCGGTATTGCGGCCCACCGGCTCGAGCACGATTGCCTGAGCGCGGCATTCAATGGCACGCAGCTGCTCGGCGACCAAAAAGCGATGCGCTTCGTTACAAACCACGACGGGTGCGGCCACCTGAAGTCCGTCGAGCCGCCGCACTGTCTCCTGCAGCATCGTGTGCGCGCCGGTCAGGGGCAGCAGCTGCTTGGGGTAGAGTTCGCGCGACAGCGGCCACAGCCGGGTGCCGGCACCCCCTGAGAGCACGACCGGTATCAAGGAGTATGGGCCGGTAACCATAAGTTCAATCCGCCAGCGCCGACAATCCGCGGCCGGTGGCGTAGTACTCAATGCCGAGGCGCGCCAGCAACACGGGCTCGTAGAGATTTCGCCCATCAAATATTCTTGGCAGCGCCAGCAGTTGCTTTAGGCGCTCGAAGTCGGGACTCCGAAACTCCCGCCATTCGGTGGCAATCAACAGTGCGTCGGCACCCTCGCATGCTTCGTAGGCGTCGCGAGCGAGCACAAAATCGGGCCGATCCGCGTACAACTGCGCCGCCGCGTCCATAGCGATCGGATCGTAGGCGCGCACCTGGGCTCCCGCGGCGAGCAGCTCGTCTATGATCACGCGACTCGGTGCCTCGCGCATATCGTCGGTGTTCGGCTTGAACGCCAGACCCCAAAGAGCGAAGCGCTTGCCCTTGAGAGCGTCGCCAAGAATTTTTTTAAGCTTTCGCACCAAGAGCGACTTCTGCCGCTCGTTGACCGACTCGACCGCCTGCAGGATGTCGGTGTCGTAACCTACTTCGCGGGCCGAGCGGATCAGCGCTTTAACATCCTTCGGGAAACAAGAACCGCCATAGCCGGTTCCCGGATAGATGAAGCTGTAACCGATGCGCGGATCAGAGCCGATGCCGATGCGCACTTTCTCAATGTCGGCGCCGACTCGCTCGGCGACGTTGGCCAGCTCGTTCATAAAGCTGATTTTGGTTGCCAGCATCGCGTTGGCCGCGTATTTGGTGAGTTCCGCTGACCGGATATCCATGACGATGAGCCGATCGTGGTTGCGCGTAAACGGTTCGTACAGCGCGCGCACCAACTCCGTGGTGCGCGGATTGTCGGTGCCCACAACGACCCGGTCCGGCTTCATGAAATCCTGAATGGCCGCGCCTTCCTTGAGAAATTCGGGGTTCGCAACGACGTCAAACTCAACTTTGGACTGCCGGTGCAACAGTACCTTCGCCACCTCGGCGCGCACCCGGTCGGCGGTGCCCACGGGCACCGTCGATTTGGTGACAACTATGGCGTAGCGCTCCAGCTTCTCGCCAATGACACGCGCCACTGTGAGCACGTGGCGAAGGTCGGCCGATCCGTCCTCGCCGGGCGGCGTGCCTACGGCAATCAGCTGGAACAACCCGTGGCTCACGCCCCGGGCCGCATCGGTCGTGAACTCCAGTCGCCCTCCTTCGCGATTACGTTTGATGAGGATGTCCAGGCCCGGTTCATGGATCGGGACCTCGCCCTGATTCAAACGGGCTACCTTTTCCGCGTCAATATCGACGCAGACGACATGATTGCCGGTCTCGGCAAGGCAGGCGCCGGTGACCAGGCCAACATATCCCGACCCAAAGATGGTGACCTTCATGGGACTAAGCCGGTGGCTCGATGGGGAAAGCGCGCAAGCCTAACGGATGGTCATGGCTAAGACAAAGGTGTGATCACGACTTGCAATCGGCGATTCAGGTCCCGCCCTTCCGGGGTGTTGGGAGCCTCCAGCGGCGCCGATTCGCCTGCGCCCCTGGCGACCAGCCGTGCCGCGGAAACGCCCTTGGCCTGAAGATAAGCCACTATGGCATCCGCACGGCCCTGTGACTGCTGCTGATTGTAAACGGTGCTGCCGATCGAGTCGGTATAAACGGCCACCACGATGTTTGAGTGCTCGAATTCCCGCAGCGAACGGGCCAGCAAATCCAGCATCACCATCGCCGGCCCCAGAAGCTCGGTGCCATCGGGGACGAAGGCCAGCCGTGCGGGGTACCAAAGCTCCAGGGCGCTGCCCGAGCGCGAGACCACCGCCGCGGTCTGGGCCAGCGAGGTGCGTAGCGCGGTCTCCTGCGCGCTGGGCGGGGCGGTGCTCAGCGGGCGCGGTTCAGTGGTGTCCGCCGGTGCGACCAGGCCCGGCTCGGGGGCGTTCCCCCACGCCATCGACGTTGAGCAAACTGCCCCGTTAGCACAGATCGCAACCATATAAATCATCACCTTCACAGGGGCCACCCGCGGCCTTACGCGGCCAGCAATCATTGTGCAACGATTTCGATCCGCCGGGTGGGATGTCGACGTAAACTTCGCATATTAGCGAGGCAAATGAGGACAGGCTCTTGGCAAAGACCGCATTGATTACGGGCATAACAGGCCAGGATGGCGCCTATCTGGCGGAATTCCTGCTCCAGAAAGGCTACCGGGTGCACGGCATTAAACGACGCGCCTCGAGCTTCAATACCGACCGCATCGATCACCTCTACCAGGACCCGCACGAGCGTGACGTTCACATGCTGCTGCATTACGGCGACCTCACCGACGCGACCAACCTGATTCGCATCGTGCAACAGGTCCAACCCGATGAGATTTATAACCTGGCCGCACAAAGCCACGTCGCGGTATCCTTCGAGACCCCGGAGTACACCGCCAACGCGGATGCCCTGGGCTCATTGCGGCTGCTCGAAGCGATCCGCATTCTGGGGCTCGAGAAGAAGACCCGCTTTTACCAGGCTTCGACTTCCGAGATGTTCGGTAAGGTCCAGGAGACCCCGCAGCGCGAATCCACGCCCTTCTACCCACGCTCCCCTTATGGAGCAGCCAAGGTCTACGCGTACTGGATCACCGTCAATTACCGCGAGGCCTACGGTCTCTATGCCTGCAATGGCATTCTTTTCAACCACGAATCCCCGGTCCGCGGCGAGACTTTTGTGACGCGCAAGATCACCCGCGCGCTGACGCGCATCTCGCTGGGGCTCCAGGACTGCTTGTACCTCGGCAACATCGACTCGCTGCGAGATTGGGGCCACGCCAAGGATTTCGTAGTGGCCCAATGGCTAATGCTGCAGCAGCCGGAACCTGAAGACTTCGTCATCGCCACGGGAGAACAGCACTCGGTGCGTGAATTCGTATCCCGAGCCGGGGCGCTGCTGGGCATGAAAATTGACTGGCGTGGCAAGGGGGTTCAGGAAGTGGGCATCGACACGGTGAGCGCAAAGACCATCGTCAAGGTCGATCCGCGTTACTTCCGCCCTACCGAGGTCGATACGCTCCTCGGCGACCCCGCCAAGGCTCGTACCAAGCTTGGCTGGAGCGCCCAAACCAGCTTTGACCAGCTGGTCGCGGACATGGTTGAAGGTGATCTGGAACACGCACGCCGCGACGCCCTGATTGCGCGCGAAGGATTCAAGACCTATCGGCACCATGAATAAACACGACCGTATCTTCGTTGCCGGCCACCGCGGCCTGGTCGGCTCGGCGATAGTGCGCCGGCTGCACGCGCTGGGTTATGAGCACCTAGTTTCAGCGGAGCGGCGCGAGCTTGACCTAACGCGCCAGGCCGAGGTCGAAGCCTGGTTTGCAGCCCACCGCCCGCAGGTCGTGATCATGGCGGCGGCCAAGGTGGGTGGTATTCACGCCAACAACAGCTACGCCGCAGATTTCATTCGCGATAATCTGGCGGTTCAGACCAACGTCATCGACGCCGCCTATCGACACGGCACGCGCAAGCTGACCTTTCTGGGATCAAGTTGCATCTACCCCAAGCGCGCGCCACAACCGATGAATGAGGACTGCTTGCTCACCGGACCGCTGGAACCCACCAACGAGTGGTACGCCATTGCCAAGATCGCCGGTATCAAGATGTGTCAGGCGTATCTGCGGCAGTACGGATTTGACGCCATCTCCCTGATGCCCACCAACCTTTACGGGCCGGGCGACAATTTCAGTCTGGAAAATTCGCACGTGCTGCCGGCGCTGATGCGCAAGATTCACGAGGCCAAGGCGTCCGGAAGCTCTTCGGTCGTGGTCTGGGGCACGGGCACACCGCGCCGCGAATTCCTGTACGTCGATGATCTGGCCGACGCGGTGGTATTTCTAACCCAGGGCTATTCCGGCGCCGGCCCCGTCAACGTCGGCGTTGGCAACGACGTCACGATCAGGGAGCTCGCCGAGCTCATCGGCCGCATCATCGGGTATCGGGGCGAGCTGGTCTTTGACACCACGAAGCCCGACGGCACTCCGCGCAAATTATTGGACGTCGGGCGACTCCGCTCGCTCGGGTGGAGCGCCAGCACGGCGCTGGAGTCGGGCCTGCGCACCACTTACGACTGGTTTTGCGCCAACGAATCGCAGCTTCGACGCTGAAGAATTTATGGCGCGCGCCTAAACTCCCCCATTCAGGGGAGCAGCACCGTGGAACCCCGGGTCCGGCGTGACTCGAGCGCCTCGTGCGCGCGCCCGGCATCCTTTAGTGCGAAGCGTTGACCAATATGTACGCGGATCTTGCGACTGCGGATCATTTCGAATAATTCCCGCGCCGCCGCACGCCGCACCTCCGGGCTGGTGAGGTAATCGCCCGAGGTCGGACGTGTCAGAAACAGCGAACCCCGGCGCATGAGCTCCAGAGGCGCCATGGGCGGCACTGCACCGGAGGCATTGCCAAAGGTGACCATCAGACCTCGGGCTTTCAGGCAATCAAGAGAGGCTATAAAAGTATCCTTGCCGACCCCGTCATACACCACATCGACGCCCTTACCCAGTGTGAGCTTTCTGACCCGTTCGGCCAGATTCTCGTATCCGACCAGCACCTGGTTGCAGCCATGCCGCCGGGCGAGCGTTGCCTTCTCGGCGCTGCCGACCACTCCGATCACGCGCGCACCCAGGGCGCGAGCCCATTGGCTGACGATCAAGCCAACGCCGCCCGCAGCGGCCGGCAGCAGAACGACGTGGCCACGCTTGACCCTGAAGGTCTGGCGGACGAGTGACCAGGCGGTCAGCCCCTTGAGCAATACGGCCGCCGCCTGCTCGTCGGAAATGCCCCGCGGCAGCTTTATGGCATCGCCGATCGGCAGCAGCCGCTGCTCCGCGTACGCGCCGGGCACGTTGAGGCTGTAGCCCACGCGCTCGCCCACCTTGAACCCGCGCACCCGCGGGCCCAGCGCAACGATCGCGCCGGCGGCCTCAAAACCCAATCCCGTCGGAAGCGCGCGCGGATACAAACCCGTGCGCACGTAAATGTCGATGTAGTCGACCCCCACCGCGGTCTGGCGGATCAGCATCTCCCCCGGACCTGGAGGCCCGACGGCACCCTCCTCCCACTTGAGTCGGTCGCTGCCGCCGTGTTCGTAGAGCCGGATTGCCTTAGGCATCATGGGTGTCCTGTGTCGGGCGAACGTTTCCACGGGCGCACGTGCCGCGCGTGCTTAAGCTCTCGCGCCACAGCCGCCTTTACTCGTATGGGGATTCTGACCGAGTGCAGCGCCGCCGGCGAGGACATCGAAGATTTCCGCGCTGTGCGGGTCGCCGAGGACTGGGCGCGCCGATTTTCGCCGCGGGGTCAAGGTTGAGTTTCAGAGTTGATCGTTTCCCGCGTCGGCGCATCGGGGCACCAGTACACCGCCACCGGCACGGTGTTTTGGCGCAGAACGGCGCGAATCGGCATGTCCTTGTCAGGGCCTGCAGCGCGAGCCTTTTCATACACGCGCCGTTTGAGCGAGCCGATGATCTGGACAAAGATCCGGCGCGACTGCAGCAGTGCCGCCAGATTCAAGCTTATCCGGGCGTGCCCCGCCGCCAGGGGCTGCACCGCGATGCAGGCGGGTGGCGCCTGCGGGTCAAGACCGGCGGTCAATTCCGCGACCCCTGGAAAAAGCGAGGCCACGTGACCGTCCTCGCCCATGCCCAGCACCACCGCGTCGAAGGGGCGTGGCAGCGCGGCCAGCCCCGCCCAGGCCGCCGCCGTGCCGTCCACGGCTCGGCCCGCGTCATTTTTGAGCCCAATAAAGTGCGCCGCCGCCCCCTGACCCAGGAGCGAGGCACGCACGAGGCGCTCATTGCTGTCGGCATTTTCAGTGTCGACCCAACGCTCGTCGGCCAGCGTGACCCACACGCGCGACCAATCCAGCTTATGCCGCGCGAGCTGCTCATACATGGGATAGGGCGTATGGCCGCCCGAGACGACCAGACTGGCCAAGGCCCGTCGGTTCAAGGCCTCGGCCAATTGCGCTGCGATGACCGCAGCGAGGTTCGCGGCCTGCCTGGCCGGATCAGAATCCTGGACCTCGACAATCTCAGGATTCATCACGCCACGCGTACCCGTCGCGGCCGATCAGGGCGGTGGCGGCCGCAGGTCCCCAGCTGCCCGCCGCGTAGCCTTTGGGCTGATCGCCGCTGCTGAGCCAACCATCGCGAATCGGATCGATCCAGCTCCAGGCGGCATCGAGCTCGTCGCGACGCATAAATAACGTGAGATTGCCCTTGACGACATCCATGAGCAGGCGCTCGTAGGCGGACATCGGACGTTCCCGGAAACTCTCGGTCAGATCGAGCGCCAGTTTGACCGGGCGCAGCCGCATCGCATCGCCGGGCGCCTTCGCCAGGACGGTCAGGGTCACGCTCTCATCGGGCTGCAGGCGTATCACCAGCTGGTTGGGCGCATCCCTCGGCCGATCGGGAAAGATCGACAACGGCACATCGTCAAAGGTGATGGCAATCTCGGCCAGCTTCTGGGGCAAGCGTTTGCCCGTGCGCAGGTAAAACGGCACCCCGGCCCACCTCCAATTGTCGATCTCCGCCTTGATCGCCACGAAGGTCTCGGTCGCGCTGCCGGGAGCCACATCCGGCTCCTCGGCATAGCCTCGCACGGCGGCACCTGCCACATTGCCGACCCGGTACTGCCCGCGCACCGTCTTGACCTGAACGCAACCGGCATCGATAGGTCGCAGGGCGCGCAACACCTTGAGTTTCTCATCACGCACGGCGTCTGCGGCCGAATTGGCCGGTGGCTCCATCGCCAGAATACACAACAGCTGCAGCATGTGATTTTGCACCATGTCCCGCAACGCGCCGGTCTCATCGTAGAAGCGCCCGCGTCCCTCGACCCCGAGCTGCTCGGCCACGGTAATCTGCACGTGACGAATGCGCGCGCGGCGCCACATGGGTTCAAAAAGAGAGTTGCCGAAACGCAGCGCCAGCAGGTTCTGTACCGGCTCCTTGCCCAGGTAGTGGTCGATGCGGTAGATCTGTCGCTCGCTGAAACTCAACCCCACCTGTTCATTGATGCGCGCCGCCGATGCGCGATCGGTGCCGAGCGGTTTTTCGAGTACAACCCGCGAGACGGGCGTCACCACCTGCGCGGCGGCCATGTTGGCCGCGGTCGCGATGTACAGGCTCGGCGATGTCGACAGGAACCAGACGCGCAACTGCGCGTCGCGATCGCTGATGCGCGCCTTGAGGACCTTAAAGTCCTCAGGCCGCGTCGCATCGACCTTCTGATAGTCCAGGCATGCGGCGAACTCATTCCACCGTGGCTCGCTAAATTGCGCGCCGGGCAGATGCGCGCGGGCTTGTTCCAGCGCGCGACCGATGTACTCCGTGCGGGTCAAGGCGCTGCTGGCGGCGGCCAGGATGCGCGTGCGCGAGTCAAACTGCCCGGCGGCAAAGCGCTGGTACAGGGCCGGAATGAGCTTACGCATGGCCAGATCGCCGGTGCCACCGAAGAGCACGATTTCGAAGGGATCGACTGGCTGCAAAGTGCACCTCGCCTTTGGGGGCTCAAGCATTTACTCAGGGACTTGACAAAATTACCATATACCCAAGGCCGATCCCCCACAGTTGGAACACGTGACGTCAGTGCGAATTGTGACGTCCTTAAACTGGAAGTTACTCATAGCATCGTGCGACACAGGAGGATTCACATGATCCGCGTACGCGGCCACGTACACGCGGCGGCCGACTCCTGTTAGGCTGCGCACATGGGGGTATGGTCGCGAAAGTCGATCGAGACACTGCGTGTGGAAGCGCACGGGGGCGACAGTCCCGCACTCCAACGCTCACTCGGGATCCTTAATCTCACCGCCTTCGGCGTCGGCAACACGGTCGGCGCCGGCATATTTGTCCTCACCGGCACGGTTGCGGCGCTCAACGCTGGGCCCGCGGTAACCTTATGTTTTATCCTGGCCAGCGTCGCCTGCTTTTTCGCCGGACTGTGCTATGCCGAATACGCGTCCATGGTGCCAGTGGCTGGCAGCGCCTATTCCTACGCCTATGCGACCTTTGGAGAACTGGTCGCCTGGATCATCGGCTGGTGCATCATGTTCGAGTACCTGTTCTCGGCCTCGCTGGTGGCGATCAGCTGGTCAGGTTACGTGACCTCGGCGGTGGGCGATCTGGGGCTGCACATCCCGGCGGTACTGGCCAACGCGCCATTACGGGCCGATGCCTCGGATCACATCATCATGACCGGGGCCTGGATCAATCTGCCGGCGGTGCTGGTCACGCTGGCCTGCACGGCGCTGCTGATCGCCGGCACGCAAAAATCGGCCATGGTCAACTCGGTCATCGTCGTGGCCAAGGTGCTGGCGATATTGGTGCTGGTCGTGGCCTGCCTGCCGCATATCGACGCGCGCCTGTGGCATCCGTTCGTGCCCCCAAACGCCGGCAAGACCGGTCATTTTGGCTGGTCCGGTGTGCTGCGCGGCGCGGGCATCGTGTTCTTTGCGTACATCGGCTTTGACGGAGTTTCCACTCTGGCCGAGGAAGCCAAGAACCCGCAGCGCACGATGCCCATCAGCCTGGGACTGTCGCTCCTGATCTGCACGACCCTGTACGTGGCCGTGAGCCTGGCGGTTACCGGCATCGCTGATTACCACCTGCTCAATGTGCCCGATCCGCTCTACCAGGCGTTGAGCATGGCCCACGCCAACCTCAGTTGGCTGAAAGTGCTGGTGGCGGTCGTCGCAGGCTTTGGATTGATTCCGGTCATCCTGCTGAGCCTGCTTGGCCAGATCCGCATCTTCTACGCGATGGGTCGCGACGGCTTGCTGCCCCCGGCCCTCTCGCGCTGCAGTCAACGCTTTCACACCCCTCACATCGGTACGCTGGTCACCGGGTTGGCGGCCGCACTGATCGCCGGGTTTTTCCCACTCGACCTGCTCGGTGAGCTGATCTCGATCGGCACGTTGATGGCGTTCGCGATTGTCTGCCTGGGCATCATCATCCTGCGGCGGCGCATGCCGGATGCGCACCGGCCGTTCCGCGCGCCCTGGGTGCCTCTGATACCCGTGCTTGGCGTACTTAGCTGCCTGGTACTGATGGTGTTCCTGCCCTTGAGCACCTGGGTGCGCCTGGCGATCTGGCTTGTTATCGGCTTTATGATTTATTTTGGCTACGGCCGCCATCACTCCAAGTTGAGCGGGGCGCGCTAGCGCAAAGGCGCGTGATGCGGCGACGCACTTTCCTGGGGTTGGCGGTGGCCGGCACCGCCGGCACCGCACTCCAGGGCGCCTGGGCGGGACCGCGCCCACGGCGCGTCGGCGTCGTGGGCGCCGGCATTGTCGGCGCTTCCATCGCCTATCACCTGGCCGAGGCCGGAGCGCAGGTCGTCGTGTTTGAAAAGAGCGCACCGGCCGCGGGCGCGACGCGCAATTCCTTTGCGTGGATCAATGCGTTTGTGGCCGACACGCATTACCGGGCGGTGCGCCTGCAGAGCCTGCTCGCCTATCATGATCTGGATCGGCGCCTGGGACTTTCGATCACCTGGGGTGGGTATCTGAATTGGGCGAGCGAGGCCTCGCAGGCGGCGATTGTGCGCGCCAATGCCGCCCAGCTCGAAGGCAGCCCCTATCCGGTGATCTCCCTAGGCGCCGCGGACCTGGCCGCGCTCAGTCCGCAGCTCACGCCGGGCCCCATCAGCGCTGCGATTTATTCGGCGATCGACGGTCACCTCGACCCGGTCCATGTGACGCAGCAATTTCTCGCGGCGGCCCGGGCGCGCGGCGCCCAGCTGCATTGCCCCTGCGAGGTTCGCTCCCTCGAGTTTCGTCATGGCCGCCTGGCGGGCGCCATCACCAGCCGCGGAAACTTTGCGCTTGACCGATTGATCGTGGCCGCCGGCGTGGACACGCCGCGGGTACTGGCTCTTTGCGGGTTTACGCTGCGACTCCGGCACGCGCCCGGAATCCTGGCGCACAGCGTGGCCCACCCTGAGCTCACGCGCATCATCCACGACGCGCCCGGGGGCGTAAGCTTCAAGCAGATGGCCAATGGCAGCATCGTGGGGACCGACGCCCCCGAGCCGCCGGACTTGGCCGTGCATGCTGGGATCCGCGCCGGGGCCATGGATTTTCCAGACGACGCCATGCGAGCCATGCACGGCAACCGGATCCTTGCCAAGATTGCGGCCTTCCTGCCGGCCGCGCGCGAGGCGCCCCTGGCGTGGCTATCGCTCGGCTTCCGGCCCATGCCGACGGACGAATTCCCGGTGGTCGGAGCCCTGCCCGCAACGCCGGATGTCCACGTCGCGGTGACGCACAGCGGCGTGACCTTGGCGCCGATCCTGGGACGCTGGATGCGCGCGGAGGTCCTGGATGCAAAGCGCATTGAGGCGCTCGCTCCCTATCGCCCCGAGAGGTTTACTCGCAGCTAACTGACCGGCGACGATGCCCTGGGGACCCTGGCGCGCGCTACCGATCAGGTCATCAATAAGCGGACGCCGACCACGACCAGAATAGCGGCGATCGCCGAACGCAGCACTTTCTCGGGGATCTTGCCCGCCAGCATCGAGCCCAAGACGATGCCGGGTATTGATCCGATCAGTAGGTTCCCGAGGAGCGTAAAATTCACGTTACCCATCAGCATGTGGCCGGTGCCGGCCACGATGGTCAGTGGGATGGCGTGCACAATGTCCGTGCCGACCAGGCGGGCCGGCTTCATTCGCAATGGGTAAATGTACAGCAGCATGGCGGTACCCAGGGCTCCGGCACTCACCGAGGTGAGCGTGACGAGAAATCCGAGGATTCCGCCCGCGAACACGGTGAGGCTCGGTTGCAAAAACCGGAATCGCTGTGGAGAGGAGGTGCGCAAAGAGGCCGCAAACTTATGCACACGCCCCATGTACAACATCGCCACGGAGGTCAGCACCAACACGCCGCCCAGGGCCACCAGGACAATACGGGGCTTGGCCTGCGCGATGCCGGTATGGTGCATCCACAGCAAGGTGACCACCGCGACAGGAATGCTTCCCAACCAGAGCCGGCGCAATACCTGCCAATCGACGCTGCCTTTGTGTTGATGAATCGAGCCGCCAACCGTCTTGGTCACGGCCGCGAACCACAGGTCCGTGCCTACGGCCGAGGCCGGGGCCACACCGAACAGCAACACCAGGATGGGGGTCATCAGCGAACCGCCGCCGACCCCGGTAAGGCCCACCATGATGCCAACGCCGAACCCCGCAACAGTATTGAGCCAATTCATTCAGCAATCCTTCCCATCAGACTAGGGAGGCGTGGATTCGCGCCTCTTGCCGCTCCGGATTTTCTGCAGCGGGCTGTGGCTTGACAGGCGTGACCGGGGTCCCTGACACGCCGTGCAACCCTCTCTCGGACAAGAACAATCGCGGTTATGCGGTTTGTTGTACCGCTCCACCTTAGCATCTTAAATTCCACTTTAGACGTGCCCTGCCCGCTTTCTGCCAATACTGACGGCGTGTAGGAATTATGTCCGTCGAACGACGCCCCATCCGGATCGTCCGGAAGTGTGGGGCAGACATAAGATGGGTCATTACCGCCGGCCATGTGACACGGGTCGCACCGTAACGGGGGAACCGCAGTTCAGATTCAGGAACCTGAGCCGATCGGTTCGAAGTTTCCCGCGATACGCGATGGGCCGACTGCTCCATCGTTTCGATGAGGCAGTCAGCCCTTTGCGGTCCAATTTTCGGGCTAGCTAGAAGTTCTGCCCGAACCTGATACCAAAGTACTGCGGTCTGATCGGATAGACCCGTGAATGGGTCGTGCAGTAATTCAGGAAGTCATTGCACTGCGCGAAGCGACCCACTTCACCACGCTCGTCAAACGCGTTCTGAATGAAGGCCTGAAGTTTCCAATTATCCCGGCCGATTCCCGTTGAGAAGTCAAAGGTGTTGAATGACGGCGAATCGCCCATGTTGGCAGCGTTGACGCCATTCAGGTCGTTCCGGGTGGCGCTCTGGTGAAACGCCGAGCCCTGGACAAAACTGTCGAAGGCGCCCGCCTTAAAGTCGTAGCGAGCCGTGAAATTGCCCTTGACCTCCGGAGTTACCGGCAACTGCGTGCCGACATTGGCCACCGCAACGGCCGGATCGCAGCTCGTCTGGACCTTCCCGGTGACTCGATCCGCATTGCAGAACTCAGTGGTCGTTTCGGCCTTGACGTAAGTGCCCGAGAGGGACAGCGTCAAATGATCCATTGCCAACCAACTTAACTCGCCTTCGATGCCTTTTGACTTCGCATTGCCGACGTTAAGGACCGAGGTGATACCGTTTAGACCCTGTACCCCGTACTGGACGTCCTTCCACAGTTCGTAGAACAGAGCTCCGTTGAAGCGCACACGGTTATCGGCCCACGTACTTTTCCAGCCCAGCTCATAGTTGGTCAACTTGTCGGGTTTGTAGGGACCCACTTCGACGCGCCGGTTGTTGCCTCCCGGCCGGTACCCGGTGGAATAAGTCGCATACAACATGTGGTTGGGGTCAAACTGGTACTGCAGGTTGACCCGATGCGTCTCTCCGCTGTCCGTCGAACGCTTGTCGGTGTTGATGCAAGGCCGGGTGGGGTCGTTGGTGGAGGGAGCAAAGCATTTTTTCTCGCCGCTCGAGAATGGCGAGGTGTACCCATACCCAAAGAATCCATACAATGTGTTGTCAACCCAGAAGTAGCGCAACCCGGCGCTGGCTTTGAGCTTGTCGGTGAAGTCGAAGGTCATATCGCCGAACGCCGCCTTATCCCGATCGATGCGATCTTGTTGCGAGAGGTACAGGACTTGGCCTTGGCCGGTTACCTGGTACGGCGCGGGAAGGCCGTCTACCCTAAATTCCACTCGGATATTGTCGGTCTGGTGCTGGGCATAGGCACCCACCAACCACCGGAAGCGCTGGTCCGTGGGCGAGGTCAGACGGATTTCATTTGTCAGCTTGGTGTAGGTGTCATAGTTATCGGTGTACTGCGTCGGGTCCTGGTTTCCCAGCGGCTGCGTCGGATCCTGGTTGGGGTAAAATGCCGTGTAACCATAACCGTACGTGTCATACGCAATGGTGTAGCCCGTGTAATCAATACGGTTATTAACCTGACGGCGGAAATAGCCGCCCGTATACAGCAAGTCCATGTTGCCGATCTTGCCCTCGATGGTGAGGGCCGTCTGGTACCAACTGTCCTTGTTCGCATCCGGCCTGAAATCTGCGATCTTCAGGTCGCCCACCTTCGGATCGAAGATGAACGCTCCGTCGGTCTTGGAATACTGGTACAGGTACATCGGCGTGATGGACCAGGTATCGGCGAAATTGAACTTCGCGGTCGCGCGAGTACCGTAGGTGTTGATGGAGTTGAAATTATTCTTCGCCAGCGGATAGTTGTTGACCGTAATCGGGCTGGCGACGGTGTTGTCTGGATTCAAGCGCTGATAGGTGAGTGTTCTCGGCACGTTGCTGATGTACCCGCCGTCGTGCTCGTAATAGCCCACGAGCCGCACCGCAGCGCTATCGGACAGTGGCACATTGACGTAGCCCTCGAATGATCCACCCCCCGTGCCCTTGCCGTACTTGGTGGCCTGGGCGTCATAGCTGGCCGAAAACTTGGTGGGGTCCGGCTTGTTGGTGATGATGCGCAACGTGCCGGACAACGAGCTCGCGCCGTACAGCGTGCCCTGGGGACCCGCCAAGGCCTCAACCCGCGCGATGTCGTACATGTGGATGTCAAGGGAACCGGCAACCGTGGTTACCGGAGTTTCGTCGAGATATAAGCCCGTGGCAGGCAGTGAGCCCGCGTGCAGTCCGTCGCCACCGCTTGCAATGCCGCGGAAATACAGCTGCATCTGGCCGGGGCCGAGCGACTGATAGCTCACGCTTGGCAACAATTTCGCGAAGTCGTCGAAATTGGCTACCTGGTGCTGCTCCAGCTGCTCCGTGCCCAGAACGGTAAGACTGATGGGCACTTTCTGCAGGTCTTCGCTGCGCTTTTGCGCCGTCACGATGACTTCTTCTAGTCCAATGGACTCATTGCCGCTGGTTGGTGACTGTTGCGCGTAAGCAACGTTAGTGCACGCAAAAACGGCGGACGCCAGCGGCATGCCTGCCCATTTAACGGCGGATTGCTGCAGCTTTCGCTTACGGCTTCGAGTCATCGCGCGTACCCCTCTTTAGCGTGTTGTGGCGACCCCGTGGCGGAGTGTATGCCACACTTCGGAAAATTCAAACCTCTGGCGCGGCCGGATAGGCCGGCAGCACCGGACCCAGGGCAGTCTGCAACGGTTCGAGCCAGGGCTCGTAGTGCCGCCACTGATCCAGTCCCTCACGAAATATCGGTTTTCGCACCTGATAGGCGCTCGCGGTTCGGACCGATCTTTCCGTTTGATAAAACTGAAGGCACGCTTGCTCAAACGGCAGACCGCAATACGACAGCAAGCGCCGGATTTCACCTTCGGTATCGTCGATCATGTGTTCGTAGCAGACACGGTGAATTTTTTCCGGCAACGCCCGCTCCATGTGCGCCATGAGTTCGACGTAGCTGCGGTAATAGCGGCCGATTTCCTCCTGGCTATAGGCGAAATGCTGCCCGCGCGCGAAATGCTGTTTGTAGTTTGAAAAACAACAGGCCATCGGGTGGCGGCGGGCATCGACCATCTTGGCGTTCGGCAGAAGCATGTGGATAAAACCCAGGTGCATCCAGTTATTGGGCATCTTGTCTATGAAAAATGGCCGTCCTGACTTTCGTTGAATCTGCGTCTCGGCAAGATATCGGTCCCCCAGCTCGCGGCACTGTGCGGCACTAAGGTCAGCGAGCGCATCCGGATAATGGGATGGTTCGTCGTAGAACTTGCGGCCGCTGAGTTCACGCGACATGTTGATCATGTTCTGCAGTTCCATAGTGCCTTCCACCTGGGAGTGGCTGGCTAGAATCTGCTCGACGAGTGTGGAGCCTGACCTTGGCAACCCCACGATGAAGATGGGATCGGCGGCGCCGGTTCCAAAGCCGGAGCGCTCGGCGAAGAAATCGCTGGAAAATAACGCTTTCGAACGCCGCACCAAGGTATCGGTTTCATCCGGGCTGTAGTAAATACCGGCACGCCGAAGCCGATTGCCCTCCGAATACTGCTCAAAACTCGTCGCGTAATCCCCGGCGTCCTCAAGGGCTTTACCCAATGCAAAGTGAAAGTGGAACCGGTCCTCATCGCTCAAATCGCTGCGCTCTAACATGGAGCGCATTGACTGCAGTTCCGCTGCGCTGAATCGAAAGGTCTTAAGGTTGGCCAGACTCCAGTACGCCTCCCCGAGGTTTGGGGCCACACCGAGGCTGCGGCGATATGCGTCGATGGCCTCCTGCACGCGCCCGGCCGCGCCAAGCGCGTGGCCGTAACTGAGCCAAATCTTGGCGTTCTTAGGATTCCGGGCCAGCACCTGAACGTAAGTACCGATCGACTCTGTGTAGTCGCCGATCCTTGCCAGCACTACGGCCAGTGAATTGAGGTAGGCGGCGTTGCGGGGTTCGTTCTTAAGTATGCGCTGCAGTTCCCGCAGAGCGTCTTCAGGTCGGTCCCGGCGGTACAGGATCAGCGCGTAATTATGACGTGCCGCGTCAAAACTCGGCGCTAGCTCCAGACAACGCTCCAGCAATTGCTGGGCGTCGGCCATTCTGCCCAGGCGCGCCCCGACTTCGGCGAGCATGCGCAGAGCCGCCACGTCTGTCGGGAACTGCAGCAAATGCTGCCGAAGGAGCTTCTCGGCTTCTGGGATCTGGTTCTCCAGCAAGGCTGCGGCGGCGCTTTGCAAGCGCGGATCCCGGGTGGAGAGATTGAGCTGGCGCGTATAGGCCACGTCGGCTCCGCGCGCGTCACCTTCGGCCGCCAACAGATCACCCAGCGCCCGCCACGCATCGGGAAGGTCGGGCTTCAATTCAACCGCGCGTCGCAATGCGCTTATCCCCGCCGCATGTTCTCCGCTCTCTCCCAGCGCTTGGCCCAGCTCAAAATGTGCGGCGGCCCACCGATGCTGGGAATCCGTCAGGGCCCTAAGAACTTGCACGGCTTCGTCCAGGCTTCCCGTGAGGCGGTGCGCCCGGCCGAGCATGAGCGTCGCGACCGGATGGTTGGGTGCGGCCTTGAGGATCTCGCGTGCCTGTTCCAGGGCCAGGACCGGATTGCTCCCGAGCAACTGGTTAGCGTGCTGTAGCGCAACCGCGATCGTTCCGGTGGGTTCAGAGACACTGTCCATGCCGTCATTGTCGACGAATGCACTGATTACCGCCAAATCGGCGGTCTGTTGCTGGGGCCGCGTGCGAGACAATCGGCCCGCCCGGGGTGCTTTCCGCCCCCGTGCATCATGGGCCGCAGTCGGCCGCCGCGGACCAGCCGCCTCTCGGGTGCTCGCACCGCCACGTTTTGGGAACAGCCGATACGGCCGATCACCATCTCAACCGGTCCGGCGAACCCTCCTAGCGCACCTGCAAACACGTATTCTCCTCAATCCGCTGTGCCTGCTAGGTTTGAGCAAGTAAGACGCCTGGAGGCAAGAAAATTATGGACCCGATCATCAAAGAAGACCGGCTCGGACGCGCCCGGCCGCCTGCGGTGCTCGAGTATGCTTTCCGTCCGATGTTTCTATTCGCCGCCGGCTGGGCCATTGCCGCGCTCGCGCTCTGGCTCGCAATGTTCTTCGGGTATCTGCAATTGCCGACCCGGTTTGACCCGTTGGCATGGCATATCCACGAGATGCTGTTCGGTTTCGTGATGGCGGCGGTGGCCGGCTTCCTGCTGACTGCTATTCCAAACTGGACCGGCCGCCCGCCGCTGCGCGGATTACCGCTCGCCTTACTCACTGGACTCTGGCTCCTCGGGCGTCTTGCCTGTCTGATTTCGGCGGACCTTCCGGCCTGGTTGGCGGTCCTTGCGGATTTAGCGTTTCCTACTGCGCTCCTGAGCATCGCTGCCCGCGAAATCATGGCAGCCCAAAACTGGCGCAACCTGCCGCTGACCGCACCCCTCGCGCTCTTCGTCGCGGCCGATCTGCTGATGCACCTCGAATCACTCGGCTTCGCCGTCCCTGCGGGACTGGGCTGGCGCCTCGGCATCGCGGCGCCCAGTGTCCTGATCTCTGTCATTGGCGGACGCATCGTTCCGAGCTTTACGCGCAACTGGCTGACCAAGCGCAAAAGTTTGCGACTTCCGGCGCCGCAGGACAAACTGGATACCGCAGCGGTCGCTGCGCTTGTCGCCGCGCTCATCGCGTGGTCATTCCTGCCCGCCCAGCAATTGACAGGTCCCCTGCTGATCGCCGCTGCTGTGCTTAATGCCGCCCGGCTCAGCCGTTGGGCCGGACGGGCAACCTGGGGCGAGAAGCTCCTGCTCATTCTTCACCTAGGCTATGCCTGGCTGGTGCTCGGGGTGGCACTCCTGGGTCTTTCGGTTTTGCACATTGGCGTTCCGGCCGCTTCGGCGATTCACGCGCTCACCGCGGGCGCCATCGCCGTCATGATCCTCGCCGTCATGCCACGCGTCACGCTTGGGCATACCGGGCGTGAGCTTACGGCCGGCCGGACCACAGTGGCCGCCTTCGTTCTTATCAACGCCGCCGCTGTCGCCCGCGTCTTCGCCTCGTGGCACACGGAGTTCGCGACCATCCTGCTTCTGGTGGCGGGCACCTGCTGGATTGCAGCGTTTGGCCTGTTCGAGCTGCGCTATGGCCCGATGCTGCTGACCCGGCGGTCCGCATCGTGAGCAAACACCCTCCGCCGCATCACGCGCACTGGCCGGAAGGAACCCTTTTCACTGTCGGCCATTCGACTTTGCCAATAGAAACTTTCATCGCCCGGATGCACACTTACGGCGTCACTTGCGTCGCTGACATTCGCACGGTGCGGCGCTCACGCCATAACCCACAGTTCAACGCCGATGCGCTCGGCGCGACCCTGGAGAAGGAAAATATTGATTTTGCCCCCTTGCCGGAGCTGGGCGGATTGCGCCGTGCCGGGAAGGATTCTCCGAACACCGGTGGGCGCAATACGAGCTTCCGTGGCTACGCCGATTACATGCAGACCCAAGCGTTCGCAGAGGGGCTCAGAAATCTCATCACCCTCAGTTTTCCGAAACATGTTGCCATCATGTGTGCAGAAGCTGTGCCGTGGCGGTGCCATCGTTCCCTGGTGGCCGATGCCCTGAGCATACGCAGCATCCCGGCGGTCGAGATTTTATCGGAGGACAGTTACCGCCTGCATAAATTGACGCCATTTGCCCTCGTGGATGGCACCCGCATTACCTATCCGCCAGAGCAAACCCCGTTACCGTTATAAATCGCGGCAAGGTTGCCACCCACCCGATGCGCCCGCGCACTCGGGACCGATCGTCAACAATTCGCATAGTCCCGGCCCGGCGGACCGGCCGGGGATCTGCGCGCCTGCCACACCTCTCCGGGCAGGCCGAGAAAGAGTCAGTCCAAGGTGGCGTTGGTCGTTTGGTTCTCGTTACTAGGAATTCCCGTTGGCTCTGATCCATACGTCATAGGCCTGCATGAAGCCCCGCAAAAACTCTCGTGTACTGTCATTCATGAGCCTGCCATTAGCGTCGAACAGCTTGTCGGAGCCACCGATATAGGCCTCAGGCTGCTGCATGGCCGGGACGTTCAAGAAGACCAGGGACTGCCGCAAATGATGGTTGGCGCCGAATCCTCCGATAGCGCCAGGCGACGCACTCACGACTGCGCCCGGTTTGCCGCTCCATGCACTCTTGCCATAGGGTCGCGAGCCGACGTCGAGGGCGTTCTTCAGCGCGGCGGGTACCGAGCGGTTGTACTCGGGCGTGACGAACAGGACGGCGTCGGCCGCTTTGATACGTTCACGAAATGCAGTCCATTCCGTCGGCGGCTTATCATCACCGTCCTGGTTGTACATCGGCAACTGCCCGATTTCGACGATGCTGAGGTTAAGGCCCGATGGCGCGAGCTCGGGCAGAGCGTTGGCCACCTTGCGATTGATTGAATCCTTCCGGAGGCTGCCGACTATTACCGCGACATCGCGTACCTTGTCCATGTGGTTCCTTCCTATTGTGAATGGGCCGTATGTGCCCTATCGGTCGAATAGGCATTCGGTCCGCCATCATTTTCGTATGGAGAAGTCAAATTGTCCCCCGGGCCATCTGCACTTCACGTGTCAGGTTTTTCCTTTTTTTTTTGTAGCGCCGATTCTGGGCCAACTGGTCTGGAGCAGCGCGGCACAGGGCGCACTCGAGTATGAGTAGCCCTGTTGACCGTAACCTAATGAACGCCAGCGCGTCCGGAGTGTCAATGGTGGGTCGGGTGGGGCTTGAACCCACGACCAACGCCTTAAAAGGGCGCTGCTCTACCGACTGAGCTACCGACCCATAATTCTGCTATCGAGCCTAGGTGAAGGGGGCGGCATCATACCCAAGGCCTGCACATTCCGCAGCGCTTACCCGCCCTGCCCCAAGGTGGCGCAGAACCGTCGGACCCGCCGTGCGGCTTCGTGCAGCATCTCTTCCTCGACCGCAAAGGAGGCGCGCACAAAGCCTCGGGTCTCCTGACCAAACACCGATCCATCCAGGACCGAAACGCCCTCGGCGCGATAGAGCTGGGGTACAAAATCTGCGCCACTAAGGCCCGTCCCGCGCACATCGATCAGCATGAACATGCCCGCCTGGGGCCAGCAGGCGCGAATGCCGGGCACGTCCTTGAGGCCCGCGTACAGAATTTCACGACGACGATTGCAGTACTCGCGCATCGCGGCCTCCGACTGCTTGGCAATACCTAGGGCCGTCACCGCGGCCTCCTGCACGAATCCGGGCAAGCCGTAGAGCATGCATTGCGCCAAATCGTGGGCGTGATCGATGAAATCCTTGGGACCGATGAGCCAGCCACAGCGCCAACCGGTCATCGCGTGCGTCTTGGACAGGCTCGCCACCGTCAGCACCTGCTCAGGAAGCCGCGCGCCCAGGCTCGGCACGCGTCCGCCGTCGGCGATGCCGGCATAGACCTCATCCGACACCAGCCACAGACCACGGCGTCGGGCGATTTCGGCCAGCCCCTCGACCTCGGATTCCTCCAGCACCACTCCGCTAGGATTATTGGGCGTCGCGACGAAGATCGCGCGCGTGCGCGAGGTAATGGCCGCCTCAATGGCGCCAAGATCGGTGTGAAAATCACGCGCCGCGGGAGTCGCCACCGGGATCAGCGTGGCGCCCGAGGCCCGGATCGTGGCCGGATAGGTGGCATACATCGGATCGAGCGCGATGATTTCGTCACCGGGCCCTGCCAGACACAGCGAAGCGACGAACAGGCTGTTTTGAGTGCCGCCCAGCACGATGACGTTATCGGCCGTGACCGGCTGGCCTGAGCGGGCCAAATGACGGGCGGCGATCGCGGCGCGCAGCGCCGGCCGGCCCGACGTCTCGGTGTAATGTGTGTCACCGGCCTGCATGGTCCGGATGGCCGTTTCGACCACCGAGGGCGGTGTGTCCAGAGCCGGATCACCGACGCTGAGCACGATGACATCCTTGCCGGCGAGTTCGGCCTGGCGCGCCTCCCAGTGCAGCACCCACGGGTCGGTGCCGTCGGGCGCGACCCGTTCGACCAGCTGTGCAAAGCGTGGCTGCACTGTTGCGCTCATTCGAACGCTTCCCCACGGACCTCAAGCACCACAACCTGGCGGCGCGCCCCAAATTCCTTCAGCGCGCGGCGGAGGGATTCGATGTTGTCGATCATATGGTGAGCATAGCCGTAGGCGCGCGCCAGATGACTGAAGTCCGGCGGGCTCACATCCACGCCGACCGGATCGATATTCACCGCAAGCATCGAGGTTTTGATTTCGCCGTAGCCGCGATTGTTCCAGATCACGATCGCCAGCCACGCGCCGACATCGCGCGGCACCGCCAGTTCGCCGAGCGAAAACTGGATGCCACCGTCCCCCACCAGGCACACGACCGGGCGTTCCGGCGCGGCCAGGCTGGCGCCGGTGGCCGCGGGCAGTGCGTAGCCGAGCGTCCCATATCCAGTGGCGCTGTTAAACCACGAGCCCGGCGTGGCGGCGGCAAAAACCAGATTGCCCGCGTACACCGGTTGGGTCGAATCGCCGGCCAGGATCGCCTGCGGCAGCGTATCGCGGATGGTCTCCAGGAACTCCAATTCCCGGCGCATCGCAGGATTAAGCTCCGCAAGCGCGCCGTTGCGCGCCACCTGTGCGCGCTCTTCACCCGCCTGCATGCGGGCAGGTCCCGCGCACAGCGCCCCGATGGCGGCGACGGCCGGAGCGGCGTCGGCGCGTAGAGCCAAGTGCGCGTGCGCGTTACGCTTGAGCTGCTCGGCGTCGATGTCGATACGGATCAGATCGCGCGGCTGCGGAAATTCCGACAGGCCGTACATATCGTAATCGGTGGGTCCGAGTTCCGTGCCCACGGCAAGGGTCACATCGGCGGTGGCGATAAGCTCGCGCACGGCCTTAAGCGATGGACTGGCCGGCACGCACAAAGGATGATCGGGCGGCAAGAGACCGCGTGCGTTGACCGTCATCACGATCGGAGCGCCAATTTGCTCGGCCAGTTGCCGCAGCGCCGCGGCGGCGCCCCGCGCGCCGCCTCCGGCCAGGATGACCGGTGCTCGGGCCGCGTTAAGCTTCTGCGCCGCGGCCGCGATCTGCTCGGCGGTAGCGCCTGCTCGCACTGCGGGCGTGGCCGTCGGCACGGCGGGCAGCGCACTGGCGTCGGCCGTCATCAGGTCGCGCGGAATCTCGATATAGGTGGGCCGCGGTCGCCCGCCCGTCATGCAAGCAAAGGATCGCGCGATGAGTTCGGGCAGGTCTACGGGGCGCCTGAGGCGCTCGCTCAAGGCCGTTACCCGGGCCGCCAGACCCAATTGGTCAGGCATTTCATGCAGGAATCCGCGGCCGGTGCCGATCTCCGCGGTGCGGTTCTCGCTGGAGATTACCAGCAAGGGAATCGAGTCCGCGTACGCCTGCCCGAGGGCGGTCGCAATGTTGCTCAGACCCGGGCCGGTAATCGTAAAGCACACGCCCGGGCGGCCGGCGACCCGCGCGTAGCCATCGGCCATGAACCCGAGCCCCTGCTCGTGGCGGCCGGTGACGTGGCGGATCCGCGAACGGGCCAGGCCCCGATAGAGTTCCAGGTTGTGCACGCCTGGAATACCGAACACGTGTTGTACGCCCTGGGCCTCGAGCAATTCGATCAGATGGCTTCCCAGTGTTTTTTCCATGACGCCGACCTCGAATCCTGAAGTCCACAGCTCGGAGAGCTGAGCTTCCGACCCCGATCGGTGTGCCTAAGGAAGCGGCCGCATCATACCCAAGGCGGACGGGGCGGCACCAGATGGGGCGTAGCGCGTCGAATCGGCCACGCCTGCGGCTTCGAACCCCGCGCGCCTCAAACGGCAGGAATCGCAGCGGCCGCACGCTCGGCCCTGGGAGTCCGCCTGATAGCAGGAAACGGTAAGCGAGAAATCGACGCCCAATCGGAGCCCCTCGCGGATAATTTGCTCCTTGCTCCAGGCGAGCAAAGGCGCATCCAGTTGCAGGGCGCCCCCTTGCACGCCGACGCGGGTGGCGATGCGCGCCAGTTTTTCGAAGGCGGCGATAAATTCCGGGCGGCAGTCCGGGTAGCCCGAGTAGTCCACTGCGTTGACGCCGATGACCAGGCGGGTGGCTTTGAGCACTTCCGCCCACGCCAGAGCCAACGAAAGGAGCACGGTGTTGCGTGCCGGCACGTAAGTCACCGGGATGCCTTCGCTCGGCTGCTCGGGCACGGCGATGGCCGTATCAGTCAGCGCGGAACCGCCCAGAGAGCCAAGGCCGACCCCGATGAGCCGGTGCTCCCGGGCACCCAGCGCGAAGGCCACCCTCGCGGCCGCGTCGAGCTCGGCGTGATGGCGTTGCCCATAGGACACGGTCAGCGCGTAGCATTCGTGGCCCTGGGCGCGCGCCCAGGCCAGGGCAGTCGCCGAGTCGAGGCCGCCCGAGAGCAGCACCACGGCGCGCTCAGCGGCCACGCGCCTCGCCCCACAGGAGCTTGTGCAACTGCAGCTGAAAGCGCACCGGCAAGTGATCCTCCAGGATCCACTCGGCCAGCTCGCGCGCCTCGAGCTCGCCATAACTGGGCGAGAACAACACGCCGCAACGCTCGCTTAAGCCCAGCTCGCGCACTTTCCCACGGCTCCATTCGTAATCCGCGCGGGATGTAATTACAAACTTGATCTGGTCCGGTTCCCGAAGGCCCTGCAACTGCGGGTACAGGTTGCGCTGCTCTTCACCCGAGCCGGGAGTTTTTACGTCAACCACCCGGCTCACGCGCGGATCAACCTCGGCGACGTTGAGCGCGCCGCTGGTCTCGAGCGAGACGCGAAATCCGCGCTCGCACAATTCGCGCAGCAGCGTCAGGCAGGCGCGCTGCGCCAGCGGCTCGCCGCCGGTCACGCACACATCGCGCGCGCCATATTCGGTCACCTGTTTGATGATGTCGGGCAGATTCCACCACTCACCGCCGTGGAAGGCATAGGCGGTATCGCAGTAGTGACAGCGCAGCGGGCAGCCGGTGAGTCGCACGAACACAGTCGGCAGCCCGACAGACTGGGCCTCCCCCTGCAGTGAATAAAAGATCTCGCTAAGCTTGAGACGTTCCGCGGAACTCAATGCCCCTCCGACGGGAGCCTCTGCAGGCGATCCTGCGCGAGCCGCGCCGCGTCGGTCCCGGGGTAGCGTTCGACCACCTGGCCTAAGGTCGTGCGCGCCTCGGTCAGGTGCTTCTGTTCCGTTTGTGTGTAACCTAATTTCAACAAGGCGTCGGCCGCCTTGCGCGAGGTCGGCCAGCGCTCACCGACGGTGCGGAAAGCGCGCGCCGCGTGCTCATAGTCCCGCGTCACGTAATAGGCCTCACCGATCCAGTACTGCGCATTGTCGAGCAGTGGGCTAGTCGGATAGTGGTTCATAAAGCTCTGGAAGCCGAGGATGGCCTCGCTGTAGTTGCCGGCCTTGAGCTTATCGAAAGCGGCGTTGTAGGCCGATTGATCATCGGGCGCCGCGTTGGGCGGCCCCGACACGGCCGCCGCCGCCCCCACCGGCGCCGCCACGCCTGCAGCCGAGCGCTCGCCCGATTCCAGTGCGGAGACGCGCTTATCAAGGTCACTGTACATGGCGCGCTCGGACTTGCGCGCGCCCTCGCCGGTGTTCTGCAGCACCTCCACGTTCCCGCGCTGCTCGCGAAGTTGCGCCTCGAGGGCGTCCAGACGGCGCGACAAATCCACCAGGCTCTGGTTGCTGACGACGCGCTCCACGTTTCCGAGGCGCGAGTCAATGTCATTGAGGCGCACCTGCAGCGGGTCATTGGCCGGATCGGTGGCGCAGGCCGTTAGCAGCAACGCGCAACCCGCGGCGGGGAGCAAGCTTTTCATGAGTACTCGCGTTTTCAATTCAGATAGATGAATTCCACCCGACGATTCTTGGCCCAGGCCTCTTCACCCTGGCCGGGCAAAGCAGGTCGTTCCTCACCGTAGCTCACGGTCGCCACCTGCGCATCGCTGACGCCCTGGAGCATCAGCGCGTGCCGCACGGCCTGCGCACGCCGTTCGCCCAGACCAATATTGTATTCAGGCGAGCCGCGCTCATCGGTGTGCCCCTCCAGCCGTACGCGCACACTGGCATTGTGGGCCAAGGTGTGTGCGTGCGCGGCGATGACCGAGACAAATTCGGGCCGGATCTCGCTGCTGTCGAAATCAAAATAAATGAGCCGGCTGGTACCGCCGGGCGCGGACGGCCCGTTTGCCTGCATGTCGGTAGCCGCCATACCCGACTTGGCGCCATCCTCGACAGCGGCTGGCTTAGCTCCGCCCTTAAGAGACGATATGTCATCGCCGGCCACGGCTTCGGCCGTCTTTGGAACCCGCTGTTCTGCCTTGTGGGAGCAACCTGACACCAGCAGCAGGACAGTGCCCGTCATGGCGGCCAGCAATTTTCTATTCATAGCAGCATTCTCCAATAAGGCTAGGGAGCAACGAACGGGCCCCAGACCGGTTCGCGCACGTCGCCGCGATCGGATTTGAGCTGTTGCGAAACCTGGCCGTCAACGGCCACGGTGGCCAGCGCCGCGGCACGCCCTACGCGGCCGGCATAGATCAGGCTCATTCCATTGGGCGCGAAGCTGGGCGACTCGTCGAGACTCCCGTGCGTCAGTATCCGCACATTGCCGCTCGCGAAATCCTGCACGCCGATACGATAGTCCGATCCCTCGCGCGAGACCAGCGCCAGCGAACGGCCATCGGGCGAGGGTCGAGGACGCGCATTATAAGACGAGCCGAAGGTGATTCTCTGCACGCGCTGGTGCCCGGTGACATCCGTGCGGTAGATCTGTGGTCCACCGGAACGGTCGGAGGTGAAGTAGAGGCTGGTGCCATCAGAGCTCCACGCCGGCTCGGTGTCGATGGCCGGATCGTCGGTGATTCTGGTAAGCACCTGCGTCCTCAGATCGAGCACGAAAATATCCAGATTACCGTTCGAGCCCGAAAGCGTCAGGGCCAGGCGCCGCCCGTCCGGCGACCAGGCCGGAGCCCCGTTCACGCCTGCGCGTGCCGAGACCTGCCGGCGTTCACCGGTACGCAACTGCTGCACGATCACGGCCGCGACCCGATTCTCGAAAGATACGTACGCCAGCCACTGCCCATCGGCCGACCAGGCCGGTGACATGATCGGCTGGCGTGAATCGAGCACCACCTGGGAATTCTCCCCGTCCGCGTCCGCGACGATCAGCTGAAAGTGCTGCGCCGGCGCCGTGCCGTCGACGGCGACATAGGCGATGCGGGTAGCGAAGGCACCGCGGGTGCCGATGATCTTCTCGTAGACGAAGTCACTGACCCGATGCGCGCTGGCTCGGAGCGAGGCCGGGTCGGCGAGCACGTGGGTGGTGCCCAGGAGCTGGCCTGTCAAGGCATTGATCAGCTCGCATTCGATATTAAAGCGAGCGCCGTCGGCCGGACTTACCCGACCGACCAGCACATAATCGACGCCCTCGGCATGCCAGTCGGCCGCGAGCACATCGGCCGCCCGGCTGGGCCGCACGCGCAGCGCGCTGCGCTCCATGGTCTTGAACCGGCCGCTGCCGTCCAGATCGTGCTGCACCACCGCCGCAAAATCATAGGTTCCGCTCGGAGGGGTCGCGGCTGCGAACGGGACCACAGCGATCGGGATCGGGTCGGTCACGCCTTTGGTGATGTCGATCTGCAGCTCAGCGCGCGCCGCAGCGGCGCACACCAACCCGCCCAGCAGGATGAGCGCGCCTCGTGCTTTCGGTGGCCAAAGGATCTTCACGTGTTGTGCCTACTCGTCGGGATGAAAGTTAAATTTCAGGTTGCGATCAAACAAATCAGGATTTGTGGGCGTCGGCAACGGCGATGCCCGGTAGACCGCCGCTTCGATAGACTCGCGCACCGCCGCGTCACCGTTGCAGCTGCCAATTTGCACGCCCGTCACCACTCCGCCGGGGACCTGCGTTACCAACACCTCGCAGTTTACCCCAGCACGCGCACTGGGCGGGCGAATCCAAGCCCGGGTGACACGGTCGCGAATCAATGCCAGCCACGCGACCTCCTCGGTGCTGCCGCGCGCGGCGTTGACGCGCTCTTCGGCCGCCAGCTGCGCTCGCAGCTCCTTCTCCCGCTTGGCCTTATCACGCGTCGCACGCTCTGTCTCCTCGCGCGCCACCTGTTCCTGGGCCTCCTTGGCGTTGCGCTCGGCGCTCTCTTTCTCCTCCTCCAGCCGGGCAGTGGCGGCCGCCGCCGCTTCCCGCTCCTTTTCACGCCTCGCCTCCTCCGCCGCGCGCTTAAGGTCCACGGGCGGCGTAGCCGGCTCGCGCGGAGGCTCGGGTGGTTTGGGGGCCGGCGTCGGCGCCGGAATCGGGGCCGCAGCAGTGCGCGCGGGGGCCGCACCGACGGTTTTCTCCAGCACCACGGTGGCCTCGATGGCCAGCTGTTGCGGCGCGCGCACCGGAGCGCGAAGGGTCCACCAACTCCAGCCCACGGCCGCCACGATGCCGCCATGAACCAGAATGGACAGCAGCACCGCAAGCCACCGGTTGCGGCGGCTGTCGCCCTTGCGGGTCGACCTCATGGCCGTTTGGGCGTGGGCGGTGGCTCGGTAAGAAACCCCAACTTGACCGCGCCCGCCTGTTGCAACATCACCATCGCGGCGACCACGCGTCCGTAGGCCACCGAGCGATCGCCCTTGACCAATACCACGCGCTGCGGCGCGCGCCGTAAGGCCGCCGTCGCGCGCGCCAAGGCCGTGGCGTCGTCGATTGGCGCCTGCGGATTCGCTCCTACATTAAGATAGAGTCGACCACGCGCATCGATCGACAGCACCAGCGGCTCAAGGTTGTTGACCGCGTGCGCATTGAGGGGCTCCGCGTTCGCTTTGGGCAACTCCACCTTGATGCCCTGGGTGAGCAAGGGGGCGGTAATCATGAAGATGATCAGCAGCACCAGCATCACATCGATGTACGGCACCACGTTGATCTCGCCCATGAGTCGACGTTTCGGCCTTCCGGACACCGCCATGGTCAGGTCTCCGCAGGACCGCGCGTCGCGTGGCGTTGCAGGATGGTTGAAAACTCTTCCATAAAGGCGTCGTAACGCATTTCCAGGCGGCTGATCTGATCGGCGTAGCGGTTATAGGCGATGACCGCGGGGATCGCGGCAAACAGGCCAAAGGCGGTGGCCACCAGCGCTTCAGCAATACCGGGCGCGACCGAGGCCAGCGTGGCTTGCTGCACGTTGCTGAGGGAAGTGAAGGCGCTCATGATCCCCCAGACCGTGCCGAAAAGGCCCACGTAGGGGCTGGTGGAGCCCACCGTGGCGAGGGTGGCGAGGTTGTGCTCGAGCCGTTCAATTTCCTTGAGCTGCGCGACACGCATGGCACGACGCGCGCCCTCGAGCAGCAAATCGGCAGCCGCCCCGTTTTGCTGACGCAGGCGCGAGAATTCACGGAAACCAAACTCAAAGATACTCTCCATGCCGGTGTTACGGCCGCGCGCTTCGATAGTGCGGAACAAAACCGACAGATCGCCGCCCGACCAGAAACTGCCCTCGAAGCGCTCCGCATCGTTGCGTGCCCGTCGCACCAGCATGCGCTTCTCAAAGATGATGGCCCAGGACATGAGTGAGGCCAGCAGCAGCAACGCAATCACGAATTGCACCACCGGACTGGCCTGCAAAATGAGCCGAAGAATCGATAAATCGCCGACCATCAGTGCAACCCCTCGATGATTGAGTGCGGCACGCGCCGCGGACGAAAGCTGTCGCTTCCCACGCACACCACGCGCACGCTGGCCGCGGCCAGCAATTCACCGTGTTTAGAGTCCCGGTGCACCTGCTGCTTGAACAACATCGTCGTAGCACCATCCAGCGCCGGCTGACAGGTGATCAGCAAAAGATCATCGAGGCGCGCCGGCCGATGGAAACGGATATTTACCTCGGCGACCGCAAACAGCACGCCCGGGTCGAGGGCCAGGGCGGTCTGCGAATGTCCGTTCGCGCGCAGCCACTCGGTGCGCGCGCGTTCGAGGAATTTCAGGTAATTGGCGTAATAGACCACGCCCCCGCCATCCGTATCCTCCCAATACACGCGCGCCGACCAGGTAAATGCACTCATGGGGTGTCACCGAACAGCGGCAGGTTGGCGGCGGCGCGCTCGGGAACTTTACGGCCAAAATGCTGCCAGGCACTGCGCGTGGCGATGCGCCCGCGCGCGGTGCGCGCCAGAAATCCTTGCTGGATCAGGTACGGTTCGATCACATCCTCGAGCGTGCCGCGCTCCTCGCCGATCGCGGCCGCGAGGCTCTCGATGCCCACCGGGCCGCCGTCGAATTTCTCCATGATGGTCAGAAGGAGCTTTCGATCCAGGGTGTCAAAGCCCAGCGGATCGACCTCCAGCAAGTCAAGGGCCGCGGTGGCCATCGGCTCGTCCACCTCGCCGCTCCCGCGCACCTGCGCGTAGTCGCGCACCCGGCGCAACAGCCGATTGGCGATGCGCGGCGTGCCGCGCGCGCGTTGCGCGATGCGCGCGGCGCCCGCGGCCACAATCGGCACCTGCAAAATCCCCGCCGAGCGCATGACGATGCGCTCCAGCTCGGCCACAGTGTAAAACTCCAGGCGCTGCACGATGCCAAAGCGGTCCCGAAGCGGCGACGTCAGCAGGCCAGCGCGCGTGGTGGCACCCACCAGCGTGAAGGGCGGGATGTTCAGCTTGATCGAGCGCGCCGCGGGACCCTCGCCGATCATGATGTCGAGCTGATAGTCCTCCATCGCCGGGTACAGTATTTCCTCGACGATCGGACTTAGCCGATGGATCTCGTCCACGAACAGCACATCGCGCGGCTGCAAATTAGTAAGAATGGCCGCCAAGTCACCCGGTCGCTCCAGGACCGGTCCTGAAGTCTGGCGCAGATTCGCCCCGAGCTCCGCAGCGATGATTACCGCCAGCGTGGTCTTGCCCAGGCCGGGCGGACCAAAGATCAGCACATGATCGAGCGCCTCGCCGCGCTGCCGCGCCGCCTCGATGAAGATGCCCATCTGGCTCTTGACCTGTTCCTGGCCCACATATTCGCTAAAGGCCCGCGGGCGGATGGCCCGATCGACCCCTTCCTCATCGCCCCGTCCGGCGGCGCTCACCAGGCGTTCTTCGCTCACCGGACGGTTCATTCGCGCGCCGCGCCCTGCAGCGCGCCCCGGATCATTTCTTCGGTGCTGGCGGCCGGATCGGCATTCTTGAGCAAGCGGGTGGCCTCGTTAGGCCGATAACCGAGTGCGACCAGCGCGCTGAAGGCTTCCGCGGCCATGCCCACCGGGGCCGCGACGGTGGCGGCGTGACTGTCGGCGCTCACTGCGGCCAGACGATCGCGCATTTCCACGATCAGGCGCTCAGCGATCTTGCGACCCACACCGGGGATACGCGTCAGGGCGCTCACATCGCCGGCCTGCACACAGGCGGCGAACGCCCCGGCCGTGGAGCCGGAAAGAATCGCCAGGGCGATTCTGGGCCCGACACCGGAGACCCGCAGGAGGCTGCGGAACAGTTGCCGTTCCTCTGCGGTGCTGAATCCGTACAGGAGCTGCGCATCCTCACGTACCACCATGTGCGTCAGCAATCGCACCGGCTGGCCGACCGGCGGCAGGCTATAGAAAGTTGACATCGGCGCTTCCAGCTCGTAGCCGACACCGCCCACCTCAACGGTCAGTGCCGGCGGTGCCTTGTGCACCAAGTTGCCGGCCAGTGAGCCGATCATGGCCGCACGCCTAAGCGCGCGCCGGCGCGTGGTCCGCGGCGCACGCCGGCCCGCGGCGCCAAGCTCGCGGCTTTGAGGGCCGCGAGCCGCCGGCTTTGCGCGTGACACAGCGCCACCGCCAGCGCATCGGCGGCATCGGCCACCGGCCGGTGCTCCAGACTAAGCAAGGCGGCGACCATCCGCGCCACCTGTAATTTATCGGCGCCGCCAAACCCGCTGACCGCCAGCTTGATCGCGCGCGGCGCGTATTCGTGGGCGCTGGCCCCCAGCGCCACCGCCGCACAGATCGCCGCACCGCGTGCCTGGCCGAGTTTCAGGGCGCTATCGACATTGCGATGCACGAAGACACGCTCAATGGCAATTTCATCCGGGCGGTGTTCCTGGATCAGGACGGCAATGGCCTCGAAAATCCGCCGCAGCCGCACCAGGAAATCCTCGCCGCGTACGTTGATGCAGCCGTTGGCGACGTGCCGTTCGCCGGCGGCCGTGCAATCGATAAGGCCGAAGCCGGTGCGGACCGATCCCGGGTCCAGACCCAGTATCCGACACGGCGCGGACGTGCCGGTGCGCGCTGCGTTCGCTTCCGGGCTCGGGGCCGTGCCCACGGCGCCCGCACCGGGCCGGTAGCTGCGCCAGGAACTACCGGAGTAGCGCGCCATGTCGCCCCTTGCTGTGTAACCGCATTAACAGAATGATAGCCCGAAGAGTCACCGGCCACACGCTCAATACGCGCCCGTTAAATTGGAAACAGCATCAAAAACCTCCGCCGCTCCCGAGGCGGCGATCAACGCGGCGCGCACCGCATTCGCCGATCTTGCACTGTCCGCACCGGCTCTGCACTCCGGCGCCGAATTAGCGCGGCTGGTCGGCGAGATCACCGAGGAGCCGGACCTCGCCATCGCCGCATGGCTCGCGTACGCGCGCGCCGCCGGACTCCAGTGCAGCAGCACCACCGCGATCGTTCGCTTTGGTGCCATGCCCGAGCGCCTCGCCCGCCAGCTCGAACGCCTGGGCGACATCAGCCTGCCGCTCGACTGGACGGCCAGCCGCGGACTCAACGCGCAGCAAACCGAGACACTGCGCAAAATGTTGCTGGCGACGGCGGTGGATCCGCGCCTGATCGTGACTCGCCTCGCCTGGGAACTGCTGCGCTTGCGTCACGCGCGCGAGCGGCCGGACTCCGAGCGCCGGGCACTGGCGCTGGAAGCGCGCGAAATTTATGCCCCGCTCGCCAGTCGCTTGGGGGTGTGGAGCGTCAAGTGGGAGTTGGAGGACCTGGCCTTTCGCCAGCTGGAACCGGCCGAATACCGGGGCATCGCCGCCGCGCTCATCGAGCGTCGCGTGGCGCGCGAACAATACGTGCAAGGTGTCTGCGCCCGGTTGCAGGCCGAGCTGGCGAGGGCGGGCGTAATCGCGAAGGTCTACGGCCGCCCGAAGCACATCTACAGCATCTGGCGCAAGATGCAGCGCAAGCAGCTCGCCTTCGAGCGGCTCTACGACGTGCGCGCCGTGCGCGTGGTGGTTGAGACCGTGGCTGACTGCTACGCGGCCCTCGGCGTCGTCCACGGCCTGTGGCGCAACCTGCCCGGAGAGTTCGACGATTACATCGCCACGCCCAAGGACAATCATTACCGCTCGATCCACACGGCGGTGGTCGGGCCGGAGGATAAATCCCTCGAGATCCAGATTCGCACCCGCGACATGCACGAGCACGCGGAACTGGGCGTTGCGGCCCACTGGCGCTACAAGGAAGGCGGGGCCCGCGACGCCGGTTACGAACGTAAGATCGAGTGGGTGCGCCGCATGCTCGATCCCACGCGGGCCAGCGATGCCGGCGGGGATCTGATCGACCACGTCAGACACGAACTGTTTGCGGATCGCGTGTACGCGCTCACCCCGCGCGGCGAAGTGATCGACCTTCCGCGGGGCGCCACTTCGCTTGATTTTGCCTACCACGTGCACACCCAGCTCGGACACGGCTGTCGCGGGGCCAAGGTCAACGGGCGCATCGCGCCCCTCAATCAGCCCCTCGCCAACGGCGAGATCGTTGAGATCATCAGCGGCCGCAGCGGCGGGCCGAGCCGTGACTGGCTCAAGCCCGAGAGCGGATTTCTGGCCTCCTCGCGCAGTCGTGCCAAGGTGCGCGCCTGGTTCCACCAACGCGACTCGAGCGAATCGGGCGCGGCGCAGCCCACGCCCGCTGCCCCACCGCTGCCTGATACGGTGCCTGTTGCGGTCCGCGCAAAGCGGGTGCGGGCGCGCCAGCCCACGACGGTGGACATCGAGGGGGTGGGCGACATGCCCACCACCATGGCGCGCTGCTGCACGCCGGTCCCGCCCGAGCCCATCGCCGGTTACCTGACCCTGGGGCGCGGCGTGACAGTGCACCTCGCCTCCTGCAAGAGTCTGAAGCGCATGCGGGCGCTTCATCCGGAGCGCGCGCTGCAAGTGGACTGGAACCTGGCGGCCGAAGCACTCATGCCGGTGCAGATCCGGGTCGAGGCCTTCGACCGACGCGGGCTGCTGCGCGATGTGTCCGACGTCATGGCGCAGGAGCGCCTCAGCATCGATGGAGTCCACTCGAGCACCGATCCAGCCGATCGCGTCGCCACCATCCATATGCGCACGGCCGTGCGCGATGTGGCACAGCTGCGGCAGGTGCTCAAGCGCCTGAGCGCCATCGCCAATGTGTTGCGTGCCGTTCGGGCGGGCTGAGTCCCGCGTATCGCGCGCTCAGCGGTTGATGTTATCGATGGCGCGCTTGTCGGCCGCCAGCGCCGCCTCGTGCAGGGCTTCGGCCAGTGTCGGGTGGGCGTGGATCGTGCGTTGCAGGTCCTCGGCGCTGCCGCGAAATTCCATCGCCACGACCGCCTCGGCAATCAGCTCGCCGGCCATCGGGCCAATGATGTGCACCCCGAGCAGATCATCGGTGGTCTTGGCCGCGATCAGCTTTACAAATCCGGCCGGGGCTTCCATCGCCCGCGCCCGCCCGCTGGCCGCGAACGGGAACACACCGACTTTGTACTCGATCTTGGCGGCCTGGACCTGGGCTTCGGTCTGCCCGACCCAGGCGATTTCCGGTGCGGTGTAGATCACCGCCGGAATCAGCGCATAATTGACGTGCGCGTATTGGCCCGCGATACGGTCGGCGACGGCCAGGCCCTCTTCCTTGCCCTTGTGCGCGAGCATCGGCCCGCGCACCACATCGCCAATCGCCCAGACGTTTTCCACGCCCGTGGCACAGTGTTCATCGACACTGACAAAGCCGTGCTCGTCCAGCTTGACCCCGCTCCCTTCGCCGAGCAGCTCCGCCGTGTATGGACGGCGCCCGACCGCCACGATGAGCTTGTCGACGACAACGGATTGCTCGCCCTTCGCGTCCGTATAGCGCACCGTTACCCCGTCTTTTCCAATGAGCGCCGAACTGACCTTCGCGCCTAAGCGAATATCCAGACCCAGCTTCTTGAAGTGCTTGGCCGCCTCGCTCGCCAACTGTGCATCGGCCATCGGCAACAGCGCATCGAGGGCCTCGAGCGTGATCACTTCCGCACCGAGGCGGCGCCACACGCTGCCCAGCTCCAATCCGATGACCCCGGCGCCCACCACGCATAAGCGCTTGGGCACGGTGTCCAGTTCAAGCGCGCTCCAGGAGTCAATAATGTGCTGGCCGTCAAAGGGGAGCGATTTCAGCGCTGTGGGCATTGAGCCGCTCGCCAGCACCACGTGACGTGCGCGCAAGGAGCTGACCTTGCCGTCCGTGCCCGTGACCTCGACCACCCGTCCTGCCAGGAGCCTGGCGCGTCCGTACATCGGGGCGACGCCGGCCGCCTTGAGCAGTGCGGCCACGCCGCCGGTCATGCCCTTAACAATAGACGCCCGCCGTTTCTGCATGGCGGCGAGGTCCAGGCTCAGGCTCCCGACCTTGATGCCATGGGCGACAAACTCGTGCTGCGCGCGGTACCAGAGCTCGGAGGATTCCAGCAGCGCTTTGGAGGGAATGCATCCGGCGTTGAGGCAGGTGCCCCCAAACGCGCTGCTGCCGTCGCGATTTCGCCACGCGTCGATGCAAGCCACCTTGAGCCCATTCTGAGCCGAGCGGATCGCAGCGGGGTAACCGGCCGGCCCCCCGCCGATCACCACCACGTCATAGTCAAAGCTGTCGCTCATGTGTGTTCAGACTCCGAGCAGCATGCGGCCCGGGTCCTCCAGGCCGTCTTTCACGGCGACGAGGAACTGCACTGCCTCCTTGCCGTCGATAATGCGGTGATCATAGCTCAAGGCCACGTACATCATCGGTCGCGCCACCACCTGCCCATCGAGCACCACGGGTCGCTGCTGGGTCTTGTGCATGCCGAGGATGGCGCTTTGCGGAGCATTGACAATCGGTGTCGACAAGAGCGATCCGAACACCCCGCCGTTGGTGATGCTGAAGGTTCCCCCGCTTAGATCTTCCAGCACGATGCTGCCATCGCGAGCGCGCTGCGCGTAATCGGCGATGCCCCGTTCGATGCCGGCGAAATCGAGAGCCTCCGCATCGCGCAGCACCGGCACCATCAGGCCACGTTCGGTCGACACTGCAACTCCGATGTCATAGTAATCGTGATAAACGATGTCGGTTCCGGATACGGCGGCATTGAGCAGCGGAAATCTCTGCAGCGCGGAGACCACGGCTTTGACGAAAAAGGACATGTAGCCCAGCTTGATTCCGTGGCGCTTCTCAAATCCTTCCTTGTAGCGGCCGCGCAGTTCGTTGATGTTCGTAAGATCCACTTCATTGAAGGTTGTCAGTAGGGCCTGGGTCGATTGCGCCTCCACCAACCGCTCGGCGATGCGCTGGCGAAGGCGCGACATCGCCACCCGCCGCTCGGAGCGCGCCCCGTGCGCCGCGGGCGCGGCGGGCGCGGCGGGCATTGCGGGCGCGGCGACACTCGTGGGCGCCACGCTCGCCGCCGTGGCCGCGGCGACGAGGTCCGACTTGGCAACGCGTCCTTCCTTAGCGGCCGCCGCAATCGTGGTCCGCGGGAGCTTAAGTTCATCGGCCACGCGTTGTGCCGCCGGACCCAGCTTTGGCGGCGTGGGCGGTGCTGCGGAGCGCTGCGCGGTGGGCATCGCCAGAGCCGGACTGGATGCGCCCGGGCTCACGGTTGCGGCCGCTCCGGCTTCGAGCACGGCTAACAGATCACCGCTCTTGACCGTACTGCCAGCAGGGGAGTGGATTTCCTGCAGTATCCCGGCAGCCGGCGCCGGCACTTCAAGTACCACCTTGTCGGTCTCAAGGTCCGCCAAGCCCTCATCGCGGCTGACGGCATCGCCCGGTTGCTTGCGCCACGCAACCAGTGTCGCGTCGGCGACCGACTCGGGCAGTTGCGGCACGCGAATCTCGACTCTCATTAATTATTCCTTTTCTTGACGACGGGGCGCGCAGCCGGCACCGAATTGGCGCGCACCTCGGACTGTGTGGACGGCTCCGCGCCCGCCCCGGTCAGGGCGGCCTGAACCAATCGGCGCTGCTCGGCCTGATGTATGCGCGCAATCCCGGTGGCCGGCGCTGCGGCCGGCGCGCGTCCGGCGTAATAGACCGGGCGCACCTCTCCTGCCAGCTCCTGCAGGCGATGACGGATCTGAAACCATGCGCCCTGATTCTGCGGCTCCTCCTGACACCAGACCAGGTCCAGGGCATTGGGGTAGCGCGCGAGCATCGCGGAGTACTCTTGGGCCGGGAACGGATAGAGTTGCTCGATGCGCACGATCGCCACCTCGTTGCGCTGTTCCGCGCGGCGCGCCTGCAGCAGATCGAAGTACACTTTGCCGCTGCACAGCACCACACGACGCACGCCGGCAGGTGGCAGTTCGTCGAGCTCACCGATCAGGCTCGAGAAGCCACCGTCGGTCAGTTCGGCGAGCACCGACACCGACAGTTCGTGACGGAGCAAACTCTTGGGCGTCATGACGATCAGGGGTTTGCGCTGCGTGCGCAACATCTGCCGGCGCAACATGTGGAACATCTGAGCCGGAGTCGAAGGCACGCAGACCTGCATGTTGTTCTCGGCGCACAATTGCAGGAATCGCTCAAGTCGCGCCGAGGAATGCTCGGGCCCCTGGCCTTCGTAGCCATGGGGCAGAAACAATGTAAGGCCACACAGTCGACCCCACTTCGCCTCCCCGGAGCTGATGAACTGATCGATGAGCACCTGCGCGCCGTTGACGAAATCGCCAAACTGGGCTTCCCAAACCACCAGGCAATCGGGGCTGGTGCTCGAATAGCCGTACTCGAATCCGAGCACCGCCTCCTCGGACAGGAAGGAGTCGATGATTGTAAAGGGCGCCTGGCTCTCGCTGAGGTGCTGGAGCGGGACGAAGCAGCGGTCGCTGTTCTGATCGTGCAGCACGGCGTGCCGGTGAAAGAACGTTCCGCGCCCACTGTCCTGCCCCGAAATCCGTACCGCAGTCCCCTCATCAAGGAGCGAGGCGTAGGCCAGCGTCTCAGCGCATCCCCAGTCCATGCCGATCTCACCGGCGAGCATCTTGGCGCGGTTGACCACCACCTGAGCCACGCGCGGGTGCAGCGTATAGCCTTCCGGGTATTGAAGAATCCTGCGGCCCAGCGCCGCAAGTTTGCCGGCCGGCAGCGCGGTGCGAACGGCCTCGCGCGTGTCAAGGTCGTGGTAGCGCGACCAGTCCACCGTGTACTTGTTGCCGATCATGCCCAGCGAGGGATGCATCTGATGTCGGCCGCTGTCGAGCGCCTGGCGATACTCCTCGACCAATCGTTCCGCGCCGCCCGCCTCCAGCACACCGTCGGCCAGCAGCGCTTCGGCATACAGCGCGCGCACCGATCGGTGCTGGCGGATGGCCTGGTACATTACCGGCTGGGTCGCGGCGGGTTCGTCGGCCTCGTTGTGGCCCAGGCGCCGGTAACACACCAGGTCCAGGACCACGTCCTTGTGAAACTTCTGGCGATAATGCAGTGCGAAGCGCACCGCAAAAATCACCGCCTCCGGATCATCGGCGTTGACGTGCAGGATCGGCGCCTCGATCATCTTGGCGACGTCGCTGCAGTACGCGGTCGAGCGCGCATCGCGCGGGTCGCTGGTGGTGAATCCGACCTGGTTATTGATCACGACGTGGATCGAACCGCCGGTGCCATAGCCCCGGGTCTGCGACATCTGCAGCGTCTCCATGACCACGCCCTGGCCGGCAAAGGCGGCATCGCCGTGCACCAGGATCGGGAGCACCTTCTCGCCGAGCGCGTCACCGCGCCGCTCTTGGCGCGCGCGCACCGAGCCCTCAGCCACCGGGTTGACGATCTCCAGATGTGAAGGGTTGAAGGCCAACACCACGTGCACGTTGCCACCCGGGGTGCGCAAATCGGCCGAGAATCCCTTGTGGTACTTAACGTCCCCTGAGCCGGCATCCTGCTTGGTTTGACCCTCGAACTCCGAGACCAGATCACCCGGCGCCTTGCCCAGCACATTGACCAGCACGTTCAATCGTCCGCGATGGGCCATGGCGATGATGGCCTCTTCGACGCCGCCGCGACCGCTTTCCTGCACCAGCTCATCGAGCAAGGGAATCAGCGCTTCGCCCCCTTCGAGCGAAAAGCGCTTCTGCCCCACAAAGCGCGTGTGCAGATAACGTTCGAGTCCCTCCGCGGCGGTCAGGTGGCGCAAAATATTGCGCCGCTCCTCGGTACTGAATCGCTGCTCCATGCGCCCGAGCTGAAATTCGTCCTGCAACCACAAGCGCTCGTCGGTATCGGAGACGTGCGCAAACTCGGCGCCGATCGTGCCGCAGTACACCTGCTCGAGGCGCGCCAGAATTTCGCGCAGTGTCGCGCGCTTGGGGATCCACCCATTGCGGCTCCCGGTGTAGAACTGCGTATCCAGATCCGCCTCGCTCAATCCCACATACGCCGGATCGAGCACGCGCGGGCGTACCCGCTGCATCAGGCCCAGCGGATCGATCTTGGCGATCAGATGCCCGCGATTGCTGGTGGTCTGCACCAGGCGCGAGACCGAGCCTTGTTTTTCGCTGGCGCCACTGGCTGCGAAGGCGCCCGGCGCCCCATCGCCCGGCGTTGGCCCCTCGTGGGTTTGGAGCGCGTCGAAATATGCGCGCCACCGGGGTGATATCGTTCCGGGCGCGCGCAGGTAATCGGCGTAGAGACTCTCTACATAGGTCGCGTGGCCGCCGGAAAAGGGCGTCGAGGATTCAGGATCAGAGTCGGTCGGGTCCATCTGGAAAGTATGCCGGAATCGTCGCTGCGGTTAGAGGGCCAAAATGGCTTTCGACTCAAGGGGGTAGGCGCCAATATTCGCGCTGGCGTTCAGTTTAGCGGATGCCCGGGCCCTTGCACACCGGCCTTCGCCTACGCGAATGAGTCCGGGCCCGGCACTGCTATGATCGGCACATGATTGGTTTAGGCCTCCTGCTGCTCACTTCGTTCACCTCGGTGGGCGGGGAGGATCTGCGGCTTGATTTCGACGATCACATGCGCAGCCGCGTCGTCGCCTCCCTCGATGGCGATATGTCCCTTGGGCCGTACACCTATTCAGAGGCGCTGCTGACCGGCGGCGGGGAACTGCGCGACTTCGCGCTCCAGAGCCGCGAGGAGCTCGAAGTCACCGATGCGCTGGGCGCCGGACATCAGGTGGTCCTTACCGGGCGCGCAGGCTCGGTCGTCAAGCGCGTCGAGGTGAGCGCCTACCCGGCCCATCCGCACTGGCTTTTCTTGCGCGTGCGCTACACCAACGCAGGCAGCACCCCGCTGCAGGTGCTCGGCTACATCAACGATCGCTACGAGTTCGAACCTGCGCCAGGCAAGGGCGAGCCCGCCTTCTGGTCGTACCAATCCGCCTCCTACGAGAAGCGGCCCGACTGGCTGCTGCCGATCCAGCCAGGCTATGCGCGCGGCAATTACCTGGGCATGAACGCCAGCGACTACGGGGGCGGTACGCCGGTGCTCGATGTGTGGCGGCGCGATCTGGGCGTGGCGATCGGCCATGTCGAATTGAGCCCCAAGCTGGTGTCCCTGCCATTGCTGCGGCACGGGCGCGGCAATGTGCAACTCGCCCTGAGCACCCGCCACACGCTAACCCTCGCGCCGGGGGCGAGCTTCGATTCCTTGCGAAGTTTTGTGAGCGTGCACCATGGCGATCATTTCGCCACGCTGCGCGACTACGGCACGCTCATGCAGGGCCAGGGCCTCAACATTCCGGCCTCGCCCAAAGACGCGTTCGAACCGATCTGGTGCGCCTGGGGGTATGGTCGCGCTTTTACGCCGCAACAGATTTTTGACAGCCTGCCGGTAGTCAAGCAACTCGGGTTCCGCTGGGCCGTGGTCGATGATGGCTGGCAGGTGGCCGAGGGCGACTGGCGTCCAACGCCCGCCAAGTTTCCGGCGGGCGATGCGGACATGAAGGCGATGGTGGATCGGATCCACGCCGCGGGCCTCAGGGCGCAGTTGTGGTGGGCGCCGCTGGCCGCCGACCCAGGTTCGCGCACCGAGCGCGAGCACCACGATTGGTTGCTGCAGAATGTGGACGGTTCGCCGCAGAAAATCAGCTGGTGGGACTCTTATTATTTGTGTCCCGCTTACGGACCGGTGCAGGAGGACGCCGCCGCCTTTGTGCGCAAGGCCCTGGGCGAATGGGGCTTTGACGGATTGAAGATCGATGGCCAGCACCTCAACGCCGCACCGCCCTGCTTTAACAAGGCCCACGTGCACGCCACCCCGGAAGAGGCCGCCGAGCGCGTGCCGCAGTTTTTCAAGGCCGTCTGGGAGGCCGCCCAGTCGACCAAGCCTGGAGCCGTGCTCGAGATATGTCCCTGCGGCACGGGATATTCATTCTTCACGATGCCTTATCTGAATATGACGGTCGCCTCCGATCCGGAGAGTTCCTGGCAGGTGCGGCTCAAGGGCAAGACCATCAAGGCGCTGCTCGGGGACCGCACGGCGTACTTCGGCGATTTCGTCGAGTTGAGCGAAGGGGGCATCGATTTTGCCTCGAGCTTCGGTGTCGGCGCCGTGATCGGCACCAACTTTGCGTGGCCCGGCGCGCCGGGGAAGAAAGATCCTAAATTGCTGCTGACCCCGCAGCGCGAGGTGCTCTGGCGTCGATGGACGCAGCTCTACGATAAGTTGCGACTGGTCGATGGCACCTACCTGGGGACCTTATACGACATCGGCTTTGACAAGCCCGAGACGCACGTCATCGCCAAGGGCGAGGCGCGCTATTACGCGTTCTACGCCAAGAATTTCCGCGGTGATGTGGAACTGCGCGGATTGCAGGCCGGCACTTACCGGGTGCGCGATTACGTGCACGAGCGCGATCTGGGTGTCGTGAAAGGCCCGCTCGCCAAGCTCGCGGTGCACTTTACCCAGTCATTGCTTATCGAGGCCCTGCCGCAGGAGCGCTAGCGCATTGTCGCGATAGATCCTGTGCAGAACACTCTCGGGCAGGTGCATGCCGTAGCCCCGCCACCACTCGGCATCCGCCGGCCAGAACCATTCGTCTTCGGTCTCGAGTTGGCGCACGTGCGCCAAATACATGACAGGGGTCGGATCGTTGTCGGTGCCAAAAAGTATCCGCCGTGAATACTTGATAAAAAAACGCCGCGCACTGTAGGGTTGCCGCGCCAGCTCCCACATGCGGGCCGCAAAATCCACCTGCACGTTCGGATATTTGTCGAGCAGCGCGCCCACCCGCGCCAGATCGTTGCTTAGGTTGAATGCATGCACGGCGACAAAGTGCGTGCGCGGGTGGCGCTCGATGACCCTGTAGAAGCGCGCTTCCATGTTCTCAAAACCGGGCGTGCCCTTGTTGTACAGCGACCAATTCAGCGAGCGCCGCAAATCATTGCGCTCATCGGGCGGCTGGTAAAAGGCGGCCGGCTCGGCGATATGCACGAACACCGGCAGGTGCAGTTTTCCGGCTTCCTCCCAGAGCGGATCGAAGAGCGGATCGTCGATGTAATAGGACTTGTCCCCGACGTGTACGAGTCCCATGCCCTTATCGGTCAGTTCCCCCAATCCCTTAGCGCCCGCCTGCACATCCGCGCGCAATCGCGCGCGCAGCAGCTCACCGTATCCTGGCGTGCCAACGCCGTCCGCGGAAATTCCGGCGAACATCACAAAGCGTCCCGGGTAGCGGGTCGCATAGCGGGCCGCCGCGGCGCGAAATTCCTCACCCGACTTGCCGGTAAAGATAAAGCTTTGCGCGATATTGACCTGCTTTTGGAGTGCCACCCAGGCGAGCACTTCCTCGGGCGTCTTGGCGTAACTGTCGTGACTGTGGGCATCGATCACCGGATAGCGAAAACGCCGGAGCTCGGTATGCGCGACCACCAAAGAGGAAGACATCTGCGCGGTGTCAAAGCGATTATCGGCCGGCACGTCCTCGGGCCCCGCTTCAGCGATCTTCTGCGCCAGCGCAGATGCGGATCCCGCTCCCCACAGCGCAAGCGGCAGCAGGCACAAGAGGGAGCTGAGGCGCCGCGCTCGGAGCCCACCGGAGCGCCCAGGTTGGAACTGTGATCCGAAGGCTCTCACGCCGACGCACCTCCACACGCCCACGCGTATTGCTGCAGCACGAGTTGCACGTGATGCAACGCCAGTTCGCGCGCGTCCGGGCCGAGCGTTCCGGCACGCACGGCCGCGTACTGGTGTGGCATGAACTGGCTCAGCAGTGTGAGGGGCGGCGGATCGTGCTCAAGGTTCGCCAGCAGGCGATGGACCGCGTGCTCAACCGCAGTGACGGGCCAGTAATAGCGCACTCGATCACTGAGGCTAAATTGCTGGTCGAAACGCCGCTGCGCCCCCGTGGACGCGTAGTACTTCTCCCAGTGACGCGGCTCGGCGGCCATCGCATCCAGCACCACCTCGCGCAGTCCCGAGCAGCGTTCCAGAGGGAGCCATTCGCGTTCGATGAGCGCGAGCGCCCAAAGTGCCTCGCGCAAGGCAAAGGTCAGCGCGGGTCCCACCTTGAGCAGTGCGAAGTGATGGCGCACCAGCTCGCGCAGATTCGGCGGCGTCTGATAGTCGGTGGAGTGTGCTTCGTAGATCATGCACGGCTGGGCCTCGATCAGCGCGGTCAGCCCCCCGATGCGCTCGGGACGGAAATCAATGACTTTGTGATGGTCGAATTCGACCCCGGGTTGCACGACCAGACCGATAACGCGAGGCCACACGGTATCGAGCTTCGCGAACGCGAACGCCGTGAGGTGCGCCTCGATCGTGGCCGCCGCCGCGGCCGGTTCGGTCGGGTGCAGTTCGCTCAGCGACTCATGGGCACCGCCGGGCACCGGCACTTCGGTGCCGACGACGTACACCGGCGCCTCCCCGCCCACGCGCTGCCAGGTGCGCTCGGCCACCTGACACAATCGGGCCACGCGCGCGGCCACGATCGCGTCCCCGACGGGCGCGCGGTCATCGGCGCAGGCCATCGAGCAATCCAGGTGGATCTTACGAAACCCGGCGGCCACGTAGTCTTCGACCAGCCTCTCGGAACGTAACATCGCCTGTTCCGCGCTCAACTGCTGCCAGCAATTGGGACCCAGATGATCACCGCCCAGCAACACGCGCTCCTGGGGCAGGCCGACGTGCGTGGCAATCGCCCGCACGAATTGCACAAAGTCCCTAGGCCGCATCCCGGTATAGCCACCGTCCTGATTGACCTGGTTGGAGGTCGCCTCGATTAATGCGTAAGCCGAGTGTCGCTGGGCCAGGCGCAAAGCCGCCTCGAGCACCAGCGGGTGCGCCGAGCACACCGAGTACAGGCCCACCGTGTCGCCTGCTTTATGACGGGCAATCATGTCCAGGAGCGGCTTCACGCGACGATCACCTGGACACCGCTACGCGTGAGCTCGGCGCGGGTGGCCTCGCCGATGCCAGAATCGGTCACCAGCTTGGCGATGCCCTGCGGTTCAAGAATCTTGTGCAGGCAGACGCGGCCAAACTTGGAAGAATCGGCGACGACGATAATTTCGCGGGCGGCGCGGCACATCAAGCGGTTGAGGAGCGCTTCTGGCTCAAAATGAGTGGTGATGCCTTTGTGGGTATCAAAACCGTCCGCGGCCAGGAACAGCTTGTCCACGTGGAGCCCTTCGAGCGCGCGTTCGGTCTGGGTGCCGTAGAAGGACAGGTTCTTTCTGCGCAGTGTCCCGCCGAGGAACACCAGCTGCACGGTTTCGCGTGCCGCCAGCTCATTCATGATGCCCACGTCGTTGGTCACCACCACGAGGGGCTGGGCCGGATGCAGGTGTCGGGCCACCTGCAACGTGGTGGTGCCCGAATCCAGCAGGATCGACTCGTCCCGGCCCAGCAATCCGGCGGCGACCTTGCCAATGCGCGCCTTCTCCTCCGCGTATCGGCGCTTGCGAACGTCGATGGCTTCCTCGGTGGGCGAGAGCGCGCCCAACCGCAAAAGCGCACCGCCGGAAGAGCGCGTGCAGATCCCCTTTGAATCCAGGAAGTTCAGATCCTTGCGCACGGTCTGCGTGGAGACACCGAACTGTTCGGCCAGAGACGGAATCTGGACGCTGTTCTGCTCGCGCAGCAGCGCCACGATGCGCTCGCGCCGGCTGCTGGTGTCGCGGCGAACGATCATTACTGGGTCCCCAAACTCTCGATCAGAGACCGCAAGAAGGGCTGGCAGCCATCCAATTTCGAAACGTAGATAAGTTTCATTAACGATCACTTGGCAACGTTTACGTACTGTATGCGTCAATTTATTTTCAGGCAACACAAGTGTATTGCTAATTATACTTCTTGAACGGTCATTGGGTTTCGTTTACCTTTCATCCCGTGGGGCTTTCTAGAGTGGCGCCAGCCACCAACGCCGAGCCAAGGAGGGACTTCGCCATGCGTCTTTCATTCCCGAGAATTCGTCTGCTTGTGGGCGCCACGATCGCGGCTTGGGCCAGTTCGCTGCTCTTTGCGCAAAGCCCGCCGACTCCGGCCCCTCCCCCACCCCAGGCCGTATCGACGGAGCTGGAAGAAGTGGTGGTCACGGGGCTCAGGGCGAGTCTCGAAAAATCGCTCAACATGAAGAAAGCCTCCGCGGTGGTGCAGGATTCGATCAATGCGCTGGAAATGGGCCGTTTCCCCGATGCCGACGTTGCCGACTCACTCAGCCATTTGCCAGGCATCACCATCTCGCGCACCACGGGCGGCGAAGGACTGCGGATCAACGTGCAGGGCCTGGGCCCTGCGTATAACCTGGTTACGCTCAACAATCGGATACTCGCCACCGACGACGACGGGCGCGAGCTGGCCTTTGATGTGTTGCCCTCCGAGGTCATCTCGGGCGCCGATGTGCTCAAATCACCTCAGGCCTCAGCGCTGGAAGGCAGTATCGGCGGCACCGTGAACCTGCGCACCGCCAGCGCCTTCGACAATGCCGGGTTTCATGGCGGAGTCCATGCCGAAGGCGACTACAACTCCATGTCGCACCTGCACGGGAGCAAGTTCTCTGCATTCGTCACCAATACAAACGCAGAGCACACGCTGGGCATCCTGCTTGCGGCCGTGCACTCGAATGCCAACACCCGCACCGATTCGCTGAACGCCTTCAACCAGAATATCTATGGACCGATGAGTTTTCCATTTCCCAAGGACAATCCTGCCAACCCGGTACCTTTGGATGCTACGCCGTGCTGCATAACCTTCGGCTCGATCTATGACAAGAAGAAACGCGACGCCTTTTCCGGCAGTTTCGAATGGCGCCCGAACTCGCAGTTCTCGCTGGTTGCCGATGCCCTCTATACGCGCCTGCGTGATCCGCAGATCGGCTACAATCAGTCGTATTACTTCGCGGCCGACGATCAGGGCTTCCCATGGCGCGATGCGGTGGTTACCAATGGCCTGGTGACCGGCGTGACTTCCGATTTCTTTCAGCCGGAGATCGTCAACAACACTACAAATCGGCAAGTCAATACTTCGCTGCTGGGATTGAAGGGGACATGGAAACCCAATGAGCGGTTTGCGCTGACTGGCGACGTGTACCGGTCGAAGGCCGATCGCCCTGAGGGCGGCCTGGATACCTTCGTTACCGCCGGATTGGTATCAAGCAATCCTGTGGCCGAGGACATCCTGATTTTCAAGGACCTGCCCCACAGCCTGCCGAACATCAATGTACTGGTGCCCTTCACGCAACTCGGTCTCGCGGCATGCCCTGGCGGCACGGCGGACTCAGGACATCCGGGCTACTGTTCCTATACCGCACTGATGAACTCCGGTGCTCTCAACGACAACAAATACTGGTCGACGCATTACGTCGGTCTGAACGGCTTTTCGGTCCATGACCAGGTGACGGGCTTTACGTTCGACGGTTCCTACAAGATCGGCGCCGTATGGGTCGACAAAGTGCTGTTTGGTATCGGCGAGTCACGCCGTGAAAAGAGCCGGCAGGACATCAGCAACGATTGGACCAACGGCTCCGGCCAGTACGGTACTCTTTACAACACACTGGGCTGCCCTGCCCAGTGCAATCCTTACTCCTTCGCGTCGCAGGGGTTCAACGTGATTTCCATGATCACGCCGCCCAATTTCATGCAGGGCGCCGGGGGATCGTATCCGGGCACGGTGCCAAAATTGGATGTCGCGCAGCTCATGGCTTTTCTGCGCAGTCTGGACGGCAAGCAGAACCCCTTCTTCTGCTCCGACGCCGCCACCTGCAGCGCCAACACCCAGTTCAACTTCGCCGCCACCCTGCCGCAACCCAATCCATTCAATTCCTATGATGTTACCGAGAAGACGCATTCCATCTACGGGGAGCTGCAGTTCGCCGGTACACACTGGTCCGGAAACCTTGGTGTCCGGGTGGTACGCACCAATACCACAGCGTCGACCCACACGGCGGCGCCAGTGTCGCTGTGGACCCCCGACCAGAACCCGAGCGGGACGGTGACTTACAACGTCCAGTATTCCACTGCGGCGCCGGTCGACACCCAGGGTCACTACACATTGGTATTGCCATCACTGAATCTCAGTTACTGGGCCGTCCCGGATACACTGCAACTGCGTTTCGCGGTTGCGAAGACCATGTCGCGCCCGAACCTGAGCGACCTGGCCCCGACCTCGCAGAACAACGCCATCAACGGCGATCCGTCGCTGAATTATTTCGGCACCTCCGGGCTGCGGCCGATCACCGCCTTTCAGACCAACCTGTCGGTGGAGTGGTACTACCGCCCGCACTCGGCTCTGACACTGGCGCTGTTCGACAAACAGATCCACGATGACATCTTCGTTGCAACACAGACCAACGTCGATCTGGGCACAATCAGATACACAGGTGGCGCGCCCGGCACGGCGGGTGCGGTAGCACACCCGTTTCTCTGGACCATCACGTCCCCGATTAATGGCGCCAAGAGCGGATTCTACGGCGCGGAGCTGGCCTGGCAGCACATCATGGACAATGGCTTTGGCGTGCATATGCAGTACACGCGCACGCAGAACACCAGCCACGTCAACGCCGTTTCGCCGACCACGGTGTCGGTGGGCCTGATCTATGAAAAAGGCCCATTGAGTGCGGATCTCAACTGGGACTACCAAGACGGATATGAGTTCGCGAGCGGCGATAGCACCGATGTGCCGGGCTGGCCTGCCATCCAGGATCCCTTCAAGTGGGTCACAGCCAGCGCCCACTACAATATCACCGACAGGATCCAGGTATACCTCGAGGGCAGGAACCTGACCAATACCGTGGCGCGTACGTATCTGAACGGTAACCCACTGTTGCCCTGGGCACCCGGTCAGCAGGTAGGCCAAAGCGCCAGTGGCGTCGGCGCGGGCTACACCGCGTACGGACGGAGCTACGTCGCCGGATTCGCCTACCGACTTTGAAGCCCAGCGGATCCACGAGCGAAAGTGCGTTAGTGCGGTACCTGCGGCGGCTAGGGCGGGCGGGTCTACGAATGAAGTCAGCATGGACAGACTTGTGAGCCGAAGACCCTGGCTGATATACGCGCTCTTCACTACGGCGTTTTGGGGGGTCTGGGGCGCTTTCGCCGGGCTCCCCACCCAGCACGGTTTCCCGGAAACCATGGTGTACGTGGTTTGGGCCCTGACGATGATCCCGCCGGCGCTGTTTGCCTGGCAACGCATCGGCTGGAAATTCCAGGCCGACGGCCGCTCGATGTACTTAGGCTTGATGATCGGCCTGCTGGGCGCGGGCGGTCAGATGCTGCTCTTTCACGCCGTCCACGTGGGCCCGACCTACCTGATTTTTCCGATCATCGCGCTCTCCCCGGTCATTACCATCGCGCTTTCCTTGCTGCTGCTGGGCGAGCGCGTCAGCCGACTGGGCGCGTTGGGCATCGTATTTGCGCTGCTGGCGTTGCCCACCTTTGACTACGCACCCGGCAGTGCGACCGACGCGCACGGTGTCGCCTGGTTCTTCTATGCGTTGATCATTCTGGGCGCATGGGGCGTGCAGGCGTTCTACATGAAGCTGGCCAACCGTAGCATGAGCGCTGAGATCATTTTTCTGTACATGAGCATCACGGGGCTGCTGTTGATCCCGGTGGCCCTGTGGATGACCGACTTCACACAACCCATCAACTACGGCTGGAGCGGCCCCTGGCTCGCCGCAATTACGCAGATTCTCAATTCGATTGGGGCCCTGACGCTGGTGTTCGCCTTTCGCTACGGCAAGGCCATCGTCGTCGCACCGCTCACCAACGCGGGCGCGCCTTTGATCACCGCAGTGATCTCGCTGCTCCTGTTGGGCCTGGTACCCCAGCCGCTCAAGCTCACCGGCATCCTATTGGCCTGTGTAGCCGCGGTGCTGCTGGCGATCGAGCCGCAAGAGTCCGCCTGAACCCCATGGCCTATCCAGGACTGAGCGATCAATACCTGATCGCGCACGGCGCCGATCGGACCGCGCGCGAGATTGCGCTGCAGCCGCAGGCCTGGCAGCAAACCCAGGCCATGCTTTGGGCGCAGCGCGAACGCATCGAGAGCTTCCTCAAACCGCTACTGGCAATCGACACGCTGCGCATCATCCTCACCGGCGCCGGAAGCTCGGCCTATATTGGCCAGTGCCTGGCGCCGGAACTGTTGCGGGCGCTCGGCAAGCGGGTCGAGGCCATCGCGACCACCGATCTGGTCAGCGGTCCGCGCGAGTATCTGCAACGCGAGGTGCCCACATTGCTGGTGTCCTTTGCGCGCTCCGGGGCCAGCCCGGAGAGCCTGGCCACCATCGAGCTCGCTGACCAGTGTGTGCACAAGTGCCATCACCTGATCATCACCTGCAACGCGCAAGGCGCGTTGTATCGCAATTCCCTCGCCCACCCGGCGCGGCTGGTGGTGTTGCTGCCCGATCTCACGCACGATCTGGGCTTTGCAATGACCGCAAGTTTTAGCTCGATGCTCTACGCCGCGCTGGCCATTTTTCGAGGCATCGAACGCTCGGCATCGAGGCTGGAGCTGCTGGCGCGTTCGGCAGCAAGTCTCATCGAGCGCCATGCCGGGGCAATTAAGTCACTCGCGGAACGGGAGTATCAGCGCGTGGTGTTCCTCGGCAGCCGCGGCTTTTCGGGACTGGCCGCGGAAGCGGCTCTTAAATTGCTTGAGCTTACGGACGGCGCGGTCGTGAGCGTCGCCCATACGCCGCTGGGTTTCCGGCACGGTCCCAAAACCATCATCAACCGCGCTACGCTAGTGGTGCTCTTTGTCTCCAACGATCCACTGGCGCGCAAATATGAAATGGATCTGTTTGAGGAACTGCACTCCGACGCGGCCGCAGGTGGATTGCTTGCCATCGGCGCACAAGCCCCAGCGGGCGCTCGAGGCTCCGAGTGGCTGCTGGTGCCCGAAATGAGTGCGGCCGACGATGCTGAGCTGATGCTGCCTTTCGTGATCATCGCGCAGATGTACGCGCTGCATCGCTCGCTGCAACTGGGCAACACGCCCGATACGCCTTGTGCCTCCGGCCGGGTGAACCGCATCGTCAAAGGCGTGGCGATTTATCCGCTCTAGGGGGTGAGGCACGATGTATCTGGGCGTGGACGGTGGGGGTACCAAAACCGCCTTCGTGGTGCTCGACCGCCGTGGCACGATCCTTGCGACACACCACGGCGGCAGCGCCTTTTACCTGGAAACGGGCATGGAGGCGCTCCGCGTCTTGATAAACGAGGGCATCCGCGAGGTGCTTCGCGCCGCCGGCATTCCCATCCACGCACTCGACTACGCCTTCTTGGGCCTGCCGGTGCACGGCGAGGATGAACGGACCGCGGAGCTGGACCGCCTGCCGGAAGCCGCGCTGCCCAGGGAACGCTACGCGTGCGGCAATGACATGGTGTGCGGCTGGGCCGGATCGCTCGCCTGCGCCGATGGGATCAATGTGGTGGCGGGTACCGGCTCGATTTGCTACGGCGAATATGAGGGCCGCAGCGCGCGGTGCGGCGGCTGGGGCGAGTTGTTCAGCGACGAAGGCTCCGCTTACTGGATCGCACGCCAGGGCCTGACCTTATTTACACGAATGAGCGACGGCCGCGCGGAGCGCGGCCCGCTCTATGAACTGGTGCGCGAGCGTCTGGGCGGCCGGCGCGATATTGAACTCGCCGCCTGGGTGCAGGCGGAGCTGGACCGAGGACGCAGCCGCCTGGCGGCGCTGGCCCGCCTGGTGCATCAGGCGGCCGAGCAGGGCGATGCCCAGGCCGCAGCCATTTTCACAAAAGCAGCCCGGGAGCTGGCGGAACTCGTCGAGGGCACGCGCCGCACGCTGGCTATACCGAAAACACAACGCGTGCTCGTGTCCTATTCGGGCGGCGTTTTTGGCATCGGCGCACGGGTAATTGCGCCATTTTCCAGCGCCCTGCAAGCGCAGGGCTCCTCTTACGAACTGACGGTGCCGCGCTTCGCACCCGTTATCGGCGCGGCCCTGTACGCCGCCCGGCGCTGCGGACAGACACTTGCCCCGGCGGCACTTGAAAGGCTCTCAACCCAGGCCGCCGCCCAGCCCCGCCCCGCGTGAGCCGCCTTCAGCGTCCGTACAATCCTGTCAACTGGGCTTTTCCCAGCGAGTTGGCGTTGGCCATATAACCGATCAGCGCTGCGCTCGCCCCTTCGGGAACGTCGAGTTTTTCAACTTTCAGCGCATATAAAAAGAATTGGTAGTGATGTTGGCCGTGCCCTTGCGGCGGACAAGGGCCACCCCAGCCCACGGAGCCAAAATCGGTCTTGCCCTGGACCGCGCCCTTGGGCAAGGCGGCGCCTTCGGACGTACCCGCACCCTGCGCGATCGCCGTGGCGGTGGACGGGATGTTGTAGACGATCCAGTGCCACCAGCCCGCACCACCGGTCGGTGCGTCCGGATCATGCACCAACAAGGCAAAACTCTTCGTGCCGCCCGGGGCGCCGCTCCAGCTTAGGGCCGGCGACACGTTCTCGCCGCGGCATCCCATGCCCTGGTACACGAACTTGTTGTCCAGTTCCCCGTTTGATTTGAAATCGCCGCTGCTCAAATTGAAATCCGCCGCGGCAGTTATGCCTGCCGCACTGGCGAAAACCAGAGAATACAAAATAGTCTTCATTGCTCCTCCCTGCCTCGGGCTACCTGCGATACGAGCCTGACGGCTCGATCATCGCCTGCCGATCTTGCGAGCTTTGCCGGCGGCGGACAAGTCAGCGGGCGCTGATTCAAAGGACATTCCCTGTGGCGAGGTCGGCCAGTACGGCCCCGAGTGCGGCAATGACCCGCTCAGCGTGTTCGGGGCCAAAGCACATGGGCGGACGCAGCTTCAGCACGTTGCCCGCCGGCCCCTCGCTGCCGATCAGCACTCCCCTTTCCCGCAGCGCGTTGATGATGGATTTGGCGCGCCGTGAGGCCGCCGTGCCGTCCGCCTCGATAACCTCGACCCCCAGCAGCAGTCCGTGGCCGCGCACCTCGCCCAGGCACGCCTCGGATCGCGCCAGCTCGATGAGGCGCTCGCGAAAATACGCGCCCGTGCGCAGCGCATTGGCCATCAGTTGTTCGCGTTCGAGAACCTCAAGTACGGCGAGCCCTGCCGCCGCGGCCACCGGATTGCCCCCGAATGTGGAGAAGAACCCGGATTGCTTCTGAAAGTCTTCGAGGATGGCGCGGCGCGTGATGACCACGCCGAGTGGATACCCATTGCCGACAGGCTTGCCCAGCGTGACGATGTCCGGAACGTACCCGCGACGCTCAAAACCCCAGAAATGCGAACCGGAGCGGCCCAGGCCGTACTGCACCTCGTCGCCGATGATCAGGCCCCCGGCGGCATGTACGGCGGCCGTGATCGGTGCGATCCATTCGGGCGGAGGGTCGTAGATGCCGTTGCTGGTAAACGCACTGTCGATCATGAACGCCGCCACACCGAACTCACGCGTGGCGAGGGCAGCGATCGCGCGCTTCGCCTCGACCGCGGCGGCGGCGGCGAGCTGCGCGCCGCCGCGCGCGACGATCTGGGCACTGCCGGGCGGCGCGGCGAGCGTCTCCACGTGCACTCGATGGGGGGACTGCAAGGCCGGAGAAAGCGCCGTGACCGCCTCGGTGATCCCGTGGTATGCATGGGTCATCACCAGCGCGCCCGCGCTGGCGGTGTGCGAGCAGGCGATGCGCCACGCTACGTCGTTGGCTTCGCTTCCTGAATTCACAAACAGGCACGCGTCCAGCCCGGCCGGCAAACTCGCCGTGAGCCGCTCGGCATAATCGAGCACGGTCCGGTCCAGGTAGCGCGTGTTGCTGGCGATTCGTTTGGCCTGCGCATCGATCGCGCGCACCACCCATGGGTGGGCGTGACCGACGTGCGGCACATTGTTGTAAACATCCAGGAACCGTTCCCCCGCGGCCGTGTACACCCACACGCCGGCCCCGCGCACCAGATGCAATGGATGGGAGTAGAAGAGTTCCGCGTGCGCGCCCAGCAGCCGGCGGCGGCGCGCGATCAGTTCGGTTTCTGACTCATCGCACTCTGGGATCCGCGCGGCCGAAGGGCCGACGGCGCCCGGTGCGGTGCCGGCGGCGCGATGCCATTCGGCGCGGCAGCGCTCCCGGCCGCGGGTCCAAAGCGTGTCAAGACTCTCGGTCGCCAACGTCACCGAGTCGGCGACCTGCGCGGCGCCCGCCACGTCATGCCTGCTGCGCCAGGCATGGATCAATAAACCGGCCGCAAGCCGCGCCGAGATCAGCTCATAGAGAACCTCGATATCCGCACTCGATAGCGGTTGTACGCTGGCGTAGCCGGCCAGCAGTTCGGGAATCAAATCGCACCCGGCGACACCTTCGGCCAGAAACTCGGCCATCGCCACCGCGGGCTCGAGGACCAAGGGCGCGTGGATCATATCGCCGAAATCCAGAATTCCCACGCAGCGGTCGCCGGCGGCATTCAATAACAGGTTGTGCGGGTGACAATCGCCATGGATGGCTTGCGCGCGCAGCCCGCGCACCTCGTCAAGCTTGGCCACCAGGCCATTGAGCGCGAGACGCACCAGGCGCCGGCTTGCGGTCGAGCCGAGGTAGTCGACGTACTCGAGCAGCGCCGGCGCCTCGCGCACGTCCCAGACGATCCGCTGGCCCAGGGCGGTATGGAAATAGCCGGCAAGAGCACCGTCCAGCCGCGCCAGGGTCTGGCCGATCGCATCGAGGGACTGAAGGTCGGCGGGCCGCTGCGCCGCGAGTGTGCCGGGCATGAACGGCACCACGCGCACGCGGTATGACAGACCGGCAATCGCCGCCCGAGCCAGGGGGCCCCCATTCCGCGCCTGGATGATGCGCGGGACCTGGAGCGCAGGCGCGTGCTCGGCCAGATGGCGCAATACGCCGCTCTGGCACTCCAGGGTCGCTCCATCGGCGGCCGGGTCCAGCACCTTGAGCACGTATTCGTGGCCATCGGCAGTACTGAGCCGGAAATTTTTGTCGCGCTCACCTGGCAATGTTCGCGCGCGCGCGCTGATGCCGTAATGCTCCAGCGCCAGCCGCTCGGCGTCGGCCGGCGTGACCGGCGGCGGATCGGTCTTAAGTGCAATCAGGCCTTCAATCCCCACCGTCCACCCCCCTCGGCCGTATCACAACCCGCCCAAGACCGGAGCGGCGGCCCATGATACATGCGTGATCGCGTAGGGGACGGAGCGCTCGGCCCGCTGCGCCGCGCAGGATACCTGTTGGCCTAGTACCGCGAGCAGTGAAGCGGTTAGGCGGCGCCCGAGACTTCCTTCAGTGCCGCGTAGCGTCCCGAAGGCGACAGTCCCTCGTATCCGGACTGTGCGGTCCACAGCTCGTTTCGGCGCGCGACGAATTCGCTCCCGAGCAGACTCTGGAGCGAGCCTGCGCGTGCGAATAAAAACCCTTGTCCGGCGACGCAGCCCAGGCCAAGCAAGGCCTCGACCTGCGCCTCGATCTCGATCCCCTCGGCCACGGTGTCCAGCCCCAGCGTCTCACTGAGAGTGATGACCGCGCGTGCTAATTCCGAGCCGGTCGAGGAGTTGGCGAGACGTCCGACAAAGGATCGATCGATCTTGAGAATATCGATCGGAAAGCGGTGCAGGTAGGAAAGCGAGGAATAACCGGTGCCAAAATCATCGATCGCCAGCCGAACCCCGAGCGTCTTTAATTGCACCAGGCGCGCCAGGTTCGCCTCGGTGTTGTGCATGATCGTGCTCTCGGTCAATTCGATCACCAGGTTGCCGGGCTCGAGCCCTGAATCCTGCAGCGCCTGCGCCACGTCCTGCGCCAGGTCACCGTGCTCCAGATGGCGGGCGGAGATGTTGACCGCAACGCGCAGGCGCGCGCCTCCGGCGATCGTGTCCCGCCAGGCGTATATCTCGCTGCAGGCCCGCCCCATCACCCAGCGCCCCAGTTTGACAATCTGTCCGCATTCTTCGGCAATCTGGATAAAGCGGTCGGGCATCAGCACACCCAGCTCCGGATGCCGCCAACGCACCAGTGCCTCCACGCCCAGCAGGCTTCGACTGCCCAGGTCGATGATGGGCTGATACTCGACGAAGAATTCCTCGTTGGCCACGGCGCGCGGGATGTCCGCCACCAAGCGCATGCGCTCCTGCAACATCTCCTGCATCGGCGGCTGGAAAGCGATAAAGCGGTTCTTGCCCGCCGCCTTCGCATAGTACATGGCAATATCGGCCTTGCTCAGCAGTGACTCGGCACCGGTCTCCAGATTCGAGAAGGCCACGCCGATGCTCGCCGAGACGCGCACTTCCGTGACACCAATTGCAAATGGCTGGTCCAGCACATCGATCAGCGCCGCGGCCAACCCTTCCACTTCGGCAGTCGCGGCCACCCCCTCGAGCAGGATCGCAAATTCATCGCCTCCTAAGCGTGCCACTGTGTCGGAGAAGCGCGTCGACTTGACCAGGCGCTGCGCCACGGCCTGGAGCAGGCGGTCGCCTGCGTCATGCCCCAGCGAGTCGTTTACGCTCTTAAAATTATCAAGGTCCAGAAACATGACGGCGACCTGGCTTTGGCCGCGCTGGACGAGAGTCAGGGCATGCTGGACACGGTCGCGAAACAGGCTCCGGTTCGCGAGCAAGGTCAGAGGATCGTGGAAGGCGAGCTGCCGTAACTGCTCCTCCAGATCCTTGCGTTCGGTAATGTCGCGAAAATTGAGGGCCAGTCCCTGCACGGCCGGATCGTTCGTCAGGTTACTGCCGACGATCTCCAGGACCGCGCGGTCACTGCTCCGTTCGATGCGCACTTCGACCGGACCGACCGGTTCTCCGGATGAGGCGGCCACCTCGCCCAGAAATGCCCGCAGGCGATCGGCGTCATCTCCGCCCCATACCTGGAACAGGCTCTTGTCGATGAGGTCTTCGGGGCGCAGGCCCAGTGTGCGCTCGGCGGCCGGTGAGACAAACATCAGTGTTCCGTCCACGGCGACGGTCATGATGACGTCGGAGGCGTTTCTGATCAGCGAGGCGTAGCGTTTCTCAACCATGCGGGCGGCGCGGCGCTCGCGAATCAGCGCATCCTCGCGCAGTACCAGGGACTGGCGCACCATGACCAGTAGACCTATTCCGAACACGATGATCGTCATCAAGGTGGCCGGATTGGCAAGATCGCCGTGGGTCATCGACACCAGCACCAGCAGTGCCGTGAGCATGGCGGCGTAGGGCAGAGACTGAGCCAGTGACTTGGGTACATTCCAGCCCACGCCGGTGGCGTTCACCCGCATCTGCTCGCGCCCTGCGAGCACCATCGGCAGGTAACAGACCACGTACAGCACATCCTGCAAATCGCCCGAGAGGTAGTGGCCGGTAATCTTGGCCACCGACCACATGACATCACCAAGCAACATGGTGGCGAATCCGATCGAAAGCAGCAGGGGCACACTGCGATTGGTTTGGTTGGCGGCACCGGCCAGCAGCAGCATGCCAAGCGAAAGCACCAGGATGCAGTTCAGCGCGATGTAAGTTTGGCTGAGCGTGTACTTGAGCAAATCGACTTCGGTGCTCGCCTCGGCCGGACGGATGATCAAGAACCAGAAAAATGCGCCGAAACCCGCCACCAAAATCACCGCATCGAGCAGAAATTGGCTCCAGCGCACGCGCACAGCTGAGGCGCGGATCATAAAACCTACCGCCACCATGAAGAAAGGGTAAAAGGCAATGTAGAAAAAATCCGCAGGCCCAGGAAACGGGTCGCGCTCGTGCATCCATGAATACACGCCAATAGTCGTGCCGATGAAGTACAGCGCCAGTGCAACGGATAGGCACGCCCACGCCGTTCGCGTCGTGCCACGCGGCATTCGCGAGGTTGTCACGGCCGTGACGATCACGGCGATCAGGCAGGTCGGCGAATCGCCCAGCAATCCCACGTAGTGACGCACGCGCTCGCCGCCCAATCCGGTCAGCATGAACACCGAACAGACTACGACGTAGATCGTCAGCCCGATGCAGACTGTTTCGATCCAGCGCGGCGGCCCTGCGGTGCTTTCCGATTGCGGGAATCCGACGGTTACGCCCAACTCAGCCACCCATATAAGATTGGTACGCCCGACGCACCATTAGGCCGGGGATTGCGTTAGTTGCCACGTTACAGAATGCGTTGTACGGTCACGTCCGGCAAGGCAGTCACACGAGGGTTGGGATACAGGTCTCGTTTACCGGGGCGCCGGCTCGGGACGATCGGGCTCTGACCATTGAGTCCATAACATACAAGGACTTATAGGCCCTTATTATTCTAGTGGTCTAGCTGACTTTGGGAATCCTGGGGCTTCGCCCAACGCGGACGGCGCCTTCGGCAGAGTCGTGAGCTGGACCCAAAACCGAACGATTTTAAGCGCAGTCGGCGACCTTCTCGTCGGTGGTCCGATCAGCAAACAGGGTGTCATCCGCAGCGATATGGCGACCCATAGCAACAATCTGATCCCACTCGCCTGCTTTGAGCCTTTCGGGATGGCGGGCCAGGTCGCGTACCACTTCTTTGAAGGCACGCAGGTTGGTAGAGGCTGCGCTGTAGAGAGTTTCCAGAAGTTTCATGCGCAGGTCGTAGCGGGTCGGATCGCGCTGGATGGCCGCCATGAGCGTGTCCACGACGTTCTTGCGCCGTTCCACCACCACCACGTGCTCATGAAGGCTGCCGGGCATTTCCACGTGGCACCCGGAGAGGTGGCGCACTAAGCACCAGATGGCGCAGCAGCCTCTCTCCGATGCAAGCGCGTTCCCCGCTGTGTGAGCGGCGTCCGGGGTGTGATCCGAGCCTTTGGCACCGCCGGCTGGGTGCCCGACCCGCTAATTCCGGCATTTCTCCAGGATGTGCCGATTGACCTGATCGGGATCCTTGATCTGGTCGAAAAACTCTTCGAGATAACCTGTCGCCGATTTCTTACTGCGTTCAGGAAGGTACGGCGTGCTGAGCACGGAAGCCACCAGCTCCACCCGCCTCTCCATTACTTCGTGGGCTGCTGCGATCGCCTGGTCGTTGAATTGGCACAGGCCGCGATAATTGCGGACGCGCACCGTAGGTATTGGCACCCCCACGGGAGGCAGAGCGTAGGGCGCGTCGACGAAACCGGAGGAATCGAAGTCATAAGCGACGGGAATCAGATCGCGCGGATCGGAGGAAGACGCGCCGAGCAACTTCATGTTGTGGCAGCACATTTTGCCCACCGTGGGCACGCGGTCTGACCAATCCTGATTGCCGATCATGTATTGAAATAGATCCGAGCGCGCGACCGCGCTGGCATTCAGCTGGGCACGCTCGATTTTGTCAGTCTTGATTTCCTTAAGCCCATTGCGTTCGCCGAGCTCATCGATATCTTCAATAAGAAATCCCATACGGTGAGTGCGCACCGCGCCGGTTCGTGATTCTACGTAGTCGATTTCCGCCAAGCGCACGCGAAAACTCACCGGAGTCAACACATTGAGGAGCTTGTAGGCGGCATACTCGAGCAGGTTATAGTTCTGGAAGTCGCCGCTCCTGCGGCAATGCGTAGCGAGCTTGAGAGATTTTTGTCCCCAGAACAACGATGGGCCGGCCGGCTTTTCCCTGAACTCGATCCTGAGTGGCGGGAACTCGCAGGCGCTGGGACTCCGACGCGATACACCGCGGGCACTCAGGTGTATCGAGTAGAGCTCTGGGGCCGGCTCCAAAAGAGTCAGTTTGGCCTCGAAAGGCTTGGTTGATCCCGGAGCGGCCTGGATCAGATCGTCAAACGGCGCCTCGATGCGCAGCTTGAGCATGTCCCCTGACGCAAACAGTGGTTTAGGCGCTGCGCCCGACGCACTACAAAAAGCCAATGCCATTGCGAATGGCCAAACCGGCCAGCTTGGCGGTCGACGGCGCGGGGGCTGGCTTGTTCTCATCGATTAGTACACTTTGTCCGTACCACAGGAAGGTATCGAGTTATCAAAACCGATTCTTCAAACGCCACGGGCCGCCGTTGATCGGCCTGGGGAAAGCCTACTTAGGATAGTCTGGTTCTCGCGAATCAGAAACACTTCCGGGCCGAAAAGGCACCGACGATATACTCCTTGAGGGCAATTTCTTGCAAAGCTCCCGCCTCTCAGGATTCGGTTATGGATGAACTCAGCTGCCGCAGCGAGCCCCTAAGTTGAATTGGCAGCGCAATCGAGCGGGCGGCAGCTTGCCGCTATGGATCCTGGTCCGGCTACCGCTCGCGTGCTGCGTAATCGGGATCACCGGCTGCAGCACGCTGCCGACGCTGGCGGGTCGCACAGTGACCGTATCAATAGGAGGTGAGCCGGGCACCGCGCTCTACGACTCGCTCGCCCCGCTGACGGCGCAGCATCCGGGCCTTACCGGCATCCACTCGCTGGACGAAGGGCGCGAGGCCTTCGCCGCGCGCGTCGCGCTGGCCGAAACGGCGCAACGTTCGCTCGACGTGCAGTACTACATCTGGCACGAGGATGTCTCTGGCATGTTGCTGTTAGATGCGCTCCGCCGGGCGGCAGAACGGGGCGTGCGAGTGCGGCTGCTGCTCGATGACAACAATACGAAAGGCATGGACCCGACGCTTGCGGCGTTCAATGCCCATCCGAACGTAGAACTGAGACTATTCAACCCTTTCCCGAATCGCTCGGCACGGGTGTGTGGGTACATGACCGATTTCTCGCGACTGAACCGGCGCATGCACAACAAGTCGTTCACCGCTGACGGGGTCGCAACAATTGTTGGCGGCCGCAACATCGGTGACGAGTACTTTGGGGCCGGCGAAGATATCGGATACATCGACCTCGACGTGATCGCAATCGGCGCGGCGGTCCCCGACGTGCAAAAGTCGTTCGACGAGTATTGGAGCAGCGCCTCCGCATATCCCGCAAACCGCATGCTGCCGGCGGCCACCCCTGAGCTGATAGCGAAATTCGACGGCCAAGGCGTCGAGACAAGCCAAAGCGCGCGAGCGCAGGGCTACATGGATGCTGTCCGCGAGACCGAGATCGTGCACAAGATGATCACGCGCCAGATGGACTGGGAATGGGCCGAGGCGCGTCTGGTCGTCGATGATCCGGCCAAGGCTCTGGACCGGGCCAAGCGCAAGGATTATTTGATGTCCAGTCTCGAGCACGTAATCGGCCCCGCGAAGAGCGAACTCCGGCTGGTGTCCCCGTACTTCGTACCGACAAAGGCGGGCGTGGCCGGATTTACGCGCATGCGTGAGCGGGGTGTGCAGATCTCGATATTGACGAACGCCCTCGAGGCAACGGACGTCGCGGCAGTGCACGCCGGTTACGCGAAATGGCGCAAGGACCTGCTCCTGCGAGGTGTGAAACTTTGGGAGCTAAGACGCACAGCCGTGGCCGCGCCGCTCGGCGGGGTGGCCGGACGAACGAAGTCTTCCAGCGGCGGCGGGTACGGAAGCACCGGCCAAAGTCACGGTGCGAGTCTGCACGCGAAGACATTTGCCGTGGACCGCGAGCAGCTGTTTGTTGGCTCGTTCAATTTTGACCCCCGCTCGGCCGCACTGAATACCGAGATGGGCCTGGTGATCCGCTCCACGGTGCTCGCCGGGCGAGTTTCACGGGCATTCGACGACAGGATCCCCACACAAGCGTACGAAGTGCAGCTCACGCCCCAGGGCGAACTGCAGTGGGTTGAACGTCAGGCTCAAGGCGAAACCGTCTATCACACCGAGCCGGGTACATCGGGCTGGCGCCGGTTCTGCGTCAAAATAATATCGTTACTTCCTATCGACTGGCTGCTTTGACGCCGAGCGATGCATCGGCCACTGGAATCCGGCGCAAACTGCGTGAGGGGAACCTGTGCAAAGGGGCCACCTCTGAAGTGTTGCGCGCTCTGAATGGCGTCGATACTCAGGGCGCCCTGGGTTGCGCGTCCCGGTCGACGGACTTTGTGGCGGTAGCCAAATCTCGCGGGTGAATAAAATGCCGGCGAGCACGTAAGCGATCATCATTTAGCGTGCCCAGGGAGCGGGAAAGAGTGCGAAGCGCACCGCGAGATACCCCAGGAGTCCCACCGCGAGGATTCGCGCAAGATGGGTTGAACGGTCGGCCGCTTTTGTTGCGTTCAGGCGTCGCTCGCGGAGCCCCACAAATGCCAATACGCTCAGGTGAAGATATCGCTGCGGATTAGCCAACCGGGCCCTGCGGCCACCCAGATACCCGCCCGCTAACCCGCGGGCTGCGCGATTCGCACGCTGAGATGCCCTTGAAGTATCTAATCGCGGTCCGGCGCACCGAGCGGAAACAACTTGCGGTAGGGTCGCGCCTCATCGACGGTGCGCGCGACCGAGGGACGGGCAAGCAAACGATGCCGATAGCCGCGGATGGTGGGAAATTGGTCTCCGATAGGATGGACCCAGTCAGCATAAAAAAGCGCTGGCGCTGCCGAACAGTCGGCAAGTGTGAAGCCGCCGCCCGCTCCCCATGCCTGACTGAGCAGCTGACCCTCCAGCCATTGATAAGCTACATCCAGCTGCCGCCTTGCACTGCGCACGCCCACGTTGTCGCGCTCACCTTCCGGACGCATCCGGTCCGCGACTATAGATTGCATCGGTGCCATAACATAGTTGTCAAAAAACCGATCCATGAAGCGGGCCCGGAGGGCCTCGTTAGCGACTTTCGGGATCAATTGAACTGGTCCGGCGTGATTTAGCATTAGATATTCGATAATGATGCTCGATTCGACCACCAAAGCTTCTCCGTCGCGCAAAAGTGGGAACTTCTTGATCGGCCATAGCGTCTCCAGCTCGGCCCATCCATCCGCGTCTTCGATCACGCGATAGGTAAAGGGTGTTTCGTTCTCATATAGAGCAATCAACACTTTCCAGCAATATGAAGCGAACGGGTGAGCATAGAGTGCCAAAGACATGCGGATATCTCGTAAGACTGCGGCCAATACGCTGGCGGTCTTTGAATTGTACCTCCGTGTGCTCGGAAATCCTTCGACTGCCACGCGCGGGCTACTACCCGGCGGTATTGCCGCCGTCAACGAGCCAGCCGGCGCCGGTAACATAGCTGGAGGCGTCGGAGGCGAGAAAGCCAACGACTTTTGCGACCTCGAGCGGACGACCGACGCGGCCCAGCGGAAAGGCAGCGCCCTTGCGCGCCAGCCCAACGGCGATTGATTCACCATAGGACTGAATTTCTTCCAGCAGCATCGGCGTTTCGATGTCACCTGGACATACCGCGTTGACGCGGATTCCCTGAGGCCCGTGGTCGAGGGCCATCGCTCGAGTGAGCTGCAGCAGCGCCCCCTTTGATGCGCAATAGGCCGCGGCGCGCCTGCCAGCGACGACCGCAAAGTCAGATGCGATATTGACTATAGAACCAGCGCCCTGCGTCGCCATGTGCCGCGCAGCCACACGCGAGCAGCGCATGGCCGCCGTGACGTTTACCTCCATAACCCGCGCCCAGTCCTCATCGGTCGTCTCGAGTATCGTGCCGCGATGGCTGATCCCGGCATTATTGACAAGGATGTCCAAACGACCATAGGCGGCCAGCGTCGCCGCGACCAAACGCTCGGGAAACTCTATCTCAGTAATGTCGCCTGGGAGAAACTGTGCACCAAGAGTATGGGCAAGCGCGGCACCTACCGTGTGGTTACGTCCGGACAGCATGAGCCGAGCCCCAGCGGCGAAGAAATGCTCGGCAATAGCGCGACCGATCCCCGACGTGGCGCCGGTAATCAATGCGACCTTATCCGCTAATTCGCTCAAGAGGTCCCCTGGCGCGTGCCACCCCGCGTGCGCCAGTATAGACGACTCTGGGGACTCTCCTGGCCGGTTACATACCCGTCCCGGTCACGCTGACGGACTGGGGAGGCGCGCCTCCGCCTACCGTGACGTTGAGTACCGCGGTTTTGACACCGACGCTGCTGGGTTTGAATGATAAATACAAAGTGCACTTGCCACCCGGCCACACCGAGGTACCACAGTCTAAGCTCGAGACGCCGCATTGAACTGGGTCGTTGCCGCTGAATCTGATCGAAAGTATCGGTAAAGGTGCAGTGCTTTGATTCGTGAGCAATACCCGCCGACGGTACGTGACCGGGGTACCTACGGTCTTGCTGCCAAAATTCACCGAAGTCGGCGCAAGCGTGAACTGAGTAATCACGCCTTCCCCGCTCAGTCGAACCGATTTTGAGCCGGCCCCCGAGCCCATGCTTACGTTCAGTGAATCTGCCTTGGCCCCGGGGCTGCTCGGTTTGAAAACGATATCGATGGCGCACCAAGCTCCCGCGGCGAGCGCGCTCCCGCAATGAGAAGTAAGGAGGAACTGACCAGGGCTTTGTCCGCCGAGTTGAATGGAGTTTATGGGAAGACTAGTCGGGCTCGTGTTCGTCACATGCACTGTCCGTGTTGGGCTGCCAACGTCACGAGCCTGCTTGCCGAATTCCACTGCATCGGGGGTCAGTGCGAAGGGTCCTGGCGGCAGGCCATTCCCAAGCTCATGGATATACGCATCGGAGCCGTCATTGTGGTCGGCGGCGACGAACTGACCATCCGAGCTGAAAGCAACAAAGTGGCCGTCCGAGCTGATGGATGAGTCAAAGCTGCCGCCGGGCTGGGACACCCGCATTCCGTTTGAATCCACGCTCACTATCTGAGTGATGCCGGTCTGTCGATCGTGTACGAATACGTCCGATGCCGAATAGACACCGCTGTTGTCGGGCACTAGGTCGCGAGCTAAGGAACCGAATGCAACGTGTCGTCCATCCGCGCTGATAGCAGGTACACTGCTTTGGCCGAAAAGCCCAGTCTGCGCTCCGCTCGAATCCACGCTGACCCGCTCAATCACCCCGGTCTGCCGGTCGCGAACAAAAACATCGTGAGTGTCATTCGTATCGTTGGCTACCTGATTGGGGCAATCGGAGGCATACGCCACGAAGCGTCCATCGAAGCTGAGCGCGGGAAAGAAGCTGTCCTGGCCTCGTCGACACACTTTGCTGATACGCTCGGTCACGCCGGTCTGTCTGTCGTGCAGGTAAATGTCGTTGCTCCCCGTGCCGTGGGGCGCCAAGTTACCGTCCGAAGCAAATGCCACATAGCGACCGTTGCCGCTGATGACCGGAAGCGAACCCCCGTGGGCGCCTTGCGCTCCAGAAGAGGTCACGCTGACTCGTTCAGTAGTGCCGGCCTGCCGGTCGCGCACGAAAACGCCATAGTCATTGTTGGTGTCAGCCGGTACGAGATTGGAAGCATGGGATAGAAACGCTACGTAGCGGCCGTCGGCGCTGATGGAACCCTCGGTGCTGAATTCGTTGCCTTGCACTTCATTTGAGTTAACACTGACCCGTGAGGTAACTCCGGTTTGACGGTCGCGCACGAATACATCGGTTTGTCCATTGGTGTCGCCGGGTACCAGGTCGGTGGCGTCAGACTCGAATGCGCCGAAGCGGCCGTCGGGGCTGATGGCAGGGAGTTCACTTGCCCCGTTCGCCTGCGCACTGTTTGTCTTCACGCTTACCCGCTTCGTCACGCCGGTTTGCCGATCGCGTACGAAAATGTCTGCTACCGCATTCGTGTCCCCGGGCACCAGATTAGCGGCATCCGAAGAGAAGGCAACATAGCGGCCGTCGCCACTTACCGAGGAGGAATACGCTGCGCCAGCCGCGAGACCTGAAGTTGCTACGCTAACGAGATCGGTATCGCCTGTGGCACTATAGGCGCGCGCCATTTGGCCCAGCAAAACAAAAGTGCACGATACAAAAACCAATTGGGGACGGATCGTGGCCTTTGCTCCCTAATAGTAATTAGCGACCCCGGTTATTTTCGATTGACAATGGCCTTGCTCTGCCAATGTCTATAGGCCGGTGCTCTTATTTTGTTGTAGGCACGTGCCGAAACTCTTACCCGAACGAGAACGCGTGTGAACCAAGCGGCGCGCAGTCTATAAGTGCGTTTTCCGCCCAACGGTGCGTGCCATACGACGCTGTGCAGACTATTGAGTCACTAAGGTCTCATCGACAACCGCTGACCAGTACCTTGCACCCGCTTTGACTTATTGCGCAATGGGTAATAATCGGTATTGACGGCGAATGCGAGGCGGATCGCACAACTTCGCGAAGTTCATACAGACACCCAAAGCATGGGTTGGTTGAGTGCCTGGCACTCACGTTCGCGGGAAGTTAAACCGATTACTCGCCGCAGTGGCGGGCGCCGACGCCCATGTGTTGAGAAGCTATTTCTTCACTTGCAGGGAATTCTTTACGGACTGAACGCCAGAAACCCCGCGGGCTACGTTGGCCGCTTTCGATAGATCACTCGCCTGCGAGACGAAGCCGCTGAGCTGAACGACGCCCTTATACGTTTCCACGTTAATTTCGGACACGCTCAACGACGACTCGCCAGCGATTGCCGCCTTGACCTTAGCCGTGATAACCGAATCATCGACATATTGCCCCGTGGCTTCGTGGGTGCGGGTCTCTGCGCAGCCATCCAGCGTTCCGGTCACCGCCAGAACGAGAGCCACTGCAATTTTTAGCGATGTAGACATGTTGTGCACACTCCTAGGATTTTTTACACACTAGTGCGCTAAGCCGTACCATGCGTGTCCGACGAGTGGACAAAGTGACGGTAATTCTCTCGCCAATGCTCGTAAGTGGGGTCTGACATCGGGGGCCCGGCTTGGCCTCCGACAAATGGTGAGTCTTGAGTGCGCGCGAGCTCGCTCCGCCGATGATCGGCTAGGCAATGGATCTGCCTCACTTAACCGGCATGGATCAAGGACCGTCCGCAAGGTTGGAGCCCCGTCAGTTTTGAGCGAGGCAAGACCCGCACGTTACAGGTGATCGAATGGCTCAAGGGCGGCTGACGGCGTTTTGGCCGCCAGCGAGATCGGGCCCGCAGTGGTGCGCTCCCCCTACGAAGATGCTTGCTATCCCCATCAGTGAGAGTAGAAATCGCATGTGCCTACCGTGAGGTGTTGCAGGGTAACGTGGCTCCGTAACTTGCAACTTTGCCCAATTACAGCGACTAAGGAGTAAATATGAAGACCTCCACGACGGCGCGCGTCATTGCGATCATAGGATTACTCGCATCTACGCTACCCGTCCGAGCGCAGTTGTATTCCGTACAGGAAATTGGTTCACCGGGAGATGAAATCTACGCTTCCGCTATCAACGGCTCCGGAGAGGTGACTGGGAGGATAGTTGTGGCAGCGGTGAACTCCCACGCCATGTTATGGAATGGCACGACGTTGTTTGATCTCGGCACGCTGGGCGGCACGTCAAGCTACGGCTTGGCAATCAACGCCGCTGGCAAGGTGACGGGGGCGTCGGACATGACAGGCAACACGAAGCAGCACGCCTTTTTTTGGAACGGTACTTCGATGGTTGATTTGGGAACACTGGGTGGATCAAACAGTGCAGGCACATCGATCAATGCTAGCGGTGAAATAACGGGTTGGTCTGACACGCCGGGCAATGTGGCAAAGCACGCTTTTTTGTGGAACGGCACAATGATGAAGGACTTGGGCACCCTCGGAGGAACCAACAGCGCGGGCGTAGCGATAAATGATAAGGAGCAAGTGACGGGTTCGTCGGACGTTTCGGGACACACCAATTCACATGCCTTCGTGTGGAACGGCGCATCCATGAAGGACCTGGGTACTGTGCCCGGCGAGACAACGATTACACCGCTCGCTATGAATAACGCTGGGCAAGTCGTTGGCTACGGCCGTAATTCCTCATTCTCGGTTGAGAATGGATTTCTATGGGACGGCACCAAGATGGTGGTTTTGAATGTGCCAGGAGCAGCAACAACATATAGCTACGCCTCTGCCATAAACGCTAAAGGACAAGTGACGGGATCGGCCCAATTAAGTACCGATAAGAGGGGACACGCTTATCTGTGGAATGGCACAAAGGCAGTGAGGCTAGATGCAAACATTGCTACAGACCTTACCTTCACTAGGTGCTCCGGGGGGACAAGCATTAACTCGTCAACCGGCCTGATAGTGGGCGAGACGTGCGAAATTGGTGGCTGGGATTATTCATTCTTATGGAACGGGTTTGCGATGCTGGATTTGCAAAGCATCGTTGGACCTACGGACGCTTTTTTTGGCTACAGGCCGCTGATAAATAACCAGGGACAAATACTTGACGAAAACTATGTCCTCTCTCCTATTCCTGGCGCTATCGGGTTGAACATCGCTCAGCCGTATACGATTCCCGGATGTAAAGACGTGGCGGGCTATGTATTCACTCCAACCCCGGCGCCTCCAGGAGGTTTGGTCGTGTCCCTGTCCGATAACCTGGCGGCAGCCTCGTTGCCGCCGACCGTCACAATCGCGGCGGGCGCCATAGGTGCCACATTTACAATCAATACAAACCCGGTCACCACCACGCAAAACGGCGTGATAACAGCGACTCATGGTGGGAAGGCGGTAAGCCAAGACTTTTCCATACGACCGATAGGAGTGTCCGCCATAACGGTGACCCCAAACACGGTGAAAAGTGGGCAATCGGTTGCAGGAGATGTCACGCTCGAATGTAGCGCAGCCCCGGCAAGCATTACAGTGACCCTAAGCAGTAGCGATCCAACCCTAGCAATGCCTGTCCCAACAATTTTCACCATCCCAAGGGGGCAGGCATCGAAAGCCTTTCAGGTGACTACTAAGCACGTCACGTCCAGAGTGAAGGTAGTAATTACAGGTTCGGCCGATGGCATCACTAAGACCGCAAACCTAAATTTGAATCGGTAACTGTCTTACGACCACATTTCAAGTTTTGCTTTGCGCACGGTTAAAAAGCGAAAATTGCCAGCGATTAAACAACCAGTGGCCACTGCGCTGATATCGCAAACCGACGAGGCGCTAACTGATTGATTCGATGGCGCCCCCGGCCGGAGTTGAACCGGCGACCTACCGCTTAGGAGGCGGTCGCTCTATCCACTGAGCTACAGGGGCATTATTGAATTCTAAAGGATTTTCGCCCCGCGGTTACTACGCAGATTCGACGCAGCGGTTTTGCAGAAGCGGGGATAACGGATGGTTTTCTGCCGTACCCTATCCGGGCCGTTTCACTAAACCTCTGTTCTTCTAGACTTTGGGCGCTGCAATTAACTCTGGCGGGGGCGCCGACCCCGTGTCACGCCATCGCACACGTGCTCCCGCTCTTCGAAAAGACCCCTTAAGAATGGACTTTTTGTAATTGGCCTGCTGCCCTGGCGTGTCTACCACTGACCGGCGCAGGCGATGGGTTGGAAATTTAGACGGCCTCAATAACGGGTACGATGAACTCAAGACGGCACGCTGACCGGGGCGAAGATCCCATTCGCGGAGCCTCGGAGCCACCAGGTGGGTGCGCCCGGCTTCGCGGTTAAGCCGGTCAAAAGAATATTTCTTGAAGAAGAATCGTCCCCTAGAGACAGCCGGCGCGGCCCCCCTCCGTGGGAGCGCGCGGCCGCATAGTGCGCTGGCTCACAGTTTTGCCTTTTTCAGAAATACTTTGGTTTGTTCTGACAGGTGTTTCCAAATTTGAAGCGAGCAACTCGTGATAATTAACTACTCTTCCCGGGTCACGTCCGCTTCATGAAGACTGAAGACACGTCACGAACCGTCATCCAGCTACCTGTAGAGCGGCTCAGGATGGGAGCCTACGTGTCCCAACTCGACCGTCCCTGGACGGATACACCTTTCCTCTTCCAAGGCTTCGTCATTGAAGAAGAGGAACAGCTGCAAGTACTGCGCCGCCTGTGCAAAGTAGTGTACGTCGAAGTTTCGCGCGCGGAAGCCGAAGCCCCGGCGGCCACCCAAACTCCCCCACCTGTGGCCGGGTCAAAATCCCCCACCTCTGATGCTGTAAACGGGCGCCAACCGGCGCCCGGCTGAGCCGCGGCGAGACGTTACGCTGAACCCCTTTTCGGCAGTTAAGGGGTGA
>JBBQTF010000015.1:0-83648 GCA_038234675.1 Steroidobacterales bacterium
GCTGCGCCTGCGCACACCATACTCCTCGCTGAGCAGACCAAACTTCGCTTCGCGCGCTCGTCACCCGGCACAGAAGCGAGGGCGCCTCGTCGTGGGGCCCGCGCATTTTATGGGGAACGGCGAGTGGGTCTCGGCAGTTAGACGGACGAATCATCCATTGCTGTTGTACCAGATACGGTGAATATATCGTGAAGCCCACGGAGTTGCGAGGATCGCCAGTAAGGGCGGAGAACGCCTCAAGCTAAGGGCGCTCAGTCGATTACCGCTACATCTCCGCAAGTAATTCAGTGCCCATCAACGCTTGAGACCACCCTCGAGGCGCGCACTGAAACAGCTGGTTAACGGGACGCGTGTCCGGCCAACGCTCTCTTGGAAAATAGCGTGGTGAATGAGCCCGTCCGGTTCCGACCTACGGACGCGCTTCGAGCACCAAGTTGAACGGTGTCTCTGTGGCACGCCTGAAGCGTCTGAACCCGCCCTTGTCGACAACGACCTCGCGAAGGGCCGCCTCGCCGGCCTGTGCCCCGAGCGCCGGCCCTTTGCGCGCCAGCGACACCGGCACGCAGATCTGCGTCGAAGCGCCGTACATGACGCGCCCTACTGGATTGAGATTATCTTGCACGCGATCGTTCGCGAATGGCTCCACGATCATAGCGGTGCCGTCCTCCTTCAGCGCTTGCCGTGCATGCCGGGAGGCGCCGATCGGATCACCCATGTCGTGCAAACAGTCGAAGAACGCAATCAAGTCGAAACCTTTGCCGCCATAGCTCACGGCGTCCGCCTCTTCGAACTGTGCATTGCTCACGCCAGCTATAGCGGCCCGGTCGCGAGCCGTGCGGATCGATTCACCGTGGTAGTCGTAGCCGACAAAGGTGGAATTGGGATAAGTTTTCGCCATTAGCACGGTGCTCGCCCCGTGCCCGCAGCCAACATCGGCCACTTTCGCACCGCGTTTGAGTTTGTCGACTACCCCGTCGAGCGCCGGCAGCCAGGATCCGATCAGATTGGCGTTGTAACCCGCACGAAAGAACCTTTCGGTTCCGTGGAACAGGCACGGATGATGCTCGCCCCATTCCATGCCCTTGCCCGACTTGAAGTTCTCGAGCGTACGCCCGAGGGCGTGGAACGTAGCCTCCACAATGTTGTAGGCTCCCGGCATATCGACCGGGCCGTTGGGATCGGCCAAGCAGAGCGCTTGCTCCGGGGTCAAGCTCCACTTGTTCGACTCCGCATGGAACTCGACGTAGCCGCCAGCGCCTTGATTGCCGAGCCACTCTCTGACATATCGCTCGTTCGTATTGGTTTTATCTGCGAGTTCCGTCGCAGTCAGCGCACCCTTGGCGAGTTCCTTATAGAGACCCAGTCGATCGCCGACGAGAATGAGTGTCGCACTGATCGCGGATCCCAAATCGCCGACCGCCTTTCCCAGGAATGCATTGAGTTTTTCTTCGTTGATAGCCATTTTGCATGTCCCCCGTTCGGTAAGATTAAGGCGCAAATTCTAGGGCGATACCCTACGCCGGGCGGATGCGGATGGCAAAACCGATCCGGATCCGCAGGTCGCCCCGATCAGCGGTGAACCCGTGAGGCTTGGCATCCTGATCTTGTGCGCGCTCGTCAATGCCGGCGTCCTGCCGCCATGTTGTCGCAACATGGAAGTCGAATCGGGGAGCCTGTTCAGTAGCGTATTCGCGACAGAGTCTCGCGATCGAGCCTATGTGGGCCACAATTCCATGTCTGATCATCGTCACAGCCGCATTACGGTCTGCTGGAACAGGCGCGACGATGCAATGCCAGCCCACAATATATGGTTTACTCGATGCATGCCGGGTTCCTGCGTCGGGCTTCATTACGCACCTGCAGGGCGAAACTGGTTCGGCGGCAGACCGACGGCATCGAGCCACCGTAATGTACGAGGAGATGACGATGAAATACCGCACTGCGTTTGTTTGGACCCTAGGGTTTGCTCTCGGGAGCTTTGCGGGGGCTGGGTACGCGTCGCACGGCATTCGTGTCGATGAGACCATCACCTGTTCGAGTGTGGCGACTTCATCAGGAAATCCTTACGTAAGCCTGATAGGCACGGGGCTTACGACAAACTCTGTCAGGACGGGCTTCAATTTTCCGGTCTTGATATGCGCTGATTCGGTGGCGGGCGACTCCAATGTCACCTCCTTACCCTATCAGCCAAAAAATAGCCGAATTTATACCTACGTCGACCTGTCGTTGGCGGGAGTGTCGGCCTCGAGCCTCACGGGCCCTGCGACAGACCCCAACACACCTCCGCTATCAAGTTTTCAGGGCTTGAACGTGGCCATCATTACCCAGGTCGAGGTACTTAAGCTCAAGGGAAGTTATTTGGGCGACTATGAGATCGTCTTCAATTACGAAGACTTTCCAGAGGTGGCCTGCGACAACGTTTACGTTGCAGTTCCGCCGACCTTAAAATGGCACAACAAGACATACACCTTTACAGGCACGGGTGGAGTTGCCAGCCCTTGCGACAGTTCGGCGGGGAACGATTTCCTATTTAGTCCAACCGGTGTGTTGCTGGGCCACAATTCCGCGCCGGATGGCGCCGCGTTCGTGCTTAGCCCGGGGCTCCCACCCGGCTGGGCTGTTCAGTAGATCAACGAGACGCTGCTGGTGGCGTCTTGGGGAGCGCCCTTTGTTAAGGATTGCCGCGCGCCCCTGCGACCGCGAGGTTCATAGAGTTGATGCGCTGGTCCAGCCGGTGGACATAAAATCCCTGTTCGCCGAACCGCTTGGTCAGCACTTCACGGGCGCTGGCCATCGCGGCCTGCGCTTCATCGCGCCTTCCCTGCAATGCCAGCAGATTCGCGTTGACCGAATCCCATACCGCATAACGCCATTGCTCGGTCGGATCCGTGGAAAGCGGATAACGTGTCTGCAGCAGGCGATGAGCCTCCTCTAGAAGCGCGGGAGCATTATTGGTCCGGCGCAAGCTCAGCTCGAGGTCCGCTGCGTTCAAGAGCACCTGATCGAGCAGGGCGTTGTTGCGCAAACGGGCAATTTGCAGCGCCCGATCGATATTCGCACGCGCGTGGGCGTTGTCGCCCTGGTAGATATAGGCCATCCCTAAGCTGTTGAGCGGCGGTACCAGCTCATCATGCGTAGGACCCTGCAGTTTCTCGGTCATCTGCACCGTCTGTTCAAGCAGTGGGATCGCTTCCGCGACGCGTCCAGCCATCAATGCGGACCGACCCAAGTTGTTGAGCAACGTGGCCACCTCCGGGTGCGCAGCTCCGTACACTTCGCGATACACCGGCAGCGCCTCTTGCCACTCGTTCTCGGCTTCGGCGTAGCGCCCTGTCTGGTAGTGCAGAACGGCGAGGTTATTCATGGATACGGCGGTGAGCGCGTGGCGGGGCCCGAAGTATTTGGTGCGCAGAGCCAGCGCTTCGCGCATTGGCGCTTCCGCCGCGTCGAGGCGGCCTGCGCCGTAGAAAGCCTGCGCCAGCACGTCAAGGGTCTGCGAGAGCGTGTCGTATCCCTCCGGGCCGCGCTTGCGATCGATGACCAGCGCCGCCTCGCATAAGCTCTCCGCCTCGCTATACCTATGGAGCAGGGTCAGCACCTCGGCCAAGCCATCACGCGCGTTGGAAATGAGGCGGCTGTCGGCGGGAAGCTGTGACAGGGAAATATCGAGTGCGCGCTGCAGCAGCGTCCTCGCGTCGGCAAGCTCGTCCATGCCTTCAAGGACCGCTCCAGAGGCGATCAGGGTTTGAACCTTGGATTCAGTGGGGACGCTGGTCGCATCCTGGTCCGCCCGCGCCTGGGAGAGTAATCGGTTGGCGGGCTCGTAGAGCCCGAGCCCGGTGTATGCCTCGCCCATCGCGGTCAGTAGGTCAGCCCGGATCCGCGGTTCGTGCTCAAGACCCCGTCCGATATCGCGCGCCCCGCGTTCAAGAACTTCGTGCACCGTCACAGATTTTCCGCGATTTTCACCGGGGTCGGCGAGCTTGAAGAGCGACACCATAAACTGTGAGGTGCGAGCGGAGGTCGTGGCCTCTGCCAGCGCGCGGTCCCGCTGGCGCAGGGCGACCAGTCCGGCGATGATGGACATGACACCAAGAACGACAATGCTCCCAACGGCGGCGCTCTTCACTAAACGAGTACGCCGAGCGCGCCGTCGCGCGCGCTGCGCGTATTCGGCCGCGATGCCTGCGGGCACCAGCCCTTCACGCTCGAGCTGCCCCAGTGCTGCCAGCTTATCGGGGGCGATTCCGAGCCAGCCGTCCGACCGCCCATGGGCCTCCCAAAGGTTTGCGTCGTGCTGCAGCTCGTCCCGCAGCCGCAGCAGCTTTGATTCCTGCTGCAACCATCTCACAACGCGCGGCCAGGACTGGAGCAGTGCTTCGTGCGCAAGGAACACAACCGCCGCGGTATCATGCCGATCGGTCACCGCCAGACGCGCGGCCACCAGCCGGTCGACCAACGCCCGCTCAGGCGAGTCGACAGGAAACCCATCGAGCCTCGCGTAGCGTCGCGTAGCTGACCCGTCTTCGCTCACACTGGTCAGCTCGCGCATGACCCGCCGAAACACCGCCTCGGCGTCCGCTCCCGTGGCACTGACCAGCCCCTCGGCTACTTCGATCAGCGAGCTGCGTAGTCCTCCCTCCCGGCCCGCCGGCTTGTAGACTTCCCAGAGTAGGGTCTTGCCCTGGCGCCGGTCGTAGAGTTGTTGGAGCGCATATTGGAGCAACGGAAGAGATTCGGGGTTTGCGGAGGCGTCGCGCAGAATCTCACGCTCCAGGGATACACCGTCACGCTCTTCGAAGTCCAGACCGGCGGCCGCCGCAGGCGCGTGGATCATGTCCGACAGTTCATCGCCACGGGGTGACAGCAGCGTGTAGGGGGGCCTGCGGCGCAGCAGTCCCATGATCGCCGGATAACTCTCAAGCCGGTGCATGAAGTCGCTTCGCAGCGTCGAAACGACCCACACGCCGGGGAGTACCGACAGAGCCGAGATTGCATCCAGCAGAGCAGGGGCTTGCGCGGCGACAGAAGTCACCGTGAAGATTTCCTCCAGCTGATCCACGTAGATCAAAAGACGGACCTGCTCGGCCGGGATGTTACGACTGGCAGCTTCTGCCGCCAGGTAGGTCTCAATTCGTGCTGCAGCGGCGCCCGGCTCCGCACGCAGCACCTCGGCCAGATGCAGTGCTGCTAGCCCAAACCGCGCCGCACCCGGCAGGGCGGCCAGGATGCCGCCGGCCAGGTAGCCCAGCACTCCGGCGTCCGGCGCACTATTGGCTACATCCGAGGGGCGTACGCTAAGCGTGTACCAGCGTGCAATGCCCTCGACGGGCCGATCCTCCAGAAACGGCAGCACCCCGGCCCGCACCAGCGACGTCTTGCCATTGCCGCTCATGCCGATTATCAGCAGTAGGCGAGCCCGCGCCTCGCCGCCGCGTTCCTGGAGTTCCGCGTCGCGCAGGCGCCGGATCACCTCGCCGACCGCTTGCGAGCGGCCAAAGAAAACGTCCTGATGCTCCGCGTCGAAGGACTGCAGGCCCAGAAACGGCGAGCCGCGGGTCCACCGTGGGCGCAACTCGTGCTCGCCCGCTTTGTCAAGCTCACGCAGAATCCACTTGCGGGTGTGTTCGGTCAGCTGGCGCTCAAAGTCCGCGCCATCCGCGAAGCCGTGGTGGGCTACGATCGCCGCGCCCTGTGCGTCGTAAAACGCCGTGCGACAGAACTCCGTGAGCAGTTTGTATTGCCGAAACAACTCGTCGGCCCCAGCGCTCGCCATGTCCAGGTGCGGCGGTGCGCGCTTAAGATAGATCAACAGACTTGGGCGACCGGATTTCTCGTACGCCGAGAGGGCATCGCGCACCTCGAACTCGGTGCCCGTTGGCGGCGGCTGCCCCGGTACTGGAGCGAAGTCCGCCGGCAGCCGCGCTCCGAGGCGCGACCACAGGATGCTGACGACGAGATCACATTGCGACGGCCGGGGAATTTGCTCCTGGAAGCCCGCGTGGGCAAACATCGGCTCGTGCTCCCATAGAAACGTCTTGATGATCAGGACGTCGGAGAACTCGTCGGCAAGTCGTCGAAACACGCGACCCGCCAGTGCCCGCTCCTCGGCCACGTCGCCTGGGGAGGAAATGAAAACGCTGAGTTCCAGTTTGCCTGCCACTCGAATTCCTAAAGTAGCGCGAGGGCGATGAACATGTTCTGCCAGCGCTCGATGTTACGAGGGGGGAAAACGCCGCCCTATCCCAGGGCGATTTCTCCTTTGAACTCCACATTTAGTTTCAGGCCGGGAATCTCGAGCGTGACCGTGCCCGGAAACGTTTCGGATCCGGCAACTGCGCCGCTCGCCAGGGCTTTGGCGACCGCCTGCTCGATCTCGTGCTGGCCCTGCAAGCCGAATGACTTGAGGAATTTGCGTATGCTCAGATTGAAGGTTTCCTCGTTCATTTCGGAGCTCCAGGATTTGTTTATCTGACGTTGCGTTCAGCGAGGGACGTGCGTGGATGATCCGCCCAATGCGCAATGCGGTCAACGATAGCTTCCGCCCATTCTGGGGCCGCACCGCGCAGATGAGTGCGCAGCTGCATACCGAGTCTTCTCTTTAATGATTGGAGAGGTGCACGCATGGAAGCGACCTGTCGCCGCGGGTGCGGGGGCTCTTAGGCTGAGACTCATGATGCGAACGCAGTATCGGGACCTCTGACGAGGAGGACCTGAGGCACGGCGAACGGCGGCGCAGGCGCCGTACGGCAGTGGGCCCGGGTGGCGGGGCCGATCAGCCTGGGCACGATGCTCGAGCGAGACTGTTCATGAGGGTGGACATTCCGGTCGTGTCCGCGCTCGTTGGCACATCGGGCTGCGGAGTGCGCTCATGCACTGCGGAACACTTCCATTGTTCTTAAGCGATGCGGTCCTTCGATGTCGATCACTGCTGCCCGGCGGTGAGTTTGGCATCAAGGAAATCCGCCGTCGCCCTGTAGGCCTTCAACCATGATTCATGGCGCAGGAAATCGTGGATTTCATCGGGCATTACCAGCTCCTGGTAGTCGATACCGCGTTCGCGCAGCACCTCAGCCAGACGCACGGTCTCGGAGAAATCGACGTTGTGGTCGTCGTCGCCCTGGATCAGCAACACGGGCGAACGCCAGCTCGCCACGGCGCTGATTGGCGAAGCGGCTAGCGCTCGCCCGAGCACTGCGGGCGATGCGTCGAGCGGATACAGCGGCTGGTTGGCGCGGACGGTCGACAGCGTCCAGTGATGCCAGTCATGCACGCCGTGCATATCGACGCCCGCCTTGAAGAGGTCGGAGTTGCGGGCCAGTCCGAGTGCCGTCATGTAGCCGCCATAGCTGCCGCCCCAAAGCCCAATGCGACCCGGGTCCACGTCCGGGCGCGAGCGCAGCAGCTCGGCGGCCGCCAGCAGGTCGTTGTATTCGCTCGCCGCGTCGGCGCCGATGCCCTCGGCCTCGCGGAAGTCGAGCCCGTAGCCAATGCCGGCGCGGTAGTTGAGCGCCAGCACAACGTAGCCCCGGCTCGCCAGGTATTGATTGAACGCGTAGGCGTTACTGTAGTAATCCATGTAGTGCCAGCCGAGCAGCATCTGGCGGACCGGCCCACCGTGCATGAAAACCACGGCACGGTGGCGCTCCGTGCCATGGCCAGGGGCGGGCACGAACAAGATTCCGTGTGCCGAGAGGCCCCCGCGCCGCGGCAGCTCGACCGATTGCGGCACGATGAGCGCCGCGGCCGGGAAATCCTGCGGCAACCCTTCGGCCATGAAGTCCACAGTCGCGTTTCCCGGAGCCAGAACCGCCGCATGGGCGGGTGTGCGCACGCTCGAGCGCAGCAAGGCAATGGTCTTGCCATCGGCCAACAGTGCGGGCTGCGTTTCGATGCCGTCGCCATTCGTCAACTGTTCGACCTGGCCGCTGGCGGGCTCAAGTTGCCACAGATGCCGGCGGTCGATGTCGCCGGCGTTGGCGGCGTAGACGATGCGGCGCCCGTCGCTGCTCGCGGTCGCATATTCGATCTCGAATTCGCCCGGGGTGAGCCGCCGCGCCTCCCCGCCGGTCGCCGGCACGGAGTAGAAGTGCAGCCAGCCATCGTTCTCCGCCGGGAAGACGATGGAGTCATTTCCGGCCCAGTAGAGCTGCTGCTCGGAGCTTAACGCATGGAAAACGCTGCCCGCGCCTTTCGGGGCGCGGTAGATCTCGGCCACGCGGCCGTCGGCGGCATTGGCGACGCGGATTGACCAGGGCGCACCGGTTGGGTGGGCGATGAGGCCCACCTCGTCATGCGTCGCCGGCAGTCGCAGGAACGCGATGCGGGCGCCATCTGGGGACCAGCGTGGTTCGATGTCGAAGGAGAGGCTGGCATCGAGCCAGCGCAGTGCATGGTCGGCGAAGGCGTATAGCCCGACGAAGCTGTGATCGTCGCGTGTGCACACGAAGGCCAGACGACGACCATCGGGAGAGAATCGCAGCGAGCTGACCATGCCTCTCGTATCGAACAGCAAGTCCGGCTTCCCGCCGTGGCGTGCCGGAGCGGAGTAGACCTTGCCTTTCTGGAGGAACAGGATGCGCGCGCCATCCGGCGCGGCGACTGGCGTATGCCCTATGCCAAGCTTGACGGGCGCGTGGCCGCGGAAGTCGACGAGGAAGACCACGTGCTCGACTCCTGCAGCAATCTGCGCAGGATTGGCCGCCGGCTTATCAGGATACTCGGCGTCGCCCCCCAGCACGTACAGCAGCTGGGCGCGATTGGGGACGAAGGCCAGCTCGCTCACATCCAGACCATCGTCGGCACCAAAGTGCGTGAGGGCGCGGACCTCAAACGGGCCGGGGTCGGATCGGGCCTCGGCAAGCCACACGTTGCGGCGGCCCCGAGCATTGCTCACCCAAGCCAAGGCACGCGCGTTCGGGGAAGCGACAATGTCGGCCGCAAACGGGGCGCTGAGGATCTGCTCGAGACTGAATCCTGCGGGATCGACCGCGCTCGAGACGAAGGGCAGCAGGGCGAGGGCGGCCGTAGCCAGGAGTCGGTTTGGGGACATGCGTGGCGCTCCAGTCAGAGGCGGAAGGTGGCGGTCGATCCGCACTGCGTAAATTTTCGGGAATGGTAGGCCTGAGGCCTGCGTCCGGTCGGTGACTCGGCGATAGATCCTACTGCATGGTGTTGTTACCATCACCATCACTTGCTGATATTGGAATGTCACTCGAGGAAGCCTGAGGGGACTCTACATGCAACTTTCCGCCAACAAGCCACGTTTGAAGTCCCTATGTGCGCTGCATAGACTCGTCATAGCCACAACAACCGCGGCGCTGATCCACATTTCAAGTGTTGGGGCAACCGATACCCCGCCGGCGCCCCACGCTGAGATATTTGCAACTATAGACCGCATCTTTGCGGACTACGCCGTGGATTCCCATGTCCCTGGCCTCGTCTATGGCATCGTGGATAACGGCCGGCTCGCCTACGTTCGAGGAATCGGAGTTCAGGACCTGGAATCCAATCGTCCCGTGACCGCGGAAACCTTATTCCGGATCGCGTCGATGACCAAGGCGTTTACGGCTCTTACCGTTTTAAAGCTCCGCGACGATGGGAAGCTCCGTCTTGACGAGCTCGCGGAAACCTACGTCCCGGAACTACGCGGTTGGAGGTACCCCACGCTCGATTCGCCACGGATTCGGGTGCGCGACCTTTTAAACCACACTGCTGGGCTCGTCACCGATGACCCCTGGGGGGACAGACAGACGCCGATGCCCGAGGCCGACTTTTCCCGATTGCTTCGCGATGGCGTTCCATTCGCCCGCGCTCCGGGGACTGCAATGGAATACTCAAACCTGGGCTTTGCCCTGCTCGGAAGAATCATTACCAACGTGTCCGGGCATCCGTACGCGGAGACCATTACGCATACACTGTTGAAGCCGCTTGGCATGGAGTCATCCGGTTTTTTCGTCGACGCCGCCCCGCGTGAGCGTCGGGCACTTGGTTACCGTTGGGAAGACGATTCTTGGCGTCTCGAACCGACCCTGGCGCACGGCGCGTTTGGAGCCATGGGGGGCATTCAAACAAGCGCGAATGATTACGCCCGATGGGTAGCCTATCTGCTGTCAGCATGGCCGCCGCGCGATGAGGTGGATACCGGGCCCGTAAAGCGCGCGACGGTTCGGGAGTTGGCCCAAGGGTCAAATTTCCCACAACGTCTGCCTCGCCCCGGACACACCGGGGAGACATGCAGGCAGGCGGCGACCTATGGCATGGGGATGTGGGTGGTGATCGACTGCGATCTGGGGCTGGCCCTGAGACACAGCGGCGGGTACCCGGGCTACGGATCGCACGTCTTGCTCTTGCCCGAATACGGGGTGGGCATATTCGCGCTGGCAAATCGCACGTATGCCGGGCCTTCTGCACCGGTTTGGGATGCGGCCGTTGCATTAAGCAAGGCCGGGTACTTTAAGGACCGCTCGTTACCCGTGAGCGAGGACCTTGCAAGCGCCTATCGAGCAGTGGGTATCATCTACCAGCGGGGCGACGTCACGGCGGACCCGAAAATGCTTGCGATGAATTTCCTGTTGGACCGCGATGCGGCGGGTTGGGCGCGAGATCTTGCACACCTTAAGAAGGAGGTCGGCGACTGCGATAGTGCGGCGGCCATAGTCGCAACAAGCGCGCTGACGGGCGAGTTTACCTGGCGTTGTGCGCACGGTCGGCTCACAGGCGCCCTCACGCTTGCACCGACCAAACCACCGCGCATTCAGGAAATTGAACTCAATCTTAAGGCGCCGTAACGTGACGAAAAGTGACGACGCATTCAATGGATTCTTATGCCGGCCCCTCGGGCGCGGTGTGGGATCTGGCCGTGTCATTAACAAGGTGGGATGGTTGAGGCCAAAGCCCGGTGAAATTTATAATGATGATTAGAGCTGGAGTTGCTTGGCCACTGATCGCCGCGGCGGCCCTGTGTCCCACCGCCTCGATAAGCCACGCGGAACCGGCGCTGACCGGTGAGGCGAAACCACTTTCTGCGGTCCACTTCTCTGCCGATGATGACGTGAAGTGCCTGTCCGATGCGCTCGAAACCGGCAACCCTGATACCGGTTCCTCGACCCTGTTGCTGAAAGCGACAGGGGGCTGCGTGGTACCGTGGCATTACCACACCGCGGTGGAGCAGCTGATCGTTATCCGCGGCACAGTACTCACGGAGATGCCCGGACATCCAGCAAGTCAACTTGGGGCGGGAGGCTTTGCTGTCATGGCGAGCCGGGTCCCGCACAGGTTCATCTGTCAGGGGAAAATCGAGTGCCTTATGGTGGTCACCTTCGACCGCAAGTACGACATTTTCTGGGGCAAGGGAAATGGAGCGGCCTCGCATACACCCAGGGCGCCTTGATCAGTGTTATGCCCGCGAACTGAGAGACCACTTATCCGTGCGTGAAATTCAACGAGCGCGCGCATTGGTGGGTGCCTAATAGAAGGGCTACCTCAGCGCCGGGCCAACCCACGCGGTCATCAGCCGTTACTACACACTGGAGTGTTCCCCATGCACCGGCGGCAAAAGTCCTGTACGCCCGTTAGCTTGAGCGTGGACCAGCGCTTCGCCACGGCGGAGCGCCATAGGCAAGGCACGTAAGTCCCTCCCGCACTAATCGCCCAGTGAAATCAGCATTTGCTAGCTTGTAGGAATATTCTTACCCGCATCTAAGTGATTTTTACCGGGGGTTATTTCCCGATTTTTTGCATCCAAACGGCAAGCGGGCTCGTAGATAAGGGGGTGACGATTTAATTTTTTTCAACACAAGACTAAGGAACAACTATGTACACAACACAGGGAACCCCCGGAAAGCGACCGTGGCTGCCAATTCTGGTTTCGGCACTGGTTGCAGTGCCGTTCGGAAGTGGTTTGAGCTTCGCGGGCGATCAGGCGCCGGAACTGGCCAGCAATACTTTGAGGCCCAATCAGACCCTCGGATTTGGTGCCAACAAGGTGCTGACCTTCACCTACGAGCAAAACTTCGACTGCGTGGACCAGCCTGGGGACGATCGAGACTATGACGGCACCAAAGCTCAGTCGGATCCTAATGAGTTCCAGCGCCCGATTTGTCAGGTTGGCGCACCTTCGACGATCGACCCGACCGGCATACCGGCCAGGCAGAGTGAGCCATTGTTTGTTTTAGTGCCGATGTTTTCACTCAACAACGACAAAAATCCCAATGATGCCTTTAGTAAAGGTCTAGGCGAGACGTTGATCCAGCTGTTTGGGGCGGTGCCTGAAGGGTTCAAAAAGCACCCCCTCGTCGATGTCCAGTGCCCCGATAAGGGATCGCGCCCGGGCACCTGCACAATGCACGCTTCCCAGGTCGACTTATTTCCCGCCTTGGCCGCGCTCGGGAAAGTGCCGAAAACACCCAAGCAGAACATTCTCGTGCCGACGCCCAACCACAGTCATATCGTGAATAGTGATGCGCTCGACACGAAGCCCATTTGGTGGCAGGTGATCACGGTATTGGTGTTCAGCCCGCAGGAATGGCCCAATGCGGAAGGCACCAGCGGAATCACGAGTTCCGTGAAACTGAGGGCAGCCGAAGCTGCCGGCGAGGCCATCGAGACGCCCACCAACTTCTTCCTGTTCTTTGATTCGAAGTCGATGGCGAATATGCATCACTGATTGAGGCTCGTACTGGCAAGCTCCCCATCCTCTGATAGTAAGAGGGTGGGGAGCCCCACTTGCTCCGGACCAACAGCGTATCGGCGTTTCTCGCCGGCTGCTGCCGACACGTCGTCCACTTTCCACGGACCTGACGGCCCAATGGCGCCTGATCGAGCAAGACATCATTGCGCAAACGGGCCATGCGCAGCGCCCGATCGATATTCTCACGAGCGTGGGCGTTGTCGCGCTGGTGAATTTGGGTACTAACTCGTTATGCTGGGACCCAGCAGCTTCTCGCTCATCTTCACCGCTTATTCAAGCAGTAGAGCGTCACGCTTGTGCAGGAAGCCGCACTGAATCCTAAGACACTGGGGATTAGGGGATGGGGCTTGGAGCCGGTAGCTTCTTGCGTGGAATGACTATGGCCGGCGATCGTCGGCTGTGCTAACGATTGCAAAATGACTGACCTCAGCGATCAGAAAAGCTCGGAATGTGTTCGGGTGCGCGGCGCTCGCGTGCATAACTTGAAGAATATAGATGTGAACATCCCGCGCGACGGGTTGCGGCCGGCGATTGGGTCATCGATATGGGTCCAGAAGCAGGCGACGCTGGAGGGCAAGTAATCGCGAGCGGAACTCCGCGGGACTTGAGCAGGTCCGTCAAGAGTCGTACTGCACCTTATATCCGGCGCTTCCTGTCACGGCATGGATCCATTGCATCTGACAGCACGAGCTCTGGGAATTAGGCCGCCGTTTGAGCCGCTCCGCGGATTCAGTGGGACTCGGGCGCCGCACTAGCGTATGTATCCGGCCTCACCTAGCCCGGGCGGATAGAGAGAATGACTTGGCTCTAAGTGGCCCTCTGCCGATGCCTCGACGGCATTTCCAATGATGCAACTGCGGGTGCCGCACCGAGAGGGGGATAAGCGTTGACAAAGGGCCCGACAGCGAGGCGGGAAGGCGAAAGGGTGTCGATGACAAATTCTCATCCTATTGATACTTGCATAAATGCATTGCAACTTTCTGGCTAGCCGAAGGTCCAAGATAATGTGTAATCTTGGTGAGGCAGGCCATGAGCAAGACGGAACGAGTAGGGCAAGTGTTGCAGCGGCGCCGATTACGCGCGGGGCGGCTGTTGCTGCGTGGCGTGGCGCAGGCCGAAGTGGCCCGCCGCATCGGGGTGACGCGCACGACGGTGAGCGAGTGGAACGAGAAGCTGCAAGCGGGCGGATTGGACTCGCTCCGGCGTCGGCCGCGTGGTCGCCCCGCCGGACTGGATGCGCTACAACGCCGTGCACTGAGCGGACGGCTCAAGAGCGGCGCGTTGGCCGAGGGCTTTGCCACCGAGCTGTGGACGCTGCCGCGGGTCGGCAAGCTCATCGAGAAGCGTTTCGGTCGGGCGTACAGCGAGAGCCAGGTCTGGCGGATCCTCAGGTCGCTAGGCTTCAGCTGCCAGCGGCCTTCCGGCCGGGCGCTGGAGCGCAACGAGTCGGCGATCCAGCGGTGGAAGCGCGAGCGCTGGCCGGCTCTAAAAAAAACGCTCTGAAACAAGGCCGGACGATCGTCTTCATCGACGAATCCGGCTTGAGCGAACAGCCCACCCGGGTGCGTACCTGGGCGCCACGGGGTCAGACCCCGGTGCTGCAATATCACTTCAACTGGCACCAGCTCTCGGTGATCGCCGCGATCACGTTCTGGCGCTTCTACTTCCGGCTCTTTCCGGGCTCGATCAAGGGCCCGCAGATCATCGAGTTCCTGCACGCCTTGGGGCGGCAGATCCGCCGCCCGCTGCTGGTGATCTGGGATGGACTGCCCGCTCACCGCAGCGCCCTCGTGCGCGAGTACCTCGAGAGCCTGAACGGCGCCGTGCAAATCGAGCAGCTGCCCGCCTACGCTCCGGAACTGAACCCAACCGAATACATCTGGGGTCACCTCAAGCACCACGAACTCGCCAACGCTTGCGCCGACACCTACGGTGCGCTCAAGACCCACGCACGCAACCGCCTGCGCTCCATGCAGCGCCGGCCGTCGTTGATCAGAGCATTCTGGCAGCAAGCTGAGTTGCCTCTTTGAATCTGTCAGGTATTAATGCAAGTCTCAATAGAACCCCAGACGGCCGGTATATGGTTGTACGCGGCCGGCTGTGGCGCGTCTCGAATCCGGGTCTCGATACTACGCTCCGCGCGCGCTGGGTCACCGAACTCATGGCGGCTCGACGAGAATTACGAGAGGCCTATGGCGATCCGGACCGCATTGCTCGCCTCCGGAAAGTGGTTAATCAGTCCAAGGTTGCCTTAGGGGAGCGCGGACCCGTCTGGTGGGAAGATGGGGCCCCGGATTACAACCGGCGCATGGCAATCAATACGCCCTACGCCGATTGGTTCCGAACGCTCGAGGCGCTCCCGGACGCCGCCTCATATGGACATTCGTAAGAAGTTAGTTATCTTCCCTGACAACTTTTCGTGGATCCTTGTCATCGCGCAACGCCACGAATTTCGGATGGCGCAATTTGTCGGCGCCCGTCCATTCGGCGAAGTCGACGCGTACGACGGAAACGGGCTTTAACCATACGCAGCTCTTCATCTTTTGGGCCGTCAGGCCTTGACCCCATCGACCATCAGCAGTCTCGGGCAGATTCGCGAAAGGACACTTCGAGACTTTGAGATGTTTGATCTGAGCGAAAATCTCACGCCTGGTTGCCGGAATAAACCCGGCGCGCACGCGCGCGGCAAATATCAATTCGTCGCCGCGGTAAAAACCGATGATGAGGGCGTCGAATCCGTGTGAGCCAGGAGTGTATCCGCCCACCACAAACTCCTGGCCTTGATCGACTCTGTGTTTACTCCATAACCCACTGCGTCGGCCGGGTTCATACACACTGTCCGAGCGTTTTGCGACAACCCCTTCAAGGTGGTGAGTAGTCACGTACCGCAAAATATGCTTGACGTTTCTGTAATCTACGGTCGCCGCAGTAATGTGCTCATCGCGCGGCAGAACTTCGTCCAAGCGGGCTCGACGTTCATTCAGGGGCAAGTGCAGCAATGATTGCCCTTTCAAAGCCAGAATATCAAAGGCGTAGTAGTGAATCTGCGCTTCGGCCGAACGGAAATTCTGCAACAGATTAAAATCCGAGCGGCCCGCACCATTGACTGCCACAACTTCACCGTCAACAACAGTTGAGCTAGGGAGCTTCGCCAGAGCGGTAGCAATATAAGGAAACTTGCGGTTTAGTACGTTGCCTCGCCGAGAGTAAAGGATGGGGGTACCGGCCTCCTTTACGGCTTCGAGGCGGAACCCGTCCAGTTTGATCTCATAAGTCCACTCGGGTCCTTCTGGTAATTTGGAAACTCCCAAACATTCCATTGATTCTATAAATCTTACCTTGGCGATGCGAGTTTTGCGCCGCGCAACTCGCGTTCGGCCCCGCGTTATATTTGCTGTGTGGGCCACGCGCCGTTTCATCGGTTGGTTAGACGGTCTAATCTACAATTGGCAGGCGTAAGTACGCCGTTCGCGATCGAAGTGGCGTTAGCGCGCATACTTCGTCCCGTTACGGCAGGGCTTTCGGTACGTGCTGGGGGCGTAATGGCATCACCGCTCTGGCGAAGGACCGTCGAAAGCTTAGCCACGTGCGTGCCACACCCAAGTCGTCCTAACCCGTGCGCGGGCGTAGGCGATCGCTGACGAGAGGCCCGCGCCCTATCGGCACCACCACGGAGGCATCACTTATAATTGTGCCGCCGTCGGCTGTGGGCTTTTATTTTTATTGCAGGCCAGCGGCAGATTTCACTTGAGAAGTTCGAAGGCGGTTAGTGCTCGGACGCCAGTTGGGCCCGCATTCGATCTTGGAAAAGTTTTCGGACGCCTAAACAGCGCAAGTCAGTTACGCATGTGGGTAATGGGAAGGGCAAGGCAGTGGCACTAAAAACTTATAGGCAAAAGCGAGACTTTACTAAGACCAAGGAGCCTAGCGGGAAAGCTGAGGTAATGCCTTCAGAGCACCTTCGATTCGTGATCCAAAAGCATGCTGCGAGCCGCTTGCACTACGACCTGCGTCTTGAATGGGCCGGCGTTTTTAAGTCTTGGGCGGTAACCAAGGGTCCATCGATCGACCCGTCGGTCAAGCGGCTCGCAGTGGCGGTTGAAGACCATCCACTTGATTATGGTGATTTTGAGGGCACCATCCCGGCAGGCGAGTACGGCGGGGGCACCGTTCAGCTCTGGGATCGAGGCTTCTGGTCGCCCGAGGGCGGTCGCTCCGTTGATCAAATGCTTAAGTCCGGGGATCTCAAGTTTATTCTGGCCGGTGAACGCCTGGTCGGGAGCTGGGTATTGGTGCGGATCAAGAACAACCGGGGACGCGATACGCGCAGCAACTGGCTGTTGATCAAGCATCGGGACGCGTATGCGAAACGGGACGAAAAGGAAGCCCTACTTGCTGAGGATCGATCGGTAGCGTCGGGCCGCACCATGCAGCAGATAACCGATGGTGTGGGCAGAACTCCCAAACCTTTCATGGTGGCAGCGACTAGACTTCGCAAACCCAACGCGGTATGTCACTCGAATCGAGACCAGACGCCCACGCCAGAAATGTCGAGTAGCAGTGCCCCTCGTCCCTCACCAGCTCAAGTGAACAAAGAAAGGGCCAAGGCGAAATCAGCCGGAACTCAAATAGTTCGAATTCCCGCTGGCACTCGCAGTTCCAGGGTGCGCACAGGTCACGGGACGTCGCGGCGCGCGCGCCCCGCAGAACCGACGTCAGTGATGGGCGTGACAATCTCCAATCCGCAGAAGGTCATGTGGCCCGACGCGGGCAATAAGCTCCCGGTCACCAAATTGGATCTTGCGCGCTATTTCGAACAGGTAGGTGCGTGGATGCTGCCGCATCTGGAAGGTAGGCTCTGCTCCCTCATTCGCGCTCCCGACGGAATATTAGGGCAACAATTCTTCCAGCGGCATGCGATGGCGGGAAGTTCAAAGTTATTCTCGCTCACGAAGGTCACCGGCGATAAGGCGCCCTACCTGCAAATCGATCACGTCGAGGCTCTGGCGGCCGTCGCGCAAATGGGAGCTCTTGAGATCCACCCTTGGAACTGCCTGCCAGACAATCCGGAGGCCGCCGGACGTTTAGTTTTCGATCTGGATCCGGCACCTGACGTGGTGTTTTTGAGAGTCATCGAGGCAGCGATTGAGATCCGCGAGCGATTAAAGGCGCTCGGCCTCACTTCTTTTTGCAAGACGACAGGGGGCAAAGGCCTGCATGTTGTTACCCCTCTAGCGGGGGGCAGGAAGGCGGTGGCTTGGCCGGCCGCGAAAAACTTTGCGCATGTCGTTTGCGCGCAAATGGCGCACGACAGTCCGGGTCAATACTTAGATAAAATGTCAAAGGCACAGCGCACCGGGAGGATATTTTTAGATTATCTTCGAAACGACCGCACCTCCACGGCGGTAGCCCCGTTATCGCCTCGGGCCCGGCCTGGCGCACCGGTGTCCATGCCGATCCACTGGAAAGAGGTACGCGCAGGACTTGAGCCGAGGTCATTCACGGTACTCAACGCGCCGGCAACTCTCAAGAAAAGCAAGCCTTGGGGCGACTACACGCGTGCAGCTGTGCCTTTGGCCGATGCGATCAAAATCATTGTTGGGGGCAAGGCGAAATCTCCGCGCAGGGTGTCAAAGACGACAACGCGAGACGCTGGCCGACGTACTGCAAAAAGAATCCACAGCTAGAGGACCATCGACTCCACAATGTCGCACGCCCCACTTGTCCCCAGCTATGTAATGAACTCGACCGCGACCAACGATAGTTCCGCCAAATGGTCACTAGCAGTGCCAACAGCGCCAGGTAATTAAGCGGGAGGCGTGAGTCGCAAAATACTACTACGCTCGCGCGGGGGGCCGGCGGTTGGCATGCATCCGGAGTGATACCGAGTGCATGGCACGCCGATCAGTAGTAGGCGATCAGGATGTAGCACTCGAGCCCCCGCCGAGCCTGCATTCTGCGATCACCGCTTTGGAAAGACGCGACTCGAGTCCGCTATAGAACCGCCAAACAAAAGGTTTAGACCGCGTGTGCTTCCGCAAACCAACACAGATGCGAAAGGCAAAAGTATATGTCGATGGAGAGAATGCCGGCGCATGCCGCTCCGCCAGCGCGATGTCAAAGGGGACAGATCGAATCAAAGCCTTAAATTGTAAGAATTACCGACTTCTAAAAAGGATTCCAAAGGATTCTTTGCGAATCCACCGAGCTTGTATAGAACTACCGACACACGCGCGTTTGTGTAGTTGGTAGTATTCCCTTAAGACGAACACTTTCGAGTCGCGGCATTCGATGCGACCATAACCAAAGGATCAATACCTTGGCCAAAAAAACCTCTCCCGCAAAATCCGCGCGCCCTCGTTCCGCCGCTCTCTCGAGCCCCAAGGGTGCTGGTTCCACCTCCAGCGGCCCAAGTCGCCCGAGCGCGCCACAGACCGCCATGGCTACGCATGCCGCCGAGCAGGACACACTCGCGGCTGCGATGCCTGCAAATGAAACCAAGCCACGCGAATTCGGCTATAAGAATGCGCAAAGTCCGGCCGAAGGATCATCCCACCCGATGCCCTCAACCACCAGCGGCGCAAGCACGCTCAGTGAGAAGAACTCATCGGAAAAGACGGGCGCCCCCGCGCTCGAGCCTGTCACCCTGGACGGAGACTTAACCGCTAAGCGCGTGAACGATGCGGGCCAGGCCCTGACCACCAATCAAGGTGTTCCGATCGCTGACAATCAAAATTCGCTCAAAGCGGGTCTGCGCGGACCGACGCTTCTTGAAGATTTCATTCTTCGCGAAAAAATTACCCACTTTGATCACGAAAGAATTCCGGAGCGAATCGTTCACGCCCGCGGGTCGGGCGCCCATGGCTTTTTCGAATGCTACAAGCCGCTGACAAGGTTTACTAAGGCAACGCCATTTGCCGAAGAGGGCAAAGTAACCCCGGTGTTCGTCCGGTTCTCTACCGTGGCGGGGGAGCGCGGCTCCGCCGATACGGCCCGCGACGTGCGCGGTTTCGCGGTTAAGTTCTATACGGATGAAGGCAACTGGGATTTGGTCGGAAACAACATGCCGGTCTTCTTTATCCAAGACGCGATGAAGTTTCCTGACCTCATTCATTCGGTCAAGCCCGAACCGCACAATGCAATGCCGCAAGCGGCCTCCGCGCACGATACATTCTGGGACTTCGTCTCATTGATGCCTGAGTCGACCCACATGCTGATGTGGGTCATGTCGGATCGCGCAATTCCGCGCAGTTATCGCATGATGCAAGGCTTCGGCGTCCACACCTTTCGTCTGGTCAACACGAAGGGCGATTCGGTCTTCTGCAAATTTCACTGGAAACCGATGCTCGGCACGCATTCCTTGGTATGGGACGAAGCCGTCAAAATCGCCGGCTGCGATCCTGATTTCCATCGGCGGGACCTGTGGGAGGCAATCGAGTCGGGTCATTACCCCGAATGGGAAATGGGAGTGCAGATTTTTACCGAACAGGAGGCCGACCGCTTTTCCTTTGATGTGCTCGATTCCACAAAACTTATCCCGGAGGAAATGGTTCCGGTAAGGCCTGTGGGGCGCATGGTCTTGAACCGCAACCCTGATAACTTCTTCGCAGAGACCGAACAAGTCGCCTTCTGCACAGCGCACGTCGTTCCTGGCATTGACTTTAGTAACGATCCATTGCTGCACGGTCGCATTCATTCGTACGTCGATACGCAGATCACCCGACTGGGCGGGGCTAATTTCCATGAAATTCCGATTAATTCGCCGCTGGCTCCTGTGCATAACAATCAGCGCGATGGAATGCACCGGCAGGCGATCGCGCGGGGACGCGTCGCTTATGAACCGAATTCCTTGGGCGGGGGTTGCCCTTTTCAAGCCGGGGTCAAAGGATTCGTGTCCTTCGCGCCAGCGATTTCCCCAGACAACGATCCCGTAGATAAGGTGCGTGGTAAACCTGAGAAATTTGCTGAGCACTACAATCAGGCGAGGCTCTTCTTCAACAGCCAGACGCCGGTCGAGAAAACTCACATCATTGGGGCATTTCGGTTCGAACTCAGCAAAGTGACGGTTCCTGCCGTCCGTCAGCGCATGATCTCATCGCTCCGCAATGCCTCCGAGGAGCTTGCCCAGGCGGTTGCTCAAGGCCTTGGGATGGCAATGCCCGATCCGATGCCGAGGGCCACCGATAAAATAGCAAAGATGGAAATGGAATCTGCGCCAACCTTATCGCTCATGGCGCTGCCCGGCGATGGGACAATCGCGACACGCAAAGTCGCGATCCTCATTGCTGATGGTATCGATGGGCCCTCCATTACGGCTGTGATGAGCGCATTGAGCGAAGCAGGGGCAGTGATCCGGTTACTGGGCAGTCGCTTAGGAACGTTCATGAGCGCGCAAGGTCAGGCTTTTGAAGCCGATGCCACCTTGGAGAACTCTCCTGCGGTGCTGTTCGACGGATTGGTGTTACCCGATGGCAGCGATGCGGTCGAGGCGCTCGCTAAGGACGGGCATTCCCTGGAGTTCTTGAAAGACCAATATCGGCATGCCAAATCGATTTTGGTTCTGGGCGCCTCCTCTAAGCTGTTAAAGAAAGCTGGGATATTTGAGATTTTGCCGTCGGGTGAATCAGATCCGGGGCTGCTGGTGCTTATGCCGAACCGGTATGGCTCCGCTGGCGACAGTTTCGTGGCGGCGCTGTCTCAACATCGCCATCCAGTTCGCGATACCGATCCTCCCCTGATCTGACCGGGACGGAATCAATCAATCAATCCATCAAGGAATACACCAACGTGGCAAGCAAACGTAATGCACCTCCTGCTGATGTCTCGAAAGATCAGGATGCCCTCTCCCTGCTAATGGCGGATCACAAACGCGTGGCCACGCTCTTTGCTGAATTCGATAAATTAAAGGAGGACGGCAGCGATGATGACAAATCGGCCGTCGTCCAACGGATTTGTCAGGAACTGAGCGTGCACTGCGAGCTTGAGGAAGGGATTTTCTATCCCGCGGTGCGAAAAGCGATCGATGACAAGGAGCTGATGGATGAGTCCCTAATAGAACATGCGGGAGCCACGGACCTGGTTGCGCAGTTGGAGGCAGCCGATCCAGAGGACGACCTTTACGATGCAAAAGTGACGGTGCTCGCCGAGCAAGTTGATCATCATGTGCAGAAAGAGGAAAAAGCCATGTTTCCGCAGGCCAAAAGGTCCGGCGTCGACACAATGGCTCTGGGTGCGAAAATGCTTGCGCGCAAGGTAGAATTGCTGGCGCGTTCACGTCCGCCAGTTGCAGCTTCTGCGGGCTCCAAGGCCAAGGGTAGATAAAACGCCCGCGAAAGGCCCCTGAAAATGCGGATGCAACCTATCCGATTGTAAGGATGCGAAATGCGTTGGCCCAGCCTAATGGCGGCGACAAGCCCAAGGAGCGACAAAAGATGCGGCGACCGCCAAGGCGCGCGCTGGCGCGTCCCGCCGTGCGGCGGGGTCTGGCCATCTCAGCTTAGGCACAAAGCTGAATCGCCTCCCGAACGGCTCCGCCCCCCGGTGGCCCTCACGGGCGGGAATGCGTAGGGTGGGAGGGGAAGGTAGGGCTATCTACCAACGGTGACGGCGGGATCCAACCGCGTTAAGGCATCGCCGAGCGATATGACTCCGGTTTGCCTTAAATCCTGCTCGCTATAGGAGCGCCCGAACCCCGCGCACTCGGCGGCTTTCTGCGGAATCCGGCTACCGGTGGCCTGCAGGCAATTGGGATGCGCCGGGACTGTGGCCACAACCGCACCGTGAGGCGGGTCGGGATCGGCGCGGGAGGGCACGGGGTTCAATAAGAAAGCGCCCAGTACTACCGTCGAAAGCAGTGTATTGACGTTCATAAGCGCTCCGTTCCGTAAGCCGTGTAGTAGCCGGATGATACAGATTGCTGCTCAGCCTGTCAGGCGCCTGGTCAGTCGACCATTCGCACGCCCGGTTGCCCCCGTTGGGCGCGAACCCTTGGCTCACGGCCAGTGGGTTCGCCGTGCGATCGGCGATTCATTGGTTCTGGTCCTGCGCCAGGTTTGTAGCAAGCGGGGAACCGATTGTATCGCTCGGAAGTGGCAGTGACGCCTGACCGAACAAATACTTCCAGCCGGAGGGGGTACGAAGATACGTATCGCTAAACCACAGACGTCGATCGAAATGTTTACCGCCGCTCTGACCTGCAATCCGGAGGAGGGCTGTCACAAGCGCGGTATCACCCACGACCCGCACGGTCTGCGTACCGGCCTCCTCATCCTGGATCTCATACTTGATCAGCTTCGACCGCGATTCTTTGAGCTGATCGTCCCTTGAGAGGACGCGCCCATCACCCAACACCAGCACCATATTCGGGTGCAAAATGCGCGCCATTGTCTCCGCGTCATTGGCTTTGACCGCGGCTTGAAATTCGAGATCGAGCCGACCGACTAACCTCTGATCGTCCCTGGAATCAGCTGAGGCGCTTCCCATCACGGACACGAGTGCCACGACGGCGTATGTGACCGGTAATGCACTGTGCACAACGCGTACCTCCGTATCATTGTCACTTGCAACCGGGTGTTCCTGGACAAGCGGCGATGACTTGATTGTTCAAGGCGTCGCGCGCGTCCTGGGTATGCTCATGCATCGCGTCTCTTTGGCTCTTCAATGTGCACGCGCGCGTGGCCACGAGTGTACCTGTGACCCGCTCGGAGGTGCACTGAATATCGCCCGTGTCGGGCTTCGTTACCGTCTGCTTCGCGACCGTTGGCGCCGGCGGCTAGCCGGTCGCGCACCCATAACCAAGGCCCAGCGTCCAGGCGGCGACGGAGACCATCCGCCAGACACCGCCTCGTGTAGCGAGCGCAAACGTAGACTCCACTATGGCGCCTCCTGAAGTTCGCTGCGTCAATCATCTTGCTGCGAAGTGCTTATACACTTTCCCGGTCAGAATTTAGCCGTGAACGACAAAAAAAGCTGCCGGCCGAATAGATCATAGACATCATTGGTATTGGCCTGGCCTCCGGGCACGATTGCGGTGTTCAGAAGCGGTGGATCCTTGTCCAGCGCGTTGTTGATACCCGCGCGTACGGTGAGGGTGTCATGCAAACGCCAGGTCGCCGCCAGATCCAGGTAGCCGTAGGAGGGGATGTGACCGTTGACGAGATCAAATCCGCCGAACGTCGAAAAATGCAACGTCGGGTCGGACGAGTTATTGTCCTGTGACACCGCTCCGATATAACGCCAGGTTGCCGCCAGGCTGACGTTAATGGGTGTCTGCCAGGTGGCGCGGAAAATGTGGCGCCAGTGTGGATTAACTGTCTGACACGTAAAGCCGAATAATCCGACGCAGTCATAGGTGGCCCCGCCCGGAACGGGCGTCGTCTCATTGTGCTGCAAGTACGCGCCGTTTAACTCAAAGGCGAGGTGGCCCCAGCCTTGTGCAAGCTCTTGCCTATAGTTCAGCTGCAGATCAACCCCGCTCACCAGCGCAGCACCGGTGTTCACGTTCGCCTGGAATACATACCCGCCCCCTGCGGGACTGCCGACCGTGTTGAGCCCGCCCGTGACTGGATTGCGAAAGACCTGACTGCAATAGAAGGGGTCCCCAGAGTTCGCGCACTGGCTAAAGATCACGCCAGCCGGAACCACCCCCACGACGTCCTTCAGCGCAATGTGGAAGTAGTCGAGGCTGCCGGAGAAATTCCGGAGCTGGCTGGGTGCGAAATTAAGACCGATGGTGTAGGTTTCTGCCTGCTCGGGATGCAGGTTCGGGTTGCCTCCTTGCAAGCCGGATAGCTGACTCCCCGTCCCCTGCGGGATGGTGTTGGTGGTGCCGCCATTGCCGTATTGCGCAGCCGTGACGCCCATTCGTTGGCATTGGGCGAGGCTATACGCCGCCGGTGCCTGGATGGCGCCGCTCGCGGTGAAGGTTGGGGCACAAGGGTCGTTGCCAAGAGCCAGGGTGACGACCGATTGCGGGTTGAAAAGCTCCACCACACTCGGCGCACGGATGGCCTTGTCATAGGAGAGGCGCAGGCGATAATCCGCGATCGGCGCGTATTGCACTTCAAACTTATAGGTGTTGGTGACGCCGCTCGTGGTGTAGTCCGACCGTCGGAAACCGGTGTCGAACAGCAAGTCGTGTGCGCCCGGCGCATTCTGCACCAGCGGTGCCCGCAGCTCCACGAACTGCTCGGAGACGGACACCGTGTTATCGATCGGTACGGCCGCGGCGCCGAACCCCGACAATAGACCGCTCTGTTCGGCGGAGTCGGGCCGGAAGAACTCGTGATCATTTCTGTGCTCATAGCCCAGATTCACCGCCAATCCGTCGGTAGCCCAGGGCGACTTGAGGCCGTATTTGTCGAGTTGCCCGGTGATTTCTGCATGCAACGTTCGCAACGTTGTAGTGCCCTGACCGGTCCCCAGCAGGTTAAGGTACTGAGTCTGCGCAGCCGTCACGCCCCCATCGGAAAAGATGTTGTAGGGCACACAGGTGCCGCCGCTGATGCAAACCGGCTGTGCGGCCGTACCCGTCACTTGCAGCGCATTGTCGATGGCTTGGAAGTTTAAGTAGTTTTGTTGTGAATTGAAGAATGTGGTGTAAAAGTACTGAGCGTAGGCGTCATAGCTCCACGCATCGCCCAACTCACCTCGGGTACCCAATACCGCACGATAGTTCTCATGCTCATAATCCGAGGAGCGTCCGCCGCCCTCCACATTTCGGCGCCCGATGCGTACGTCGGCGCAATTGGGCGAAGTGGCTAGCCCGGTTACCGGATCGGTCTGGTAGATACAGGCCTGGCCCCGGTTCGCGGTTGCATAGGCGAGCTGTGCGGGCGTGCACAGAATGGCAGCCTGCGAGCCGCTCAGCAGAGGATTATCGCAGTTGACCGGGTAATTGCCGGTGCCAAAGGGATCCAGCGGGTTGCTGTCCTTAAACAATGCCGACGGTGCCACTTCCTGATGGCTCCTGTCATCCATGAAGTAGAATTCGGCATACGGCTGCAGTGCAGTAAAGAGCTCTTCATGAGCCAGAAACGCGGCGTTGTATCGATCGTCCTCACGCGTCATGTAAATGTAGGGCTGCGAGTTGAAGGAGGAGGGCGGCGTGGTCACCACGCCACTCCCTTGTGGAATAAAACCCGCCCCATGGACACTGTAGACGGTGTTGGCGTTCGGACCAGTGAGGGGCTGAAACCAGTTGGAATTGGAAGACCCGCCGCAGGCGAGGCTCGTTACGTTGTTGTTACTGTCGGTGACGGGATTGACTTGGCACCCGCCGAAGTCACGCTGACTGCTCAGTACCGGGTCGGCATGTCGATAACTGGCATAGGCCGTTACGTTGCCCTTGCCATCGGCAAAGTTTGTGCCCATGAGAACGTCGAAAGAGCGTTGGTGACCGTCCCAAACGGTCCCCGTGGCCGGGGTGGCCCCGAAACCGGAAACCAGGTTCTGCATGAAATCGTTGTGATTGCTGTGCCAATTTGTGTTCAGCTGGCCCTCGACCTGGAAGCCTTCAAAATTCCTCTTCATAATAAAATTGATTACACCGGCGATCGCATCGGACCCGTAGGCCGCGGATGCACCGCCGGTAACAACTTCCACGCGATCGACAAGCCCGCCAGGGATCTGATCCAAATCGGGCGCCGGTGATTGAATCGCCGTATAGGGCGAGCCCTGTCCAAGGCGCCGCCCGTCGACCAGGACCAGCGTCCGATTGGGCCCGAGCCCGCGCAGGTCGGCCGTTGCTATGCCACCAGCGGTGGTCAGTCCGCTGGTACCGTTGCCCAGATCCTGGCCCAGGCCATTATTGAAGTTCTGCGGGAGCTGCGTGATGATGTCGCTGATGTCGGTTTTGCCGCTGGTGGCGATGGAATCCGACGAAATGACCTGGATGGGACTGGTGCTCACCGCGTTGGGTGCCGCGATGCGCGTGCCGGTGACAACGACTTCCTCCAGCGCGACAGTTTGCGCATCGGCGGTGGGCTTGGCGGGAGTCTGTGCGATCCCCACCGCCGCCCAGGCACCCACCAGGGTCATTGTCAAAGCGCTAAATGCTTTGATCAATCGGCGACCTACGATAAAGGCTCGAGGCCTAAGGTCAGTCAAACCCTCAATGCTTTGTGTGTCCATAGTACTCGTCTCCCCAAATTCGTACGGAGGTGCCAGCGGCCCCGAACTCGCCGGAGGCCCAAACGGCAAGGCTCGTCATACTGCGTGTTGCGTGACCGCGACCCTGGGCACCGCAGCGGGACGAGACCTGCCTCGTTTTGGACGATAAGGGAGCGCAACGCTTTGGAAAGCGTTATGTGATGGGATAGCGAAAGTGCGGGACCAACGAGCAGAAAACTGGGGTCAATCCAGCGGCGATATGTCAATGCTTATAAACTTTCAAGCGGCATCAGGCTGCAGGGAAGATTCAGACTACCGTGTGGTGTGCATCCCTCACTAGGTAACTTAAAGTTGGGAAACAAGGGGGTTACACGTCTTAGGTTCGCGCGCCGCGCACGCGACGGGTATCGGGGGGATTCAGATGGACAAGGCGTGGAGAACCCAGCAACAATGAGCGATTGTTATGGATCTTAATACCAAAAGCGCACGTTCTATAGCGCGCGCTTACGCGCTCTCTTTATTGTTTTGGATGCCGCTGTCGCTGTTGGTCGCGTGGCAAACCTATGGCACTGAACGCTCAGAACATCTTCCAGTGCAGCTCTCGAGCGAGTTGTTGATTTATGCCGCTCGGTACTTCACCATCGCCCTGCTCACTCCGCCCATTTTCTATTGGGTAAATCGCTGGCCCGCGTCACGAACCCAGCTTCGTCGAATTGGCGTGTACGCGCTCGCTTATTTTCCCTTCAGTTGCACCTTTGCGTTGATTCGGTGGCTCATACTACCGCCCTGGTTGGAAACCACCATGAACTGGGGCCCCCGCTCGCTGTGGTCACTTTTTGCGCTGGCCTACGGTACGTTCGCAGATCTTTTTCTGCTGTATTTGGGCGTACTCGTGGCCGCTCACGCGTACACCTATTTTGTTCGCGGTCAACAACAGGAGATGGACCGTCTGCGTCTGAGGCAAAGTCTGGCGCAAAGTGAATTACAGGCGCTGCGTGCCCAGCTGCATCCGCATTTTCTCTTTAACACCCTCCAAGGCGTGTCCACGCTGATTGATGTGGACCCCGCCACCGCTCAGCAAATGCTGTTCACTCTGGCGACGTTGCTGCGCGTGGTGCTCAAGCACGGAAGCGTTGATCTGATCAGCCTAAAAGAAGAGCTGCACTTTCTGCGGGCGTATCTTGAACTCGAGCATATGCGTTTGGGATCCCGCTTGACCGTGCGCTGGGATATCGCACCGGAGGCAGAGCAAGCGCTGCTGCCCCAGCTTTTGCTGCAGCCTTTGGTGGAGAATGCCATTGTCCACGGCATCGCCAATGCGCGGGACGGGGGCTGGATCGAGATATCGATAGGGATACGGAACAATTGCCTGGAGGCCGAAATTCGCAATAGCATCGCGGGCACTTCACAGCCAGGCCTGGGCGTCGGCCTGGCCAACGTGAAGGCGAGATTGCACCATCTGTATGGAGAGGATGAGCTGGCGTCGTTTGATTTCCGTGTAGAGATCACTCAGGCGGTCGCGCGATTGGTGGTGCCGGCCGCGGCGCCCAGAGCGCGCGAATCGCTCTTAGAAGCGGGGCCGGCGTGATGCGCGCGCTCGTGGTCGATGACGAGCCGCTCACTCGGGCGGCGCTCGAGAAAATATTGTCCAGTCGGACGGACATTGATGAGTGCCATTTCGCGGTCGATGCGCACCAGGCGCTCGCGCACCTTCGCAGCCAGCCGGTAGACGTACTGCTGCTGGACATCCATATGCCGGAAATGTCGGGCCTGCAACTCCTGGAGGAACTGAGCCGGCACGCAGGTCCGATGCCGTCGGTGATTTTTGTGACGGCCTATCATGAACACGCCGTGGAGGCGTTCGAGAAACGCGCTGTTGACTATGTCCTAAAGCCACTCGTGCCTGGCAGAGTCCATGAGGCTATCGACATTGCAGTGCGCCGCTCGCAGCAGGAACGCGCCGAGCGCCTCTTGGGGGCGCTCAATGACCTGAGATTGCGACCTCAACGCGCGGCCCGCATGGCCATCAAGGACAAGGGCCGCGTGGTATTTGTCGATGTGGCGGAAATCATCAGTGTGGAAGCCAATGGCAACTACGTGCTGCTGCAACAACAGGCCGGATCCTACCTGTTGCGACAGACGATGGCCGAGATCGCAGAGCAGCTTGGCCCCGAGGGGTTCATCAGGATACATAGATCGGTGCTGGTCAATGGGGCGCATGTCGAGAGTATTCAGCCGGGCGTGGGCAGTGAATACCTACTGAGAACCAAAGGCGGTAAGGAATTTCACGTGACGCGCACTTATCGGGCGAATCTGAAGTCATTGGCGCAATTGTGGGGCGGTAGTGAAGCCTTGTTTTCAGGGTAGAGCGCCGTCGGGCGCAGGGACGCGGCCCCCGATTCGCACCTGACTGGGCGCGGGCGCTTAGGAGAAAGGATTGTGAAGCCAAAGGTTAAGCGCGGTCGGGTCGGTCAGTTTAGCGCGTTCGTTACGCTATCCGTCCTGAGCGCCCCGTGGGCGCCTGTCGCCCAGGGCGAGGAGCAGTCCGCGAGCCTTCCATGTGCGGGGCCGGAGTACCGACAGTTTGATTTTTGGGTGGGAGACTGGGATGTTGTTGATCGAGATCGCCCAACTGTGGTTATTGCGCGTGCGCGCGTAGAACTTATTCTCAATGGCTGTGTCGTGCACGAGCTGTACGAGCAGACCGATGGGCACAAAGGGGAGAGCTTCAGTATTTACGACTCCACGCGCAACCAATGGCACCAGTCGTGGGTCACGAATCACGGGCAATTGCTCCTGATAGACGGCCAATGGAGTAACGGCACCATGACCCTTGCGGGATCAGATATTGGACCCGATGGGAAGGAAAGAAAGGTACGGGGCTCCTGGGAGCGCGTTGACGAAGGAGTGCGCGAAGTCGCAACAAGATCGGCCGACGGTGGAACCAGCTGGACAGGCTGGTTTGACCTTATCTTTCAAAAACGTCAACCATAAAAATGGATTGGCTTGGAGCGCAGCGGTGTCGAGCCGCTTGCATCGTGTATCGAAATGTCCGATAAATCAACAAGAACGCCGGCGAGCTATTGTCATGTCATTGTCTCGAGCTTACGTACGGTATCCAAGGCAAAGAGGCACGATTCTGCGCCCGCGGTGAACTGCCCTATGCGCTCAAGCTTTAGACCGAGCCTCTCCAAGATTCTAATCGAGTAGCGGTTGTGCGGAGCGGTGATCGCGACAATCCGCTCCAAGCCGCAGGTGTCGATGCCCCATTGCATCGCAGCCTTAGCCGCCTCAAGCGTGTACCCATGACGCCGAGCATGGGGCACCGTGGCAAAGCCGATCTCCACATCCGGATGCGTGTCGCGTTTTAAGAGTCCGCAAATGCCGATAGGCACCCCTGATCCCTTGAGTTCGACCAGATTCAGTCCGAATCCAAAACGTACATAGCTGAGCACCGGGCCGTCGGCAATGTAGCGGCGTGCATCATCCACGCTGCGCATCCCACGGTCGCCCACATTGGCGATGAAGTCCGCGTCGTTTAGCAATTCAACTATGAACGCCGCGTCGGCAGAGCTGAGGTGGCGCAGCCTTAAGCGCGCGGTCTCGATTACCCACATACATGATTCCGCTGCAACCTGTAAGCCCGGGCGTCCAGGAAATACCCGCCGGTGGTAAGATAAAGCAGGGCGCCGATGGACGCGTCGTCGAAGTATCCGCACGCCCCACCTTGTCAAGTTATCACGGGCGGGGCGCAGTCACCCTAGGTATCAGGACGGCAGGCACTGATGTAATGGCGGGGCCGCCGCCGATTTAGCCGTTGGCAACAACGGCATTTGATGGTGGGTGCCGGTGGCGGGCTTCGAAAGTCCACAGCACTGTGCGGGTGCGAACGACTCCCGAGCGGGCGCTTCCCCTCATGTGAGGGACACGCCAATAGAGGTTGCTTCCGCGTCGTACCAGGTGCCCTCGGACGTGATGCAGTCGCGGCCCCCGCCGCAGCTGGTGATCCTTTGAGGAGTAGTGGCAGTCGTACTCCGGAAGCAGGGGTGCGCGCACCTCGATATGATCCAGCAGTGGCGGTCGGCCCCGCTTGCGGCGGGCCTGGTTTAGGCGCGCGAGCTCAGAGTGGTGCTGAGGCAGTCCCTTTCGGCTCGCCATGAGTAGGAAGAACGCTAACATCAAGGGCACGTCCAAGGCGATCGTACCCAAGGACTGGCGCCACAGAGCCGAGTGCCGCGCATCCGACAAGTCAGCACGACGATAGTAGTCAGACCAGGTTTGTTCGTAACGAAATCGAAAGCAGCGGCCGAGTACGTCATCGCCCTGCACAGCCGGATCGGTGACCATTACCGCGCCGGCGGCGTGCCGATCGGGGGGCTCCGGTTCTTCACCCGGCGGAGTGTCAAGATCGAAATACGCCTCCACGCTGCTTGCGAGCACGTCCTGGCCCATCGGGTTGTTCCAGAACGTGCGGACTAAGCCACGGCGTCCGTCGGCTGAAGAGTCAATTAACGCTCCGCGCCGGCCCATGAGCTGGCATCCCCGATCCATCAGCGGAAACCCATAACGCTCAATCGCATTTTGCCACGGCGCGTTACACCATTCGATCCATAGCCTCTTGGCCGGGACGTGAATAAGATCGGCACATTCGAAGGTGCGGACGCCGACCGAATAGGCGAGATCAGCGCAAAGCGTGGTCAGATCGTCGTGCAGGACATACCGCGCTGGGCAAGTGGCAACACGATCGGCGAAATGAGAGGTGTTTTTAAGAACCGTGGTGCGACCGCTGTTGCAGTCCTGAACTGTAAATGGCAATCGGTGTTGAGCCACGCAATCGGCGAGTTTCACCCCAAGAACGTAGCAAGGGATGAATTCGCTGGGAGACACTTTGTGACGAAGCCGCATGGCGTCGTGATCAAATGCGTCATTACGGCGGTGAAAATCTCAAATCCCCTGGTGCAGGCAATCCTACGATGGTCCTTACCTTGACTTCAGCAATCACTTGCACTCGAAACGGCATGAAATAGGCCGCACGTGCACGCGTTGTTGAATTGGCGGTGCGTGCGGTTTAAGTTGCGGTTATCGATGACTCGACGTCGATCGATCCCAGAACGGCCGCTGCTGGTCAGGGATTTGCTCGATTGGACACTGGAGCCTTTTGTTAAATTTGCGGGGCGTCGGCTTGTTATTGCGATTGCCGAAGTCCGCTGGAAATCACGAATACCCGCCCAGAATGGTATCCATTTACGCCACTCCACGCGGCCGTAACCAGCAGGTCCACCGTGCCGTCCCGGTCTATGTCGCCCAGGCCAACAGCATCGAAACCCAACGTGTCGCCAGGAGTGCGATCAGTATAGGTTCGCAACAAGCGCCCGTTCCTACCCGAGAAAAGGCACGCGCGGCCACCCGACAGGGCGGCTTTGCCGTATTGCCATGCACCGACGATCAGGTCGGCGCGGCCGTCACCGTCCACATCACCCGCTTCGGACGGGCTCGTCCCAAAGCCGTCGTGCGCGCTTTCGCCCGTGAGGGTCAGAAGGCGCGAGCCCGTGCGCCCGGAATGCACGTAGATGCGCCCCGTGGAAACACCCCGGGCATCGTTCGCCCAATCCGACGCGTAGACATCGGGCACACCGTCGCCGTCCATATCTCCGGGAACTGACACGAACATTGCGCCCAGCGCCCGGCCGGTCGAGTCGGCCTCGATCGTGAACTGTGGCGCATCAGATCCGTTTACGTACACATACACGCGGCCGTGATGCGCCGGACCTGCTCGGGCCGCGCCCACTACCACGTAGCGCTGGCGCCCAGCGGAGTAGCCCGCCACGGTACTGCCGAATTGATCTCCGGGTCGCTCACCGGCGAGGGTCTTAATGAGGGCACCGGTCCTGCCGGAATACAAGTAGGCATGACCCGGGCTCTTGGTCTCGCCGTCTTTGCCGGGGCTTCCGACAATGACATCTGCATCCCCGTCCCCGTCCACATCGCCCGCACTCGATATATGGTTGCCAAACATCTCATCGGGGGTAACCGCGTGAAACTCGTGCAGCACATGGCCGTCGCGACCTGAGTAAATCCGAGCTATCCCGCGGGCGGATGGACCACTTGCTACGACGTCAGGAATTCCATCGCCGTCAGTGTCGCCGGCCGCCTCGACACCGGTACCGAGCTCATCGCCTGGCGCGCCGTCTGCAGTCCACAGAAGGCGATTACGACCCACCGAGTAGACATAGATCCGGCCACTGTGCGAGTCGCCGTCACCGTGAGTCGGTGCGGAGGTTACGATGTCGTTGACGCCATCGTTGTCCACGTCGCCGATGTTGCGCGCGATCCACCCAAATTGATCGTGCGGCGCCTCCCCACGCCATTCACGGAGGATCTTGACCGGCTCGACAAAAGGGTGCTCAAACTCCCCGGGCTTTGGAAACAGCTCCGCATAGCGCGGATCCTTGCGCAGAGCCTTAACCTCGGAATCCTGGCTAAGCTGCGCCATATCGAACCGGCGCGTTGCCCTCGCGCGTCCCAAGCACTTAAAGGCTTGCTCAGTATTACCCTGCGCGGCATAAAGGACGCCCAGCATGTACAGACTCTGGGGTGCGTCAGGCTCAATGCGGAGCGCCTGTTCGGAAGCCGTGATGGCCTTATCAATCATCTTAAGTTGACGGTACCCCGCGCTGAGCGCACGCCAGGCTTCCACCGAGCGCGGCTCATCACGTGTTACGGTCTCCAGCATCCCCACGGCTGCAGCCGTCTCACCGGATTGCAGGCGCTCCATGGCGGCGATGAGAGGCGGAGACTCGGCCCGCGGGGCCGCGGCGCCCAGGCTGGGTGTGTCTACGGCTAAAGAGAGTGCCACACCCAGAGTCAAACAAGGCAAGACCCGACGGAGCTTGTGCATGCGATTAGTTCCTGGGCACCTGGCCACGGCTCATTCTTGCGACTAATCAACAGTCGGGCAACACCCGGCGGTTGCAGTTTGTGCTTAATTTCACGATGGCGTGCCGACGCACGTGTGCATGAGCGCGGTCGCCGAAGGGTTAAGAGCCTTCGGACTCCTACCGCAAATTCGCAAACCCTGAAACGCTCGATCGCGTGCTACTCGCTAGCATGTTCCGGGCACTTCAGGGTCGGCAGTATGAGACTACTGGATCAAGTCGCACAGTATTCAACACCGTTTTGCGTGGCAGACGATGCTTGCGGTGCTGCCGGGCAGGGCGGTCATGCGACGATCCTGCCTGGCCCGGCCGATTTTTCTGCCCGTGTTGCCGCATGCCCGCTTCGGTATGTTCTAAGCGATGATCTTGTCGCGGTGTGCACGGAGGTGGCGCTCGCCGGTGGTGACCGGCTTGGCGCCTGCGTAGACCTCATACATCTGCCGGGGCGCGATTTGTGGATCGAATGGAGTGATGCCGCCAGAGACCGGGCACTCGCAAATCTACCATCCCAAAGTGCCGGACCGAAGGTTGGACTTGATCGCGGAGCGAGCCGGGCGGGGGCGCTGGTGTCCTCTTCGGCCTGCGGTCGGCGCGCGCTACTGCGGACATTTTGGAGCCACTCCGACGGTGTCGTGACACTCGCTCCTATGGAGACGCATCTCGACCTGGATCGCAGCTGGCCAGCGCCGCCTTTGCAGGCGTCAGCCTATACAGGCGGGCTGGTGGAGCTAGAGGTCACCGAAGATGCCGATGCCGCCGATCTCTTCGACTGCGTGCGCTTTCGATTTGATGAAGGTTGGTCCGCATACTACCGGCGGCACCGGCTGACCGCCACGCAGGAGTATGAGGTTCTGCACTCATCACTCGGGGCTGTAGCCCGAGACATGCCGATGATCTTGGCGTTCTCACTTCTCCTTGGCGCCAGGGCGGCCCTTGCCACCCACCCTGTAGCGCGCTCCCGCCTGAACAACCACCGACGTGCAAGGGATAAGCCGCCTCTCCTGGACCACGTGCAAGTGACTTGTCCGCTCATAACCCAAGCGCCAAGTCGCTTCGATGCGACTTCGTCCCGAGAAATCCGGCGCGCGACGCGGCTGCATCATGTCCGAGGTCACTTGGTGCGGCGCGGCCGTCGCGTGTTCTGGCGAACCGCCCATGTACGCGGGCGTGCTTCATTTGGCCGAGTGCGCTCGCGCACGGTTACGCTTTCCTTTGATGCGCGATAGCATTGAAGCGGCGCCGATGAGCGCTGTGCCGTCGACTCTGTTGCTGTGCCCCGAGCAAAATGCGCCCCACACCCGTAAGCCAGGCCGTTGGCTTGGCCATACCCCTCGCGTACTTCGATAAGCTGCTGAAATTGCTCGGCTAGCCCAGGTGTCCTCTGGCAGTTCCGCCGCCGGTGAGTGCTGTTGTCGAACTCGCGCACTGGAAGGTGCAGCAGCCCGCGGAGCGGCGACGCTGCACCCGAGCGGCTCTCCCAGCTCATGCCAGGCAGAGCGGCCCGGTGAGAGCGGCGGCCAGCACTAATGCGAGCTCGCCGCAGGACTGGTGGGTGTCAGAACTTTGCGGACACGCTGACGTGCACGAAGCGGCCCAGAGTGTCGTAAATTTGTGGGTAGGTATTGTTCTCGCCAAAAACGTTGTTCCCGATCGAGGCCGCCCCGACCAACGGAGGATCTTTATCCAGTACGTTGTTAATGCCGGCGCGGAACGTGAGATCTTGCCACCGGTAGGCGGCCGCGATATCGAAGTAGGACACCGAGGGCAGGTGCGCGTCGCCCGATGTACTGGGTGGGGGTCCGAAATCGCTCAGCTCGCTGCTCGTGGTTTCGTTTTTCACGCCCGCCGTGTATCGCCATTCGAGCGATGCACTCAGCCCGGCGACTGGTGTGGTCCAGTCGAGATTCAGATTGTGCTTCCACTTGGGCGTCGGAACTCCACAAATAGTACCGAACAGGCCCAGGCAGCTATACGTCGTTGATCCGAAAGGCGACACGTCCCATTTGTTGACGTAGGTCCCGGTAAGGTCGGTGCTGAGCTTGCCGGCGGCCCCCAGGTCAGCCTGGTAGCGCAGCCCGACGTCCATCCCAGAGGTGCGCACCGCGCCTGCGTTGACATTTGTGTCATCTATGTATCCGGCGGGGCTCAACCATAGCGAGCCGTTGCCCGCCCGGTGCACCAGGTTGCACCATTGTGGACTTGCGCCCAGCGCGCAATTGCTGAGAATGAAGTCGGCGCCGTACGTGGATACCAGGTTTGTTACCTTGATATCAAATACGTCGAGCGTGCCGGTGAACTGTCTGAAGGTGGCGGGCGTGAACACGAGTCCAAACGCCGTCGTGGTTGCCTGTTCGGGTGTCAGCTTTGGGTTACCACCCAGCTGGCCGTTGTACTGGCCGGCGGGGTTGCCAATGATGTGGCCATACTGGGCCGCTGTAACACCTGTATTCGCGCACTGCGCGGCCGTAAAGAACGGTACGTTACCGTTCGCGCAGAAGTCCGAGCTCCCGTCAAGAACTACCTGGGCTGGTCGGAACAGTTCTTGGATGTCAGGTGCGCGCACGGCCCGCTGGTAGCTGCCACGCAATCGCACGTCTTCGGTCGGCGCCCACTGCACTCCGAATTTATAGGTGTTGGTGGTGAAGCCCTCGCTGTAATTCGAGTAGCGATACCCTGCATCGGCGCTCAAGCTGTGTACGAAACGGGCGTCGGTGACCAGCGGAACGCGCAACTCACCGAACAGCTCCCACACGCTGAACCCCCCGTTGACGGGCAGTACCGTGCTCGAGCCGGCCACGTCGCCGTCGATGTTCGCCTGGTCCGGACTCAATATAAGGCGTTCGCGGCGCGATTCCGCGCCGACGTTGGCTGCGACGCCCTGCGAAGCCCACGGCGTCTTCAGGCCGTGATTGCCGAAATCGGCGGTGACGTTGCCGCTGACGACCGTTTCGGTGGTACTTCCCGTCTGCGTGCTGGGTACCTGCAGGTACGCGAGCGCCGCCGGGGTAATTCCACCCGGTTGCCAGATGTTGTACGGCTGACAGCCCGGCGCATTGTTCTGGCCGACGTTCGCAAGGCACGCGGGCTTGCCCGTGGCCGGGTCGATCACCACCTGCAGCGCGTTCGCCACCCGGGCTGCCGAAAAGTCGTTCTGGTGCAACGTGTTGTAGTCGGTGATGCCCTTGCTCGCGTACACGTCGTAGCTCCATACCTCGTCCAGCTTTCCACGCAGCCCAAACACCGCCCGGTAGGACGAATGGTCGTACTCATCACGGCGCGGGCCCCCCGAAGCATTGCGGACCGCGAGCGTCAGTTGGGAGAACGCATTGCCGTTGCTGACAGTCTGGGATGAGACGAGCGGCGAGGCGGGATTGCAGAGCTGGGCATACATTGCGGCATTGAAGAAAGGGTTGGCGCCAGGGGAGCCGAATCCGGAGCCGCAGTTCACCAGGTAGTTGCCGTCGGGGACGTTCAGCACCGGGTCCAACGCTTTCCCCGAGGAAAAGAACACCGCAGTCGGGGCGTACTGGGACTGGGTCTTGTCCGACATGAACATAAACTCACTATAGGCCTCGACATTGTCCCTGATGTTGTAGTGCGCGAAAAACCCAGCGTTGTAGCGCCGGTCCTCTCGCTGGAAATAATGGTCCGGGCCGTAGTTATACAGCTGATACAAGGATCCGAAGTTTTGCCCGTCAGGGGCAAGCTGGTAAATGTTCCCGTCCGTGCCGGCGATAACTGCGGGGTATGTATTCGCTGACCCCTTGCACGAGAACCCGGTCGCCGTCGCGCCGAGCGTGCAGGCGTTGTAGTCCCGCGCGTTACCGGTCACGGGCGCAGTCTGCTGGTAGTCAAAGTAGGCCGTGACATTGCCTTTGTTGTCGGCAAAGTCTCCGCCGGCAAGGATGTTAAACCCCTTTTTGCCTCCATCCGTCTTATTGGAGCCTGAGGCCGCGGTCGGTCCGAATCCGATGTCGCTGAGACGGGCGTTCATCGCGGCGGTCTGGCTGTTCGTGTGCAGCCACGTTCCATAGTTGAGGTCGACCTGCAGACCATTAAAATGATCGTTAATGATGAAGTTCACCACGCCGGCCACCGCATCCGCACCGTACGTCGCCGAAGCGCTGCCGGTGAGCACCTCGATACGCGATACCAACGAGGGCGGAATATTGTTCAGGTCGGCTGCGGTGGGTCCGATGGTCGTCGGATCACCCGGCATAAGGCGCCGGCCATTGATAAGAACGAGTGTTCGCTGCGGACCCAGGCCGCGAAGATCGATATTCGCGACGCCGGACGAGCCCTGCGCGAGACTCGAACTCTGGTCAGGCGTCACCTGGGGAAGCGTGTTTAAAAGGTCGACGATGTTCGTGGTGCCTTTTTTGAGAATCGCTTCCGACTGGACCACCGTCACGGGGCTAACGCTTTCAAGTTGCGGAACTGCGATGCGCGAGCCGGTCACGATAATCTCCTCCATTCCCGCAGCGCCAGGCGTGGCAGGTTGCTGTTGGGGAAATACCGTCGAAGTAAAAACGCAGCAGAAGATAAGAGCGGCAAAGCGCGCGGAGCCGCAGCGCATCGTCGTTAAGTTCATTATGTCACTCCCTGATCAGGCTATTTCACTACGACGCTGAGAGGCCGATCAGGACTGCTCACAGCCGTCCAATAGGCGCTCGACCCCACGACGTCTCGCTTGCGGTACATAGTCGTCGCGCGTCAAACAGGGGGGGTGTCGCATCTTGCTAATTTCCGGGTGCCCCGATGCACGCCGGTGTCATCTCGGCGGCGCCGGGTGGGGGCGCCGAGCGGATAGCGCAATAAAAGGCTACGGCTACCCGAACCACGAGTCGGTACCCCGACGATTTCAGCAGCCGCGCGAGAACGAACTGCAATGGGGTCTGACTCATGGAGTTGGCGAACGTGCTGACTGAAGCCCTGGAATGTTGCCGACCGGTGTTTACGGCATCGTGCCGCTTGCCCTGGGCGACAGACTCAAGCGAATATGAGATAAGTTGTAACGACGCAACGACACGGTGCATATCTTGCTATTTGTTCATGGACCTAGGGCGTCCGTGCCCACAAGGCCGCTCTGAATTGAGATAATCCGATGGGGCTGCGACTGTGCGCGAGCCTGGCCACGTTTCAAGCACTGGCGCGAGGCGCAAACGGGCCCCATGCTAGAGTCGTCCTATGATTTACCGTCAAATGCCCGCTATTTGGGATCCGCACTTCCGCGCCCGGTTTTACACGCGCTGGGGAAGGGAGAGCGCGATCATCGCGGCGACGACACGCTCCGTAGAGTATCCGAACTATAAGCAACTGCTCTCTATCAAAGCGGTCGCGGGAGGAGACGAGGAGTATTTCATCGACGGACGGCGCGTCACGGTTAGTGACGACACGTTTCTCATTCTCAATGCAGACAGGACGTACAGCAGCCGTGTGCAGGCTCTAAATCCAATCAGATCGTTTTCCATTTTCTTTCGCCCCGGGCTTCTTGACGACGTCCTGCGCGCTGTTACCGAATCGACCGCGTCGCAACTTGAGAGCCAGTCCAAAAACTGCGCGGCGGGAATCGAATTCTCTGAACACCTCCACTCTCACGACCGTGTGGTGTCCCCGGTCCTTCGGCATATCTACAACAACGTGACCAATACCGCAACGAATGGCGTGCCCGACGACCTGTGGTTCGAGGAGCAATTGCATTTTCTTCTGCAACGGATGCTGAAGCTTCACTGCCGGGAGCGCGCACGTGAGTCCGAGATTTCGGCAGCGCGCCCAGCCACGCGCAAGGAGATATATCGGCGGCTCGGCCTTGGAGTGACGTTCATGCACAGCAACTATCGCGAGGCGATTAATCTCGACGCGATCGCCTCGGCCGCTTTTATGTCGCGATTTCACTTTCTACGAGCGTTCAAAGAGGTCTACGGAGTTACGCCGTCCGTATACCTGAATAGGCATCGAACCAGGGTCGCCGCACGGCTGCTCGCGACAACGTCCTTGACGCACACGGCAATTGCCCACAGCACAGGGTTCGGCTCCCGCACGACACTTTACCGGCACCTACGAGTCGCAAACGGTAACGTGCGCTTCCGGCCGAAGCGGTCGAACGGAGTCCCGGCTGTTGAGTTGCCTGGAGGCAGTCCTTCCTCGTGGCCCCCGGCAGGCCGCGTCGAACCTGATCGGGGATCACGCGCGCGCACTGGCTAAACTCGGCTCCGCATACTCAGCAGAACAGTGTTCGCACAAGCCACGATACCCGCCTTTTGACCGTCACCCGGTGTTTCATAGGGCCAGGGGATAACCGGTGGGCGAATCGGTTACTGCGGCGGGCCGGCGCCGAATGCCCGACATTCACAGCCAAGCGACGTCGTGCCCGGGAGCAATCAGTCAAAATGCCCCCCTGACCGCGCGGACCGGGAGCGCGCTCGCTGCTGACTTATCGGGCCGCTATCGCTTCAATCTCGATCAGCAACTCGGGTCGCGCGAGACCCGAGACTATCAACGTCGTTACGGCCGTGCTAAACATGAGCAGTCGGTGGCGGATTTCGCCCAGCTCCCGCAAATCCGATGCGCGCGTGAGGAAGAAAGTGAGTTTCACGAGATCGTTCGTGACCATTCCAGCGCTCCCGAGCACGAGAGAAAGGTTACTAATAGCTTGCTCGAACTGCTGACGAAAGTCGGGCAACGTTTCCCCTGCCGGCGTCACCCCGATTTGTCCCGAAATGAAGAGGAGCCGTGAAGCGGATGACACCTCAACGCCATGAGCGTAGATGGATTCAAAACCAGGCGTTATGGGGAACGGGTTTCTGCGAATATTCGGCCCGTCATAGGGTGTACCCACTGCACTCTTTTTAATCGTCATGTGGCATCCTGCGAAATGTCCCAAAAAGCGAAATTGCTCGTCAAAAGGCTAGGTTAAATAATAAGGGACTGACTCCGAAGTATGTATCAAAAAAGACCCGGCATTTCGGCGAGTTACCGACCGCGAACGCGCAGGGAAGGGAAGATTAGGGCTATTGACGAGCCGTGATGGCTGGATCGATTCGGCTCAACGCATCGCCGAGGGAAATCATTCCGGTTTGCCTTAAATCCTGCTCGGTATAGGAGCGCCTGAACGCCGCGCACTCGGTGGCTTTCTGCGGAAGCCGGTTCCCGGTGGCCTGAAGGCAATTGGGGGGCGCAGGTTTGTCGCGTCGTGCTGGCGACGTTGCGGCCGGTGCCGCGACAGGAACACCGCTTGCCTGCCACAGTGCCGAGGGGGAGCGCCCAGATTCACAGAGCCCCATACGCCCCGCCGCCCCGTTGTACCAATACGCCCAAATCGGTAGCGGTAGCTGCTCTCAGTCGAGAGGCATCGTGAAAGCAAACCGCGTCTCGTCCGGGGCGGAGCTAACTGTTAGCTCTCCACCGTGGGCCTTGGCGATTTCCGTGGCGATGTAAAGTCCCAGCCCGAGACCCCGCTGACTCACCCGGGCCGCGCCCCTGAAAAAGGGCTGGAACAGCTTGGCCATCGCCGCTTCGGGAATCGGCTCGCCTGAATTGGCCACCCAAAGCTCGAACGATCCGTTTTTCGTCGTAGCGCGAACGATCACCGGCTTGTCACTCGCACCATGGGTCAAGGCGTTGCCAAGAAGGTTCGAGAGCAGTTGCCCCATGCGGGATCGATCACAATTGACTGGTCGATCCACCTTGAACTCGGCATCGATCGTCCGGCCGGTCGATACCAGACTCAACTCTTCGACCACCTGAATCAGGACCGGCACCAGCGGCTTCTCGCCATCCCGATTCAGTTGGAGGCCGCCACCCAGCCGCGCTCGCGCGAGATCCAGCACATCGTCAATCAGCCGAGCCATCCGCATCCCTGCGCTCTGCATCATCGCGATGACCTGATGCTCCTTCTCGGTTTGCACCGTGCGGTCGAGCAGGCGCGCGGCGGTCACAATGGAAGCGAGCGGAGTCCTCAAATCGTGACCCAACACGGCGATGAACTGCTCGCGTAGCTCGGCAGTTTCACGTTCGCGCTGCAGGCGCTCTTCTGTGGCTTTCCCGGCAGCGCTAGCCAGTTCGCGGGCGAGGAGTAACTCCTGTTCGTAGCGGCGGCGATCGGTCGCCCGGATGAGGGCCAGACGAATGGCCAACGGCTTACCGTCGGGGTGCCGCTGTTCGCTCGCATTGGCGATCATCTGCAGCGGCCGTCCGTCGCTCTTGAGCACGTCGATGGCGAATTCCTCGAACGAGCCCTGCATGCGCAGGAGCGGGGCGATATGCGTCTCGTAGTAGATGCGCCCCGCAATCGGGAGAAAGTCGCTCAGACGCTTGCCGACCATCTCGTCGGCGGCATAGCCGCTCCAGCCCAGAAAAGTGGCGTTCACATGTGCGATGCGGCTGTTGGGCAGAAGCAAGAGGTACGCGCACGGAGCGTTCTCGATCATCTCCCGGAAATCGAGTTGCGGCGGACCGTCCACGGCCGCGTTCACACGAAGCTTCGCATCGCGGAGATGACTTCTTGCGGCGCGCTAAGGTTCGGGCAATGGCCGGTCGCCTGTAACACAACCATCCGGCTTTTCGGGATGGCGCGATGGACGAACTCTCCGACCTCCTGCGAGGCGATGATGTCCTCGCTGCACTGGAGGATCAGGGTTGGGACGCTGACCCGGGCGAGATCCTCCCGGTTATCGGAGGTGAAGGTCACCCGGGCGAAGGCCTTGGCGATCTCCGGGTCCGTGCGGCAGAAGCTGTTGGTTAACTCCTCCCCGAGCTCAGGCTTGTCAGGGTTGCCCATGATCATCGGCGCCATGTGCGCCGACCACCCCATATGATTGGCTTCCAGAAACTGCAACAGCTCTTCGATCTGCTTTTCGCCAAAGCCTCCCACGTATCCATCATCATCGATGTAGCGGGCCGAGGGCGCAATCAGCACCAACTTGCCGAACATGCCCGGCGCCCGCTCAGTGGCCAGAACACCGATCATGCTGCTAACCGAGTGGCCAACGAAAACGGCATCGTGCAATTCGAGTGCGCGGCCGATTTCCACCACGTCTTCGGCGTAGCCGGCGAGCTTGGAATATTTTTCTTTGTCGTAAGCGGTGAGGTCTGAGCCACCGGCGCCGACGTGATCGAACAGGACTGTCCTGAAGTCCGGCTCAAAGGCCGGCGCCACGAAACGCCACATGTTCTGGTCGCAACCAAATCCATGCGCGAAGATCATGGTTTTCGCGCCGCCGCCGTGCACGCGCACGTTGTTCCGTCGGATCACATCGGTCATCAACGTTCCTTATGTAACCAGTGATTCGTGTTCTTGCGGGGGTGGAATCGTCCACACCAAGAAGGGCGTCCGGTTGAGGACACGGCCTCTTGCCAGCATAGCCGGTTGCCGTGCATGAATGACATGAGCGCATGCCCGTGTAGGTCCGTTTTGCATCAGGAGCGCAGGACTTCACTTCGCTTGCGGGTTGGAGCAACTTCGGGGCTCTACAAGGGTTCCTTCCCTAAAGACTACAAAAACCACAATAAATAAGGAGCACCCATGCTTCGTCAATGGACATTCGCAATAGGCTGCTCTTTGCCACTCGCGGACTGCGCCGCCGCCGGCCCGCGCCCGGTGTGGCACTCGGTCGGTCCGGCTCCTCCCGCGGTTGAGGCGGCGGCGGTCTCCGATCCCGCATCCCAGACCCTGTGTACGTCGGGAGCCTCGGCGGCGGCGTGTATAAGAGCACGGATGACGGTGCAACCTTTGCGCCGGTCAACCACGTCCTGGGCGATGGATTCCCCGTTCTCGCCATGGTGATGGACCCCCACAATCCCGACGTCGTTTACATTGCGGGCGGTAAGACGATAGATGGCGGCCGCCACTGGTTCGCGACCGCCATCGGCGGGGTCACCATGGGAATGGATCCCAACAATCCGAACATCGTATACGCCTGGGGTTCCCCGAGCGGCGGGATCTCCAAGACCACCGACGGTGGGCAAACCTTTTTTCCAGCGTACAAGGGGCTGGGCGTGGGCGCTGTGTTTGCCCTGACCATAGATGCAAAAAATTCCAGCGTGCTGTATGCCGGAACCCAGGGCGGGGGCGCCTACAAGTCGATCTACGGTGCCGCGAGCTGGCGGCGCGTGAAGATCGATCCCACCGTGGGAGCGCTGCTGTCGATCCGGACTACAGCCATATTGTCTATGCCGGTACCAATGGGCACGGGCTCTTTAAGAGCACCAAGGCCGGGGCAAGCTTCGTGCGCGGCGGCTCACCCCCGGTGGGTGTGATCCTCGCTCTGGCCAAAAAAACGGACCGATCTTGTACGCCGGCACGGCCACCGGGGGCCTGTGGGAAAGCAATGACGGGGGCAAGACCTGGACCAACGCCCACCTGACGGAGGGGTCGCCCATCGTGCTCAGTGTCGACAGCGCGGGCTCGGTATTGGTGGGCACGAATTTTGAAGATGCCTATATGGCGGCCTCTGAGACGTCAGGTTTGCATGCCGCATAGTTAACCACGATAAGTGATAGTTATCGTGATATAGTAGCCTAAATAAGCATTAATTCAAACACTTATGCACAAGCGACACTCACACCAGTACGTTATGCAGCGCCAGCAGTCTCCGCGGTCCTTCCACCGAAGAACTACTCGCTGTAGTATTTAGCTACTATAGGTAGCCTTCACGGATCATCCATGCCCCAGCCGGTTAAAATCTCCGACATCCTGGTCGAGGCGGCTCGCGAAGCGGCACCGTACGCCAACCGCTCGCTCGCCGCGCAGGTCGAGCATTGGGCCGCGCTGGGCCGTGCCATCGAGGGCTCGCTCACGGCCGATCAATCCGTGACATTAAAGCGCGCGATTCAGGAACCCCAGGCGCCTCCGTACGGCACCTCGGAAAGCGCCCCACAGGTACGCCAGCGTGTGATCAACGCCATTGGCCAATCGCTCACGCCGGAGTTTCGGTCCCGTATGAGCGCTCAGATTGCCGCCTCGCCCTACCCCACCTACGGCTTGGACGATGCCTACCCCGGCACTCTTGTCCGGCGTGGTCCGGATGGGACGCTTATACCCGGTCACCTGCGGGGCCGTGAATTCCAGGCCGTGACCCCCAGCGCGAACGCCAAGCCTGCTGACGCAGAAGGCAGCACACCGACACGGACCCGTCGACTCGGACGCCAGCGAACCGTGTGACCCTGGAATTGTATGCCCGGATTTCTGAAGCACTTGCCGCCGATCGACCCATTCTGATTGTGCTGGCGGGGAGTAACGGTGCCGGAAAGTCGACGTACTATCGCGCCGCTCTCGGCAACACCGGATTGCCGCTCATCAACGCCGACGAATTGGCCCAGGTCATGCGACCCAAGGATCCCGGCTCTGTGGCCTATGAGGCGATGCGAGTCGCCGAATCGCGCCGCGAAGAGGCCCTGCTCAGTCGGCACTCATTCATCATGGAGACCGTGCTCTCCGACCCGCACGGCGCTAAACTTTCGTTCCTGCAACGCGCTCAGGACGCCGGATACTCCGTCGTCGTGATCTTCATTAGGATAGCCACCGCCGAACTTTCACGCGCGCGCGTCACGCAGCGCGTCGCAGAGGGCGGTCACGATGTGCCGGATTCCAAGCTCCTGGAACGCTTTCCGCGAACGCTGGCCAACGGAAGAAAGGCACTCGCACTTGCCGATCTTGGCATCGTGCTCGACAACTCGAACCAACGTGAACCCTACCAATACGTGGAGAGCTGGAAAAAAGGCCAGCGCACCGTCCACATCCGGACACGAAAGCGATGAATGCAGCCGACGGCATCTCTGCCGTCTTGCTGCGCGAGCCTCCGACCGCGCTGCTCGATCCGGCGCGCCTGAACGACGAGGCGGCCGAGGCGGTCAACGCCTTTTTCCACGAAGGCCAATCGGCCAATACAGCCCGCACTTATAAGACGGCACTCCAGTACTGGGGCGCCTGGCACGCACTCCGCTTTGGCCGCGCGCTCAGCGCGCCGGTGGCGGTCAATGTCGTGGTGCAATTTATTGTCGATCACCTCGAGCACGATCCGAGTCGCGCGGCGCCTCCCGTCACCCCCTACTCGCGGAGCAGCGAGACCACTCAACACTTGCTGCCGCCGGTAATTGATCAGCTCCTGGTCGAACGTCGCTACAAGGCCAAGATCGGGCCGTGGAGCCTGGCGACCGTCGAGACGCGACTTGCGGCCCTGTCCAAGGCCCACGAAATCTATCGGATCGATCACCCGCACCTTGGTCTGGGACCGGACGCCAATCCAATGCGCGATCCCACGGTGCGAGCGCTGCTCAGCGCCGCGCGGCGCGCCTACGCCCGTCGCGGGCGCGCCCCTTCCCGTCCGGTGGCCGCCACGCGCTTGGTAATGGAAGCGTTGCTGGCCACGTGCGGGGAGGATCTTCAGGGCGTGCGCGATCGTGCGCTGTTGCTGTTCGGCTGGGCCAGTGGCGGACGGCGCCGCAGTGAGATCACCGCGGCCACATTTGAAAACGTCCGGCGCGACGGTGAGGGGTTCGTCTATGAGCTCCAGATTTCCAAGACGAACCAATCCGGCTCGAGCGATCCGAAGCGCTTCAAGCCGATCCAGGGGGCGGCGGCAAAAGCCCTGCGCGCCTGGTACGGGATGCTGCTCGCTCAAGGCGTCACGAGCGGCAAGATTTTCCGTGGGATTCGCCACGCTCACATTGTGGAGGGATTGCGTGCCGATGCGGTTCGGGACATCGTCCGCCGTCGAGCGAAACTCGCTGATCAGCCCCTGGGTCGGCTCTCCGCGCACTCCCTGCGGTCAGGGTTTGTAACTGAAGCGGGCAAACAGGGGATCGGCCTGGGCGATACGATGGCGCTAACCGGCCATCGCAGTGTCCAAACCGTCATGGAGTATTACCAGAGCGGCGAAGTGGGGAATACCCGCGCCGCGCGCCTGATGGACAATAAGAAACCGGGCGATTGAACTCATCGAGGGAACAAGCGTGACCGGGAAATCGCGCAGAAAATGGCGACGCACGAATTACTCCGGACGAGGGCCCTGTACGATCGGCGAAACGATGAAGTCGCAATGAATGAGGTTGAGCGAATCCTACTTTGATGGATATGGTCCGGAAAGCTCCTATGAGATTCAGAGTGTTGCCGCCGTACCTATAGCCAATCTGTACACGACCTTTCCCGGGAGACGTAAGTCACGTGCTCGGCATCGTTTGAGCTATGCTGACCGGGCTTGCGAACGCCGGCCGACCACAGATCTGCAATACACTGAAGTCTACCCCCTTTGCCGCTCTGAGCTTGAGCGCGATCCGCACCCGCGCAGAGATCCTTTATGACTAATCCTCGCTTCCCTGCAACCATATTAATCGTTCGTCACGGCGAGAAGCCTGATGATATCAGCGATACCCATCTAAACAACGTAGGACGTGTTCGCGCGGACATGCTTGCGAAGACGTTCCCATCGATATATCCAAATCTTTCCGTGCTGTTTTCGACCGCGGCCTCAACACACAGTAATCGGCCCTATGAGACGATCGAACCACTTGCAAAGGCAATGCGTCTGGTAGTGAACAACTCGTTCTCGAATAGTCAGCATTCCGAGTTGGCGGAATACATATTGAAGGGCTCAGAGGATTATGGCGGCAAGACCATATTGATTTGCTGGCACCATGAGAAGATTCCGCTGCTCGCGCGCGACGATCTCGGGCAAGAGGACGCCCCGGCATTTTGGCCCGATGATGTTTACGATCAGATCTGGCAGATCGACTATTCCTCAGACGGCCGCTCAACATTCACCATTAACGCAGAACCGCCGATGTCTACTTAAGAGCAAGGTAGATACCCTCAACTTCCGTTGCCGCCGCATATACCTTCGTTGATCCGGGTCTCACCAAAGATGAGAATTGCGCAGCGATACTCGCTCAAGCGAAGGAGGCGACAACACCCTCGCCCCGTCCCTTTAAATCCCGTTCACGATTGATCGTGGGCGCCTCGAGGTCGACCTTCGGGAGCATTATCTGACCGCGCAGGAGTCGCGCTAACCTCACCGTCACCGCTAGCCGCTGGACACCAAACATGGGTTGACGCCCCGCTCACTCAGGATTCTGATAGTCAGCCCGTCAATTTGAGCGCTGGGATTCCAAGACCAGAGATGGACGCGAAGATTGCCGGTAATGGATGTTTCGCGGTCGGTGTTCGCCGTGGTCGAGTGCGCGAGTGGCGCGCGTAGGAAGTTCCAGTCACTGACTGAGGATAAGACGAGGAGTAGTGCGACCAAACTCCCGGCGCCCAACAACGCCCAGGTGGTCGTTGGTGCCGGCGGGAAAAGTCGCGCATGCCAAAAGTGGTTAATCAGACCGTTGACCGACCCCATGCGAGACTTCGTCACATGGGCGTCGGTCAGCTCTTAGCGATCGCCCTTGGACTTCTTGCCGTCAGCATCCGTCCTTTCCACATCGACTTGCGTTTTACGCACTGTGTCGCGCACAGTCTCTTCGCGCACCGTCGATTCCTTGCCGATACGTACTTCCTCGACGACGCGTGCCGTTTTCCCGACAACGGCTTCCTCCGCTGTCTCCCGGACTTCAAACGTGCCTTCCTTGAAATTCGCAAAGTCCGCCTCGGTCGCTACCCGATCCACTGGCTTGCGCTCAATCGTGGCGCGTTCCAGCCGCAGCTTCACTACTTCGGTGACGGGGGTTTCGCTTATGCGTTTAACCACCCGCAGGCCTCCCACTTCGACGTTGCGTTTGCCGACGGTCAGGTTCTCCTGCACCACCGGCACCGATTGACGCTCAAACGCCTGTTCGTCATCGCTCATTAACTTGGAGTTCGGATCAAATCCCTTCCAACCCTTGCTCTTCCACTGCGCTGCCCGCTGATCCACATTCACGGTACCTAACTCCTGCAAAACCGTTTTAGCCTTTTTCACATCCGAATCAGTGCTGGCATCCACCGCCACGACCGCGCCGCCACGGCGTACGGCTTCCGAGTAGGTCCCCGCGTCGGTGTTTTCATCCGCACCAAATAGGTGGGAAAAGAAATGGCTAATGCCCGCCATAACTCCGGGCTCCTGATCACTCCCTGCTGACGGCTCGCGCGAAGCGGCGCCGGATTCCAAATGAACGCTCGTGCGTGAGAAGCCGTGCGAGATCAGTTGGTTGACAGCTGTTTGGGCGGTTTGTTTGTCATCGAACGTGGCTAAAATTGTTTGCATAAAACATCCTTGAAGTTGAGTGATGGAATCGATCAAAACACCAGAACGACAGTCAACTGCAATAGCACTATCTCTGTGACGGCGATCCAGGTGGCTCGGCGCCAATAATGTCGTTCGGTTCGTTGCCCACTCTCTCTACACGCCAGGGTGCGACTTCCGTATCTTGCCGCTCCACAATGACTTCTTCGCGTCGCACAGTGACCGATTGAGGGGCTCGATCAGTATGTTGGGTTCGGGCAATGTGAATCTCTTCGACCAGTACCAGTTGTCGACGGATTATGAGACGCTCCTCGACAACCGGGATAATAGTTACATTATCTTCGTAACGAATAGCCACCGGACCATCAACGTCGCGCCCAATTGGCACCCGAGTTAGCTGGACCGCTTGTTTGAGCAGAGGTTCGTCGACAGTGACTACTTCCTCATGCACCCGTTTTTGAAGCCGCACGCCGCCCGCATCGGCGACTGTCTTGTGGACGGTGAGGGACTCGGCAATGACGGGTATGGTTTCAACCGCCTGCTGCGAAAGAGATGTAGGATCGACTTCAATGAACGGCGCGCGCATATTTCCTCCGATGGCAAAGACAATACGAGAAGTAGCAGGGCTGGAACCATCGGAGACGGGCGCGCGCCAATGTAGGAAACTTGGACAGGAGATTGTAGTGTTGGGGGCAGAGAGCGGCTCGTTAATCGCTTGATCGACGGTCGCTGATGACCTATGTGCGACACGACTCTGACCGCCGTAGCGCCCCAGGAGGTTTCAGAGGGTATTAAAAATAGGTCGTGACCGTGACCGCTGAACGGCCAGTCGAGCACAAATCCCAGCCCGTACTGCATTAGATTCGGCAGATAAATACGTATTTGCTCTTATTTGCCGTAAGAATTTACTAACGGCGGCAACTGTGTCTGAGCGATCAAAGCCGTCGAGATTCATGGCGTCGTTAAAAATGCACGTCGCGCGACGCACGCGCGCCGCCAAACGGCCTGAACGTATAGCCGGCCGGCCCAACGAATGTTGCGCAAATGGACAATTGGCGATAGGTTTAACGTTGCCAATTTACCCTCGGCGCGGCCCGCCCCGCCTGTGCACTCGGTGGGGACGCTCCGATTATCAAAGCAGCGGTGGCGTCAGATCCTGAGTCACACGATTTGTCTTGGCACTTTCCGTGTCGGGGTATTCAGAGCACCGGTGATGGGACGACTTTCGCGCCGGTCCACAAGGACATCGGGTAATCACGTCGTGATCGCCGCCTTGGTCATCGACACTCGCCAAGGGGCAGGAATCAACACCGCAGGCGCGCGGCGGCCGTGGGTAATCGGGCCGCCCGGTTTAATTCTCACGCCGCGCTGTCGCGATAGGTAACATTCGGGCGTTTGGCGCGTCAGTATCCATCCACATCAGTATCCAGCCACTTGAGAGGTCTAGAAATGAGTAAGCCGATCATTGCTCCAGCGTTCTGCCAGGTCGCCTGGGTCGTGAGAGACCTCGCCGTTGCCGAGCGGTTTTTTGTTGAAACCATGGGGGTGAGCCGCTTCATGCACTTAGATAACCTGGCGGCAAAGGACACCGAGGGAACCTACCTGGGGAAACCGGGCAACTGGGTGTGCAACCTGCATATCGCCTACGCCGGCGATACGCAGATAGAGCTGATTCAGCCGGTATCGGGTGCCAGCATGTTCCAAGAGTCGCTGGACCGACATGGGGACGCTGTTCAGCATGTGGCGTACTGGCTGGATGATGCTGACTACGACGCGGCCGCGGCTCATTTGAAGTCCTCGGGCTATCCCGAGATCCAGAGCTTCAAGCTGCCGATACTGCGCGTTGGTTATTTCGATACCCGTCGGGCCATTGGAGTCGTAACCGAGATTGTCGGAGCCACCAAGGAAGGTCACGAGTTACGCCACAATTTAAAGTCGGGAAACTTTTAAGGGGTTCGGATTGGGCAATACGGTCGCTGGCCGGTCACCGCAAGCTCCAGACGGTCTTGTATTATTATCAGTCCCGCGAAATCGGAAAATAGCCGCGCCACGGCTTGATGGATGAAAAGGGGAACGAGTAATGGCCTGCGCGGCGGCACAGGAAACTTTCCGGAGTTTGCATCGCGGGAACTCGCCGCTGTTGCTGCCCAACGCGTGGGATGCCGGCAGTGCCGCCCTGATCGAAAGCCTCGGCGCCAGCGCGATCGCGACCACGTCCGCAGGAGTGTGCTGGACGCACGGCCACGCCGACGGTGGCACCCTACCGCTCGAAGATCTGGTTTCTACTGCCCAGGCCATCGCGCGCGTCGTGCGCGTGCCCTTGAGCGTGGACATGGAAGCGGGTTATTCGAACGTGCCCTCGGCGGTGGCGCAGCTCGCCGCACGGTTAGCCGACGTCGGCGCGGTCGGCATCAATATCGAAGATGGAGCCCAGGCGCCTGAGCTGCTGTGCCAGAAGATTGAGGCCATCCGACGGCTGGCGGGCACGGAAATGTTCATCAACGCACGAGTGGATGTTTTTCTGCGCGCCCTCACGACGGGCGATGCCGCGGTCGAGGAAGTCTGCCGCCGCGCAAGGCGGTATCAGGCGGCCGGGTGCGATGGAATCTTTGTACCGGGTTTGGCAGACCTGCAGTCGATGGCCGCCATCTCACGATCCATCGCTCCCCAGCCCCTGAACGTCATGTTGGTCCCCGGCCTGCCCGCCCCGGAAGTACTCCACCGACACGGCGTGCGTCGATTGAGTGCCGGTTCGGCTCTGGCGCAAGCGGCGATGGGCCAGGTATCCCGGCTGGCCACGCAGTTTCTGGCTGGCCACGCCGAGGCTGTCTCGGGTGCGCCCAGCGTGGGCTACGGCCCGATGAATGCGCTTTTCAGGCGGTGAGGCCCACGGACAGGCAGGTGCCATAGGGCACGGGTGGTCTTCATATATCAATACGCTACGCCCAAAGGCGCCTGCAATAGATATATAAGGTCGTCCTACTAAAAAAAGGGCCAATGAGTGAATCCCTCTCTCCGATCGGTGGCCCCGTAGATATAATTTCACGCCCGACCCCTGAGCCAGAGCTCCTCTTCATCCATGCCCTCCGGACCTCTCAACCGACCCCTGTCACGGCTGTTCCGCCCGGCTTCCCCGCTGACCCCCTCGTTGACGGAGCAGATCTCCGCGCTGGATGCCTGCTCTCCGGAGCAGCTTGCAACCATCGCGATGGCGAAAGGCGAGGATGCGGTACGCGCTGCGGCGATTGAGCGCCTGCCCGACGGGGAGCGTCTGCGGGAGCTGGCGGGGCTGCGCGGCGGCCCCGTTTCCTCTCCCGACTTCGCTCCTCTCGCCCAGCAACGATTGGCCACGCTCATCGACGGGCAGATGGACATTTGGCCTAATCTCTGTGCGGCCACGGAGAACCCGGCCGCACTCCATCAGGTCGCGGAAATGTGCTCGAGCTCCGTGCCCCTCGAGCAACTGCTGGCCTCGATACACGATCCGCGAGAAATTGCGAGGCTGGTCGTGGAAGGGTCCTCGATCCGCTTACGACAGCTCGCCGCGCATCGCGTCGAAGACCGCGAGGACCTCAATCGCCTTCTCAAGCAGTTGCAAGGCAAAGATAAGAGCGTCTACCGAATCCTCAAGGATAAGCGCGACGGCTTCCGCTCCGAGGTGCAGCACGCCGCGCACGTCGAGCAAGACATCCGCACGATCTATTCTTCCCTCGAAGCGCTCCTGTCGCGTCCTTATGACGCGCTGTTCGCGCCTGCATTGGAGCATTTCGAGGCGCGTTGGCGAACTTTTGAAGGCCACGCTCAGCCCTGGGCCCGAGATCGTGTCGGAGCGGCCCTTCACCGCTGTCACGCGGCCGTGGCCGCCCATCGGCTGGAAATCGAGCAGCACGCGGCCCGGCTCGCCGATCAAACCGCTCACGCGGCCGCCCTCCAGTCGGCTCGGGAAGACGCCCACGCCCAGGCGGCACAGTCGGCCCGCGAGCGCGAAGAGGCTACGGCGCGTGACACCGCCGCAGCGGAAGAATCGCGCCGCATCGAACAGAGCGCACGCCTGGAACGCGAAGCGGCCGAAGCGCACGCCTTGCGGCAAATCTCCGCACTCATCGCCAGGGCGCATGGCGCGCTTCGCGCCGGCCATACGGGGCCTGCCGCGGGTCTGCGTCGGGCCATCGAGGAAAGACTCGCGGCGGTTCCCGCCCTACCGCCTGCTCTCGCGCGTGGGGTACAGGAACTGGATGCGAAGCTCCATGCGCTTAAGGAATGGAAGGATTACGCCGTCTCGCCCAAGCGCGCGGAATTAATTGCCGAGATGGAAGCCCTCATCGGCACAGAAGAACCTCCCGCCCAACTCGCCGATCGCATCAAGGATCTGCGCGCACAGTGGAAGACGATCAGCCAGGGCGTGATGGTGGATTCGGAGACGGACTGGCAGCGATTTAACCGGGCCGCTTCGGCCGCCTACGAACCGTGTCGTGTGTATTTCGAGGCGCAAGCGCGCTTGCGGACCGAGAATGTAGAGAAGCGCCGCCAAGTGCTCGAGCGCCTCCAGGCCTTCGAATCCAAGCAAAGTGGTGAGTATCCGGACTGGCGCGCGATCGGGACGGTCTTGTATGAAGCGCCCCAAGCCTGGCGACGGACCGGGCCGGTAGACCGCCGGGCGGTCCGCGAGATGGAAGCCGAGTTCGACGCCACTCTCGCAAGACTGCGCGGCCGGCTCGAGGAGTGGCATGCACAAAATGCCGCAGGCAAACGATCCCTCATTGAGCAGGCCAAAGCCTTGATCGAAAAGCCCGACAGTTTGGAAGCCGCGGAAGGAATCAAAGCACTGCAATACCGGTGGCGTGACATCGGTCCCGCGGCACGCGAGTCCGAAGGATCGCTGTGGACAGAGTTTCGTGAACAATGTGACGGCGTGTTCAGAAAGCGCGAACAGGCCTACGCCGAACACGCCGCCGGCCTGGAGGGAAATAAGGCTCAGGCGCTCTCTCTGTGCGAAGAAGTCGAGCAGCTCAGCGCCCAATCGGGCCCTTCGCTGCTGGAGGGCGCCAAGAGCCTTCCGCAACAGCGCGCGGCGTTTGAAACCCTGGGCGAACTGCCCAGGACGGATGCGCGGGCCTTGCAGGAGCGTTTCAGGCGTGCTGTGGCTCAATGCGAGCTTAAAGTGCGCGGGCAACGCGCGCACGATGCCGCCCAAGTGTTCGAGAATCTGATCGAGGCGACGCAACGCATCCATGCTTATAGTTGGGCTATTGCGAACAGTGCGACCCCGGTGGAACTCGTTGCCCTGAAAACAGAGGCCGAGTCATTTATCGGGGGCGTCGCACAGTGGCCCAAGGGCGCCGCGGCGATACTCAAGGACGCCTGGGACAAGGCTGGGGCGGCCTGCAGCGAGGACACGGTAGCGAATGAAACCGCACTCCGGACGTTGTGCATACGTGCCGAGATTGCCACCGAACGATCAACCCCGGCCGAGGATCAGGCGCTGCGCCGCAGCTATCAGCTGCAGCGCCTGGTGCGGGTGATGGGACAACGCCAAGAGCCAACGGGTTTGGATTGGGAAGCCTTGGCACTGGAATGGGTGTGCATCGGCCCTGTTGCCCCCAGCCCGCGCGGCGCTTTATTGGCCCGATTCCGCCAGTGCCGAACTTGAGTTCACGCTGCAATCGTGAGCGTGAGGTCGAACTCACTGCTTTACATCGAACCGGAGGCGCTCATCGGGCACACGGCGTGAGGTCTACAAAATTTTCTGGATCTCGGCTGCGCGCGTGCTCTCCTCGCCCACCACGACTTGGATGACGACGACACCCACTTTTTGCCCCGTTTCCACATAACGGTAGGCTGCGGCAATTTCATCGAGTGAATATTTTCGGTCGATGAGCGGACGAAACTCTCCCGCCTCGATGCGAGCCTTCAGGAACTCGACAAACGCGTGGCCGCTGCCCCGGGGCGGCAGGGGAATGAGGACTTTTTTGTTCCTTGCAATCAAGGACCAAAGTATCAAAGGCAGGTAGTGCCCCCAGGGTCCGACGTCTGTCGCCATGAACGTGCCCTTGGGTTTTAGCAATCTGCGGTATCGAAAGTAGTTCGTTTTCCCCACCGCCTCGAAGACGAAGTCAAAGCTTTGGCCGACGCGCGTGAAATCCCCCACGCTGTAATCGATGACTCGGTGCGCACCCAAGGATGTGATCAGCGACATTTGTCGCGTAGCGACGACCGCGGTCACTTCGGCGCCACGGGTTTTCGCCAGCTGCACCGCCGCCGAGCCGATCGCTCCGGAGGCACCGTAGATCAGGATCTTATGGCCGGGTCCGATCTGGAATTTTTGCAGTCCCGAGTGGGCATAAAAGGCCCCCTCGCAGATCACCGCATTCTCAAATAGCGTGTCCACAGGCATTAGGGCGATTGGACCCGCTTCGGGGACGCAGACATATTCCGCCTGGGCGCCATTCCGGCGGGACGGGCACATCCCGAAGACCCGATCACCCGCTTTGAACAAGGTAACTTCGTCGCCTATGGATTTCACCACGCCGGCGAAGTCCAAGCCGAATATGGAGCGCCGTGGCCGCCACAGGCCGAATATGAGCCGACCAATAAGTCCGGGCCGGAGTTCGCCGCAGTCGGTCCGGCTGACCGTCGTAGCATGCACACGGATCAAGACTTCGCCCGCGGCGGGCACCGGCTCGGGCACCGTGCCGACGTTCACAGCGTCCGCTGACCCATAGCGTGTAATGATCGCGGCTTTCACAGGAGCTCTTGCTGTCGCAGTGCCTTCTTATCGCGCGGAAGAAAGGGCGAAATTTAAAAATGAAACAGGGCGCGCCGAACGCTATTGCGTGGTTTTTATCGGCGCATGCGTCTCCTTGGCGGCGGGTTCCCAGAACTCACGTTCGATGATTTCGTACAGCGCCGCGGTAAACCGCTCAGCGTCCGCGTGCTTGATGTGCGACCACTCGGGCAGTTCGTACCCCTGCAGCTGCGGATAGTCCTCGAAGTAGATGCCGGGCGCATGGCTGGCTGCGAGCAACGCGTCCCAGGTACGCGCCCGGGGATACTTGCGGTTCTCGAATTCGAGATAGGGACCGTTGCTGGGCATACGCACGAACAGCACTTTGACGCCGCGGGCCTGCAGCTTTGCGACCGCTGTCGTGGTGCGATCGATCTGCTGCTTCTCTATCTTAAGGGCTTCCTGCCGCGAGGGGTCGTCCGCACGAGGTTGCAAGTGGTTTAGCCAGACGCGGCGCGCCACGGCACGGTATGGATCGGTTTCGACCTTGCTCCACAGGGACGTGTTGCGGTCGGCCTCGGTCTGGGCAAGCTTACGCACGGGCATGCGTCCGGGCATGCGCGCCGGCCACGGCTGGCGCGCGAGCACGGTCTGCAGCGCGTAGTCGGGGTCGTCGAATGCCAGATATGGTTCAATCAAACGCATTGAAAGCCATTGACCAACACGCTGCGCGGGGGACTCTTTGCGGGCGTAGCGCGCTGCTCCACCGTGCAACTCAAAGCCTGAAAAGAACAGGTCGGGAGCAACCCCCACGAGCAGCCGGCCGGTGAATTTCGGGTCCTGCGCCAGGTCCTCGAGTGCCGACAGCGGTCCCGTGCCTTCGAAGGAGAGCTGGATCGGGCGGCGGCCACTTTCTCGCTCCCAGACCGGCAGCTGGATATCGAAATACACGCGTGAAGCGCCCAGCAGGACCGTCGCATCGCCCTCGCCCGCATCAATGCGCCGCCGCTGAATCGCCCATAGGCCTTCCGTGTTGGCAATACTCGGCGTGACGCCGTAGGAGCGCCAATACTCCTCCCATAGGCCCAGAAACATTGCAAAGAGCAGCGCGGCTCCAAAGAGGATGGTGCCCCAGCTTTGGACGGGGACCGGGCGCAACGGGACGGGCTGCGCCACACCGGGCCGGTCGGCGGCGGTCTGGCGTGCGTACCGGTCCGGGTCAGAATTGGAAATAGATGAAGGCACTTCCCGATCCTTGGGCTATGACAATTGCAAACGCCAACAACGACCAGACCACGCACACAACGACCGCCGGCGTGCGGGCCACTGCTGATTCGAGAGTGCGCGAGCGCATCAACCAATGCGTCAGCACAAGAGTCCCCACGATCGTTGCGACCGACAGCAGGCTGAAGGTCGAGAGGATGGGCCTTGCAGCACTGTTCTGCCCGGACATCCCGCGCAATACGGCCCAGGCCTTGCCGAAGGTCTTGGCACGGAAGAACACCCAGGTGATATTCACCAGGACGTACGTAAGCAAGCCCAGCAGCACAAACACCAACGGGCCGGGCCGATAGCCGGCGAAGCGCGAGCGCAAGGCCCGCTCGGCCGCAAGATACACACCGTGCAGCCCGCCCCAGACGACGAACGTCCAGTTTGCCCCGTGCCATAACCCGCCCAGCAGCATGGTGCCCATGATGGCAGCGTAGGTACGGAACACCCCGTGGCGGTTGCCGCCGAGGGGAATGTAAAGGTAGTCCCGCAGCCATGAAGACAGTGTGATATGCCAACGGCGCCAGAAGTCAGAAAATCCCACGGCGGCATAGGGAAAGCGGAAGTTGTCGGGCATGGCAAAACCAAGACACAGCGCCGCTCCAATTGCCGTCGTCGAGTAGCCGGCGAAGTCGCAGAAGATCTGCCCGCTAAATGCCAGCGTGCCTGCCCAGGCGTCGAGCGCGCCAGGGATTTTGTTGCTGTCGTAGACACGCTCGGCCGCGGTGGCCAGGAATGCGTCGGCGAGCACGACTTTGTTGAAAAGGCCCAGTGTCATGAGCGCCAACCCATAGAGCAGCTGATCGCCGGTGGCGCGGCGAGGTTGAGCGAACTGCGGGACCAGTTCGGTGGGGCGCATGATGGGCCCGGCAACCAGGTGTGGGAAAAACGTTACGAACAGCGCGTAGTCGAGCAGGTTCCGGGCCGGGGCCGCGCGGTGCAGATACACGTCCAGCGTGTACGACATGGTGGCGAAGGTGTAGAAGGAGATTCCGACCGGCAGCACGATGTCGAAGTGTGCGGGGTGATAGGCAATACCCATGGCTGACATCAGGAGGGTGAAGTTATCGAGCAGGAACTGCCCATACTTGAAAAACCCTAGCATTCCAAGATTCGCGCACACCGACAGCAGCATCCAGGCGTGTCGTGTGGCCGCGCGGCGTGCCCTGACCAGTCCTTGCGCCGCATACCAATCGATGACTGTAGAGGCCCACAGCAGAATCACAAACGGCGGGTTCCAGGCGGCGTAGAACAGGTAACTCGCGACGAGAAGGTTGATCTTCTTCGCGGTCCAGGGCAGCGGCAGTGAATGCACCGCGAGCACGCATGCAAAGAACACGATAAACGTGAGCGAATTGAAAACCATTGACTCGCCGCCCGCTGTTGGCGCGGGTCAGCGCTCCTCCCCGTGCGGCACCGACGGGCCCGCTTCACTCCATCATGAGTCAGCCGCACTTAGCGCACAAGCCTGCGCCGTTCCAACAGATCTCAGCCTTGCCGAGGGACCCCCATTATTCAGGCCAACGGGCCCGTGGCAATCTCAGCCGGGTTTGCCGCATCCGGTACGTGCGTTATTCAAACCGTTCCGCGTAAATGCGATAACCGTTAGCAACGTTGTGTATTTGCACAGCCAGGGCATTTCCGCTGGAATCAAGGGCAAAGGCAATCTCCGATTGGGCAACGTCTGAACGACTAGCCTCGATCAGCGTGGCCGAGGCCCAACCATTCTGCGGGGTATATCGCGATGCCCAGGCGCTGGGTAACAGCATGGCGCTTGGCGTGATATTGACAACGTTGCCGGATGCGGCAACGGTGATGGGCTGAACGCCCGCCGCGCTGGAAACAGTGACGGTCTCGGGGGTACCGAGGCGGGATCCAACTTTGCGCCGAATGTCAGTTGCGGCGTAATGGTGCGACTCGCACCGTTGGCCTTGGCCGGGTTGCTGCCCGTGAGCGTCAATGACGGCCCGGGGTTATCCGAACCCCCGCAGGCGGCGGTAAGCAATGCCACGGTCGCCAGGCCTGCGATCAGCCTTCGGTTGGTGAGACTTTCGGCCATCACACCTGCTCGAGAGGACGAGGGCTCTCAGCCCCTGCAAGAGGATACCCCCTCTTGCTCCTGTCGCCTACGCGCCCATTCAGCTGCGGGCTCAAAAAAAAGGCCCGTGTGATGTCAAACGGATACGCGGTCCAACGATCCTCTGTAACTCCCACCGCGCATTAATTTCGCTTCACAGTGGTGTAAATGGCGGGCGTCGCAAACCGCTTCCCTGTCAAGGTCCAGAACGAATCGCCCGCGCGGCAGTCCATGGAATTGAGGAATGATTGTCACCTCTGGTAGGGAGCGGGCCTTGCTCGCCTTAATAAATAGAATACCGGCGACTTCGGTGCTACTGCTCGTGCTGCTTGCGAGTTGCGGTGGAGGCGGCGGGGGTGATGTCATTAACCCTACTCACCCGGGGGACAATCGCCCGACCTTAACTTCCCTGTCTCCCTCGAGTGTGCCCGTCGGGAGTCCGGCGTTCACCCTGATTTTGAATGGCTCGGGATTTGTTGCCGGAGGCACCGTGACCTGGGCCGGCACGAGCCTTGGGACTTACACCTATGTGTCCTCCACTCAGGTCACCATCCCGATTCCTGCCAGCCTCGTGGCGAAGCAGGGCATGGTGAATATCGTGGTGACCAACGCCGCCGCCGGATCCAAGCCCTCGGACTTTATAAGTTTTGATGTGACGCCGCTTACGCAGTCGGGCTGCGTCCTGTTTGGCACCTATGATTTCTTCTTTACCGGTTTTGACAGCACCGGTCCGATGACCACGGCCGGCGCTTTTGGCATCGATGTCAGCGGCAAGGTGAGCGGGGAAGTGGACTATAAGAACCGGACCGAAACACGCCTGGCCGAACCGGTCACGGGAGGCACCTGCACCAATGGCGCAATTCCCAACACCGGGAAACTCACCATCACGACCGCATCGGGTACTTCGACCTATATGTTCGCCAGCCAGGGAATTTCGCCGGCGGATCGCGGGCGCCTGGCGGAAACTGGCGACAGCAATGGAGTCTCGGGTACCGGGCGATTTGTCTTCATACATCCCGGCGTTCTGACCGGAGATTACGTATTCGCCGTGGCGGGCGCCGACCTGAACGGACAACGCATGGGTATCGTCGGGCGCTTTACAGACGCCGGAACGCTCAGCAACGGGGTGGCCGACATCAATGACAATGGCACAGTGGCTCCCTCGGGGGCGCTCACAGGCAGCGTCTCGGCGCCCGATGCCTATTCGCGTTCGACCGCCACACTGGTGATCGGGGGCCAAACCTTCAAAATGGCGTTCTACGCGCTGCGACCCGAAGCGGGTTTTGCGATCGATATCGACCCAGTGGGGTCTGGCGCCATACTCAGCGGCTTTGTCAATGCCCAGCTCAACGCGGGCCGTTATGGCAACGCGAACCTAGGTTCGCCCTTTGTCTTCAGCGCCTGGGGCGTTGTACCTGGTGCACCCGCCCTTTCAGATACTCGGATTGGTGTGTCCTCGGCCTTTAATACCGCCAGCGGGACCCTCAACTTGCAAATGGACGCGCTCGTGGGCGGAGTAGTGTTCGGGGATCAGATCGTTCCAGCGGTGTACAGCATCGCCAGCAGCGGGCGCGGAACGCTCACCTACACGCTGAATTCCAAAGCCAACAACTACGTGCTTTACCTCTACGACTCAAATGCGGGTTTCCTGTTACAGACCGACACGGCGGGAAGCGTCCAATTTGGAACTTTCGAGGCCCAGGATATCGTCCCGTTCAACAATGCCCTCGTTAACGGCACGTTTGCGGGCGGAGGTTGGTTCAATCCGGTGCCCTCCTCGCCCAAGGTCGCGGCGCAGTACAGTTTCGCCAACGGCAACATTTCAGCCACCACGCCAGCGGGGGCCCTGACAGGCTCATACACTGTGAGCGCCTCCGGCCGCGCCACCGGCACCGTCAGCCAGCCCGTGTTCGGCAGCAACAATATCGTGTTCTATGTCATCAGCGCATCTGCCGTCGCCGTCATGGGAACCGACGCCGTCCCGGCTCAAGGCGATGCGGTAAGCTATCTGCATCAATAGTCACGGTCACGGGTGTCCGGTTTACACCGGTTCTGAACCACGACGTCCTACGCATTGACCGCCGATTCGGCCGCCCAGTTCATCCGGCAAAATCGGCTGATCGCGGCGCTGTGCCGTCGCTCATTTGCATTATTGTTTTTCCGTGCGCGCGTACGGGCGATTGCCGCGCTCCATGCGGCTTGCCATTGCCGAAACTTTACCCGATGCTGCTTAGCTAGGTAGCCCCCTGCATTGCAGTCACCCGCGGGCTGTCGGAATTCTTGGAGACCCCATCAAATGGGGCGGATGAGGAGATGAATGATGCGCATTATGAGTTTTCTGATCGCGGCATTGTTAGGGGCAATGCCTGCTTTGACGGCACCGGCCCCTACCGAAAGCGTTTCACCCGAGCGGCATCAGGCCGCCCACGACATGTTCGAACACCTGGTCAATATTCCGACGGTATTTGGCCGGGGTAAGGTCCCAATATTGGCCAGTTATCTCGCCGACCAATACAAGGGGGCCGGCTTCCCGGCGGACAACGTTCAAGTGCTTCCCTATGAGAGCACCGATCCAGTCTCCAAAGCTACTGACAACACCGCCGCCTTGATAGTGCGCTGGCGGGCCCCTGGTGGAACCAAGAGCAAGCCGATCATGTTGATGGGGCACATGGATGTCGTGGAAGCCCGACGCGAGGATTCGACGACCGATCCATTCGTCCTGACCGAACGCGATGGCTATTATTATGGGCGCGGAACGATTGACATGAAGGATGGCCTTGTGGCCATTACGCAGGCGATATTCGACCTTAAAGCGGCTGGCTTCAAACCAACACGCGATATTGTGGTGTTCTTTACTGGAGATGAGGAAACCAACGGCACGGGTGCCAACAAGGGCGCGAGTGACTGGAAACCAAGCCTCGACGTTGAATTTGGCCTGAACGCTGATGGTGGCGGCGGTGGATTTTTTTCTGACGGCCGGCCGGCCGGTTTCCGGATTCAAACGGCGGAAAAGACATTTGCAGGATATACGCTGACTGTCCATAACCGGGGTGGACATTCATCCAAGCCACGCAAGGACAACGCCATTTATAGTCTTGTCCATGCCCTCGACAAGATCGAGGCATTCAGGTTCGAGCCGATGCTGAGCGAGACCACGCGGGCCTATTTTAATGAGCGGCAAAAACAGGAAAAGGGCCCGCTCGGGGATGCGATGCGCGCTTGGCTGGCGAACCCTGCGGATGGTGCCGCCGCCGATGTAATTGAGGCCGATGAGACCGACGTCGGAATGACCCGGACGCGCTGTGTGCCAACGCGGCTGTTCGCTGGCCACGCTGACAATGCTTTGCCGCAACTGGCAACAGCGATGATCAACTGCCGCATCTTCCCGGGGGTGGACCCCAATGAAGTGCAGAAAGTGCTGACCGGCGTTGTGGCCGACGCTGATGTCGTCGTGTCACGGAATGACAAATACAGCACATCCCTATCATCGCCTTTGCGCCCCGACGTGATCGCGGCCTTTACCAAGGCGGTTCACACGCTGCATCCGGGCGCGCCGATATCGCCAGAAATGTCGACCGGAGCAACCGATGCCCGTCCATTCAGAACCGCAGGTATACCCATTTATGGGGCCAGCGGCTCATGGCTTGTGGTGCCGGTGGATTTTCGCGCGCACGGCAAGGATGAGCGGCTCCCAATCAAGGCGTTGGATGACGACGTTGTTCATTGGAAGATCCTGCTAAAGGAACTTGCGGGAAAGTAGTGGTCGAAGCTGGCAGACACGACGCAGCAACCCCGCATCGATCGCCGTTGGAATTATCGGGTTGACCTCAATCGCCAGTCACTAGCGATCGGCGGTTGTGTCAGCGTTCATCCTTGCAGCAGTTCGATACCGCTGCTGCTGCGGATACAAGGAGTAACTTAGTATGAATGATTCGATTGCGAACACGTCACAGCGCTTTGCTGTCACGCGCACACTGATTGCACTGATCGCGATTTGTGATGTTTCTCGCGCGGCGGAGAGCGCCCCAGCACCACCGCCCGCCGCAGCTATGACGGCGCCTCCGGCCGGCGCATACCATATCGACAAGGCGCACGCGAGCTTGCTATTGCGCGCGAGTCATCTCGGATTTTCCACCTACACAACGCGATTCAGTCGCTATGATTCGCAATTGACGTTCGACCCGAATGACATACCGGCCTCGTCGCTGGTGGCCACCATAGACGCGTCGTCGTTCGAAATGGACGCGGCGCCACAATTTTGTCTCGACATCATGAAGGGACCTGAATTTCTTGACGTAACCAAATACCCGACCGTCGTCTTTCGCTCGAATGCGTTGCGGATGACGGGCCCAAAGTCATTTGAAATCGCTGGCACTCTGACCATGCACGGCATCACTCGCCCGGTAGCACTCACCGCCAAGTACAATGGCGGCTATCCAGGGATGCCCAAATTGGATCCGAACGCACGGATCGGATTCTCTGCTCACGGCTCGTTTAAGCGTTCAGCATTCGGAATGGTCGCTGATCTGCCCGCCCCAGGCACCACAATGGGCGTCGGCGATGATATCGATGTGTCTGTCGAAGCCGAGTACACAGGGCCCCCGTTGGCGCAGGCGCCTTGAGCACGCGCTGACCGCAGCGCCGGTGCCCTTTTTTCGAAGATTGGGTCATGAGTGATCGAGCTGATCGGCCGGTCACGCAGATCATTCCCAGCGGGTGGCACCCACGAGGCCACCAGCTCATTAATGCGTCTATCGGATCAAGCGGCCTAACCGTACGCTCAATCTTCCGCGCATCTGCAAATGCGCCTCTCTTCGTCTACTTGCCGGTCGAGAGAAGGAACGCCTCAAGGAGAGTAGACCTTAGAGCTGGTTCCTATTGATGATCTCGTGGGACCGCCTCTTCCCAGGCATCGGGCGCTCGTCCCCGCCCCTGCTACCAAAGTGCTTCTAGCACCTGGAGCAGCCCCCAGAAAGAGATGACCCAGACCAGCGTACGGAGATAGGGAATCCCGACGATATAGATCGGCAGATACGCGAGCCGCGCCCAGAAGTACAGCTCAGCACCGAGGGCCGTGTGGGGCGTGTTGGCCTTCGTAAACACCACAGCCAATACGGCCGCCGCAAAGAATGGAAAGGTCTCGAGGAAGTTATGACTGGCGCGCGCCGCGCGCGCCGCCGCGCCCGTCAAAGGCGTAGGCTCTCCATCCCTGTTGCCGGCGTTCCATTTAAGCCCCCTTTGATGGGTGCCCAAGGTCGCCGCAATTAGGACGTACCCCAGTCCCAGAGCAATCGACCAAGCCAGCCATTTGATTTCGATAGGCATAAAATACCCTCATTGTATTTCGATGAACCAAGCGTGTGCTCTTTCGAGTTCTGGCAGTGCCACGCCCCAATTACCCATGCAAACTGCTCACCGCATCGAGGCTTTGCATGACCTTCGCCATAATACTGTCTGCGGCCCAAGTTGCGCGATAGGGCGCGCATTCTTCCCAGCGCCTTCGCACGGTGGGATCAAATGCATCCGTCGCCACCGGTACGCGTGGCTCTGGATCAATGTCAAAGGGCGGAGAAGTCCAAGGCGTATGAAAATCCTGCGCGTAGTGCGTCAAATCCGGCTTGACGGGCAAGTTCGGTGCGAACGTGACGCCCTGCGCCTGGAGCCGCGCCATCATCCACGCAAGCGCAAGATCGGAGAGCCCCGTCTCGCCCGGGGGGTATCCGCCGCCCACGTCAGAATGGCATCCGGAAAACCACACCTCCTCCACACCCTTTCGCATGACCCAGCGGGTCACCGGGAAATCCCTTCGCCGCTCATCCAGGGCCATCGCATGAAATCCCGAGGTCACGTTTGGGTTCAGTTTCGTATCGACAAACGAGAACGTGTCCCTGCGCTTGTCCTGAATGTACAGGGGAAGCCCCAGGGAACCCACCGTATCCCACACCGCCACGCTCTGGATCGGAACGCCGGTGATGAAGTCCCCGCGCGAGAAGAGCAGGCGCGAGGCCAGAAGTTCCGCTTGGTGAACGAGACCCGTCAGCCACCGAGACACCGGACCTCCACCGCCAAATACCACGCCGCGTGCCTTGAGCCACGCGCCCATGCCGAGCATGTAGGCATTAAACTTGTCCCCCGAATCGTATTTGCTGCGGTTGAGCAGGCCCACGGAGCAGATCATTCCTGCGAGGGCGCGCGCCGTGTACGCTCCGCGCGAAAATCCCACGATATGAATGACATCGCCTGGCTCGTAATTGCGTGAAATATAGGTGTAGCCGCGCACGATCCGTACGATCACGCCCGCACCGAACAGCCCGCCGAGTGCCTTGATGGCGAGATTGGACGAATCGCCTACACCGTGCATGTACTTGGCGACCTGGATCGGCAATCCATCGGTGCCGGAGAACACTTTTTCCTGTTCGCTGGGCAACGCCACCGTCTCGGCAGTCACGGTACCGGCCAGATCGACAAATAATTTCCACACGTTAGTCGAGCGCACCGCGCCCTCGCCCGTCGCGTTGGCAGAGCCATCAATATCGTTCACCGTGCCCAGAGGGCCGGGCCCGTTCCAGGTGCCATCCGCACAATAGAGGATGTTTTTCATATCCTAAAGGTCGCGCACTCCTCGTCTAGGGAAACACGGCTTCGAGGAGTTGTGCAAGCCGCGCTCCTGCTCTGACCAGTTGATCTTTCTGGAGCGCGGAACGGTGCGCCGAGTAATTCGCCGGCTCCGCAACAGGCCACTTCGCGCTCTGGGTACCCTCATTCCGTTCAGGGCCGAAACTCAAACCGGAAAATGCCGCCCGACTTACACCGACCGTTTCGCTTGCCCAGGCACGAGCCCACTCCGACACGGGGCCGGCGGTCGCCGGTACCAGTTTAGCCTGCGTCACACCCTGAGCCAGAAATCGCGGCGCGTGAAGACTTTGCGGAATCGCATCCCACTCGGCATGGAGATTGCGGCGCCGGCCGTGTATGAGAAGATTGCCCCCGCGGGTTTTTGAATCAGGATCGAAGTTCCCCGCGTCAGGATTCACTTCGTGTCCGGTCGCGTCCAGATAGATCGCCCCGACATGCAGAGGCTGGTGCACGTCGCCCACCAGGTGAGCGAGCACGCGCAACGCCTCTTCCTTGGTCTCGAAGCTAAAGGGGGCGGGTACCGCCTGACCCTTGAGCTTGGCAATCGCCGCGTCGATCGCGCTGACCACGTCATGATCGCTCGTTCCCGCGTCCACCCGGTCGTAAGTGTTGTGCTCAATAGCCACGTCGGCGTAGTGATACGCCTTGTGGCAGGCTTCCTCGGCGGTACGAGAGTGGCACCCGATAGCATTGCGCCGGACGTAATCTTCCATGGCCTCCCGGCCCGCCGCGGATTGCTGGAATGGGTCGCACTCGGGGTAGCGCGAGTTCAAGTGATATTTGTATGGCGGTCTGCTGCCGACACCCTTGACGCAATCGGCCCAGACCGCTGCCGTGGCAAGCCTCTCCTCTCCCAGCAGGCTTCTCACCTCTTTTTCAGCGTCGGTGCCGACCAATAGTTTATCGGCGATGGCCCCGATAATCTCATGACCTTGGTGGCCCCAGGCGCCGACCGGCTCGCCTGCCGTCACCCCGAGCGTCACGACGGCGAGCAGTGCCCATGCCTTGCGGTAATTACTCATCCTTCCTCGCGTTTGGCCCCGTGTGCAACTTCGGCGCGAAGCATACGCCCGATGGGTTTCCTCTGACGAACGGGCGTTGATGGCCTTATCACCAGTCGATATGTCCTCGAACCGCTCCGTTATTGAAAGACGGCCGCCGCGCCCCCATACGTCTTCGACAGAGGCATTAACGCGCAAGGAGCGTCCCATGAGCACGGCCAATGTCATCCATAACAGCGACGCTGACTTTGCGCGCGATGTACTCGAATCTGAGCAGCCTGTTTTGGTTGATTTCTGGGCGGACTGGTGCGGTCCGTGCCGCGCGATAGGGCCGCTGATCGACGAAATTGCCCGAGAGCGCAGTGGCTCATTGCGCGTGGTCAAGGTCAACGTCGACGACCATCCTTTGACGGCGCAGAAACTGGGCGTCCGTGGCATTCCCACGCTTATCCTTTACAAGGGCGGCGCGATCGTGGGGCAGAAAGCGGGAACCTTGGGCAAGTCCGAGCTGGCGGCATTTGTCGGCAAAGCGCTGTGAAATCGCCCGTTCCACCCGTCTCGGGCACGTGGGATCGCAGTGGGGAGGCACCTCCCAGGGGCCTGTTCCCGCCCTCTGGGAGTTCATTGCCGTTTCTTAATTATCGATAGAAACTAACTGCACTGCTGAAAGTCTAGAATGATGAGCACATTCAGGCAGAGGCCAGGCGTGCACACAGGGGAAAGTTTAGCCCGGGCGTTTCGCCGTAGTCGGCCCCGGCACTGCCTGACAAATTCACGTACCACACCAATATGGAGCACTAACATGAGACTGCAGATTGTCCGTACCTGTGCGGCCGGCCTCCTGGTCGCAGCCCTCCCGACCTTCGCGCAAGCACCTCCCGTCGCCCCGGTCCCGCAGGCGCCTCCCATGCACGGCAACATGGATAAGGCTCAGGATCAGGCAGGGCACAAGGAGCAATGGAAGGATTGCATGGCGAGGATGGAGTCAAAAGCGGGCAAAGAGAAGGCTGGCACGCCACACGCGGGCACCGGAAAGGGGACGGCGGCCAACAAGGCAACCGGTAAGACGCAACCCAATTACGAGCCCAAGAACGAAGGTCAGAACGATCCCAAAGAAGGCAAGATGAATCGCCATGAGGAAATGATGCAAGACTGCCGGAATCAGCTCTACGGCGGCCGGCATGAGGAGCCTGGCATGGGAGGCAAGGATAACGGCACTAAGCCAAAATAGGCCTGACCTCTACTCACCCCGGCCCGCCCTTGGTGGGCCGGGGTGATTGATCGACTTGACCGGCCGCTTCTTCGTTCCGCAACCGCCGGCAACCATTGCGCCGCCGGTCGTCGTCTATGACCCGAATGTTCGACTTAATCGCGCCCGCGGCGCCAAGCCTGCAGGATGGCACGAGCCACTAATCGAGTGGCCCGGATCGTTGATTCGTCGCGTGAGTGTTTGACTGCGTGGCACCCTTCTCAGCAAGGGCACCTTTTTAAGTCGAAGGTACCGACCAAGGGCCTACTTCTGGTGCTTGGCGTATCTGAGGTAGCGCCATCCTACAGCGGTGCCCGGTGCGACAGTTTAGGCGACGGCGGTCACATTTTCGGCGCTGGTCCCGTACCTGTCACTTAGTCCTTGCGCGACCGCCAACTTGAACGACTTCAATATCTGCACTGTCCAAAACTGGATTGAACACGATTCGCGCGGTACCTTTTGCCAAAAGCCGCATCACCTGTGCGTGCTTGACCTCGAGCGGTACTTCCGCCGGCCCGTACTCCGTCCCCTCACGCAAAACGAAATGCTCAATCAGGCTGCGGAGAGCCCCGGGCGAGAGGTCCTGGTAGGGAATGACCACCGGCTCTGGCTGGGATCGTTGTTTGTCCATTGCCACCATGCTCGGTCGAATCTGCCGTGCATGCAACTCTGCCCATCAGTCGCATGGTCCTATGGGAGCCAATCTGCCCGTGAACGGGACTCGCACCAAGCCCAGATGAAGCCGAGGGTTGATGCGACAGTTTTTCGACGGTTGGCCCAGCGTGAACTGTAAGCGGCAGGCAACAAGCCGAAGCAGTCCAATTAATGTGCGCTAGGGCCCGAGCCTTTTCCGACAGTGTCCTTGGCCGGTTCTGCGCTCGGTGCGCTCGGCGGTGGTGCCTTTCGATCCACCAAGACGAAGGTTCCAAACACCCATGCGACCGCCGCGCACCACCCTGCGAGGATATCGGACGGATAGTGCACACCCAAGTAAACGCGCGAGGCTCCAACGAGTACGACAAATACGAGGGCAACGGCCACCATTGGCCAGCGCCAGCGAGTGGGCCAGAGCAAGATGATCAAGGCCACGCCGAGGGTGGCTGAGGCCATCGCGTGACCGCTTGGAAAGCTATAGGTGGTCTCTGGCCTGATGGACAACCACAGGTCCGGGCGCAAGCGCGCGAAATGGTTCTTGGCGACAATATTCAGGACGGCCGAGCCGATCACGGCGATGCCAAAGAATAGGCCGTCACGAAAGCGCCTGCGCCACGCGAGTGACAGCAGCACGATGAAGTCCAGGGGCACTACCCCCCACGGATAGCCCACCTGGGACACAAAAACGAAAAAGCGATCCAGCGCAGGAGTTCCCATGCGATGCAGCATGTTCAGCACCGGTGCATCGAATGCGAATACGTCCTTCTCGTGCAGCTCACCGACCAGCGAGGCAAACCCCCATAGCGGAAGGAGCAGGCACGCGAACCACAGCACCAAGCGCCAACCGTGGTTGCGCAGGAATCGCAGGCCGTAGCCGAGTTCATCGCCGGCAACACCGACAGCTTCCTTTGGCGATGCGGCACCCGACTCACCCATGGTTTTCTCCAGCATCCAACGGGAAAGGTTGTGGCTGCATCAAAGGCACGGTGTCTGCGGGTAAAGTTTTTCCGGTCACTCGACACCTTCAGCTAATAAAGGCGCAACGACTGGCTCATAAGCGGCTTTTTTGCACCCCAAGAGAGGTGGGCTCTGTTGCTGGTAAGGAATGGCCACCGTTTCTGGCTTTTGGCGCAAACCATTTCATGGCCGCCATCAGTTCAAGCGCGCGGCCGAGTGCGGGCCACCAATCCAAGGAGAAGAGAGGCACTGCCAGCACCACGCTCAGTCGGACATCGTCAACACCATCCGAAAGCGGGCCGCGCCGCTCATCATGCGATCGTAAGCCTCGGAGGCGCGCTCCAACGGCATTGTCTCAATCATCGGCGCGATGCCTGTGGCCGCGCTGAAATTCATCGTATCCTGCGAATCCATGGCGGTGCCGGAGGGCCACCCCTTCACGGCCTTGCGGTGGCCAATAATCTTCATGGGAGGCACTTCGATCGGATCATGAGCCGCGCCCAGCACAATAAGTGTGCCATCGATCCCCAATCCCCCAATCGCGACGCTCGCCGCCTTGCCGCTCGTGGCGGTCGTGAGAATCACCTTGGCGCCGCCTAGCCTGCTCAATTCCGCCGACACGTCCTGTGTACTGCTGTCAATGTAGAAGTGGGCGCCAAGTTTGCGCGCCAGCGCGGCCTTGTCCTGTCCGCGCGCGATGGCAACGGTACGGCAACCCATCTTCGCCGCATATTGCACGGCGAGATGGCCCAATCCCCCGATGCCGATGACCGCCACCAAGTCCCCAGCCACCGCCCCACTATGGCGAAGCGAATTAAACGTCGTCACACCAGCACACATCAAAGGTGCGGCCGTCGCGGAACTCAATGCATCCGGAACCAACGCCAGCACCGAAAAGGGAACCACTATGTACTCCGCATAGCCCCCATCAAAGCTGATGCCAGGTATCTGGCCCGTGGCGCAGGTGATGAAATCTCCGCGCCGGCAGGATTGGCAATGACCGCAATGGCCCCCGTGCCAGCCCACGCCCACCCGCTGACCTTCCCGCCAATCAGGAACACCCGGGCCCATGGCATCAATGACGCCGATGACTTCGTGTCCAGGCACCCGCGGCAGTTGAACGCCCGGAAAGGTGCCTTCCTTGGTGAATGAATCGCTGTGGCAGATCCCGCAGGCGTGTACCTTGATACGAACCTGGCCCGCACTGGGCGTCGGGATTTCTCGCTGGCCTATTTCCAACGGTCCGCCGGCTTGCCTGACTTGAACAATACGCATCACTGGCATAGCGGCATTCTTGTCTAAACAACGGCAGGATTACAACTGCTCGCTATGTGAGCGTCGACGCTAAGGTGTATGCGCCCCACACCTGTATATCGAGGACTGTGGCTTGAGGCACAATCGCACCGGTACCCATGGTTTTTTCTACATGTGGGCTCATCTGCGACGACCGCAGAAAATCGTCGACTACCCCCTACTGCAACGTTGCGGTGATGCCACATCCGCCCAATCCTAGGTCCACCATATGGAAGATACGGCACGTTCGCACATTCAAATAAGGCCCTTCGCGGACCGTCGCGACTACGAACGCATGATCGACTATTTCTTTGGGGCGGACGACACACAGCTCCTTGCGATGGGAGTCGACAGAAAGAAATTCCCGACACGAGATGTCTGGCTGGAATCTGTTCTGCTGGATCATCAACGCAGTAATTCGTTGAAAGACCGGTCTTATTTGGCGTGGGAGCACGAAGGCACCCCGGTAGGTCATTCCAGCATCAACAAGATCAAGGTCGGCGAAGAAGCTTATATCCACCTGCATCTATGGGTCGAAAGCCTACGTAAGGGAGGACTTGGAACCCAGTATTTCCAGGCCTCGATTGCGGAGTTCACGTGCGTGTTTCGCCTTAGGCGGATTTATTGTGAACCCTATGCGGAAAATCCGGGACCGAATCACGTTCTCCTAAAGTCGGGGTTCCGCTTCATCAAGAGGTACCGAACCGTTCCCGGCGCGCATACTTTTGAACAAGACGTAAATCGATACGTGCTTGAGACTTTAGTTGGCAGAGACGGCTGAGAGTGGTGCGCGACGGGCGGCCTTTTGGTTCGCATCCGCGATATCGAATATGGGCACTTAGGTGCTCGATCCGGATTTGGCCCCACCGAGGTACGGATTGGAGCCCAGCGCGACACTGAGCAGCCCTTAAATAACAGCGAAAGCCCATGCGAGCCATCGCGCGGATCTACACGAGGACAATAATTTCCCCCCACTAGCTGATTCGACGCGAGAGAGCAATTTGCCTCGCGATTGATCCAGTGGAAATATATTTGGAACGACAGCGTGCGGAGGCCCTGAGCAAATCCGCTTAGACTCAACTTTGATAGCGCCCAAGCGATGCGAGTTGCACGAGACTGCGGAACCCGCGACGACCGTCCACGGCCGCACCGCGAGGATCTGTCAATCGCCCGCTAGAACGCTATTTCGCCCTATTCTTGGCGATCTGCTGAACGCTCTTGAGTGCGGCCTCCACATTGGCTGTGGGTGTCGCACCGCCGATGGCGGAGGTAATCTTTCCATCCGGTGTCACGACAAATGTCGTCCGTTCCGCGAAACCGTGATTGATCAAAACGCCGCGAGAATCGGGCACGGGCGCCGGAGCGTTGGCTACTTTCAACTTGTAAGCGGCCGCAATCTTGCCGTCGGCGTCAGAGGCCACGGCAATCTTGCCTGCGCAGTATTTAGGATCGGCCGAAAAATCATTGAGCCGGCCGATATTGTCGAGCGAGACTCCAATGATCGTCGCCCCGGCAGCATCGAACTCGCCCCGGCGCTCCGAGAAGGTGTGCGCTTCCACATTGCACCCTTCTGTAAAAGCGGAGGGGTAGAAATACACGACCACGGGCCCCTTCTTAAGAGCATCGGCCAATGAGTAACTGAAGGCCTTGCCGGCCAACGAGGCCTGGGCCGAAAAATCCGGCGCCATGTCGCCGGACTTCAATGCCGCCCAAGCGGGGACGGTGATGGCTGCGGAAAGCAAAAGTCCGACTAATTCGCGCTGCATTGAAACACTCCTCAGAAGTGACCCATCGGTGGGCAGGAACGGTCTGGAAACGGGAGATGATCTACCCGATCTTATCGCATTCTATGCCCGCAGGGCCCGGAGCGCAGCCTTCCCCCTTTCCTGCGAAGGTGTCCCCGCGGCACAGCGAAGCCTTGGTACGCCTGAGCGCTATAATTGCCCACTTACCGCGACAACCGGCGATATTGGACGCGCCCCGACATGACCTGGAAGAGCGAGGTACACATGCACATTTCATTGATTGCCCTGTTGGCATTGATCGCGATTGGCGTGCCTGTCGTCGGCTCGGGAGCCGATACGCCAAATCGAACCGCCATACCTGCCACCATGCGCGCGGCGACCCTTGATCATGGGGGCACTCCGGAGGTGCTTTTGTTGCAGAACGTTCCGGTTCCGGAGCTCGGCGCCAATGAGGTGCTGATTGCTTTGGATACCGTAGGCGTCGCGAGCTGGGATGCCAGTATTCGCCAGGATCCTGACGTATACGGTGCACATCGACATCTGCCCCTGATACTCGGGACCGATGGGGCCGGACTGGTCGCGGCAGTGGGGTCCACCGTTGAGGGTTTCAAAGTGGGCGATAAAGTGTACGCCTATAGCTTTGACAATCCCAAGGGGGGTTTTTACGCCGAATACGTTGCCGTCGCCGCCAAACACGTGGGACATGTGCCTGGCAACCTGACCCTCAAGGAGGCGGGGGCAATTGGCACGACTGGGCTGACCGCTATTCAAGGGGTTGATGACGCTCTGCACCTGAAATCGGGCGACACGGTCATCATCCATGGAGCGATGGGTGGCGTAGGAACTCTCGCAATTCAGTTCGCCAAGCTTCGGGGAGCGCGAGTGCTCGCGACCGTATCAGGTGAAGACGGCGCCAGTCTGGCGCGCAGCCTGGGTGCTGATGCTGTTGTTGACGGCCGGCTGGGAGACATAGCCGCCGCAGCAAGGGCTTTTGCGCCCCACGGGATCGATGCCCTGCTGGCGCTTGCAGGAGGTGGTGCGCTGGATCGCTGTACCGCGGCGCTCCGCTCCGGGGGTGTTGTCGCCTACCCGAGCGGTGTCGAGCCGGTGCCAAAACCACACGAGGGGAATCGGATCATTCGCTACGATGCGGTGGCCGGGCCCCAGGAGTTCGAGCGCCTCAATACCGCCATCATCGCAGCGAAACTGCGAGTGCCCATCGCCGCGGATTATGCGCTCGCCGACGCGGCGAAAGCACATGAGCGGATCGCGGCCGGCCACATAATGGGCAAGGTGGTGTTGCGTATCCATTAACCGCCGATTGCCACAGTCCGTAACCTCGGTGGCTGAAAGGCCGTTCAAGTGCGCGACGGCGCCCACGCGCCAATCGAGGGGAACGCGCCCGCGTGTCCCGCCGCGCATCAAGCGCACCAAGTTCGACTCGTATGTGAAGCGAAAAGACTTCCGCGAACCAATTGGCTGCGGACTTGTCCAACGCCACGACATCGCGCGAGCGATACACTTAAGCATTCTAATAAAGGGGTCTCTATGAAATCTGCTTACGCTCTTGCGCTGCTGCTGGCAGTGCCGGCCTCCCTCGCCGCTCTGGCGAGTGACTCGGTCCCACAATTTCTGTCCGCCGCCGTAGCTGACTCGGCGCGTCCTGCAGCTGACACCCGGCGCGATGCGGGGCGAAAGCCCGCCGAATCCATGGCCTTTGCCGGTGTACAGCCCAAGAGCGTCGTCATTGAACTGATACCGGGCGGCGGGTACTACACAAGATTGTTAAGCAAAGCCATCGGTCCGGAGGGTCGTTTGTACGCCGTGGTCCCCGCGCTACCCCCCAATGCGCCCGCCGATTCTCCGGATCGCATAGCGCCGATAAAGGCGATCGCTGCGGAGCCTGGTTACCGCAACATCACCGTTCAGGTGCTGCCATTCCGGGCGCTGGAGGTCTCTCAGAATGCCGATTTGGTCTGGACCTCTGACAATTATCACGACCTGCACAATGCCGAGGGCTTCGACATTCTGAAGTTCAACAAGTCCGTCTGGGCCGGCCTCAAGCCAGGTGGCACGTACGTCGTAATCGATCACGCTGCCGCAGCGGATGCGCCAAGTGATGTGACCGCGACCTTGCATCGCATTCGCGCGGACACGGTGATCCAAGAGGTGCTGGCCGCAGGCTTCACGCTCGAGGGGCAGAGCAACGTGTTGCACAACGCCGCCGATACCCATGAATTGAAGGCCTTCGATCCGGCCATTCAAGGGAAGACGGATCAGTTCATACTCAAGTTCAGGAAACCTGCGCATTAAAGTGAGCCGGTACGGCTAACTTGCCCGGCCAGGTTTGTACTGCGTCCTAACCGCTTTAGATGGGCAACGGGGCGGTTAACCCACTTTTTTGCTCGCGCCTTTGAATCGCCGCAACTGCAAGGCTGTTGCGAGACAAGCCTGCCGAGGTCGAAGTACTCGCTCAGATATCCTCATTTAGTGTGGCGTCTTTTTTTCGTGACCCAGAGAGCTTCGAGGCAATCAAAGCACGCGTTTGTCCGCGAATATTGAGAGGCTTAGCGAACGATGATGCCATTGCGGGGCGCGCGCTAAGAGTTCCACTGGCGCAATGGACGTCGGCAACGGAAGTGCCGAAACCAAGAAAGGCATCGACGACTGGCATTACTGGGCGCCGGTAGTATGTTTTGATTATTTCGTCTCACCTCCGTCCACACTATGTTCGCCCGCGGTGTGCCAATATCTTTTAAAGATGACGGTGTAGGGTGCCGCGAATGAAAGGCGCGTATCCGGGAAACACATCAACCAGCACGCGCTCGGGCCAGCCCATATAACCCATCAATGAGTGTTTTCATAGAATGATCGGCATCGCGCACGGCTGAGAACGACGCCTTTCAAACTCCTCAATGACACTTCGGAGGTATTCAGGTCGCCAACCCGTATACGGTATCGCTAGTCGGCGGGTCGGGTCTGTCTGCTAACGCACGGAGAGATCAATCCGCTGGTCGGCCTTCCAAAAGTAATAGCAGTGGACGCATCATCTGGAAATCGCGTTACGCGCGACACATTGCAACTCCAATATCAGTCGTCAGCATACGCCTACTTCGCTTGGTGACGGATGCCGATAGGATTCGAGAGCGTCCATCCGCAGTGTCAGCGTCATCACTGCGATTGCAGGAGTCTCAATGAACGCGGCAACTATTTCGTCCACACTTGTCACTCTGCCGGTGCTGCCCTATGAGCAGAACGCGCTGCAGCCCGTCATTTCCGCGAATACACTTGGCTTTCATTACGGTAAGCATCATAAGACTTATGTCGACACCCTGAACAAACTCATCGTAGGCACAGACTTCGCGGACCTGCCGCTCGAGAAGATCGTTGAGGCAAGCGCCGGTCACTCAGATCATATCGCCGTCTTCCACAACGCGGCGCAAGCATGGAATCACACATTTTACTGGCGTAGCATGAAGCCCCAGGGCGGCGGCGAGCCGCCGGCTGCGCTAAAACGCTTGATTGAAGTGTCGTTCGGCAGCGTCGACGCATGCAAAAAAGAGTTGGCGAAAGCTGCAATTGAAGAATTCGGCAGCGGCTGGGCATGGTTGGTTCAGGTCAATCAGACGCTTAAGATCGTGAAGACAGATGATGCCAATTCGCCACTGGCTCTCGGATCGAGAGCTCTGCTGACAATTGACGTGTGGGAACACGCGTACTACCTTGACTACCAGAATCGACGCGTCGATTACGTGAATGCAGTGCTCGACAAGCTCGTCAACTGGGAATTTGCGGCCGAGAATCTTGTTGGGAAATAGCCCTTGCTGAGTGCGCTGTCGGCTTTTCTGTTCTACCGTCTGCGAGCGCAATCCTGGGTGGTCTCGTCGGCCACCAGTTCGGTGCGGGCCGAGGCAACAACGTTGCCACCGCCGGCGCCGCCGTTGCGGCGATCTCGTCGAGCCGCTTTAGCGGCGCACGGCGAGTGGTGCCCGAACTCAACAGCGTAGCGGCAACCTGCCCATGCGACTTTCCAAGCCAGAATATTTTCCGTCCGGCGTCTCGAATCGGTGGACGTAATGGATGAACGTTGAGCAACTCTCGATCAGGAGATGAACCGATGAAAACTTGGATCGTTGCCCCGTCTTCCCATGTGTTTTGCATTGCAGGAGCCCGGCCGTGACGCGCGCGGTGCACGCGGCACCCAGCCGGTCAGCCGGAAAACACGCCAGTAGCGAACACGGCAAGCGGCCGTGGCTGCCGTGGGTCATCGGCGTGGTGGTGGTCGGCGCGCTGGTCGGCGCGTGGTTCCTGATGCCGGTAAGGGAATGGACGGAAACGTTTCAACACTGGATTAAAAGCCTCGGCCCCTGGGGCGTGGTCGCGTTCGCCGCAGTCTACGTACTGGCGACTGTGCTTGCTTTACCCGCGTCTCCGCTGACTCTGGTTGCGGGTCTTTCGTTCGGCTTGTGGGGATTTCCGCTGGTAGTTGGCGTTGCAACGATCGGGGCAACTCTGGCGTTTCTGGTGGCGCGCTACCTCGCGCGGGAAAAGGTCAAGGCCATGGTTTCGAAGCGGCCCAAGTTCAAGGCGGTGGACAGGGCGGTCACCGACGAGGGCTGGAAGATAGTCGGCCTGATGCGCCTGAGTCCGCTGGTGCCATTCAATCTGCAGAACTATCTGTTCGGCGTCACCGATGTGGATTTCAAACGTTACGTGTTGGCGACATTCATCGGCATCATGCCAGGTTCGCTGCTGTACGTTTATATCGGTTCGCTGGGCCAGCAAAGCGGCGGCGGCTCGACCGGCAAATGGATTTTTATCGCGGTGGGTCTGGTGGCCACCGTGATCACCGTCGTATTAATCACGCGCAAAGCGAAGGCAAAGCTCGCTGAAGCCGGGGTGGGTCACAGCGAAGCAAACAAATAGTGGGCACTCCGGACCTGTGTGTCATCGGTGCGGGCTCGGCCGGTCTTTCGGTGGCCGCTGCCGGCGCGCAATGTGGCGCCTGCGTGGTGCTGATCGAGTACGCGCGCATGGCCGGCGAGTGTCTGTGGGGCGGCTGCGTGCCGTCCAAGGCGTTGCTCGCCTGCGCGCGCACCGCAGGCCGCGCGCCAGGCGGGCGTGTATGGCATGGATGCCGAGCCGCGCGTGGCTTTCACACGCGTGTGCCGATTCGTGCAAGGGGCGATTGCGGCGATTGCGCCGCACGATTCGCGCGAGCGCTTCAAAACAATGGGCGTCGAAGTGATCGAGGCCGAAGCGCGATTCATCGACTCAGGCCGGCGGTAAAACCATCCGCGCAAGCCGCTTCGTTGTCGCCACCGGTTCGGCGCCACCGCTACCGAAAGTCTACGGGCTGGAGCGTACGCTACTTCCCCAATGAGCATCTGCTCATCATCGGCGGCGGGGCGCAGGGTATGGAGCTGGCGCAGGGCTATCGGCGCCTGGGCTCGCGCGCCACCGTGCTCTATCACGAAAAAGCCATCGCCAAGGATGACCCAGAACTGGCGCGGCTATTGCTGCAGGCGCTGGGCGGCGAGGGCATAGGCATCGGCGAGGACGTGAAGCTGATCAAGGTCACCGCGCAGCGCGATGGGATTGTCGGCCCTGCTCCGCGCGATCAGCGCGACGGGCTCTATCTCCGCAGACGCCCGGCCGCCCGGCATGTCCTACGCAAGAGACTGGCACCTGACCAAGACGACGAATTCCGTCTTCCGGGAACCACACGTCGAAGCCTTTGCAGGCGCAACCGGCGCGGCGGCACCTCGTTGTCGCGGATCGGTTGGAAGGTACTCGAGATCTACGTATCCATCTGCGAGGAAGCGGAACGCGCCTTCGCGAGAAAGGTGACGGTCATGAACACGATTCGTGCGTTACCGCACCGACTGCGTCCGGTCGATGATCGACCATCCGAACTGATCCCTCGAGAAGCCGACATGAATCCCGCCACTGACAACATTCCGAAACTTCAGCGGACAACGTCCGCCGCCACGGTCGCCGTCACCGTCTTCGTCACGCACCTCACGAAGAAGGCGCTCGCGAAACAGATGACTTATTGACGGCACGCTGCGCCCTCTCGATGAACGAACAAACGCTACCGCCCGTCCTGCCGTGGGACAGTCACAATCAAAGACTCGTCTCCAATGTCCACCCGTTGGATTGGAAAAACCCGACGTCCGCGGAACGCTACAATCTCGTCGTCATCGGGGGCGGCACGGCGGGGCTGGTGTCGGCCATTGGCGCGACGGGACTCGGCGCAAAGGTCGCGCTCATCGAGAAACACTTCCTCGGCGGCGATTGCCTGAACGTCGGCTGCGTGCCGTCCAAGGCCATCATCCGCGCCGCGCGCGCAGCGGCGGCGGTGCGCGATGGGCCGGAGTTCGGCGTCAACGTTCCCGCCGATGTGAGGATGGATTTTGGCAAGGCGATGGAACGGATGCGCCGTCTGCGCGCCGACATCAGCCCGCATGATTCGGCACAACGCTTCACCGAACTCGGCGTGGATGTTTTTCTCGGCGGCGCAAGATTCACCGGTTCGGACAGCGTGGAGGTCGCGGGGCAGACGCTGCGCTTTTCCAAGGCCGTCATCGCCACTGGCGCACGTGCCTCCGCTCCGCCGATTCCAGGGTTGCAGGATGTTCCTTACCTGACGAACGAAACGCTGTTCTCTCTGGCCGAATTGCCGAAGCGACTCGGCATTATAGGTGCCGGCCCGATCGGCTGTGAAATGGCGCAAAGCTTCGCCCGCTTAGGTTCGGAAGTTTTCCTCGTGGAGGCGGAGCATGGTATCTTGCCCCGCGAGGATCGGGATGCTGCGGAATACGTCTGGGCCGAAATGAAGCGCGACGGAGTCCAGCTACTTTGCTGCGGCAAGGAGCTCAATCTGGCCAACGACCCCCACGGCGTTCAGCTGCACGTTGAATCACATGGGCAGGGTTACGACGTGCTGGTGGATCAACTCCTCGTCGCCGTAGGTCGTGCTCCCAATGTAGAGGAACTCGGCCTCGAATCGGCCGGCGTGGCCTTCGACAAAAAAGGCGTGAAGGTGAACGATCGCTTGCAGACCGCAAACCCGCGCATCTTCGCCTGCGGCGACATTTGCTCGCCGTTTCAGTTCACCCATGCGGCGGACTTCATGGCGCGCATCGTGATCCAGAACGCGCTTTTCAAGGGCCGCGCCAAGGTCAGTGCGCTGAACATTCCGTGGGCCACCTACACCTCGCCGGAACTCGCACACGTTGGCCTTTACGAAAGGGACGCGACGAAAATGGGCATCGAGGTGGACACCTATACGCAGCAACTCGCCGGGGTGGACCGCGCCATTCTCGATGGCGAGACCAAAGGATTCGTGCGCGTGCATGTGCGCAAGGGCACCGACCAAATCCTCGGCGCGACCATCGTGTCCGCGCACGCCGGCGACCTGATTTCCGAAATCACGCTGGCGATGAACGGCAAGCTTGGCTTGAAGACGATCGGATCGGCCATTCATCCGTATCCGACGCAAGCCGAAGCCATCCGCAAGGTCGGCGACCTCTACAACCGAACCCGCCTCACGCCCTTGGTGAAAAAGCTCATGGGCAAATGGCTGGGTTGGACGCGCTAGAAATGGCGGTCATCAAACCATCGTCGGACGCCGCACCCCGCGATTCCGGCGTTCACCGAAAATAAAACCAAAGCCATGAACCAAAGTCATCCGGATCCATTTCCCGGACAACAGCCCCGGGTATATCGCGAGAGCGTCATCCCGCCCGCCCCATCGTATTCCTGGTCGATGTTGGTAACACGGTGCTCGAAAACGATCGCGTCATCGCCGACTTGAAGGCGTATCTCGCGCCCACCTTTGGTGAAGAGCGCCAGGAGCGCTGGGCGATCTTCGAGCAGGTGCACAAGATGGGAGAGCCGGAGTATCTGAGCCGCGCGCCAATAGAGGAACTAGGAGCAGCGTCCCAGCTCGTGAAGGAGTTGTTCGGTGTGCGCTACACGGATGGCACTGTCCGCTTCGACGTCGACCTTCCCCCGCACGCGATCGCAGCCGTCACGCTGGAACTTACCCTCGAGCCATCCATCGGAGCTGCGGTCAAGTGACCGTGACCGGCCGGCCACCAATGACCGAGCAGGCGCTCGACCTGCTCCAACGCGCCGCGTTCAGCTACTTCCTACATGCGGTAAATCCGGCCAACGGACTGATCGCCGACACCACGCGCGGCAACTCGCCGGCCAGCATCGGGGTGGTTGGATTTGCGTTGTCGGCCTATCCGGTCGCGGTGGAGCGAGGCTGGATGACGCGGGCCGATGCGGTCGAACGCAGTCTTGCGACGCTACGTTTCTTCCGCGACAGCGATCAAAGCGGCAGCCCGGAGGCAACCGGCCACAAAGGTTTCTACTACCACTTTCTCGACATGCAGACCGGCATTCGCATGTGGCGCTCTGAACTGTCGATGATCGACACCGCGATGCTGATCGCCGGCGCGCTGACGGGCGCGAACTATTTCAAATTCGAAACGAATGAGGAAATTGAACTGCGCGTAATCGTCGACGCGCTTTACCGTCGCGTCGACTGGTCGTGGGCGCTGGACGGCAAGGCGACCATTCGGCTGGGTTGGAAGCCGGAATGCGGATTCCTGAACTACGGCTGGGATGGTTACAACGAGGCCATCGTGCTGTATGTGCTCGCGCTGGGTTCGCCGACGCATCCGATTGCGAGCGACAGCTTCGAGGCCTGGACCGCGACCTACCAGTGGGAAAATTTATACGGCTACGATTTTCTGTATGCGGGGCCGCTGTTCATTCATCAGTTCTCGCACGCCTGGATCGATTTTCGCGGCATCCAGGATCGTTTCATGCGTGAGAAGCACTGTGACTATTTCGAGAACAGCCGGCGAGCAACCGAGGTTCAGCGCGAATACGCGCAGCGCAACCCGCATCGGTTCGCCGGTTATGACGAATCATGCTGGGGCGTGACCGCCTGCGATGGCCCGAGCCAGCAGGAACCGGAACTGGCTGACGAACCACGCCGCTTGTTCGGTTACGCCGCGCGGGGCGTTCCCTACGGGCCTGATGACGGAACCTTGAGCGGATGGGCGGCGGTGGCATCGCTGCCGTTCGCGCCCGACATCGTCCTGCGCACCGCAAGCGTCATGCTTGATCGCTATCCGGAAATGCTGTCCGACCTACAATACGCCAGCGGCTTCAATCCAACCCTCGCCCGCGCTGATCGGCGCGCCTGGGTCTCGGCCGGGCACTTCGGGCTCGATCAGGGCATCGTGCTGTTGATGATTGAAAATCACCGCACCCAACTGGTCTGGCAACTGATGCGGAACTGTGGTCCGATCCGCACCGGATTGTCCCGCGCGGGATTCCGTGGCAGCTGGCTGTCGCGACGCGCGTCAAACAAGGAGCATGCTAATGCCCACGCGCAATAGTCCAACCTCCTTGACCCCGCTGGACGCGGCTGAGCGCGAACGGCGGAACAATGTGCGTCCCGACGGATGGCGCAATCCGGTGCCGGCCGCCCGTTACAGCTTGGTGGTCATCGGGGCGGGCACGGCGGGACTGGTGGCGGCACACGCCGCCGCGGCATTGGGCGCGAAGGTCGCGTTGATAGAGCGTCATCTGCTCGGCGGCGACTGCCTGAATATGGGCTGCGTGCCATCTAAGGCGATTATTCGCACGTCGCGGCTGTATGCCGAGATGCGCCATGCCTCGCAGTATGGCGCACAGATCCCAGGCGATATCCGCGTTGACTTTTCCGCCGTGATGCAGCGCATGCGCAGCATTCGCGCCCGCATCAGCCGCGCCGACTCGGTGCGCCGGCTGACTGAAGCCGGCGTAGATGTGTTCTTCGGCGAGACCTGCTTTACTGGAACCGAGGCGCTGACGGTTGACGGCACGACCCTGCGCTTCAAGACGGCAATGATCGCGACGGGCTCGCGTCCCGACACGCCTTCGATTCCCGGGCTCGTCGAAGCCGGCTACCTGACCAACGAAAACGTCTTCGACCTGACCGAACTGCCGCGCCGCCTGCTGGTCATCGGCGGCGGTCCGCTCGGCTGCGAACTGGCGCAGGCGTTCTGCCGCTTCGGCGCACAAACCATCATTGCGCAGAGCTGGCCGCTCTTCCTTCCCCACGAGGAGCGCGACGCCGCGCAGATCCTGTCTGACGCCTTCGCCCGCGACGGCATCGAGGTGCGGCTCAACACCCGCGCCGTCAACGTGCGCGTCGAAGGCGGGCAGAAGCTCGTCGATCTGGTCAGCGACGACTACAAAAGCACGGTCGTAGTCGACGCCATACTCACGGGCACCGGCCGGGTGCCAAATGTCGACGGTCTGAATCTGGAGGCTGCGGGCGTCGATTACAACAACACGGGCGGAATACGGGTCGACGACTACCTACGGACTACTAGTGCGCGCATCTATGCCGCCGGCGATGTCTGCTTGGAGCACAAGTTCACCCATACCGCCGACGCATCGGCGCGCATCGTGGTTCGAAACGCGCTGTTCCACGGACGTCAGCGGCTGAGTGCACTGACGATTCCCTGGTGCACCTACACCGATCCGGAGATTGCCCATGTCGGCCTCTATGTGCGGCAGGCACACAACAAGGACATCTCGGTCAAGACTTTCACAATCCCGATGCACGACGTGGATCGCGCGATCGCCGACGGCGAGGAAGCGGGCTTCGTCAAAATCCACGTCAAAGAGGGCACCGACCGGATTCTGGGTGCGACGATCGTCGCCCGTCACGCCGGCGAGATGATCAACGAGATCACTCTGGCGATGGTTGCAGGGATCGGCCTGCGCACTCTGACCCGCGTCATCCACGCCTATCCGACCCAGAGTGATGCGATCAAGAAGGCGGCGGACGCCTACTACCGCACGCGCCTGACGCCATTCTGGAAAAGCCTCCTGCGAGGATGGTTACGGGTATGGGTCTGATCACTTTGTCCGTTGTCTGATTTTGTTCCGGCATTTGCACTGACGCAACCGACAACGTCGCCGGATAGTGTCTTCCGGCTTGAGGTCCTTGACCGCCACCGGAAAAGCGCGGTTCTTATCGACGTTGATCACTCGCGGCATCCAATTGCTTGAGTGCGCCAATGCCGTGCGAAAGAAACGTTTGGCCGCTGCAGCGTCACGAGTGGCGGTCAGGA